>JAVJOO010000002.1:701604-1403208 GCA_040216735.1 Alphaproteobacteria bacterium | reverse complement strand
GCGGGTCAGGAGGGTAGACCAAAGGGTAGACCACCGACGCCTCTTCACATCGAACCTGGGCCGCAGTAATACTGGAGATCGTTGGAGATCAGGGGCTACCTGATGCCTGTGACAGGGAACGACCGGTGCACCCGGCACCAGCGGCCGCTGGCAACTGTCGTTCCCGGCCCCGCCTAGAGCGTCAGCGGCAACTGGATCAGCGGCGGCGGTTTTGCGGGGCAGTAGTGGACGCATACGCCGCAGCCGGTGCATCCCGCCGCGATCGTCGGCCCCTTGCCGGGGACCACGGATATCGCGCCCTCGCCCACCGGGCAGCGCTCGGCGCACACCGTGCAGGCCGAATCGGTGCCGTTGGCCGACCAGCACCGCGTGTCGTCGAAGCGGATCTGGGCAATGCGGATCGCGTCGCGGTCCACCGGTGCGAGCGCCTTGGTTGGACAGGCGGTTACGCAAGCAATGGCATCGCACAGAACGCACGGGCTTTGCGCCGCGTCGATCCGCGGACCGGGCCGGCGGCCATCGACCGCGGGCCCCGTCATTTTGATGGCCTGGGCCGGGCACACCTCGGCGCAGGCGCCGCACCCGTCGCAGGTTTGGACAAAGAGGTTGGGTGCGATCGCGCCCGGCGGACGCACCCAGTTGATCGCCCGTATCGACGTAACGCTGGGCGACGCCGCCACCGAAGGCTTTTCGCGCCGCCATTTGCCGAACAGCAACGCGCGGCGATCGAGATTTGCGCCCTGGTCGTTCACGGAAATGGCCGTGACGGGACTGGGACAAAGCCAATCAACAAGAGAAACCTCAAAGGTGGGTGGATTGAGCCCGTCATCCTGCGCAGCGGCGCGGGTACGATCAAGCGATCTTTCGAACGGAATTGGCGATTTCATCCGCGATTGCCGCGGCCGCTCGACGCCCATCGATCCGCGTCCAATCCAGGTCGCCAATATCGTCGGCCAGTTGGCGGCGGACCACGGCGCCGTCCGCATCCGAGGGATCGTTGGTCCGTGCATCGACCCGGGCCACCAGCGTTCCGGGATCGGCGTCGAGCCAGTAGCCTGTGAAGGGACAGCCAACGCGCGCCGCGGCGTCGGCAATCGCAGTGCGGCCCGCAGCTTTGGTGAAGGTCGCATCGGCCACCACACTGAACCCTGCGGCGGCGATGGTATGCGCCCGGTTCACCACGGCATCGTAGACGCGTTGCGAAACTTCCCGCGTATATCCCGCCGGTCCAAGGCGTTCGGTTTCGCCCACGCCCATGAGCGCCTTGCGGATGACGTCGCTGCGCAGCACGACCGCACCGGGTGCCGGGGCCAGGTGAGGCGCCAGTGCGCGGGCGACGGTAGATTTGCCGCTCCCCGACAGGCCCCCGACGGCAACCATCACCGGGGCGCGAGGTTCGAGAAAGCCGATCGCCCGAGCGAGGTAATCCTTCGCATCGTTGCGCAGGCTCTCCGCCGCGCTCGGATCGCTCTGGACGTCGGCCATGCTAAGCGACACTTTGGCGCGAATGGCAGCGCGTACGGACATGAAAAGGGGCAGGAGTGCCAGCCCTTTGTCGTCGCTGAATCGTTCGAGGTAGCGGTTCAGCAAAGCGGTCGCCTGGGCGGCAAGCCCGCGATGGAGGAGATCCATCAAGACGTAGGCGAGGTCGTACATCGTGTCGGTCACGGCCAGCGCGTCGTTGAACTCGAGCGCATCGAAGATCGTCGGCACGCCTTCAAACATACACACGTTGCGAAGGTGGAGATCACCGTGGCAATGCCGGACGAACCCCGCAGCCATCCGTTCATCCATGGTCGCTGCGAGGCGGTCCATGGCAGCGCGGGTCCGCGCGGCCAAGCGTTCGATGTCGTCCGCGGCAAAGACGTCGGCGCGGGGGGAGAGTTCTTCGATGTTTTCCTCGACCACCCAGCGCATTTCCTTGGCCCCACCGCGCTTGCCAACGACCTCGGCACGGCCGTGAAACGTCGCGATAGCCTCGGCCAGGCCGACAACCATGTCGGTGTCGAGACGCCCGCGCGACGCCAAGCGGTCGAACAATGTGCTTTGGTCGAAGCGGCGCATGACAACGACGCATTCATCGCCCGCTGTGATCGGGTCGCCGACCGCGCCGATCGTGAGCGACTCCGAATCGCGGCGCAGCGGCGCGATCCCCAAATAAATGCCTGGGGCTGTCCGTCGGTTCAGGCGAATTTCAGCTTCGCAGGCGGCGCGGCGCTTTTGCGGCGTGGACAGGTCCATATAGGGAAAGGCCACAGGCCGCTTGATCTTGTAAGCGAACGCGCCGGCAAGGAAGACGGCCGCCCCGTGGGTATCGATTCGTTCGAGTTGTCCGTCATGGGCGGCCTCACGGATTGCCGCCACTATACGCGGATCGTCGGCGATGAATTCTTGCTCGGGGGTCATCGCAACCGTTTCTCTGTAATAGGCAGTCGGGAGATTAGATGTCTTTCTCGAAGGCGAGCATTCGTTTGCGGAGTCCGTCGAATCCTTCCTTGGCCGCAAACAGAGGGTCCCCGACCGACGCTGCCGCGCTTCCGACCGCAGCCCAACCGTCATCGTCCAGCATCGCCGCAGCCAGCGGGAAGAACTGCCGGTCCTCGGCATCCATGTGCCGCCTATAGGCATCGACAAAAGACTCGAGACGACTAACGATATTGTTGCGCGGAACCTCGGCTTCAAGTCGTACGTCGCGCAAAGCCGCGACGACGTCCGCGAGCTTGCGGCGAAGCTGTCCGTGCTCGACGAGGAGATCGCCGACGGCCTTAACCCGCGCCGCATCGACGACGACCATACGTTGAAACATCCGGTCTTCGATCGGATGATGGCAGGCATCCGGGTAACCCTTGAAATAATCGGTTATGCCTTCAATAACTTCGTAGTCCGCGTCGTCGCCGTCGCGGATCAACTGGGCTTCTCGCATCAGGATATCGACCAGTCGGCGCGCGTTAGTGTGATCCTCGCGCAGAGACGAAAGAATGGACGGTTCAGTCATGTTGGCGGTCCTTCTCGCTATGTCCCGCGGGTTTGCGTGCCCTCGCGGCGCAGACGGTGCCCGGACTAAAGCCCGGCGAGGCGGCGATTGGTCGGCGTCGCGAGGTGATCTTCGATACCGACAACGCCCGTCGCGTTTTCCACGGAAATAATGATCGCGCGCCGTTGATCTTCGGACTGGACCGTTCCCCACAAACTCACGGCGCCGTTGGCGACAATGACGTTGATTTCGGACCCCGCGAGGGCATTCGTACGGATCTCGTCGACGATCGCATTGCGAATGCCGGCATCGTCGGGTACCGCGACGGTGTCTGGTACCGGCTCGATCGGGCGCGCCACCAACGCTTGCAAGAGGTTGGCGCGACTGACGACTCCCACGACCTTGCCGTTGGCGACCACGGGCACCCGTTTGATTCGGTGACGCTCTAGCATGTCGGCAATATCCGACAACGGCGTGTCTTCGGACACCGTCAGTACCTTTTCGGTCATGACGTCGCGGGCATGGCGACCATGGGCGCGGCTATAGGCGCGCGCCGCATCGGTTCTGTTTTCGATCACCGCCTGCCACCAATGGCTTTTGCGCTCGGTGCGGTTCTCATGCCGGTGGATAAGATCGCCTTCGCTGACGATCCCCAAGAGCTTGCCCTCGCTGCTGACAACCGGTACGGCACTGATCCGCCGGTCGAGGAGGAGATGGGCGACATCGAGGATGGCGGCATCCGGCGACACCGTAATAACGCCCGTCGTCATGATATCTGCAGCGCGCATCGTTGACTCCCGCGTTCGAGACATGTCCTAGCCCAAGGCTAAGCCGTCCCTGGGCGGGCGTCCTTGATCATGCTCAACCGGCACCCGCCGGAAACCCGCCGGAACAAAGTCAAACCCCGCAGAAACGTAGCCTTCTCGCGTTACACGCCAGGCGGCATTCATCCCGTTCGCCGATGTCCGGGGATGGACCAAGCAACGGACGGTCGGGTTACTGCCAGGTCGGATTCGGTATTTTTTGAAAGGAGTCGCGCAAGCCAGCCGACCAGCCCTCGGAAACCGACTCGAAATAGGGATCGTCCACCGGGATATGGCTGCGCACCTCGACCTTCAGGGCGTCGCGCCGATAGATCAGCATGTCGAGGGGGAGACCCACCGAAATGTTGGATCGAATCGTCGAATCCATCGAGATCATCGCGCACTTGGCGCCCTGTTGCAGCGACGTGCCGACATTAACGACGCGGTCGAGGATCGGTTTGCCGTATTTGAGCTCGCCGACCTGGAAATAAGGCGAATCCGGGCCAGCTTCGATGAAGTTGCCGGCGGCATAGAATAGAAACAGGCGCAACACGCGCCCGGCTATCTGGCCGCCCAAAATGAAACTGACGTCAAAGTCGATCCCAGACTCGTTGAGTGCCGGCGCGTCGAGCCGTCGAACCTCACGGATCGCCCGGCCGACAAGCCGCGCGGCCTCCGTCATCGACGGCACGCCGCTCATGGTGACAAGCTCGCCGCCGCCGTTGGGGAGACCCTCGTTGAGCATGGTCACGACGTTCTGGGATACCGATAGGTTCCCTGCCGTCATGAGGGCAATGACGCGCTCCCCCGGCTGCTCCCAAACCGTGAGTTTGGAGTAAGTCGAAATGTAATCGACACCCGCGTTGGTGCGGGTATCGGCCAGCATGACCAGCCCCTCGTTGAGCAGCAGGCCGACGCAATAGGTCATTCACGCACTTCCGGTTTCTCGGGACCGCCGTCGCCCGACCGGGACTTCGCTTCCGGCGGACCGCGGCGCGTTGTTGTAGCGCGTCCCAGGGTCGTCCGAAAAGAGCTTGTTCCGCTCATCCACGCCTGTCTGGAACTGCGCCAAGCGCCTCCAATGCCTTGCCGCATCGCCGCCAGGACCGGCAGTGCGACCCTGTTTGCGCCTTTGATTTCTCGGCCAAGCAGCCGCCGCAGGACCATGACCGGGTTCATGTGATTGCGCCAGCGGATTTGTTCGAGCCGTCGGGCAGTCACGAGCCACAGCGGACTGACGGCAAGGCTGAGCGCAATCAGCGAGACCAGAAGGCGATTGTCTTCATCGCCGATCAAACCAACCGACAGGCCCGCGGCCGCCAGCACAAAGGAGAATTCGCCGATCTGTCCCATTACCGTCCCGGCCAGGAAAGCCGTCTTCCAAGGTGCCCCGAAGAACCGGATGATCCCAATATTCATTGCTGTCTTTACGAGGGTGACGATCAGAACGAGCAACAACACGAGCCACAGATTGGCCCAAATAAAGCCGATATCGATCAAAAGGCCGATGGAGACGAAGAACACCATGATCAGAACGGCTTGGATCGGCTGGGTTGCGCGAATCATCCTGGCGCGGTCGGCGGTATTGCCCACGATCAACCCGCCCAGGAATGCGCCGTAGGCTGGCGACAACCCGAGCAGGCCGGACGCCGCCGCCGCGCCGAAGCAGATGCCGAGCGCCGCCATCGTGGTGAGGTCGATGTCACCTTCGATCGTATCGATGAACGGTAGCCGAAACTTGCGTCGTTGCCCGAGCACCACGATAACCGCAGCAAGGATTCCCACCGCGGCGATAACCGCAACGATCGAACGGACAATGCTGACGTCGCTTTCGCCCATGGAGCCGATCACCAGCATCATCGGCACGACAGCCAAATCCTGGGCAATCAGGACGCCAATGGCGATCCGACCGATCTCGGTTCGCAACTCGCCAATATCCTCAAGGATCTTGATCGCGACAGCCGTCGACGAGAGCGCAAGCACGAAGCCAACCAAGAGCGCCTGCCCTACCGACCAGCCCAGCCCCAGTTTGACCAAGAACGCGATCGCCACCGTGCCGATAACCTGGAACGCCATCGTACCGAGCGATTGACGCCATACGAGCTTGAAAGCGCGCAAGCTGAGTTCGAGCCCGATGATGAACAGCAAGATCAGGACGCCAAGCTCAGCTAGGAGCGCGATCTGTTCGCGGTCCTCAACCACCCCCATTGCGGTGGGACCAAGGAGGATACCCGCCAGGATGTAGCCCACCAGTGGCGGCTGTCGGAGGCGAGAAAAAAGCGCGCCGCAAACCATCGCAGCCGATGCGACGATCGCGATGCCGGTCAACTCACCGCCGATCATCGCTTGGCTCCGAAGCTGGAACTACTTGGCGGCTGGACCAAAATGGCACTCCCAACCCGCGAGGTTCGCGGATTCGCTATTGCTGTTGCTGGTCCTGCTGGTACCGCTGACCCAACTGCGACTCGCCCTGCCGTTGCTGCGCGCCTTGCGTGTGTTTTTCGCCCTGCTGTATCTGCGGACCCTGCCGCTTGTCGTCGTGTTGCAGCTCATCTTGCTGCCGCTCGCCTTGGTGCTGCTGCTGTGCCCGTTGGCCCTGTGTAACGCGCACCGATACCGTCAACGCCTCGGTACCGTCGCCGCGCCACAGTCCGCGAACCGGCGCGGCGTCGAGGTAGTCCCGCCCTTGGGCAACGCGCACATAGGCTTCGGTCGCGGCGACGCAGTTTGCAACGTCGAAGCTGACCCAGCCCAATCGTTCGATGAACGCCTCCGCCCACGCGTGGTTTGCCTCGTAGGACGTCTCGGCGCCTTCGGTCCAGAGATAGCCCGAGAGGTAGCGCGACGGCACACCGAGCGTCCGGCATATGCTGAGAAAAATGTGGGCATGGTCTTGGCAGACCCCCTCGCCCTTGGCGAAGGCCTCGGCCGCCGACGACGCGGCGTTCGTCGACCCAATGCTATAGCGAACGCGTTTGTTCAGAGCCGTCATGACGTCGTGCAACCCGCTCAACCGGTCGCTCGCAACGGCGGTGCGAAAGGTTTCCGCGAAATCCTTGATCGCCGCGTCTGCGGCGGTCAACCGGGTGTGGTTCGCATAATAGAGCGGGCTGAACGCTTCAAATTCGGGCGGCAGCACACCCGCCGTCTCTTGCGTCCAAACCTCGCCGGTTACCTTCAATCGTACTTCCTCGTGAGCTTCGGTAACCGATAGGACGTGAACGACATTGCCGAACCCATCGTTAAATTGCGTCATCTTGCGCGGCCCGATCAGATTCCACGACCAGACCTGCAAGTTGCCGTGCTGCCGCGGCGTCAAGCGAATGTACTGCGTCGTAAAGCGCGCCGGCGGCTCGTAGCGATAAATCGTTTCGTGTTCGATAAACAAATGCATACCGGTCACACCTGAAGCATGAAATCGACCGAGATCTGCTGGCCGAGGGAGTCGTTGCGCGCAACAAAGTCGTCGAGGAACTCATGCAAGCCGCGCTCGAATATCTCTTCGATACGGCTGTACCGCAGACGCGCATAGATTTCTCCTGCACGCCGAAAACACTCGTAGTCACGCCGGTAGAGATCACGGAGATCTTTGAACACCGCGTCGATCTCGCGGTAGCAGCTTTCGAGCGAGCGCGGGCTTTCCGGCCGCAGGATCAGCAATTCGCCAACGCGAATGGGCGTGATGGCGTCGTGGAACAAGCGCTTGTACGCTCGGAAGGACGAGAGCGAGCGCAACAGCGCGCCCCACTGATAGTAGTCGACCGCGCCGCCGACTTGCTCGCCTGCCGGCAGCAACAGGTGATATTTGACGTCGATCATCCGGGCCGTGTTGTCGGCGCGCTCCAGGAACGTACCCAGCCGCAAGAACAAATAGGAATCGTCGCGCAACATCGTGCCGTCGGCGACACCACGAAAGGTGTGGCTGCGTTCCTTCACCCAATCGAAGAACCGCGAGAGCCCGCGCAGTTCGATCTTTTCCCACGTTAACGTCCGCATCTCGAGCCAGGTATCGTTGATGTTTTCCCACATCTCCGAGGTCATCGTGCCGCGGGTCGCCCGGGCGCTTTCCCGCGCATTGGCAAGGCTTGAGTAGATCGACGACGGGTTGTCGGGGTCGAGCGCGAGATATTCGATAACGCTGCGCGCGGACGGTGCCCGCTTGGCCTCCATAAACCGGTCCAGGTTCCCACCCACGTGGAGGGTGGCCTCCCATTCGCTCCCCGGCTCGGCCGATGCCGAGGGAAGCATCGCGTTTCGGTAGGTCACATCCAGCATCCGCGCGGTATTCTCCGCACGTTCTACCGAGCGGCCGGTCCAGAAAAGATTATCGGCTGTGCGGCTGAGCATCGCGCTAGTCCCGCAAAACCCAGGTGTCTTTGGTGCCCCCGCCCTGACTGGAGTTGACGACCAGCGAACCTTCCTTGAGCGCCACCCGCGTCAGACCGCCGGGGACGACACGCACATCGCGGCCCGACAGCACGTAGGGGCGTAGGTCGACGTGCCGCGGCGCGACGCCTTGGCGCACAAAGGTCGGACAGGTCGACAAGGATAGCGTCGGTTGGGCCACGTAATTCTCGGCGTTGGCGATCAAGCGAATGCGAAACGCTTCGCGCTGGGCCTTGGTTGACGTCGGCCCCACCAACATGCCGTAGCCGCCCGATCCCGCAACTTCCTTGACGACGAGTTCCGGCAAGTGATCCAGCACATAGGCGAGCGCGTCCGGTTCACGGCATTGCCACGTCGGTACGTTTTTGAGGATCGGCTCTTCGTCCAGGTAGAACCGAATCATTTCGGGGACATAAACGTACATTGCCTTGTCGTCGGCAACGCCGGTACCGATCGCGTTCGCAAGCGAAACGTTCCCTTGCGCATACACCGACAACAGGCCCGGTATACCCAACATCGAATCGGGGTTAAAGGCGAGAGGATCGATGAAGTCGTCGTCGATGCGGCGGTAGATGACATCGACCCGCTGGGGGCCCTGCGGGGTGCGCATGAACACGAAGCCGTCGGACACGAAAAGATCCTGCCCTTCGACAAGCTCTACGCCCATTTGTTCGGCGAGGAACGCATGTTCGAAAAAGGCCGAATTGTACTGGCCCGGCGTTAGCACGGCGATGGTTGGGTCGTTCGTCCACGCGGGCGCGACCGAGCGCAACGTATCCAGCAGGGCGTCGGCATAGTGATCGACCGGCGCAATCTTGTTTTGGGCGAATAGATCGGGAAACAGTCGCATCATGACGGTGCGATTCTCGATCATGTAGGAAACGCCGGACGGAGAACGCAGGTTGTCTTCAAGCACGTAGAAATCGTCTGGATCGACCCGCACGACATCGACGCCGGAGATATGGGCGTAGACACCCCCCGGCGGATTCAGGCCCTGCATCTCCGGCCGGTACTGATCGTTCTTGAGGATGAAATGCTCAGGGATGCGACCGGCCTTGATGATTTCCTGCCCGTGGTAGATGTCGTTCAGGAACATATTGAGGGCACGGACACGCTGGATCAGCCCGCCTTCGAGCTTGCGCCATTCCGCCGCGGTGAGAACCCGCGGAATAATATCGAAGGGAATGAGCCGTTCAGGATTGCCCGCCTCTTCGGAATAGACGGCGAAGGTAATCCCCAAGCGGCGGAACAGAAGCTCGGCCTCCTCGCGGCGGCGCCGAAACTCCGCCCGCGGCGTCGTCGTCAACCAATGCTCAAGGTTGCGATACGCCTCGCGTACGGCTCCGTCCTCACCGCGCATTTCGTCAAAGTAGGTCTTTGTCGAAGCGCGCGTGTCATCCCCAATGTTGGATTCGCGCGTTTGCGGCATGACACCACATTATCATAGCCGACCGGATTTGTCCTCCTGCACCAGGTAAATGGCCGTCTTTGATCGCGGCGTCTTCGCTTATGGAGCTACTCTTGGACGGTCAGGAGCACTTCCAGGGCGACCTTCTGCTCGCGGTCATCGAGTTCGAAAACGATGAAAACGTTCTCGCCAACTTTGATCACATCGGCGTCGACCGCTTCGGCCAAGATGAAGGTTTCTCCGTCGACCAGCGTAAGAAGGCGCCGGTCGAGGTCGACCGATTCGACCGTGCCCTCGGCGTCCTCCGCCGCGACACGCGGCGGCGCGGCACCGGCGACAACCACCGCGACAACGATCGCCATGGCGATCCGAAACGGACGAATGGCCTTCATGCGCTCACAGGCTCCCCCAAGCCGCCAATGCTGCCCCGTTGCTGGTATTCTCGCTCGCCTGGCGTACAAAGCAAAGGCCGACGTAGCCCGCGTTCACACCGTGGGTTTTGTCACCCAGCCACAAAAAAAGCCGGACACTGGGCCCGGCCTTTTCCCGCGTTCGCTCGAGGCGGCGCCGTTAGTTGTCGAGAAAACTCCGCAGTTTGCGCGAGCGCGAGGGGTGTTTCAGTTTGCGTAGGGCTTTGGCCTCGATTTGGCGGATGCGTTCGCGGGTGACCGAGAACTGCTGGCCGACCTCTTCGAGGGTGTGGTCGGTATTCATGCCGATGCCAAAGCGCATGCGCAGAACCCGCTCCTCGCGCGGCGTCAGCGACGCCAATACCCGCGTCGTGGTGTCGCGCAGGTTGGACTGGATCGCCGAGTCGATCGGGAGGATCGCATTCTTGTCCTCGATGAAATCGCCGAGGTGGGAATCCTCTTCGTCGCCGATCGGGGTTTCGAGCGAGATCGGCTCTTTGGCGATCTTGAGAACCTTGCGCACTTTATCGAGCGACATGCCGAGCTTTTCTGCCAGCTCTTCGGGCGTGGGCTCGCGGCCGATCTCATGCAGCATCTGGCGCGAGGTGCGGACAAGTTTGTTGATCGTTTCGATCATGTGCACCGGGATACGGATGGTGCGCGCTTGATCGGCGATCGAGCGGGTAATTGCCTGGCGAATCCACCACGTCGCGTAGGTCGAAAACTTGTAGCCGCGGCGATACTCGAACTTATCGACTGCCTTCATCAACCCGATGTTGCCCTCTTGGATTAGGTCGAGGAACTGCAAGCCGCGGTTGGTGTATTTTTTAGCAATCGAAATGACGAGCCGCAGGTTGGCCTCGACCATTTCCTTCTTGGCGCGGGCCGCCGCGCGTTCGCCTTTTTGGACACGATGGACGATCCGCTTGAACTCGGCGATATCGACACCGACAAGCTGCGACACCTCGGCGAAGTGCGCGCGGATCGGCTTGATTTGCTCGCGGTATTCTTTGGTGAACTCGGCCCAGCCCTTTTGCTTGAGGCGGCTGACCCGGCGCAGCCAATTGGGGTCGAGTTCGTTGCCGGTGTGCTGTTCCATGAAGGACTCGCGTTCGACGGCGCACGCTTCGGCCATCGCCCAGAGCTCCTTCTCCATATTCACGATCCGGCGGTTCAGGCCGTAGAGCTGGTCGACGAGCGCCTCGATGCGCCCGTTGTTGAGATGCACCTCTTCGAGTAGCTCGACCAACTCTTTGGTCAATTTGTCGTAGCGCCGGTTTTGCGCCGAGGTGAGCTCTTCTTTGCTTAGCGCCGCTTCGACGGTCGCATCGTGTAGTTTCGAGAGTTTCTTGTACGTCCGGGCGATCTCGTCGAACTTCTTGAGGACCCCCGGCAGAAGCTGTTCCTCCATCGCCGCCAGCGGCACGGAGGCTTCGTCGTCCTCGTCGTCATCGTCGTCGTTGGCCGGGCGTGCCGCTGGGGCCGCGCTTGGCGTTGCAGCGGCCGGCGCTGCGGGGGCGCCGCCAGGGGGGGCGGCCGGTGCGGCCCCAGGTTTGCCGCCATAGGTTGCGTCGAGATCGATAATGTCGCGCAGCAGGGCGCGGCCCTCTTTGAGATCGTCGCGCCACTGGACGATCGCCATCATCGTCAGCGGGCTTTCGCACAGGCCGGAGATCATCTCCTCGCGGCCCGCTTCGATCCGCATCGCGATTTCGATCTCGCCTTGGCGCGAGAGCAATTCGATCGAGCCCATTTCGCGCAGGTACATGCGCACCGGATCGTCGGTTCGGTCGAGTTCTTCCTTGGGGGTCGTGGTCGTCAGCTCGCGACTGGTCGAGGCTTTCTCGTCCGGCGTGTCTTCGACCTCGTCTTCGCTTTCGACGACATTGACACCCATCTCAGACAACATGGCCATGGTGTCCTCGATCTGTTCCGAGGTGACCTGATCTTGGGGCATTGCTTCGTTGATTTCGTCGTAGGTGACGTAGCCGCGCTCCTTCGCCTTTTGCAGAAGCTTTTTGACGTCTTTATTGACCGAGTCGATCAGCGGACTGTCGCTGGTTTCCTCGGTCTGCTTTTCTTCTTCGGCGGTTTTTGCGGTCTTCGTAGCCATGTAAAACGTTACCCCTGCATGCGGCGAACCGGATGGACGTATCCGGCGGATGTCTCCTAAGCCGGGTTCAGCAGATTGCCCCTCGTCCTGACTCCTTGCGTGCCGCCCAGCTCCTCTTGGAGCGACGCCACGCGATCCCGCTTTTCGTCACTCGAGTCCTCTGCAAACTCCAGCCAAGCGGATTCGATTTCTCGTTGTAGTGAGGCTCGACCGTGCAGCGCCATCGCCTCACGCCAAGCGTGTTCGGTTTCCTCCAACGCAGTATCGGCCCGCAGGTTTGGACTCACCCGCACCACCGCAGCAGTCAGGCGCGTTGCAATTTCACCGAACCCTTGCTTCGCCAATTGGTCGTGAAGGGTTTCGCTGTCAAGGCCGGCCACGGTAGCCGAGGCTTGTAATATCGCGCTGCGGAGCCTGTCAAGGCCGCTGTTCGCTAGGTGAACCGAGGCAAACGCCTCTTCGCCGCTTTCGAGGACCGCCGGTGCAACCAGAGGCACCCCGACGATAAACTCCTCGCGGGCGCTGGATTCTTCGCCGCGCGCCAACGACGTTTGGCGCAGCAACGGCGAGGAACCGCGACGAAAGCCGCCAGGCCGGGGGATTTTCGCCCCCCAGTCGCGGCTGGGCCGACCGCCGCCCTGGCGCCCCCGGGGGCCGCCGAATTCGTCATCCATCCGCGCCCGAAACAACCTTTGGTAGGCGTCACGGATGTCCGGATCGCGGATTTCGCGGCACAACGCCTCCAGACGCGCGCGCAAACCAGCCTCGCGTTCGGGCGAATCGACGGGCTGGGCGCGGCGTTCCTTCCACCACAGGAGTTCGTTCATCGGCACCGCGGCATCGAGAACCTGACGCATCGCCGCAGCACCACGGCCGCGGATCAGGCTATCGGGATCCTCGCCCTCGGGCAGTTGCGCAAAGCGCAGGCTCAACCCGGGTTTGAGCAGCGGCAGCGCGCGCTCGGCGGCGGCCAGCGCCGCACGCCGGCCGGCGGCGTCCCCATCGAGACAAATCACGGGTTCGGGGGCGAAGCGCCACAGAAGACCGATCTGTTCCTCGGTCAACGCCGTGCCCAGCGGGGCCACCGCGTGGCTAAAGCCGCCATCGACCAGGGCAATGACATCCATGTAGCCCTCGGTCACGATCGCCGTCTCGGCCGCGCGAATCGGTTGGCGGGCCTGGAAAAGGCCATAGAGAGTGCGGCCCTTATGGAACAACGCCGTCTCGGGGGAGTTCAAGTATTTGGCGCGGGCGTCGCCCAACGCCCGGCCGCCAAACGCAATCACGCGCCCCCGCGAATCGAGGATCGGGAACATCAGCCGGTCGCGAAAACGGTCGAACGACGCGCCGCCGTCCTCTGGCTTGACGATCAGACCGGTTTCAAGGAGCTGCGCCTCGGTGATATCGCGCGCCAGCAGCGCATCCTTCAGTTGGGTGCGTGCATTCGGGGCCAGGCCCAACCTGAAAGACGCCGCCGCTTCCGGACTAACGCCACGGGTCTTGAGGTAATTGCGGGCGCCGCTGCCCTGGGATGCCCGGAGCTGGTCGGTGAACCACGTCGCGGCCCGGTCGAGTACGTCGTGGAGCGTTGCCGAGCGCCGTGCGGCTTCCGCGGCGGCGGCGGATTGACGGGGGACTTCCATCCCGGCAACCGAGGCAAGTTGCTCGACGGCCTCGGGAAACTGCAAATTTTCGGTGGTCATGACGAAGTCGAACACCGACCCGTTCTGACCGCAGCCGAAGCAATGATAAAAACCTTTATCGTCACTCACAGTGAACGACGGCGATTTCTCGTTATGGAACGGACAAAGGCCGGTGAACTCGCCGCGGGGCCCTTTGCGAAGCTTCACCCGGCGACCGACAACATCGCTCAGGACGAGGCGGGACTTGAGCTCGTCAAGGAAGGCGGGCGGGAATGCCATGCGCTAGGAACCGGCGGACGACGCGGGGCCGGTCATCACCGCGCCCTCACGTCAAACGCTGCTTGGCAATCTGGCTCGCGCGTCCGAAATCCATCTGACCAGTATAGCGTTCGCGCAGAGCCGCCATAATCCGGCCCATGTCTTTGAGGGCCGTGGCCCCGATTTCGTCCATTGCCGCCCCGACGGCCTCGGCAATCTCCGCCTCGCTCAATTGGCGCGGCAGGTACTCTTCGATGATGTCGATTTCTTGCTGCTCTTGTTCGGCCAATTCGAGGCGACCGCCCTGCTCATAGAACTTGATGGACTCGCGCCGCTGTCGAATCATCGTTTGCAGCATGGCGAGAATCTCTTCGTCGGCGAGTCCCTCGCCCCGGCCTTCGCCGCGCGCCGCAATATCGCGGTCTTTCAGCGCAGCCAATATTAGACGCAGCGTCGAGACCCGTCTGACGTCTCGCGCTTTCTGGGCCTTTTTGAGGGCCTCGCTCAGATCTTCGCGAAGCATGGTTGGTCCCGGGATTGCCGCAACGGGGCGTCATCCTACTGCAATGCCGGGGCCGGTGGCAAACCGAGCGACTGTGGATAACTCATTGATATATTTTGCATATTCGGCGCGGCGGCGGCTTGACGACGGCACGCCTTTTGCTTAGTTTTCCGCAAAATTCACGCGTCGCCCGCCTAAGACTGCCTGATTTTTCAGCAGCTTAGCGTGGCAACTCCCTACTCTCCCCCTGCGGGACTATCGCACCATGGCGACATTGCCAGATCACACCGCCCGGGCCGCCTTGCATCGCGCCCCGGCTGTATTGGTTCTGGCCGACGGCACAGTTTTTCGCGGGACCGGTTTGGGCGCCGTGGGCCGCAGCGTCGGGGAGATCTGTTTCAACACCGCGATGACCGGCTACCAGGAGGTCATGACCGACCCGTCCTACGCCGGCCAGATCATCACCTTCACCTTTCCACATATCGGCAATGTCGGTGCCAACGACGAAGACAACGAAACCGCCACGCCGGTCGCGCGCGGCGTCGTCGTCCGAGCCGCCGTCACCGACCCGTCCAATCAGCGCGCGCTGCGCCACCTCGATACTTGGCTCAAGGGCCAAAATTTGGTCGGCATTTCGGGCGTGGATACCCGGCGGCTCACTCGGCTGATCCGCGACGGCGGCCCCCAGACCGGCGTCATCAGCCACGAACCCGACCGGGAAACGAGCGCGGCGACGCTGCTGGACGAAGCCCGCGCCTGGCCCGGTCTCGAAGGGATGGATCTCGCCAAGGAAGTGAGCTGCACCCAGCACTACACGTGGTCGCAGACCACCTGGCGTTTGGGCGACGGCTACGGACAACTCGACGCGCCGAAGCGCAAGGTTGTCGCCGTGGACTTCGGGGCCAAACACAACATTCTCCGCTGCCTCGCCGCGGCCGGTTGCGAGGTTGTCGTCGTCCCCGCAACCGCGACCGCCGATGACGTTATGCGCCATGCGCCCGACGGGGTTTTTCTCTCGAACGGTCCCGGCGATCCGGCGGCGACCGGGGTTTACGCGGTGCCGATGATCCAAGGGGTTATCGAGGCAGGCATCCCGCTGTTCGGGATTTGCCTGGGCCATCAACTGCTGGCGTTGGCGCTGGGCGCGCGCACCTTCAAAATGCATATGGGGCATCGCGGCGCCAACCATCCGGTCAAGGATCTCGCCACCGGCAAGGTCGAGATCACCAGTCAGAACCACGGCTTCGTCGTCGACGCCGAGACCCTGCCCGCGGGCATCACCGCAACGCATGTCTCATTGTTCGACAACACGCTGGAAGGCCTCAAGGTCGAGGGCAAACCGGTGTTCTCTGTGCAGTACCACCCCGAAGCCTCGCCCGGACCGGAGGACAGTCACTATCTGTTCGATCGGTTCGTCAAAATGATGAAGCGCTGAATGCCCAAACGGACCGACATCGAGAGCATCCTCATCATCGGCGCCGGGCCGATCGTGATCGGGCAGGCGTGCGAGTTCGACTATTCGGGGTCTCAGGCCTGCAAGGCGCTAAAGGAAGAGGGCTACCGGATCATCCTGGTCAATTCGAACCCGGCCACGATCATGACCGATCCCGACTTGGCCCACGCGACCTACATCGAGCCGATTACCCCGGAGTTCGTCGCCAAAATTATCGCCAAGGAAAGGCCCGACGCGTTATTGCCGACAATGGGCGGGCAGACCGCGCTAAATACGGCGCTAGCCCTGGCCGACGACGGGACGTTGAAGAAATACGGCGTCGAGTTGATCGGCGCCAACGAAGAAGCGATCGCCAAAGCCGAGAACCGGCTGTTGTTCCGCGACGCGATGACCAAGATCGGCCTCGAAAGCCCGAAGAGCCAGATTGCACACACGATGGCTGAGGCCTTGGACGCGTTGGAATTCGTCGGCCTGCCGGCGATCATCCGGCCCTCCTACACCCTGGGCGGGACCGGCGGCGGGGTTGCCTACAATCGCGAAGAATTCGAGCAGATCATCGCCCGCGGCCTTGAGGCCTCGCCCACCAACGAGGTGCTGGTCGAGGAATCGGTGCTGGGCTGGAAAGAATACGAAATGGAGGTCGTTCGCGACCGCAACGACAACGCGATCATTATTTGTTCGATCGAGAACGTCGATCCGATGGGCGTCCATACCGGGGATTCGGTCACCGTTGCCCCGGCGCTCACGCTGACGGACAAAGAATACCAAATTATGCGCAACGCCTCGATCGCCTGTCTGCGCGAGATCGGGGTCGAAACCGGCGGCTCCAACGTCCAATTCGCGGTCGACCCGAAGACCGGCCGGTTGGTCGTCATCGAAATGAACCCGCGGGTCTCGCGCTCGTCCGCGCTGGCCTCCAAGGCGACCGGCTTCCCCATTGCGAAGGTCGCTGCCCGCCTCGCGGTCGGCTACACGCTGGACGAACTTGAAAATGACATCACCAAGGTGACGCCGGCGTCGTTCGAACCGACCATCGACTATGTCGTCACCAAAATACCCCGCTTCACCTTCGAGAAGTTCCGGGGCGCCGAGCCGATCCTGTCGACCTCGATGAAGTCGGTCGGCGTGGCGATGTCGATGGGCCGAACCTTCGCCGAAAGCCTGCAAAAAGCGTTGCGGTCGATGGAAACCGGTTTGACCGGACTCGACGAGGTCAATTTGCCCGACTTCCAAGGCAACGACACCAACACGATCCGCGCCGCGCTGACCAAGCAGACGCCGGACCGCATCCTCCTAATCGCCCAGGCGATTCGCGCCGGTCTAACGCTCGAAGATATTCAGGAATGTTGCCACTACGACATGTGGTTCATCGAACAAATCGCGGAGATCGTCGCGCAAGAGGCTCTTGTTCGGGAACGCGGCCTGCCCGAAACGCGTGACGGACTTTCCGAGCTGAAAAGGATGGGATTCTCGGATGCCCGCCTAGCGACCTTGGCGGGCAAGACCGAGGCCGAGGTAACGGCGCAGCGCCACGCACTCGGCGTTCATCCCGTCTATAAGCGGGTCGATACCTGCGCGGCCGAGTACGAGGCGCACACGCCTTACCTTTATTCGACCTACGAATACGACCGCGACGACACCGCCGGCGAAGCCGAAAACGAAGCGGCGCCCAGCGACCGCGAGAAGATCGTTATTTTAGGCGGCGGACCCAACCGCATCGGCCAAGGCATCGAGTTCGACTATTGTTGCGTCCATGCCGCCTATGCCCTGACAGACAGCGGCTATGAAACGATCATGGTCAACTGCAATCCGGAAACCGTATCGACCGACTACGATACGTCGGACCGGCTGTACTTCGAGCCGCTGACGGCCGAGGACGTGCTGGAGATCGTCCGAGCCGAAAGCGCCAACGGCACCCTCAAGGGCGTCATCGTGCAGTTCGGCGGGCAAACGCCGTTGAAGCTCGCGGGCGACCTTGCCGCCGCCGGCGTACCGATTCTCGGCACCTCGCCCGACGCAATCGACCTAGCCGAGGACCGCCAGCGCTTTCAGGAACTCCTCGGAGCGGTCGACCTCAAACAGCCGCCCAACGGGATCGCCTTCACGGCGGAACAAGCCGAAACCGTCGCCGAGCGACTCGGCTATCCCGTCGTCATCCGGCCTTCCTACGTCTTGGGTGGCAGGGCGATGGAAATCGTCCGCGACCGCGCGTCACTCCACCGCTTCATCGGCGAAGCGATGCGCCTGTCGGGGCGCAATCCCGTGTTGATCGACAGCTACCTCGACAACGCCATCGAAATCGACGTCGATGCAATTGCCGACGGGGACGACGTTTTTGTCGCCGGGATCATGGAACACATCGAAGAGGCCGGCATCCACTCGGGCGACTCGGCCTGTTCCCTGCCGCCCTACTCGCTTGGCGCGGAAACGATTGAGGAATTGCGGCGGCAGACCGAGGTTTTGGCGCGCGCGTTAGGCGTCGTCGGGCTGATGAACATCCAATTTGCGATCAAGGATAAAGAGATCTTCATCCTCGAGGTTAACCCCCGAGCGAGCCGGACCGTGCCCTTCGTCGCCAAGGCAATCAGTATTCCGATCGCGAAGGTCGCTGCACGCGTGATGGCGGGCGAGAAGCTTGCATCGTTCGCCTTGACGCAGCCGATACTCAACCATGTCGCGGTTAAGGAAGCCGTCTTTCCGTTCGCCCGGTTCCCGGGAGTCGACACGTTGCTCGGCCCGGAGATGAAATCGACCGGCGAAGTGATGGGGATCGACACGACCTTCGACCGCGCCTTCGCCAAATCCCAACTGGCTTCGGGAACGACGCTGCCGCTGACCGGCAAGGTATTCATATCGGTGCGCGACAGCGACAAGAAGCAGATCGTCGGTGCGGCTCGGCAATTGATCGCGCTCGGCTTTGGCATTGTGGCGACGCGCGGCACCGCCGCATTCTTCGAGGCCGAAGGGATCGCGGTGGAAGGCGTCAACAAAGTTCTCGAGGGCCGGCCCCACATCGTCGATGCGATGAAGAACGGCGACATTCAACTCGTCCTCAACACAACCGACGGGGCCCAGGCGGTCGCCGATAGCTTTACGTTGCGGCGCACGGCGCTGACGAACGCCGTACCCTACTACACGACCGTGGCTGGATCGCGCGCGGCCGTGATGGCAATCGCACGGCTCCGTGAAGGCAGCCTTGATGTCGCCCCGCTGCAATCCTATTTTGACGGTTCGTCCCGGTAACTGTCGCCGGCTTCGGATTCCGAAGCGGCCGGATCTCTGGTAAGATTACCCCATGATCAAAGAACCCATGACCGCCGAAGGCTTTCGGCGCGTTGAAGCAGAATTGAAACGCCTCAAGAGCGAAGAGCGTCCGGCCGTCATCAAGGCGATAGAAGAGGCCCGCGCGCATGGCGATCTTTCGGAGAACGCCGAATACCATGCGGCGAAAGAACGGCAGGCGTTTATCGAGGGGCGGGTTGCTGAACTTGAGGACAAAGTCAGCCGCGCCGAAGTCATCGACCTATCGACGTTGTCGGGCACCACGGTAATGTTCGGGGCGACGGTGTCCGTCGTCGACGAAGAGACCGACGAGGAATCGACCTACCAAATCGTCGGGACCGAGGAAGCCGATATCAAGCAAGGGAGATTGTCGATTGCGGCGCCGCTCGCGCGGGCGCTGATTGGCAAGTCCGTCGGCGATTCGGCAGAGGTCAAGACGCCCAAGGGCCCGCGGTCCTACGAAATAATTTCCCTGAAATACACTCAGTCGAGCTAGGTGCTAGCGGCAACGGGTGCCGGTGCCGCCGAACTAGCCGTCTCCTTGCCGTCGAGAAGCGCACGAACCCGTTGCGCAAGTTCTTCGCGCGAGTAGGGCTTCATGAGCAGCGCAACATCGGCCCAGCGTTCGGACCCGCCTCCGGCATCATCGAACGCACCGCGCGCATATCCGGTTGTAAACAACGCCGGCCCGCGAAAACCGAGCGACTGTGCAGCGCAAACCACAGCCCGACCGTCCATGCCGCCGGGCAACACGACATCGCTCACGATGAGGTCGAACGGCCCCTGCGCTGTCAACGCAAGCCGTGCCGCCGGTCCATCCGCCGCGGCGACAACGCGGTAGCCCATCGACCGCAACGACGCGTCGAGATGCTCGCGCACGTCGTCGTCGTCCTCCACAACCAGGAGCCTTTCGGTGCCGCGCAGCAATCCGACACTGCCGCGGGTGTCCACGGGCTCCAACACTGGCGCCGCGATCTCGGCAACCGGAAAATACAGCGTGACCGTCGTGCCGCGATTCGACGCAGTATCGACCTCGACGCCGCCACCCGATTGCCGGGTAAAGCCGTAGATCATCGGCAGGCCAAGGCCGCTCCCCTTGCCGACATCCTTCGTCGTAAAGAACGGATCGAAAGCGCGCGACAGTACGTCCTCGGACATCCCCGTACCGGAATCGGTCACCGATACCGTCGCATACCGACCGGCCGCGAGCACGTCTTCGCCTATTAGACGGCGCGGTGTTTCGACGACGGCAGCGCCGGTAGATATCGTGACAATGCCGCCGGTCGGCATCGCGTCCCTGGCATTCAGCGCAAGGTTGAGGACGGCGTTTTCGAGTTGGCCGGCGTCGATCAGCGCCTGCGGCATATCTTCGGCAAGGTTTAGGCGCACCTCGATCTTCTCGCCCAGGGATCGCACGAGGAGGTCGGCAAAGCCGCCGATGAGATCGGCGATCGACTCTTTGCGCGGTTGGAGCATCTGGCGGCGCGAAAACGCCAGCAACCGCTGGGTGAGTTCCGCCGCGCGCAGCGCTCCGCGACGGGCGGACCGAACCGCATGAATCGAAGGGGCATCGGTCGGCAGGGCCTCCTCGGCAAGATCGAGGTTCCCGAGGACCACGGTCAGGAGGTTATTGAAGTCGTGGGCGATACCGCCGGTCAATTGACCGAGCGTGTCCATCTTCTGCGCTTGCCGAAGCTCCCCCTCCAAACGCCACCGCTCGGTAACGTCAATGCCGAAGATAAAGACGGAATCGACGTCGCCGTTGCGGTGCAGCGGCACCACACGGACCTCGACTTTGCGTTGCGCCGGTTCCTCGCCGAGCGTCACCTCCTGGGTAACCGATTCGCCGCAAAATCCGAGGTCCAAAATGGCTTGCAGCTTTGCCGCATCAGTCGCCGTGTGAAAATCGCGCCAAGAGCGATCGACCATTTGTTCGGGCGAAACGCCTGCCGCCTCGGCACGAGCGAGGTTGACGAAGCCAAGCCGACCGTCGCGATGCACGAGCGACACCGTTACCGGGAGATTGTTGGAAACTTGGCGCAACTGTCGTTCGCTCTTCTCGAGTTCGCGGTCTTTGCGTGTCAATTCGGTGATATCGCTCAACGTCGCCACCGTCTGACCGTTGTCAAGACGCCGTTCGAAGCTGCGTATTAGGCGCCGATCGGGCGTTCGATAGATGCTGACATGCTCGCCGTCGGCGGCGAGATCGCGACCGCGATCGTTGAGCCAGTCGCGAACCTGAGCCCGCGACAGTGACGGAAGATTCTCGGCCATGGCCCATGTCATCTGCTCGACCGGCAGCCCGACATGAAGAAGTTTTGCGACATCGCCGTTAAGGCGCGCGAACGTGCGGTTCCAAAATACCAACCGGTCGTGTTCGTCAAAGAGCGCAAATCCGTCGCTGCTTGCCTCGAGAATAATGGCAAGTCGGGCATGGGCCTCGGCGGCCTCTTGGTGTTTTTCCCGGCTAACCCGAGTCAGCACTTCAAGGCGTGTTTCGTTGCGGTTGAGTTCGGCGATCCGAACCATCTTGAACGCGGCAAAACCGCCGATACCTGCCATCGCAACCAGCAAGACGAACACTGCGAGCACAGGAAAGGTTGGGCGCAGCGACTGGACAATCGTGAGTGTCGCGACCCTGCCGTCGCGCCCCAAGACGGCGACGGTCTCGGTGTAAACAGGTGTCGGCGGGATGGCCCCATACGCCTGGAACACCGTCCCGTCGAGCCCGGTCAATTGCGCCCGCACTGCACCGCTCGGGACGATCGTCGTTGAGGGAAACGCGAGCACTACCCGCCCCAAAATCGCTTCAACGGCGTCGGAGGTGCTCCAGTCCACGCCGTCGCGGGCCAGCTCCGACAGCGCGGTCGCCGTCGTTTGACCGACCGCCTCGCCCGCTCGTTCGACGGCAACAACCTCTTTTAACGCCACGACGCCCAACGCGACGAAGAGCGCGAGCATGAGGCCCCACAGGGTCAAATAGACCAATCGACCGGTGCTGAACGGTCGCTGAAGCGCCATGTCCTCGGTTGTCATGGCCCAACCATCTACCGGCGCCAAGTCCGGCGCCATTCGGTTGACTACGCGCCGATTACGGGCACCTCCGCAGCCTCGGGTTCCGAGGCCACCCTCAGGGGCACCCCGGGAAGCACCTTACTTGCACGTATTGCGAGAGAGCTCTTGACGTGCGCAACGTTGGGTGCCGCTGTCAGCTCCTTGGTGAGAAAGGTCTGATACTCGTCCCAATCGTGGGCCACGATCTTCAGCAAAAAGTCGACCTCGCCGGCCAACATGTGGCACTCGCGCACCATGGGCCAGTCGCCGCAGCGTCGTTCGAACGCGACGAGATCGCTTTCAGCCTGGGAATCCAGGCCAACCATCGCAAATACCGTGACATCGAAGCCGAGGGCCTTGGCGTCGAGATCGGCATGGTAACCGCTGATGTACCCGTCGCGTTCCAGCGCCCGGACCCGCCGCAGGCACGGTGGCGCGGAAATGCCGGCCCGCCTTGCGAGGTCGACGTTGGTCATGCGACCGTCGCGCTGGAGATCGACCAGAATCCGTTGGTCGATCTTGTCGAGTTTGACCCGGGCCATACCTTCTCCGTCCTGCGCTGCGGCGCGGCATTATAATAAAGTTTCGTATTCGTGAAAGATTATTGCGCATGAACGACCCGGAAACGCCCTGCTGGGTGCTGTCCGACGGCAAGGCCGGGACGGAAAACCAGTGCATTGGGCTTGCCGAGGCGTTGGATCTCCCGTTCACGGTACTCCGGTTACGCCGGCGGCGGGCGACCGATTGGCTGCCGGCGGGGTTTTGGGCCGCGACCGGAACCGCGGCCCTGCAATGGAGCGCGACGGCGCCGGACCTCCACCCCCCTTGGCCGCGCGTGCTAATTGCGGCCGGGCGACCGAGCGTCGGCCCAGCCATCGCCATCCGACGTGCCGCCCAGGGCGCGACGGTTACGGTCCAGATCCAAAACCCCCGGGTCGCCCCGTCGCATTTCGATCGGGTCGTTGCGCCCGAACATGACGGCTTGAACGGTGCAAACGTGTTGACCACCGTGGGGTCCCTGCACCGTGTCACACCTGCCGCCTTGGCCACGGCGGCTTCGCGGTGGGCCGACAGGTTCAGGCCTCTCCCTCAGCCTCGCATCGCCGTACTCATCGGCGGCGCCAGCAAACACCACCGGATGTCCGTTGCGACCGCCACCCGACTCGGTGCCCAGTTGCGGGCCCTGTCTTCCGCCGCCGGCGCCGGCCTAATGGTCACCGCGTCGCGGCGCACGGACCGGGCCTGCCGCGATATTCTCCGAGCTGCACTTGCTGGGTTCCCCGTGGATTTTTGGGACGGCACGGGAGACAACCCCTACACCGGGATGTTGGCACTTGCCGACGGGATCGTGGTGACCGAGGACTCGGTAAGCATGGCCTCGGAGGCGGCGAGCACGGGCAAACCCCTGCTGATCGCCAAACTGGCCGGCGGATCGCCGAAGTTCGATCGTTTCCACGAAACCCTGCGGCAGCGCGGGATTAGCCGCGCCTTCGACGGACAGTGGGCGCCGTGGACGTATCCGCCGCTGCACGAGACGGCGCGCGTCGCCGCGGAAATCCGAGACCTATTGGCCGCACGCTTCCCCGCGGGCTTTCGCTGAACGATCCTCCCGCCTAGAGCGCTTGCAAAGCCGTTGCAAAGTCCTAATTTTGGGGTGGCATGCGTTGCGCGCATGGCTTCGCCCACCAGCTACGAGGTTCCGATGTCCCAGCAGCATACCAGCCGTGTTTTGATCCTGGGTTCCGGTCCTGCTGGCCTCACAGCCGCGATCTATGCGGCGCGCGCCAACCTCGCGCCGATGTTGGTGCACGGCATCCAACCGGGCGGCCAAATGACGATCACCACCGATGTCGAGAATTATCCCGGCTTCGCCGACGTCATCCAGGGCCCCTGGCTGATGGAGGAAATGCAAAAACAGGCTGAAAGCGTGGGCACGCGCATGATCGCCGACACGATCACCGAAATCGACCTGTCACGCCGTCCGTTCCATGCCGTCGGCGACTCCGGCGACACCTACACCGCCGATGCCGTGATCGTGACCACCGGCGCCCAGGCCAAATGGCTGGGCCTACCGAGCGAAGATAAATTCAAGGGCTTTGGCGTTTCCGCTTGCGCGACCTGCGACGGCTTCTTTTTTCGCGGCCGCGAGGTTGCGGTGATCGGCGGGGGCAACACGGCGGTCGAAGAGGCGTTGTACCTCACCAACCACGCCACGAAGGTCACACTGATCCACCGCCGCGGCGAACTTCGCTCAGAAAAGATACTGCAAGACCGCCTGTTCAAGAACCCAAAGGTCGAGGTCCGCTGGCACACCGTCCTCGAAGAGGTTGTCGGGGCGGCCGACCCGCTCGGCGTGACCGGGGCACGGTTGCGCAACGTCCAAACCGGGGAGACCGACACCCTGGCCGTCGACGGGGTTTTCGTGGCCATCGGGCATACGCCCAACACCGAACTTTTCAAGGGCGTGCTGGACATGGACCGGGAAGGCTATTTGATCACCAAACCCGGTTCCACTAGGACGAATATCGACGGGGTCTTCGCCGCGGGTGACGTCCAAGACAAGATCTATCGCCAAGCCGTGACCGCTGCCGGGACCGGGTGCATGGCCGCGCTGGACACCGAGAAGTTCCTCGCCGCCCTTGAAGAGCCGGCCGTTGCCGCGGCCGAGTAGCCAACCGCATGGATTGGAATCGGTTGAAGGTCTTTCATGCGGTTGCTGAGGCTGGCAGTTTCACCCGCGCTGGCGACACGCTAAACCTCAGCCAATCGGCGATCAGCCGGCAGATCAGCGCGCTGGAAGGCGAGCTCGGTACGCCGTTGTTTCACCGCCATGCGCGCGGCCTGAGCCTGACCGAGCAGGGCGAATCGCTGTACCGAACGGCCCACGAGGTTTCTGCAAAACTGGCTATGACGGAGGCTGTCCTCGGGGAGGCGCGCGAGCGACCAACGGGGAAGCTGAAGGTTACCACAACCGTGGGCTTCGGCTCGACCTGGCTGACCCCGAGAATCGGTGAATTCTTGGAGCTCTATCCGGAAGTCACCGTGGAGTTGGTGCTCGACGACCGGTTGCTCGACCTCAGTATGCGCGAAGCGGACATCGCCATTCGGATGCGTCCACCGACCCAGGCCGACCTCGTGCAACGGCGTCTGCTGACCGTTCACAACCATCTCTATGCGTCGCCGACCTATTTGAAGCGCTACGGCGTTCCGCGCGATCTCGCCGACCTCAAGAACCATCGGATCATCACCTACGGCGAGGACACGCCGCCGCCGGTCACCGAGATCAATTGGTTGCAGAAAGAGGGCCGGAAGCATGGCATCGACCTCGAGCCGGTGCTGACGGTGAACAACGTCTACGGGCTCCTCCTCGCGGTCGAAAGCGATGTCGGCGTCGCCTCTTTGCCTGACTATATGATTGCCGATCGATCCAGGGCGGTGCGGGTACTCCAGGACGTCGCGGCGCCGTCCTTTGACACGTTCCTGGTCTATCCCGACGAACTGCGCGAGACGAAGAAAATCATCGTTTTCCGGGACTTCTTGCTCAACAAGGTCGCAGGTTGGCGATTCTGACGCATTGACCCTAGGTTACCTATGCGAGAATCGCATAGGTGGTTTGCACATTAAGGGGTGGTCCTGTGACATGGTCGGACCTAAGTATTGTTCAAATCCGGCATCGAATTCCGAGGCTGGATGGTAGGCCCCACAATCCCTTGTTCGGGCCTGCACGTCTCCCAGACGTTAAGCCTCCCTGTTATGACTTGCCGAGCCTTCGGGCTCGGCATTTTTTTGCCGCGGCTCCTACGGTGACGCGATGGCGCGTAGGCCGGTGACCGAGGCTGTCCTGCACGACTTTACGTGTACGCCGTTTACCTATGGCGGAAAGACGAGGCCGGTGTTCTCCGCGGGCAGCGGCCCTGGCGTTATTGTCATTCACGAGGTGCCCGGCATCACCCCGGAAGTCGTGCGATTCGCCCGCTGGGTCGTCGAGGCCGGGTTCCAGGTCGCGATGCCCTCACTCTTCGGGGTGCCGGGGAAGCCGAAGTCAACCGCGTACATCCTCTCGTCCTTTGCCCGCACCTGCATCAGCCGCGAATTCAAGTGTCTGGCCGCCGAAGAAACGAGCCCCATCACCGACTGGTTGCGCGCACTCTGCCGCGATCTCCACAACCGGTGCGGCGGACCGGGCGTCGGTGCCGTCGGCATGTGCCTGACCGGCAACTTTGCGCTCGCGCTGATGATGGAGCCATCGATGATGGCCCCGGTCCTGTCCCAACCGTCGCTGCCGCTGCCGCTCGGTCGCGAGCGCAAACGTGGGCTACATCTATCTAAAGAGGCGCTTGCGGCGGCCCAACGGCGAACCCGCGACGGCGCACGGATCTTGGGCCTGCGCTTCGATACCGATCCCGCGTGCCCAGGGGAACGGTTTGCGCGATTGCGCGACAGCTTTGGCGATCGTTTCGAGGAGATCGAAATTCCCGGTCGCTATGCCGCTACGCGGATGCGCCACAGCGTTCTGACCAACGACCTCGTCGACGAAACCGGACATCCGACGCTCGCGGCCCGCGACCGCGTCCTCGCGTTCTTGACCGAGCAGTTGTCGGCCTGACCTTACCCACCGGGTTCGGCGGGCTCAAAAGCGCGCCTCGGATTATTAGGTGAAGAGCGCGCGGTCTTGCGGCATGTCCTTGTAGAGATCGGCGACATGCTCGGCATAGCCGTTGTAGAGAAGCGTCGGGACCCGCATATCCGTGCCAAGCACGCGCTCGGTTTTCTGGGTCCAGCGCGGATGATCGAAATCCGGATTGACGTTGGCCCAAAAGCCGTACTCGGCCGACTGGATCTCTTCCCAGAAGCTCTTGGGGCGTTTGTCGGTGAAGGTAATGCTGACGATCGATTTTGCCGACTTGAACCCGTACTTCCAGGGCAAAGCTACGCGGATCGGTGCGCCGTGCTGGGGCGGGGCAGGCTTGCCGTAGGTCCCGGTGACCATGAAGGTCATTTCGTTCATCGCCTCTTCAATGGTCAGACCTTCGACATAGGGCCACGGGTACCAGAATTGGCGCTGCCCGGACGCGAAGCTCTTATCCAAAAAGCTGCGGAACTCGACGTACTTCGCCGATCCTAGAGGCTGCACCAACTTGATGAGGTGGCTCATCTCGAACCCGCTCCAGGGAATGGTCATCGACCACGCCTCGACGCACCGGTGGCGATAGAGACGCTCTTCCAGCGGCATCTTCGCTAAGAGATCGTCGATGCCGAACTCCATCTCCTTTTCGACCATACCGTCAACCCGCACGGTCCACGGGCGAACCGGCAGGCGTTGGGCGGCGCGCCAGATTTCCTTGTGCGACCCAAACTCGTAGAAGTTGTTGTAGGTGGCGTTGACCTTTTCCGGCGTCAGATCGCGGTCGAGCGTATAGCGGGGATTGCGTTCGACGGGATATAGATGCGCCGACGGGTCGGCCTCAGTCGCTGCCTGGGCGACGCTGCCCAGCACCGAGCCTGTCGCGGCGACGATCGTGCCCGCCGCGGCACCCTTCATCAGTTGCCGGCGATTCAAATAGACCGACTCGGATGTCGCGGTCGATTCGGAAACCTCCCAACCCTTGGGGTTCTTGATCAGCATGCTGGTCTCCCGCCAATTGCGCTGCCTATGGACGTAGCGGTCGCGCGCGACCGCTACAACTCAAGTGTCGGTGAGACTTCTCACGAAAGTCTCCCAAAGACGCCAGCTAATCGATTAGGGGCGACCGCCCGCCGCCAACGGTTTCAGCGCGCCCCAGACCACATCGTGGGTTGGCGTGGGCACTTTGGCTTGGTGTCCGAAACGCGAAATGGCGCCGGACAACCACTCGACTTCGAGCGGTTTGCCGCGCTCGAGGTCGTGCAGCATCGACGGTTTGATCGCGGGGATTTTGGTCGGATCGAATCGCTGTGCCGAACTGAGTGCGCCGGGTTCTAGCGTAATCCGGCGCGCCGCGGCGACCGCTGCAACCTCTTGCATGGCACGTTTGACGAGTTCCGCGCCCTCAGGCTCCGCCATGACATCACGAATCGGTAGCCGCGCGAGACAGCAAATCCCGCTCAGGGCGGTGAGCATGACCATCTTCGACCAAATGGCCGATTCGACATCGTCGGTCAGCACCGACTTAACGCCGATCACGATCATGGCTGCGTTTAGCGATTCGGCCGCGCCGAGCGCCGCCGGGTCGAGCGCCCCGAACACCAGACGGACGCCTGGGGTCTCGTGAACGATGACGCCCGGCGCGGCGATATGGGACGAAATATAGATCGAACCGCGCAACACATGCGCCGCACCGAACGCCGCGATCAGCCACTGGTGACTCTCGACGCCATTAAGGACGTCGAGCACAACCGTGTTTGGCCCGATCAACGGCGTCATGGCCTCGATGGCGGCTTGGGCGTCGTAGACCTTGACCGAAAAGATCACGACATCGACCGGTCCAACGGTCGCCGGATCGTCGGTCGCCTTTACCGGCGCGATCGTCACCGGCCGGTCCTTGTCATCCAGCCTAAGGCCATTCGCTTTCATTGCCGCAAGATGTGCGCCGCGGGCAATGAAACTGACGTCGTGGCCGTCCGCGGCAAGGCGCGCGCCGAGATACCCCCCGACACCGCCTGACCCCATGATCGCGATTTTCATGCCCCGCCCTCCAATAGTGTCTCGTGACGTCCGAGCCTAGCGGAGACTCGCGCAGAAACGCTGGATGCGCTGGCAAGCGTCGGTCAGGATTTCGGTCGAGGTCGCATAGGAAATGCGGAAATGCGGTTCCAGTCCGAAAGCGGCCCCGTGCACGACGGCAACCCCTTCGACTTCGAGCAATGCCTTACCGAAATCCTCGTCATTCTCGATCTTGCGGCCGTCGGGCGTCGATTTCCCGATCAATCCTTCGCAGGACGGATAGACGTAGAACGCACCTTCCGGGTTCGGGCAGGTCAATCCCGTGGCTTGATTCAACATGCCGACGACGAGATCGCGCCGACCGGCAAAGGCCTTGACCCAATCCTTGAGAAACTCGCTTGGTCCGTTCAGCGCTTCGACGGCTGCGGCCTGACTGATCGACGACGGATTGGTTGTGCTTTGCGATTGCAGCTTCCCCATCGCCTTGATCAGCACCGCGGGAGCGCCGGCAAACCCGATGCGCCACCCGGTCATGGCGTAGGCTTTGGAGACGCCGTTCAGGGTGAGCGTCCGGTCGCGCAGGGAGGGACAAACCTGCGCCATGGTGGTGAAGGTAAAGCCGTCATAAACGAGATGCTCGTACATGTCGTCGCTGAGCACCCAGACATGGGGGTGGCGTTCAAGGACGGCACCCAGGGCGCGGAGCTCGTCCGCGGTGTACGCGGCACCCGACGGGTTGCTCGGCGAGTTGATGATGAACCATTTGGTTTTCGGTGTGATGGCCTTTTCCAGATCCTCCGGCTGCAACCGAAAGGCCTTCGACGCCGGGGCCTTGACGATGACCGGCTTGCCGCCCGCCAGCAGCACGATATCGGGATAGGACACCCAATAGGGCGCCGGGATTACGACCTCGTCGCCGGGATTAACGGTCGCCATGATCGCGTTGAACAGGACCTGCTTGCCGCCGGTCCCGACCGTGATCTCGGTCTTGGGATCGTAGGTGAGGTCGTTGTCGCGTTTGAATTTGCCCGCGATCGCCTGCTTCAACGCCGCTGTACCATCGACGGTCGTGTACTTGGTGTCGCCGCGGTCGATCGCCGCCTTTGCGGCGGCTTTGATGTGGTCGGGCGTGTCGAAATCGGGTTCGCCCGCGGAAAGCCCAATGACATCGCGCCCCTCGGCTTGGAGGGCGCGCGCGAGATCGCTCATGGCAATGGTCGGGGACGGCTTGATCCGGCCCAGCGAGTCGGCAATGAAGCCCATAGTCCAAGTTCCTTCTGTGGCGGGCTAAAACGGCGGAAATTCGCGGGCAAACTACGCCCCTCGTCGGGGACGTGCAACAGTACTCCGGCCTATCCCTGGGGCCGAACCCCGCGGATATAGACGACATAGTAGACCAGGGCGACGAAGACGCTGCCACCGACGATATTGCCCAGCGTTACCGGGACAAGATTGCTCGCCAAACCGCCGAGCGTTAGGCCTGCGACCGGGCCGTCGGGCGCGACCAACAACCCGAGCGGAATAAGGAACATGTTGGCGACCGAATGCTCGAGACCGAGGGCCACGAATGCCGCAATCGGGAAGACGATCGCGAGGATTTTGCCCGAAACCGAATGCGCCGCCATCGCCAGCCACACCGCGAGACAGACCAAAGCGTTGCACAGGAGCCCGCGCAAGAACGCCTCGCCGAACGGCAGAGCCGATTTGTCAGCGGCGATCCGTACGACGGTCTCGGCCAACGCCCCGTTGTGGGCACCCATGATCCCCGAGAGATCGACAATAACTGCCGTCGCGACGGCACCGGCAAAGTTGGCGACGAAGACTAGGCCCCAGTTTCGCAGCAATTGCCGCGACGTAATCTTCCGGTCGGCCCAGGCAATCGCGATGAGGTTGTTGCCGGTGAAGAGTTCGGCACCGGCGACGACGACGAGAATCAGCCCGAGCGAGAAGCAGATTCCACCGACAATGCGCTCGATCCCGTAGCCGAGACCGGAATCGGTCACTGCGACCAAGTAAAAAAGCGACCCAAAGGCGATGAAGGCGCCCGCCAAGACGCCCAGCGCCAGTGTTGGGACTAGGGGGAGACCCGCCTTGGCAACGCCCGCGCTTTCAACCCGCCGCGCGACCTCAGCGGGAGCATACGCATCCAGAAGCGTGAAAGCCGTTTCGTCGCGGTTTGCCATCTGTCGACATCATGGCGGAAACTCTAGCAATAGCGCGTTGATCCCGCGCAATCGTCGGCCTTTGCTGACACCATGCTGTCAGGAGAGCGGCGTGGCGGCCTAGCAACGGACGGCCCGCGCAACATATAAATGGGGCCATGGCTTCCCAACCGGATTCCGTCGTCGATCTCGCGCCCTACCCGCTGCCCTTCGAAAAGGGCGAGGGTGGCATTCGCTTCGAGTTGGCCTCCGACTTCAAACCCGCGGGCGATCAGCCGGAGGCAATCGCCTCTCTGGTGAGCGGCATCGGCGAGGACGAGCAGGATCAAGTCCTGCTCGGCGTCACCGGGTCGGGCAAGACCTTTACGATGGCTCATGTCATCGCCCAGACCCAGCGACCGGCGCTGATCATGGCGCCAAACAAGACCCTTGCCGCACAGCTCTACGGCGAAATGCGCGAACTGTTTCCAAATAACGCCGTCGAATATTTCGTGTCCTATTACGACTACTACCAGCCCGAAGCCTACGTCGCGCGGACGGACACCTATATCGAGAAGGATTCCTCGATCAACGAACAGATCGATCGCATGCGCCACGCCGCAACGCGGTCTTTGTTCGAGCGCGACGACGTGATTATCGTAGCCAGCGTGTCGTGCATTTACGGCATGGGCTCGCCAGAAACCTATCTCGACATGACGATCCCGCTGGCGGTGGGTCAGACCTTCCCGCTCAGGGAATTGCTCAAGCGTCTGGTCGAACTGCAATACAAGCGCAACGATCAAAGTTTTGTCCGCGGTGCGTTCCGGGTGCGCGGCGACACGGTCGAGCTGTTCCCCGCGCACTATGAAGACCGCGCCTGGCGCCTGTCTCTGTTCGGCGATGAAATCGAATCGATCGTGGAGTTCGACCCGTTGACCGGTGAGAAGACCGAAAAGCTAGAATCCATTCGCGTTTACGCCAACTCGCATTACGTGACCCCGCGACCGACGATCGCCCAGGCCATCAAGCAGATCAAAAAAGACCTTGTCGTGCGGCTCGAAGAGTTCCGATCTACCAACAAACTCCTGGAAGCGCAGCGGTTGGAGCAACGCACCCAGTTCGATATCGAAATGCTGGAAGCCACCGGCAGTTGCGCCGGGATCGAAAACTATTCGCGCTATCTGACCGGTCGAAAGGCGGGCGAGCCGCCCCCGACGTTGTTCGAATACCTGCCCGACAATGCGTTGCTCATCGTCGATGAGTCGCATGTCTCGGTGCCGCAGGTGGGCGGCATGTTCAAGGGCGACTTTCGCCGCAAGTCGACGCTTTCGGAGTTCGGTTTCCGCCTACCCTCGTGCATCGACAATCGCCCGCTCAAATTCGAAGAGTGGGACACCATGCGGCCGCAGACGGTCTATGTCTCGGCAACGCCGGGCCCGTTCGAGATGGAGCGCGCGGCTGGGGTCATCGTCGACCAGGTGATCCGCCCCACCGGGTTGATCGACCCGGTCTGTCTGGTGCGGCCGGTCGAGAACCAAGTCGACGACCTGTTGCACGAGTGCCGCGAAACTGTCGCCCGGGGCTATCGCGTGTTGGTGACGACACTGACAAAACGCATGGCGGAGGACCTGACGGAGTTCATGCACGAGGCGGGGCTGCGCGTCCGCTATCTCCATTCAGACATTGACACGCTGGAACGGATCGAAATCTTGCGCGATTTGCGGCTCGGCGCCTTCGACATCTTGGTTGGGATCAACTTGCTGCGCGAAGGTCTCGACATCCCGGAATGTGCGCTCGTCGCGATTCTCGATGCCGACAAAGAAGGCTTCTTGCGGTCCCGCACGTCGTTGGTTCAAACCATCGGCCGGGCGGCGCGCAACCTCGAAGGCCGGGTGATCCTGTACGCCGACAAAATGACCGACAGCCTGGACTACGCGCTGAAGGAAACCGAACGCCGCCGCGACAAACAGCGCGCCTACAACGAGGCCCATGGGATAACACCCGAGAGCGTGAAGAAGAATATCTCCGACGTTCTCCAAAGCGTGTTCGAGAAGGACTATGTGACGCCGGGGCTCTCCGAAGACGGCGACGGGTTCCAGCATCTGGTTGGCCACAATCTGCGGGCGCACATTCAAGACCTCGAAAAGAAGATGCTGGATTACGCCTCTAATCTCGAATTCGAGGACGCGGCCCGCCTGCGCGATGAAATCAGTCGTCTGGAAAGTGCGGAGCTCGGGCTGCCGGGCGAATCGGCAAAGGACGTCCGCGCCCGGCAACGGGACCTCAAGAGCGGCGCGCGATCGTCCGGCGGTCGGGCCGGAACGCGGGTTCGCCGCGGCAAGACCAACAAGACGACGTGGATCTGACGCTTTGATGGCGGGCGATTCTCGGGCGACCGTGCCGCCGACGACCGAGGCCGCGGACCTCGCAAGGATCGTTTGCGAGACCTGCTGGGCGCATTTTCGGTCCTGGACCGTGTGGCCGGGGATTACGGTTCATGTCGAACCCGACGTGACGTGGACCGAGGCGCCGGTGCCTCACATATTTTTCAATCAAGTGTACGGCGCCCGCTTCACGCGCGGCGAAACCCAGCGCCGGATCGCAACGGTCGTCTCCCACGCGCATCACCTCGGCGTTCCGATGATTTGGCGACTCGGTCCGGACGGTGCGCCCGACAACCTTGGTTTGCGTCTGGAGGAAGGCGGCTTTTCCTTTGGCGACGATGCGGTCGCCATGGCGATGGACCTCACCCACCTCGAGGATCACGACGAGGCCACCGAGCATATTTCGATCGAGGCGGTTCGAGACGAGTCGACGCTGCGTGAATGGAACGAAATCGGGGTCGAAGGGTTCGAGTTCCCGCGTTTCGCGGCCGAGCCCTCGTTTCAGTTACACCGGGCGATCGGTTTGGATGCCAAACAACCGCACCAACATTTCGTCGCGCGGGTCGACGGGATCGCCGTGGGGATGGCAACGTTGACGACCTACTGTGGCGTCGCGACGCTCCAGAACCTTGCAACCCGCGCCGCGTACCGGCGGCGTGGCATCGGCACCGCCCTCACCCGTCATGCCATGCGCGAAGGACGAAAATTCGGATTCTTGACAGGCGTCCTGCAGGCCTCCGCGATGGGCCGCGGGGTTTATCGGAACATCGGGTTTCGCGACGTTGGCACCGTTTCTTCGTACCTGCTGGACACCGCAAACGAGTCGCCCGCCTAAACGAGAGTCGCGGCCTGACCGAATCGCTGGGTAAACACGATTTCGGCGAGGGCCTTCCGTGTCCGCGGAAGGGTTTCGCGGGCTCGGTCCTTTTCTTCAGCCAGCAAGTCCGTCGTGCCCTGATAACCCAGTGCGATCGCACTGACAGGGTCGAAGTCGTCCGGCACGGCATAGACCTCACGGATTTTGTCGAGGACGATTCCGCCCATGTGATGCGTGCGCAGGCCGAGCGCTTCGGCCTGGATCGACATCATCGCGGTTGCCATCCCAACGTCGTGCTGGGCGGTGCGGTTGGGGCGATCCTCACCGGGCCAGGTCGGCCTGGCAAAGGTGAGGATGAGAACCGGTGCCAGCGACGCCCAACCTTGGTTGCCTGGCATCAGGCAATCGATCATCTGCGCAAAGGCGGCAGGGTCGTCTTTTTGCGCCACGACAAAAGCCCAGGGTTGACCGTTGTTACTGGAAGCAGCCCACCGCGCCGCTTCAAAAACCGCCAGCAATTTTGCCGGTTCGACCGGTTTGTCGGCGAACGCGCGCGGGCTCCAGCGGTTGCCGAGGAGCGGGTGGATCGGGGACGCGGTATCGGCGGGTTTTTCAAGCATAGAGCCCTCGCATGCAGTGATCGGGCGGCTTATAGCGGCAAGCCTTAAAAACATCAAATATTTGTAATTTACTTTATACTCATTTCCAATACTGTAAATTAATACCTTGCAACCGGACACGTCAGCACCACCTTCCGGCTGTTCAACCATTCAGGGACTTGCCATGGAAAACTTCACGCCGATATCGGCGATCGCTGGGGGCGGTCTGATTGGGCTCTCCGCGGCGCTCCTGCTTGCGATCAACGGCCGTCTGGCCGGAATTAGCGGCATCCTCGCGGGGCTCTTGCGGCCCACGGGCAACGACTGGTCTTGGCGATTGTTCTTCATCGTGGGCTTGATCGGCGGGTCAGGCATTTGGCTGGCCGCAATCGATCGACCGGTCATCGCCTTCGACGTCGGTTGGCCGGTCGTCATCCTCGGCGGCATCCTGACGGGCGTCGGGACGCGCATCGGCGCGGGGTGCACATCGGGCCACGGCGTTTGCGGACTGGCCCGGCTGTCACCGCGTTCGCTCGTCGCGACGCTGACCTTCGTGGGCACCGGCGCCCTCACCGTCTTCGTCGTCCGCCACGTCGTGGGGGGGTAAGATGGTCCGCAATCTTTCGGCCCTTGCCGCAGGCATCCTATTCGGCTTGGGTTTGGCCGTTTCCGAGATGGTGAATCCCTTGAAGGTCAAAGCCTTCCTTGATGTCGCCGGCAGCTGGGACCCCAGCCTTATCCTCGTGATGGGTAGTGCAGTGGTCGTCACATTTGTGGCTTTCCGATTTATCTTGAAGCGTTCGGTCCCGTTCTACGGAAGTGCCTTCGACCTACCGGCATCCGAACGCATTGACCGACGACTGATCGGCGGTGCCGCCGTCTTCGGCGCGGGATGGGGTTTGGTCGGACTGTGCCCCGGCCCGGCGATATCGGGATTGGTAGGAGGCCAAACTGAATCATACGTTTTCATTGCCGCGATGATTCTGGGTTTGCTCGTGGGACCAAAAATTCTGGCAGTCCTTGCGCCCCTATCTGCCGCTCCTTCAACCTCGCGGTAGTGCTGCACCGGCAACCGCGCGTTAGCGCTGCACCGGTTCGTCCACCGCCAATGGACGGCATGGCCCGCTTTTTTCGCAACCGCCACCGGCGTTGCACTTGAAAACTCAGGTAAAACTACCCCAGATTGGGGGACCGACTGCCTGTTGGCAGCAGTATCCTGGTTTTCTTCGCCCTACCGACCCGGGCGGCAATCGATCGGACGCCCCACATGGACTTTCTTTTCGTCGCCGGCGGCCTTCTTTTGCTGTTTTTCGGCGGCGACTTCCTGGTTCGTGGATCGGTCGCGCTGGCCCATCGGCTCGGGGTTCCTACCCTCGTCATCGCCCTGACCGTCGTAGCCTTCGGCACCTCGTCGCCCGAACTCATCGTTAGTATCGGCGCGGCGCTCAAGGGATCGCCCGAACTCGCACTCGGCAACATCGTCGGCAGCAATATTGCCAACGTTTTCCTTGTACTCGGCCTGCCAGCGATCATCGCCCCGCTCGGAGCCGGCAACAGGGCGGCGGCCCGCGACATCGGCCTGTTATTCCTCGTCAGCGTGATCGTGGCCGCTTTGGGACTGAATAACGTCATTTCATGGTGGGAAGGCTTTGCCATGGTCGCGATGCTCGCCGGCTACCTGGGCCTGGCCTACACCATGGCCCGACGCGACGCCGCCGCCGCCCAGCTCTACGCGGAAGAACTGGAAGAGTTCGAATCGGGGCCGCAGAAAAAATCCCTCATCGTCGCCTCCGTCGTCGGCGGGTTGATCGCGCTATTTATCGGCTCGTCCCTTTTGGTCGAAGGTGCGGTCAATATCGCGCGCGACATCGGTATTTCCGAAGCGGTCATCGGCCTGACCCTCGTTGCCTTCGGCACGTCGCTCCCGGAACTAGTGACGTCCTTCGTCGCCCTGGTTCGGAAGCACGCCGACGTCGCGATCGGCAATATCTTGGGCAGCAATCTCTTCAATTTGCTCGGCGTCGGCGGAATTACGGCGATGGTCACGCCAATCCCGGTCCCTGCGCGAATGCTCGCATTCGACATCCCGATCATGATCCTCGCCGTCGTCGTCGTGGTACCGTTCATCATTTGGCATCTGCGATTAGGCCGCTTAGTTGGGACGATCTTCACCGGCGCCTACGTACTTTATGTGTGGTCGCAGTTCGCCGGCTTCTCGGGCATGTCGATCGAATGAGTATCAAGGGCGGTGCGTTGGTGACCGGCGCGGGAAAACGAATTGGCCGCGCCATCGCCCTCGATCTGGCGACGAACGGCTGGACTATTGCCGCCCACTACCATCGCTCGCCGGTCGAAGCCGAAACCCTGGTGGACGAAATCGTCGCCGCGGGCGGTACCGCGGTCGCCCTGGCCGCCGACCTCGCGGACCCCGCCGAAACCGTCGAGCTGGTTGACCGGGCGGTCGCCGTCCTGGGCCCAGTGACCGTGCTCGTCAACAACGCCTCGGCGTTCGAACGCGATTCTATCGGCGACCTCAGCGTCGACCTGTGGGATACCCATCTCGACATCAATTTGCGGGCGCCGGCACTTCTCACCCGCGCTTTTGCCGATGCGCTGCCGCCGGAGACCGAAGGCAATGTCGTCAATTTGATCGACCAGCGGGTCTGGAACCTGACCGGCGAGTTTCTATCCTATTCGGTGAGCAAGGTCGGTCTGTGGGGGCTCACCCAAATGACCGCGCTCGCGCTTGCCCCTCGGATTCGAGTCAACGGCATCGGACCGGGGCCCGTTCTACCGAGTAGCCGGCAGAGCGCCGCGGATTTCGCTCGCCAGTGCGCCGCCACCCCGCTCGGTCGCGGCTCGTCGCCGGAAGAAATCTGCGATGCAGTGCGCTATATCCTCTCCGCACGGGGCATGACCGGGCAGATGATCGCCCTGGATGGCGGCGCCCACCTAACTTGGAGAACCGCGAGCGGGGCGCCACTGGAATGACCGGCGTATCGACGATTCATCCGCTGCGGCTCGCCGACGCCGAAAACGGCGTGCGCCATGTGTTTGTGCGGGATCTCCTGCTGCTGGCCGAGATTGGCGTCCACCGGCACGAAAAGCGCCGCACCCAAAAAGTCCGGATCAACATCGATCTGACCGTCAGGGAGGATGCGCACCCCTTGAACGATCAGTTGGAAAACGTCGTCGATTACGAAACCGTGGTCGAGGGTGTGCGCCAATTGATCGGGGCCGGCCACATCAATTTGGTCGAGACCCTCGCCGAGCAAATTGCCGGCCTGACGCTGGCCGACGATCGGGTCATTGCGACCCGGGTTCGGATCGAAAAACTCCAGGCGCTAGCCGATGCAAGCAGCGTCGGTGTTGAGATTGAACGTCGACGGCAGAGCCTAGGGCCCTGACATTACCCACGAATCGCCGACACTGCCTGGACCGGTGAAACTTGTGCACATGGGCGCTGGCACGCTCGAAACGGGTGTTGCAGAACAAACACAAGGTCCCGATTAGGAACCACTTGATTTTGATATCTTCTGCAAATTCAATGGGTTGCAGAAGATGCCTATAAATTGGGCATTGTGAAGTCGCGCACGGAAAACCACGCTTGAACCCCCTCCACCGGCAACCCGTCCACAAACTTGTCCCCAGGAGTCGTGGACATCATCACGGGACCGTCACATTGCACCACCTTGGCGGGTAGCGTCGGCCTTGTCATCAATCCTGTCGTGTGCCCGTTGACGGGTCCGTCCACGGTCGCGATATAACCAAGCCATGACCCCTATAACCAAGCCATGACCCCGTCCCCCGGCAATCCCGACCTGACCGAAGAAGACCTGCCGTCGGACAACGGACGCGCGGTCATTCGCGCCGCCCTAAGAAGTATGCCGAGCGTCCCCGGCGTCTACCGCATGCTGAACCGCCGGGGCGAGGTGCTGTATGTCGGGAAGGCTCGAAACCTTAAGCGGCGAGTAGGTAGTTACGCCAACCGCACCGGGCATACCAACCGCATCCTGAACATGATCGCGGCGACCGCCTCGATGGAAATCGTCACGACCCACACCGAGGTCGAGGCGTTGCTGCTTGAATCGAATCTCATCAAGCGCCTCAAGCCACGCTTCAACGTCACCCTGCGGGACGACAAATCGTTTCCCTACATCATGATCCGCCGTGACCACGCCTGGGCGCAGATTGCCAAGCACCGGGGGCCGCGCGACCGGGATGCGGAATATTTCGGCCCCTTCGCGTCGGCCGGCGCAGTCAACCGCACGCTCTCGGCGCTGCAACGCGCATTCCCTTTGCGCTCCTGTAGCGATTCGATCTTTGAGAGTCGGACCCGGCCATGCCTGCAGTACCAAATCAAACGGTGTACGGCACCATGCGTCGGGCGCATCGAGAAACACCCCTACGAGGAAATCGTGCAGCAAGCGCGCGAATTCCTCACCGGCAAGAGCCACGAGATTCAGCAACGGCTCGCCGCACTGATGACGACCGCGGCAGAAACCCGCGACTACGAGACCGCCGCGATGTACCGCGACCGCATTCGCGCACTTGCACACATCCAAGCGCGCCAGGGAATCAATGTACAAACTGTCGACGAAGCGGATGTGATCGCCCTACATCAAGAGGGCAGCCAAGTGTGCGTGCAGGTTTTTTTCTTCCGGAGCGGCCAAAATTTCGGCAGCCGAGCCTACTACCCGGTCCACGCCCAATCGTTGGAGCCGCCGGAAATCCTTACCGCGTTCCTCGGGCAATTCTACGAAAGCAGACCGGCACCGCGGTTAATCCTCGTAAGCCACGATTGCGGCGAGCGCGCGTTGGTTGAGGAGGCGCTTTCGGTGCGGGCCGGGCATTCGGTCAAGATCAACAAACCCCAGCGCGGCGAGAAAGCCGATCTCGTCCGCCACGCGTTGGACAACGCGGACGACGCATTGCGCCGGCGCATGGCCGAAAGTGCGACCCAGCGCGCCTTGCTCGAGGGCATTGCGGAAACCTTCGGTCTGGAGAACGCCCCGGATAGAATCGAGGTCTACGACAACAGCCACGTCAGCGGCACCCATGCCGTCGGTGCGATGATCGTGGCAGGCCCCGACGGCTTCATGAAGAACCATTATCGCAAGTTCAATATCCGCGACACGGAGATCTCCCCTGGCGACGACTACGGCATGATGCGCGAAGTGCTGACACGCCGCTTCAAGCGTTTACTCAAGGACGACGACGAAGCGCGGGCGCTGTGGCCGGGCCTGGTCTTGATCGACGGCGGACAGGGTCAGCTTGGCGTGGCCAAAGACGTCCTCGCCGATCTCGGGCTCAGCGAAATTCCCCTTGCAGGTGTCGCTAAGGGGCCCGACCGCAATGCCGGGCGGGAACGATTGTTCCTCGCCGACGGCACCGTGAAGCGTTTGGAGCCGCGCGACCCCGTCCTCTACTTTATCCAACGCCTGCGCGACGAGGCGCACCGTTTCGCGATCGGTAGCCACCGCGCGCGCCGCTCGAAGGCAATCGGGACGTCGCCGCTCGATGAAATTCCAGGCATTGGCGCCCGGCGCAAACGGGCCCTGCTGCACCACTTCGGTTCCGCCGGCGAGGTCGCCCGGGCGGGTCTACACGACCTCGAGAAAGTCGAGGGCATCAGCGGCAACGTAGCTAAAGTGGTGTACGGCTTCTTCCACAGCGAAACCTAGCGCCGCGGCGCGTAGTATGGGACGGCATCAATCGCCCCGGTGACAATGGATACCAATCTTCCGAACTTGCTGACCCTGTCGCGCATCGCCGTCATTCCCTTGATCGTTGCGGCTTTCTATTTGCCGGTACCGGCGAACGGCTGGACGACCTTCGGGTTGTTCGCCTATGCCGCCGTGACCGACTATTTCGACGGGATGCTCGCCCGGCGGCGCCAGCAAACATCCGATTTCGGTCGATTCCTCGATCCGATCGCCGACAAACTGCTGGTCGCGGCAGTGCTGCTCATGATGGTCGCGACGGGCACCCTGGCCGGTGGCGCCGTGATTGCCGCGCTGCTCATCCTGCTGCGCGAGATTCTAGTGTCGGGGTTGCGAGAGTTCCTCGCCGGCAAACACGTCGACGTGGCGGTCAGCCGTTTGGCCAAATGGAAGACCGGCGTCCAACTTGTCGCCATCGGTTTGCTGCTGCTGACCGACGTCATTCCCCAAGCTGATACGATCGGGACCGCCCTTCTCTGGGTCGCCGCGGCGATCACCGTCTACACCGGTTACGACTACTTGCGCGGCGGCCTCGCTCACATGCGACCCGATCGCCCGCACCGCAACGCCAAGGCGGATTCGCCGTGAAGGTATTCGGCCTTGCAGGATATTCGGGGAGCGGCAAGACAACACTGATGGTGCGGCTCCTGCCCGTCCTCGTTGCCCACGGGTTGACGGTATCGACAGTAAAGCACGCCCATCACGCATTCGACGTCGACCAGCCGGGCAAGGACTCGTTCGAGCACCGCGCCGCCGGCGCCCACGAGGTCATGGTGTCTTCGGCCAAGCGCTGGGCATTAATGCACGAACATCGCGATGGCCCCGAAGCGGACTTGCACGAACTGTTGGCGCGGATGTCGCCTGTCGATCTCGTCCTCGTCGAAGGCTTCAAACGCAGTACCCACGACAAAATGGAGGTCGTCCGCGGCGACGACGCCGCACCGATCCTGTGGGGGGACGATCCGCAGGTAGTGGCGGTGGCGAGCGATCGGCCATGGCCGAAGCTCACCTGTCCCGTTCTGTCGCTCGACGACCCCACCGGGATCGCCCGTTTCATCCTCCGGCATTGCGGCTTGGACGCAGGCACGACCGGCGGAAAAATCTGAAATGGCACAACTCGGCAACGATTGTTTCACCCCCGGGAGCGGGTTGATGACGACCGCCGAAGCGCTGGCCCTGATCGAGACCCGACTCAAACCCGTGGTCGGCACCGAGCGTCTACCACTAATGCAAGCGCATGGCCGTATCTTGGGCCAACGTGTTTCCGCCCCGGGCAACGTCCCGCCGCACGACAACGCCGCGGTCGACGGTTACGCTTTTCGATCCGCAGACCTTCGGGCCGGTTCGCCGACGCTCCTCAGGGTCGCCGGTCGCGCAACCGCGGGCCATCCGTGGTCGGACACGGTGCCGCCGTCCTGCGCCGTGCGTATCTTTACCGGCGCGGTGATGCCGGCCGGTCTCGATACCGTAGCGATGCAGGAGGACTGCAGCCTTGGGGGTGACAGCGTCACCATCCCGCCGGGACTCAATCCCGGTGCGAACCGCCGCCGCGCGGGCGAGGACATGACCGCGGGCACCATTATTCTGCCGCCGGGACAGATCCTAAGGCCCCAGGATATCGGTCTTGCCGCCGCCGCGGGTCACGCCGATCTCTCGGTCCGGCGCCGCCTCCGCGCCGCGGTCTTCTCGACCGGCGATGAAATCGTCGAGCCGGGGCAGCCGTTGCCAGCGGGCGCCATTCACGATGCCAACCGCTACGCGTTGACCGCGCTGCTCCAGGGCATGGGTTGCACGGTCGAGGACCTTGGAATATTGCCCGACCGGCGTGAGGCGATCGCTACCGGCCTAGCCCAGGCGTCAACCCGCAACGATCTGGTAGTCACCTCCGGCGGCGTTTCGGTGGGCGACGAAGATCATGTCCGCAGCGTCGTTGCGGACCTCGGCAGTCTCCATTTTTGGCGGCTGGCGATCCGACCGGGGCGACCGCTCGCACTCGGAACGATCGGTGATTCCGCCTTTGTCGGCATTCCAGGAAATCCCGTCGCTGTGATGGTGACGTTTCTGATGTTCGTCCGCCCCATTGTCCATCGAATGGCCGGCGCCAACGTCGCGTCGCCGCACCGCTTCTCCGTCGCCGCCGGTTTCTCCTGTCGCAAGAAAATTGGCCGGCGCGAGTGGATCAGGGCCCGGCTCGACGGTGCCGACGGCGATCTACCGATTGCACACCGATTTGCCCGCGATGGCGCCGGGATTATGACGTCGATGGTTGAGTCCGACGGGTTGATTGAACTCGGCGAGGATTTGTCCTCCGTTGCACATGGCGATGTTCTTCCGTTCATTCCCTACAGCGAGGTGTTGCCGTGAAAGTGCTGTACTTCGCCTGGTTGCGGCAACGAGTTGGCGTCGCCGAAGAAACCGTCGAGGTCCCGCGCGACATCGCTACCGTGGGAGCGCTGCTTACCTGGCTTCGCCAACGGAGCGACGCCCATGCGGCAGCGCTCTCGGACCTGTCTGTCGTGCGCGTCGCGGTGAACCAAGAATACGCTCGCGATGACGATCCCGTCGCCAACGACGACGAGGTTGCACTATTTCCGCCGGTAACGGGAGGGTGACGTGATCCGGGTTCAACGCGAAGACTTCGACATCGGCGCCGAACTTGACGCGTTGACCGCGGGCAACCGGCGCATCGGCGGCATCGCGACCTTCACCGGCACGGTGCGCGACCTTGCCGACGGCACCGATGTCGCGGCCATGACCTTGGAACATTATCCCGGGATGACGGAGAAACAGCTCGCGGCAATTGAACAGGAGGCCCGCACGCGCTGGCCGCTGGAATCTTGCTTGATCATCCACCGGTATGGCCGGTTGGAGCCGGGCGATCGCATCGTACTCGTCGCGACAACCTCCGCGCACCGCGCGGCGGCACTGGAATCGTGTGCGTTCCTGATCGACTGGTTGAAGACCAAAGCGCCGTTTTGGAAGCTGGAAGAAACCGGCAGCGGCGCACAATGGGTCGACGCGCGCGAAGCCGACGAAGCGGCGACCGCGCGGTGGTCGGCGCAGCCTAAGTCTGACCCCGCCGACCTAAACGCTAGGCCCCGTCGCTAGCACGGTTGCGACGGTTCATGCCGCGGCGATGGCCGCCTGGAGCGGGCGGCGGCGAACGGTGTTGTCATAATCGGCCATCAAGGTCTGGGTAATCGCGCCCACCGTGAACCGATGATCGTCGATCGACCCCACCGGCGTGACCTCCGCGGCGGTGCCAGTTAGGAAGACCTCCGAGGTCTTGCCTAGCTCTTCGGGCGCGATGATCCGTTCTACCACCTCGTAGCCACGGTTCTTTGCCAGTGCGATGACGGTCTGACGGGTAATCCCGTCGAGGAAGTTTCGCGGCGTTGGTGTGTGCAAAACGCCGTTCTGGACCAGGAAAATATTGGCGCCTGTCGATTCGGCGATATTCCCCTGCCAATCCAACATCAGGGCGTCGTCATAACCCTGGCGCTCGACCTCATGCTTGGAGAGGGTACAGATCATGTAGAGACCTGCCGCTTTGCTCTTGCACGGTGCGGTGTCGGGCGCCGGTCGCCGCCAGGGACCGGTCTTGAGGCGGATGCCCTTGAGGCGTTGTTCCGGGTTGAAATAGGACGGCCACTCCCATCCCGCGATCGCCACATGGATCTTGGATTGTTGCGCCGACACGCCCATCATTTCCGAGCCACGCCAAGCAATAGGACGCAGGTACCCGTCGCGAAAACCGAGTTCCTTCACGACATCGCGGCACGCTTGATCGATCGCCGCTACCGAGTAGGGAATCTCAAAGCCGAGCAGCTTCGCCGATCCATGAAGGCGTTCGGTATGTTCGGTCAGTTTGAAGATTTCGCCTTCGTAGACTCGTTCCCCTTCGAAGACCGCGCTAGCATAGTGCAGCGCGTGGGTCAGAACATGGACGTTCGCGTCCCGCCACGGCACGAGGTTACCGTCAAACCAAATAACACCGTCACGATCGTCGAATGGAACAAGGGACATGGCGCCACCGCTTGATGATTAATTATGTAACCCTCTCGGGGACATTCTTGTAACAATGTAAGTCACATATGTCAACATGGCTGACGTAAAACCCACAATCAACCCGCTGTTCCTCCGCGACGAAGAGCTTCGGCAGGGGATCGAACTCCTCTTTTACGCCTATCGGGACTTCACCAACGAGCCCGATTCGATCCTGGCGGAGTATGGATTCGGCCGGGCACACCACCGGGCGATCCATTTCATTCAACGCGACCCCGGGATGACGGTGGCGGCACTCCTCGCCATCTTGCGCATCACCAAACAAAGCCTGAGCCGTGTCCTGGGCCAGCTCGTCGCCGAGGGCTATGTCGAGCAGCGCAAGGGCTTGCGCGACAGGCGCCAGCGTTTGCTCTACCTCACCGAGAAGGGCCGCGAACTGGAGCGGCGCGTGTCCGAGGCCCAACGCGCGCGGGTCGCCCAGGCCTACCGCGAAGCCGGCGCCGAAGCGGTGGAAGGCTACCGCAAGGTACTTCTCGGGCTTGTCGACGCCGCCGATCGTGCCGCCGTTCTCAAGTCCGTTCAGAAGAGCTGAGATGGACGAGCCGTCCGCGGTACGCCACCTCCTCGTTGTCGACGACGACCGGCGGATTCGCGAGCTCCTCCAGAAATACCTGATCGAGCATGGCTACCACGTGACCACGGCCTGCGATGCCCTGGAGGCGCGCCAGCGCATGACCGGGTTCGACTTCGACCTCCTGATTGTCGATGTCATGATGCCGGGCGAAGACGGTCTCACGTTGACCAAGGATCTGCGGACCAAGACTGACGTGCCGATCCTCGTGCTCACCGCGCGCGGCGAGCCCGAGGACCGTATTGCCGGGTTCGAGTCCGGCGCGGACGACTACCTCCCGAAACCGTTCGAACCGCGCGAACTATTGCTGCGAGTCGCGTCCATTCTCCGCCGCTCCGCCGGGCCACCGCCGCCGCTCGCCGGACTGTCGCTGGGCAGTTTCTACTTTGACCTCAAACGCAACGAATTGCGCAACGGCGACAAACCTGTGCGCCTGACATCAACGGAAACCGGCCTCCTAAAAATGTTCGCCGAGCAACCGGGTCGAACGATTTCCCGTTACGTCCTATGCGACGCCTTGGGGGTCAGCGACCGAACCGTTGATGTCCAGGTCACCCGCTTGCGCCGAAAGATCGAAGACGATCCAAGGGTTCCGCGCTACCTCCAAACCGTCTGGGGCGAGGGTTATGTCTTACGCCCGGACTGAGCCGACGTTGTCATGCTGAAGCGATTCCTTCCTAAAACGCTGCTGGGCCGATCGATTGTCATCGTCGTTGCCCCGGTCGTGCTGTTGCAGATCATCTTGGCCATCGTGTTCTTCGACAACCACTGGGACACCGTAACGCGGCGCCTGTCGTTGGGCGTCGCCGGCGACATTGCCCTGATGATTAGGCTATTGGACGGCGCCGACGACGCCGCCCAAGCACAAATTCTGGGCCTCGCCCGGACCTATTTGGACATCGATGCGGGCGTGATTCCGCAAGAGGTCCTGCCGCCATCGGTAACCCGAAACCAACCCGTCTTCAACATCCCCGACCGTATGCTGTACCGCGCGCTAGGCGAGCGTCTCTTCCGGCCCTATGCGATCGACACCGCGAACTTTGGCGACCGCGTTCAGATTCTGGTGCAGTTGCCCGACGGCGTCTTGCGAATCCTGACATCGCGCAAGCGGTTGGACAGCACGACCACGACCATTTTCGTTCTGTGGATGGTAGGCTCGTCACTTATTCTCCTCGGCATAGCGATCGTGTTCTTGCGCAACCAGATGCGCCCCATATACCGCCTCGCCGACATGGCCGATGCCCTGGGAAAAGGGCGCGAGGCCGGCGACATCCGGCCTTCTGGTGCCAGCGAGATCCGTTTAGCCACGCGCGCCTTCATGGCGATGCGCGACCGCCTCCGGCGCAGCGTCGAGCAACGCACCGAGATGCTGGCCGGCGTATCCCACGATCTGCGGACCCCGCTCACGCGCGTCAAACTGGAACTCGCGCTGATCGGCAAGCAAGTCGATGTCACCAACATCGAAGCCGACATCCGCAGTATGGAACAGATGATAGAGGAGTACCTTTCGTTTGCCCGAGGCCAGGATACCGAACGCCCGGTCGCTACCGATGTTACCGCACTCCTGGGAGAGGTCGTCGATGAAGCGCACCGGCAAGGGCACGACGTAACTCTGAAGGCCGCATCAAATCTGGCCATGCCGATTCGCCCCAATGCCTTTAAGCGATGTCTGACCAACCTGATCGACAATGCCATGCACTATGGAACGCCAGGAACGGGCGCGGCGGCGCGGGTGGAAATCGGCGCGACACGATTCCCGACCTTCGTGGAAATCACTGTCGACGATAATGGCCCTGGAATCGCGCCTGAACTGCGCGACGATGCATTTAAGGCGTTCAGCCGTCTCGACGACGCCCGGCGTTCGGGTGCGGGCGGGGTCGGGCTGGGTTTAACGATCGCCCGCGACGTCGTCCGTAGTCACGGGGGCGATCTGACGTTAGATGATTCGCCGTTGGGAGGACTGCGGGCGCGTCTCCGGCTGCCGATCTAGGCCGGCTAGAACAACCGCCCGCCGTTCGGGACCGACGGATCGACGCCGAGGAGGCACACCGCTCCGGCTTCATCGGGAAAACCGAGTACCAGCACCTCCGATCTCATCGGACCGATTTGGCGGGGCGGAAAATTGACGACGGCAGCGACCTGGCGGCCGATCAGTTCGGTCGGTTGGTAATGTACCGTGATCTGCGCGGACGAACGTTTGACGCCAATCACTTCACCGAAGTCGATCTGTAACTTGTAGGCAGGCTTGCGCGCTTCGGGAAAGGACTCGGCGGAAACGATCGTGCCGACTCGGATATCGACCTTGAGAAAATCCTCGACGCCGATCTCTGGCATGGCTTTCTGGAGCGTCCCGCTCACTCGGCCAGTTCGCGCGACCGTGCCGCCGCAGCTAGGACAGCCTTCGTCATTACGTCTTGCAGACCGGCATCGCCCATCAAAACCGTCAATGCTGCGGCGGTCGTACCGCCTGGACTGGCCACGTTCGCGCGCAGGGTTGCCGGGCTGGAGGGATCGGCCGCGCTGAGCGCAGCAGATCCTTCGACGGTCAGGCGCGCGAGGCGCGCGGCCAGTGCCGGCGGGAGACCCGCGTCGACGCCGGCTGCCGCCAGGCATTCGATCAGGTAGAAGACATAGGCCGGTCCACTGCCGGAAACGGCCGTCACCCCATCCATCAACGCTTCGTCGTCGATCCAGTCGACGGCGCCAACTGCGGTCATCAGACTTTGGGCTAACGTCCGGTCTGCTGCCGTCACCGCCTCGTTCGCGCAAAGGACCGTAATCCCGCGGCCAATCGCCGCCGGCGTATTGGGCATCGCCCGAACGATCGATGCCCGGGCAGATAGATGTTCGGCGAAGAACGCCAGCGGCTTGCCTGCGGCGATCGACAGGAACGTCGTCGCCGGCCCTGCGAAACGGCGATACGGGGGAACGACGGCGGGTAGAACCTGCGGCTTAACTGCAAACACGACCACGCGGGGCGAGACGTCGGGAGCGACGGCCGCGATATCGGAGGCGACCCGAACCCCGTGTTCGCGGGCGACCGCAGCGCCGGCATCCGTCGGTTCGACGACCAGGACGTCGGTGGGTTGGACACCGCGCGCGAGCCAGCCGGCCAACAACGCGGCACCCATCTTGCCGCAGCCGACGAGGAGAATGGGACCGTCGAGCGTCTCCATGGAGGGCGCGGTCAGGCTTCGCCTTCGGTTTCGAGCATCGCCGCGGCGATTGCCTCGTTCGGCCCTTTGCCGCCCCACAACACGAACTGGATCGCCGGGTAAAACCGTTCGGACTCGCGCAGCCCAGCTTCGACGACATCTTCGAGTTGGGCACTGGTCGCTTCGGCACCGCCAGAGAAGACCAGGGCGTGGCGGAACATGAGGAGACCCTCGTGCGCCCAGAGATCGAAATGACCGAGCCAAAGCTTTTCGTTCATCAGCGCCATGAGCGTGTGGACGGCGCTAACTTTTTCCTTGGGAACCTTCAGATCGAAGGCACAGGAGAACTGAAGCGCCTCGTGCTCCTCCCGCCAGGCGAACCACAAATGGTAGCGAGTCCAACTGCCCTCGACACCGACGTTGAGTTCATCGTCGGCGTGGCGATCGAACGGCCACTCGTTGGCAGTGACAATCTGTTCGATGATATCGAGTGGATTGCCGACCGACGCAGCATCGTGGGTGATCAGCATGGTCATTCTCGGCTCCCCTGCACTAGCGCTTGGCCCGGAGCTCGCCGCGGATGGCCGGGTAATTTAGTTTCACCCCGAGGCTCCCAATCGCACGATCTAGTGTCTCTAGCAGTCGGCAACCCAAGATGTATGCCAAAGGCGTGGACTCCGCGTCAAGCGGCGTTTCTCGGATTCTCGTTTTGAATCAATAGGCTGTGGGTAGTTTCTCGACTCGGCAGAAAAACGCTTTTGCGAGTCGTCTCAATGCGTTAGCGAATCGGGATCACACGATCGTGGTGCGGCGGCAGCTTTTTTATCCACAATTTTTTTGCCACCGTGCCGGTCGATCAGCGAAAGGACCCACTGACGTGGCAAAGAAGCGTAAGAAAAAAGGACGCCATCCCCACTCTAACCCTGCGGCCGCGACCGCCGCACACCGCCGCAAGCGCGGACGCTTTTTGGGCCTCAAGACGTGGGAGTTGGGAATCGTCGGGGTCGTCGCAGCTTTAGTGATTTGGGCCGTTGCGTCCGAGGTTTCCGGCGGCATCGACGAAACCGCGTTCCTGCAGCTCGCGGACCAGGGGCGCGGCGGTCTTGGCGCCGTCGTCACCGTGCCCGACGGAGGCAACGCCCACGTCGCCAACGCGAGTTACGTGAGCGACTATCCAACAACCGGTCCCCATAACCCCAATCCGCTTGCCCCAGGGTTCTACTCTCGGGAACAACCGCTTGACCGGTTGGTTCACTCGCTCGAGCACGGCATCATTGTGATTTACTACGATGAACCCGACGATGGGGTCCTGGATGAGTTGCGCGATTGGTCCGCGCTATATCGCGGGCCGTGGAGCGGTGTGATCGTTACCAAAAAACCGGGCCAAGGATCGGGCGTCGTCCTTGCCGCATGGCGAAACCTCTTGCAGCTCGAACCTTTCGAGCCAGCGGTGGCGGCCGCGTTCATCGACCGCTTCCGCGGTCGTGGGCCCGAAAACCCGGTCCGATAACCGGGTCAGGCGGTGGGCGATTCCTTGGTCGGTTTGGCCGCCGGTTTTGACGCCTTCAGCGCTGCCTCAAGCGTCTTCACCCGCGCGGCCAGGGACTCGTTCTCTTCGCGCGCCTTTTGTGCCATGGCGCGAACGACCTCGAACTCTTCGCGAGTCACCAGATCCATGTCGCCTAGCCAGCGATGGACCTGATCCTTGAGCTTGGCTTCGATTTCTTCGCGAAGACCGCCGACCGCGCTGAGCGCGCCTCCGGCGACGCGCGCCAAATCGTCAAAAATCGGATTGTTCGGTTGCATCGATTCCTCCGCAAGCTGGAGAGACTATAGAGCCGCCATGATCGCAGGTGAAGCAACGGCGTGAAGATCGCCACGCCGCGCGGGTACTCTTGGTTTCATCCCAGCGTTTCCCTATTTTACAACAAACCCGCCCCATCCAACCCCGCAGAGCGAGCGCCGATGATCCTGAGCGCCCTTCCCTTCCCCACTATCGATCCGGTCTTGATCTCCCTCGGCCCCTTCGCAATCCGTTGGTACGCCATCGCGTATATTGCCGGGATCGTTCTCGCTTGGCGGTTGGTCCTGTGGCTGATCGCCCGCGGCAATAGCGCGTGGAGCCGGAAGGACGCCGACGATTTCGTGGTGTGGGCTACGGTCGGCATCATTCTGGGCGGGCGTCTGGGCTACGTGCTGTTCTATAAGCCGGAGTTCTATCTCTTTCATCCCCATGAAATTCTCTTCATCTGGCAGGGCGGTATGTCCTTCCACGGCGGCCTCCTTGGGGTCACCGGCGCCATCGTTCTTTTCTGTCGGCGGCGCGGCCTCAACCTGCTCGCCGTGGCCGACATGATCGCCGTGGCCGGCCCAATCGGCCTTTTTTTCGGCCGTATTGCCAACTTCATCAATGCCGAACTGTACGGACGCACGACCGATGTACCTTGGGCGGTTGTCTTTCCCAACGGCGGACCGCTGGCGCGTCACCCGAGTCAACTCTATGAGGCCGGTCTTGAGGGGATCGTGTTGTTTGCGATCATGGTTCTTCTCTATTTCAGCACCGCGATGCGGCATCGCCCGGGATTTCTGACCGGCATCTTCGTGTCGGGCTATGCAGCGGCGCGTTTGTTCGTCGAGCTCTTTCGCGAACCCGATGCCCACCTCGGATTTCTCGCAGGGGGGATCACCATGGGCCAAGTCCTGTCGCTCCCATTGCTTCTGTTCGGCCTCCTCCTGATCGCCTGGGCGCTGCACCGGGCGCCAACGGTGCCACGTCCGCAGTGACCGGCACGCCGCTCGGCCAACACCTGCACCGACTGATCGCCGCCCACGGGCCGATCTCGGTCGCACGCTTTATGGCCGAAGCCCTCGGCAACCCCGAACACGGCTACTACATGACCCGCGACCCCTTCGGGGCGGCGGGCGATTTCGTGACGGCACCCGAGGTCAGCCAGATGTTTGGCGAGCTGATCGGGGCCTGGTGCGCCGATCTGTGGCAACAAATGGGCGAACCCGGTCCGGTGCGCCTGGTGGAACTTGGACCGGGTCGCGGTACCTTGTTGAGCGACGCACTCAGAGCGACCCGCCGGATCCCCCGCTTCCACGACAGCCTCGACCTCCACCTCGTCGAGACCAGCCCACTTCTGCGCGACCGCCAAGCGGCAGCGCTCTCGGGATACGCGGCCCACTGGCATGCCACCGCCGACTCGGTCCCCGACGGTCCCGCAATTATCGTCGCCAATGAGTTGTTCGACGCGCTGCCGGTGCACCAGTATCAGTTCGCCGACGGCACCTGGCACGAACGCCTTATCGATATTGTCCAAGACGAAACAGGCTTCCGTTTCGTTCTCGATCCCGGCTCGGCCAAGCTCCCCGAACTTGAAACTTTTGAAGACCCGCCGGTACACGCCATCGCCGAAGTCAGTCCGGCGGCACTGGTACTGGCCAGGCAGCTGGCGTCACGTGTCGCCCGTTGGGGTGGCGCCGTCCTGATTGTCGACTACGGCTATGATCGCCCGGGCCTTGGCGACACCGTCCAGGGCGTCCGGGCGCACCGTGCGCAGGATATCCTCAGTGCGCCCGGGACGGTCGATATCTGTGCCCACGTCGATTTTACGGCTCTCGACCGCGCCGGGCGAAGCGGCGGCGCCGGCGTTTGGGGGCCTGTGCCGCAGGGCGACTTCTTGGCGCAGCTCGGCATTGCCGCCCGGGCCGAGGCCCTGGCAACGGCGGCCACGGGCGATCGGACCGCAATCGCCGCGGCGACGCATCGATTGACCGATCCCAGCCAGATGGGCACGTTGTTCAAGGTTCTGGCTTTCGCCAGCGCCGGACTCGCACCGGCAGGATTCGCAACACCATGATTCGATCCGATCCGCTTGCCGCGGCGCCGGGCGTTCGGCACGCCTTCTTCACACGGCGCGGCGGCGTCTCGACGGGTATCTACGCTTCCCTCAACTGCGGCCGGGGGTCGGACGATGTACCCGATCGTGTCCGCGCGAACCGCGCGCGCGTTCTGGACCTTATCGGGGTGCCGACTGGTTCCCTGAACACGGTCCATCAGGTGCACGGAACCGATGTTGCGCACGCGACCGGCGCGTGGCCGGCGGAACCGCCGGTGGCCGACGGCGTTGTGACCAACACACCGGGCGTCGTCCTCGGTATTCTGACCGCCGACTGCGCCCCAGTCCTGTTTGCCGATTCGCAGGCCGGCGTAATCGGCGGTGCGCACTGCGGTTGGCGCGGCACACTGAGCGGCGTCGCCGAACGGGTGATCGACCGGATGGTGGAATTAGGCGCGCGGCCAGGCAATATCTCTGCTGTCGTCGGCCCGACCATTGCCCAGTCCTCGTATGAAGTGAGCGCCGACTTCGAAGCGACGTTCCTCGCCGAGGACCAAGAAGCCAACCGGTTTTTCACCGAAGGATCGCCGGGCCACGCCCAATTCGATCTGCCCGGTTACGTGATGCACCGATTGCGCCGCGCCGGACTCGGGTCGGTGGCTTGGAGCGGCCACGATACCTATGCCCTTGAGAACGACTTCTTTAGCTATCGCCGCGCAACCCACAGAAGCGAATCTGACTATGGTCGCCAGATTTCGGCCATTGCCCTTGCGCCGTAGCGCGCCGCGCGCGGCGGTCGCGGCACTCGGGCTTTTGCTCGCCGTATTGAGCGCCTGCCAACCGGTGCCCCGACCGTTTCAACCCGACAGCAAGCGCCTGAATGCGGCTGATTTTGCGCGGCTCGGGACGCGGGGTGGAATCATCGTCAGAACCCCCAGCGTGCAGGACCCTGCCCTCGCGGCCCCGCTTACTGGATTGGTGGCGGCGGCGCTGCGCGACGCAAACGTTCCCGCCATCGCTGGACCACAGGACGAAACCAACCGCTATGTTTTGGTCGGCGGCGCCCGCATCGCAGGAACCGATGGCGCCGCGGTTGTAGTATTCAGTTCGTGGCAATTGATCGACCCAAGGGGGGCTCTCGTCAGGTCGTTCGAGGTCGAGCAGCGGGTCGATGCTGAAGGTTGGGCAGCCAGCGATACAGCGGCGCTTGCTCTCCTGGCCGAGTCCGTCGCCCGCGAAGCGGCGGCGCAGTTCGCCACCGGCTCGAAACCTCCCGTTGCACCGTCGACGCCTCTTCAGCCCGTGGCGATCTGGTCGATTGCCGGCTTGCCGGAGGAGCGCGCCGCATCGTTGACGCTCTCTCTCGGCGCCGCCCTACGGATGCGCGGCATCTTCATCGCCTCTCAAGACGATCCCACGACTCTCGTCCTGACCGGCTGGTTCGACCGGGCCGCGGCGAGCAACGGGGCGGAACGGATCTCGATCGACTGGGTCCTGCTGCGGCAGGACGGGCAAGAACTCGGCGTGGTTTCACAAAGCAATATCGTTCCGGCCGGTGCGCTTGATCGCGCCTGGTCCGACGCGGCGCCGGCCATTGCGGGCGCCGCCGCCGACGGTATCGTTGAGATGATGACCCGGACCGGAGGGGCGGCGGCGCGAAACTAGGACGCCGCGCTGCCACGGCAGCCAGCGAGTGTCGCGTTCAATAGTCCGCGTCGCGGAACACCTTGACGTCGCTGAGCAAGATCATCGCGGCGTGGTCGGCGAGGAGATCGTAGACCGCTTCAGCCAGCTTGCGGGCCATGCCGTCGTTCGCAACGACAAGGATCGCCGTGCGGCCAAGCGCCGGCGTAATGTCGTCCCGACGCCACCGACCGGCATCCCCACGACCGGCCGAGGCCGGCAGAACGGTGTACCCTTCGGCGCCCTGTTTCTCCAAGACGTCAAGCACCCGCTCGACCAACGCCCCTTCGACGATGATCTCAAGTCGCTTCTTTGCGAATAGTTCGCGCACGTCGACGTCTCCCTACGTCAGGTTCTGGCTACAAGAGGCTCTGGATCACCGACAGATACAACGGAATGCCGATCACGACGTTAAAGGGGAACGTCACCGCAAGCGAGAGCGTGACGTAGACCCCTGGATTGGCTTGGGGTAGCGCAAGGCGCATCGCCGCCGGCACCGCGATGTAGGACGCCGACGCCGCGAGTACCGCGAGGAGGACGGTCCCCCCAACGCTTAGTCCGATCAATGCACCGGCAATCCCACCAATCGCCGCACTGGCCAGTGGCATGACGACCCCGAAGGCCACTAAACCGGGCGAAATGCCGCCAGCCTGACGAATACGCATCGCGGCCAGCAGCCCCATGTCGAGTAGAAATAGGGTCAGTACGCCTTTAAAGGGGACGTCGAAGAACCCTTTGACCTCGTCAGACCCGACCGGGCCGACGATCCAGCCAATCACGAACGCCCCGAGCAGCAACACCACTGAACCGTTGAGAAGTATCTCCCGGTAGAGACCGCCCGATTGGGACATATTCGAACGGACGCCGCCGCGGTGGGCGATCCACAGGCCGGCAATAATGGCGGGCGTTTCCATAAGCGCGACCACGGCGACCATGAAGCCCTCGTAGTCCATACCGTTGAGGCGCAAGAACTCCGATGCGGTCAGAAACGTCACTACCGAGATCGAACCGTAGTGTGCAGCCACCGCGGCCCGGGTCGCAAGATCGGTTGCGGGACTGAGAATCCGGATTAGAACCACGGCCAGGAACGGGAGAACGAACGAAAGCAATGCGCCAACAACGAGGGCCACGACGAGTGCGGCGCCGACGCCTTGCTCGTGGACCGCAACACCTCCCTTTAGGCCGATCGCAAACATGAGGTAGACCGCCATCGCCTTGCCAATCGCCTCTGGAATGGTGAGGTCCGATCGCAATAGACCGGCACCGAGACCAAGCGCAAACGCCAGGATCATCGGTGTCAGCAGATTCGACACAGCGGCGTCTAAGAAACCCATACCACTCGACCTTGTTCGTTCAATCCCTTGGCAACGCGATGCATCACCGGTCGCACACCCGCCAGCGGCGCCCACCTAAGCACGCTAATCCCGAGTTTACGACAACCTGCACGACAAGCGTTGTCCATTATCCCGGCTCAGGCCCATTAGCTATAGACCAGCCGCCAGCACGTTAGGTCTATCCTGGTGCGGCTCAGCAAACTATCCTTTGGGAGGCTAGACTCGAACCGAAAGCGTCTTCTTTTGTATCAAATGTGCCTCGCTCAAGACCCAGTTGCAGACGGCGTCACCCTTCGGCCCCCCCATGCCTGAGTTCGACCACCTCCTAGAGGGCTATCGACGGTTTCGCGAGGACCGCTTCGCGCAACAAAACAACCTGTACCGGCAGTTGGCGGAAACCGGGCAATCGCCGCGGGTGATGGTCATCGCTTGTTGCGATTCGCGCGCCGACCCGGCGTTGATTTTCGATACCGCGCCCGGTGAGATTTTCGTTGTCCGGAATGTCGCCAATCTGGTCCCTCCCTACGCCCCAAACGACGACTTTCACAGCACGTCGGCGGCCCTGGAATTCGGCGTAACGTCGCTGCAAGTGGCCCAGATCGTTGTGCTCGGTCACGCCCGGTGTGGCGGCATTGCCGCCAGTCTCGCCGGACGCGAACGGGGCACCTTTATCGGTAAGTGGATGTCTATCTTGGACGACGTCAGGCAAAAGGTGGGCCGCGATACGGGCGACCTCGACAACGCCGAGCGCCAGCGCACACTCGAACTCGCAAGCATTGGGAATTCGATCGAGAATCTGATGACATTTCCCTTTGTGTCCGAACGTGTAAACCAAGGAACGCTCCGGTTACGCGGCGCTTTTTTCGACATTGCGACGGGCATCTTGCATGTTAGGGATTCGGACACAGGAACATTCAATCCCGCGGCCTAATGCGTTTACATGCCGCACCCCCCTTGTTACAGTCCGCGCGCTTTCAACGCCCTCGGGTTTTTCCATGACGCCATGCAGTAGGCCCGCGTCTCGCCAGCAATGAAAATCATCGCAGGCAATAGCAATCGGCCGCTGGCTGAAGCGGTGGCCGCCTACCTCAACCTCCCGTTGTCCAAAGCCTCCATTCGGCGTTTCGCAGATATGGAAGTGTTCGTCGAAATCCACGACAACATGCGTGGCGAAGACGTTTTTATCGTCCAGTCCACGTCCTATCCGGCGAACGACAACCTGATGGAACTGCTGGTCACTATCGACGCGGTACGGCGCGCTTCGGCTCGCCGGATCACCGCGGTTCTCCCATATTTTGGCTACGCGCGGCAGGACCGGAAGCCCGGCCCCCGCACGCCGATCTCCGCCAAACTCGTGGCTAACTTGATTACCGAAGCTGGCGCCGACCGCGTTTTGACGCTGGATTTGCACGCCGGACAGATTCAAGGCTTTTTTGATATCCCCACCGACAACCTCTATGTCGCGCCGATCGTCGCCAAGGACATCAAAGAACGCTTTCACAGCGACAACCTGATGTTCGTCTCGCCCGACGTCGGGGGGGTCGTTCGGGCCCGCGCCGTGGCCCGTCGCTTGAACGCAGACCTGGCCATTGTCGACAAACGCCGGGAACGTGCGGGCGTTTCGGAGGTTATGCACATCATCGGCGACGTCGAAGGCCGCCGCTGCATCCTGGTCGACGACATCGTGGATTCGGCAGGAACCCTGTGCAATGCGGCGAATGCCCTCAAGGAACAGGGCGCGGAATCGGTCATGGCCTACGTGACCCACGGCGTTCTGTCGGGCGGGGCGGTGGCCCGGGTGGCCAGTTCCGCCTTGGAAACCCTAGTCACCACCGATTCAATCGTGGCGACGGAGGCGATGCGGGTCTCGGACAATATCCGCCGATTGAGCATTGCCCCGCTGATGGCCGAGGCAATGCGCCGAATCAGCGATGAATCCTCGGTTTCCAGCCTCTGGGACTAGGAATCGTCCCCGAATAGGTATAGAACGGCGCCGCTTTAGCGGTGTCAGCACTCTAGGGGCTGGCGCCAATCGGGCCGTATCCCGTCGAAACATAGGAGAATTGCGATGAGCGACCAGCACGTGATCGCCGCGCAGGTGAGAGACCGGGCCGGAAAGGGCGCCGCCCGCGCTGCCCGCCGAGCCGGTATGGTTCCTGCCGTCATTTACGGCGCGGAGAAAGACCCCACCCATGTGGTGATTGAGCGCCGCCAACTTCAGGCCGAAATCGCCAAGGGCGGATTCACCAGCCGTCTGCTCGACATCACCCTTGGTGGCGGAAAAGAGCACGTCTTGCCACGCGAGATCCATTTCCACGCCGTGACCGACGTCCCAATGCACGTCGATTTCTTGCGGGTTACCGACTCGACGCTGATCAACGTCAACGTTCCCGTCGTTTTCGAGGGCGAAGAAGAATGCCCCGGCCTTAAGTTGGGTGGCGTTCTCAACATCGTTCGCCACGAGGTCGAACTGAAGTGCCGTGCCGGTGCGATTCCAGAGACCTTAACCGCCAAGCTGGCCGGCCTCGATATCGGCGACAGCCTCCGCATCAGCGCGATCGAACTCCCCGGCGGCGCCCGCCCAGTGATAACGGATCGCGACTTTACGATCGCGACCATCGCGGCGCCGACCGTCCAAGTTGAAGTCGCTGAAACCGTCGAAGCCGAGGGCGACGAAGCCGCGGGCGACGATAAAGAAGCGAACGAAGAGGACGGCAAGGGCTAAGGCCCCGCCGCGCCTTTCGCCTAACCAATGGTCTTATTGGTGGGGCTGGGCAATCCCGGTCCCGACTACGCCAAGAACCGCCACAACATTGGCTTTATGGCCATCGACGAAATCGTCCGGCGCCACGGATTTACAGCGTGGCGCCAGCGCTTTCACGGCGAGGTGTGCGAGGGACGGCTTTCCGGTCGCCGCGCCCATGCCCTCAAACCGGAAACCTATATGAACGATTCCGGTCGCGCTGTGGTGGCGGCGATGCGCTACTACCGACTAGAGCCCGAAGACGTGATCGTCTTTTACGACGAGATCGACCTTGAAGCAGGGAAGATCAGGTGCAAGCGAGGCGGCGGCAACGCTGGCCATAACGGACTACGCAGTATCGATTCACACATCGGGCGCAATTACATTCGAGTCCGATTCGGAATCGGCCACCCTGGCGAACGCGACCGGGTTTCAAATCACGTTCTCGGCAATTTCTCTAAGGCTGACATGGCCTGGGTCGATGCCGCGATCGATGCGGTCAGCGGCGCTTTGCCGGCCCTCGTGATCGGGGACATCCCTGGATTTTCCAGCGATCTCGCGCGGCGCCTGCCGCCGCCACCGTCTAAGTCGGCGGCATCACCGGACACGGAGTAAGAGCGAATGGGCTTCACCTGCGGCATCGTCGGCCTGCCCAACGTCGGGAAGTCGACGCTCTTCAACGCGCTGACCAGCACGGCACAAGCCGAAGCGGCGAACTACCCGTTCTGCACCATCGAGCCCAACGTAGGCCGCGTGTCGGTGCCCGACGACCGCTTGGAAAAAATCGCGGCGCTTTCCAAATCGGCAAAGATCGTACCCACGTTCCTCGACTTCGCGGATATCGCGGGCCTGGTCCGGGGTGCCAGCAAGGGTGAAGGGCTAGGCAATCAGTTTCTCGCACATATCCGCGAAGTTGATGCGATCGTCCATGTCGTTCGATGCTTTGAGGACGAGAACGTCACCCATGTCGAAGGCCGCATCGATCCGATTGCCGATGCCGAGACCGTCGAGACCGAGCTCATGATCGCCGATCTCGAAAGCCTGGAACGCCGCGCCGACGCAGCCGCGAAAAAGGCCAAAGGTGGCGACCGCGACGCCAAGGCCTTGGTCGATCTCATGCAGTTGGCGCTCGAGCCGTTGCGCGACGGTCGTCCGGCCCGCACAGCGACGGTGCCCGTGGATCGGCGGCGTGACTGGCAGGCGCTACAACTCCTCACCTCAAAACCAGTTCTGTACGTCTGCAACGTCGAGGAAGACTCCGCAGCCACCGGCAATGCCCAATCCGACAGGGTCGCGCAGTGGGCGGCGAATCAGGGCGCGGGTTGCGTCGTCATTGCCGCGGCGATCGAAGCCGAAGTCGCCCAGATCGAGAACCCAGCGGAACGCCGCGATTTCCTCGCTGCGATGAACCTCAACGAGACCGGGCTGGCGCAGATCATCCGCGCCGGTTACGCCCTCCTCAACCTCATCACCTATTTTACCTCGGGACCCAAGGAGAGCCGCGCCTGGACGGTTCGCCAGGGCGCCAAGGCACCTGAAGCCGCAGGGGAAATCCATACCGACTTCGAACGTGGGTTCATTCGTGCCGAAACCATCGGGTATGGCGACTATATCGCATGTGGCGGCGAGGCCGGCGCGAAGGAAGCGGGTAAGATGCGCTCGGAGGGCCGCGACTACCTGGTGCGCGACGGCGATATCCTCCTATTTCGTTTCAACGTGTGAGGAGACGTGGCGCGTTATCTTGAAGACATTACCGTCGGCGACACTTTCGCGTTCGGCCACTACGAGGTGAGCGAGCGGGAGATCGTCGAATTTGCCGAAAAGTACGACCCCCAACGCATCCACACCGATCCGGCGTTTGCGGCAAAAAGCGACATGGGCGGCCTGATCGCCAGCGGCTGGCATACCGCGGGGATGTTCATGAAAATGATGGTCGATGCGATCATGGACGAAGACAGCGGCATGGTCTCGCCGGGAATCGACGAACTGCGGTGGGTTCGACCGGTGCGGCCCGGCGACGTGCTGCGCGCCGAGGGTGAAGTGATCGGCGCCCGGCCCTCGCGAAGCAAGCCCGACCGAGGTATCGTGCAAATGCGATACACGGTGCTCAATCAGGACGACCAGGTCGTGATGAGCCTGAAGACCAACAATTTCATGCGGCGACGCAGCCACGCGGCTGCCGACCAGGGAGGCAACGATGGGTGAGGACATTAAAGTCAAGGCTGAAGACGGGTTCGAGATGGACGCTTACCTGGCGCTGCCGGGCGGCAAGCCCAAGGGTGGGGTCATCGTCGTCCAAGAGATTTTCGGGGTGAACTCGCACATCCGCGCGGACACCGATCGATTTGCAAAGGCGGGCTATGCGGCCCTTGCCCCCGCGATGTTCGACCGGATCCAGAAGAACGTCGATCTAGGCTATGACGCCGCCGGCATCGAGGCCGGTCGCGGCATCGTCACCCAAGTGAATTGGGCCGATGTCGAAAAGGACCTCCGCGCCGCATCCGACGTGCTCAAACAATACGGCAAGGTCGGCTTGGTCGGCTACTGCTGGGGCGGCAGCGTCGCTTGGGTCTCGACCATTCGGGATTGCGGAGTCGATTGCGCCTCTGGCTACTACGGTGGCCGGGTCGTCGATTTCGTGGCCGAGACGCCAAAAGTGCCGGTGATCCTGCATTTTGGCGACAAAGACAAAGGCATTCCGATCGCCGACGTCGAGAAGATCAAAGCCGCCCATCCCGCAGTGCCTGTCTATCGGTACGCCGAGGCCGACCATGGGTTCCATTGCGACCAGCGTGCGTCCTATCACGCCGAGAGCGACAAAATCTCGACCACGCGCACAATGGATTTTTTCCAAAAACACATCGGCTAACGGCCGTGGCGAAGGGCGACCTCGCAGAGGCGCTGTGGGCGGCGACCGCATCGCCGCCGCCCACCACTGAACCGCTCGACGGCGATCTTTCCGTCTCGGTAGCCGTCATCGGCGCCGGATATACCGGGCTGTCCACGGCCCTGCACCTCGCCCAGCGGGGCGTCGATACCGTGATCCTAGAGGCCCGGGAGATTGGCTATGGCGGGTCTGGGCGTAACGGCGGCCACCTGACCCCGACCTTTCATTTTCGCCCCGAATTCTCGCTCGCCAACTTGAAGAAACGCCTAGGCGAGGAAAAAGCCGGCCGTCTCATCAATCTGCAAACCGGCGCGGCCGATCTGATCTTCGGCCTTGTCGAGAAGTATGGGATCGACTGCGACCTAACGATGGCCGGTTGCATCCACGCCGCGCACACGCCCAGCATGATGAAGGTGTTGGAAGAAAAATACGCGGACTACCAGTCGCTGGGCCGCCCCATGAAACTCCTCGACCGGGCGCAGACCGCAGAGCTGACGGGAAGCGACAAGTTCCATGGCGCGTGGGTATACGAGAACGCGGGCCACATGCAGCCCTTGAGCTATGCCCGTGGCTTGGCCCGCGCGGCGCTGCAGGAAAGCGCGCGGCTTTTTACCCAGTCGTCCGTCGATAAACTAGAGCGTACCGGCACCCGGTGGCGGCTGACGACGCCGCGCGGACGGGTGACGGCGGACTCCGTGGTCATCGCGACCGGCGCTTACGGCAATGCCCTATGGCCCCGGCTTAAACACACCTACGCGCCTTTCTCCTTAGGTTGCGCGGCAACGGCACCGCTGGCCGAAGAGATGCGGCGCGGCGTCCTGCCGCAGAACAACCATTTGGTCGATACCCGGCGCGATACCTTCGCGCTGATGTTCGATGGGTCCGGGCGTCTGGTGACAGCCTTTAACGGATCCGGGTGGCGCGGCATGAGCCGGCGCAGCATGGAGGACCTCGTTGCCCGACGGTATAGCTGGGTGTGGCCCCAATTGGCCGGCGCGAAGTGGGACTATTTTTGGTCGGGGGCGATCGACCTTCGGGCGGACCTGTTTCCGCGCCTGTTCGAACTCGCGCCGGGGCTTGTCACCGCGATCGGGTTTTCCGGACGGGGCATCCCGACCGGCACCGCGATGGGCACCGTCCTGGCTGATTTTCTCAGCGGTACGCCGAAGGAAGACCTCGCCGCACCGATCGAGCAGCCCAGTTTCGTGCCACCCATGATGCGGCTGGTCGCGCGCCTGATGGTGCCGCGCTTCAGACGGCACGATGCCCAACTCATGCGCGATGACGGCCTCGACCCACCCCGTTTTTGACCGGACATTTGCCGCTGCACGTTTGGCGTTTGGCGGCACCCTAATTCCACACTACCCTGGGTACTCCAATGGCAATCGTTCTCGATTGCCAAGAACACTGAGGGAGGATCACGTGGGCAGACTATTGGGATCGATGGCGCTTGTCTTGGCGCTGACCATCGGCGCGGCAAGCGCACAGGCGCAGGAAGTCAAATGGCGCTTACAGAGCATCGTACCGGTCAATACGTTCTTTTGGACCGAAATGGTGCAGAAATTCACCGATCAAGTGCGCTTGCTTTCCGGCGGACGGATCGACATTACCCCGTTCGGCGTCGGCGAGATCGTTCCGGCATTCCAAGTGCACCAGGAGGTGGCGAAGGGAACCGTCGAGGCAGGTTGGACGTCCGCCGCGTTCCTGGTCAACGCCGACCCCGCCAACGCCGTGCTGTCGGACTTCCCTGGCGGCCCGTCACCCGAAACCTATATGCACTGGTACTACAACGGCGGCGGCAAGGAACTCCATCAGAAATATCGGCAAGAGGTCCTTGGCGTCCATGCCTTGCTGCTCGGCATTGGCACGACCGAATTTTTCGCGGTCTCGACCAAACCGATTCGCACTAAGGAAGACCTCGTCGGCCTGAAGATGCGCACCACCGGGGCTTGGGCCACGGTGATGAAGGAATCGTTCGGCAGTTCGACCGTCGTACTACCCTCCGGCGAAATATTCAGCGCGCTCGAGCGTAAAGTGATCGACGCGGTCGATTGGGCCGGACCCGGCGGCAACCTCGGGATGGGGTTCCACAAGGTCGCGAAGTACCTGATCGTGCCGGGCGTTCACCAGCCGTCCTCACCGGTTGAACTGGTGATCAACCTGGACAAATGGAACGCCCTGTCGGATGCCGACAAGCAACTCATCGAACTGGCGGCGCAGTTGACGACCTTCCAGTCGTACATGGCGACAGGTCAGGCCGACCAGGCCGCGATGCCGGAATACCGGAAGAACGGTAACGAGTTCGTCACCCTCGATCCGGCGCTTCAGGCCGAAATCAAGGCCGAGACCCTGAAGTGGCTCCAGGCCCAGGCGAAGGAACAAAGCGGCAAGGGGAATGCGTGGATGCAGCAGATCCTCGATTCCGTCCTTACCTACCAGGCGGCGTGGGCCAGTAACGGTTTCACCCGCGCCTGGGATCTTGAGTAGCGCGGCTCCCTGAAACCCGGGGGCGGGCGGATAGCCCGCCCCCTTTCTTTTGCGGAAGATTGTGGCCTCACGCCTCCTTAGAGCCGCGGACCTGATTTCTTTTGCCGCGGCATTTGTCGCGATGGGCATGATCCTCGGTTTGATCGCCGCGATGCTCTATGAAGTCGCCGCGCGCTACGCGTTTAACGCGCCAACAATCTGGGCCTACGACGTCTCCTACATGCTCAACGGCGCGTTGTTTGTATTGGCCGCAGCCTTGACCCTCGCGAAGAACAATCACGTCCGAATCGATTTTCTGTCGTCGCGGTTGAGCATCGGGACACAGCACCTGGCCAACGCCGTGTTCTACATCGTTCTCTTTCTCCCGGCGCTCGGCTTCGTGACTCGGTCCGCCGCGATCGCTGCCTGGAGCGCCTTGGCGACCGGGGAGTTAGAAGCGATCAGCCCGTGGGCGCCCGTGATCTGGCCGTTCAACACCGCCGTTGCGATCGGCCTCGCCGCGCTGTGGTTGCAGGCGTTGGCGGAAGCGGTTCGCCATGTTTTGGGGTTCCTTGGTTCTAGCGCGGTCCGCGCGCCCAACGTCAACTTACCCCACTAGGGCCATGGATCCGTCGCTCCTCTCGGCCCTGATGTTCCCCGCGCTGTTCGCGCTCATATTCCTCGGCATTCCCGTTGCCTTTGCGCTGATTAGCGTCGCCTTCGTGTTTGGGTTCGTTGCCTTCGGCGACACGATCGGACAGGTCCTCTACGGTCGAACGATGGGCGTCGCCGGCAGCTCCGTCCTGGCCGCGATCCCACTATTCATTTTCATGGGGTCGATGCTGGAGCGCACGTCGATCGCCCGTCGGCTTTTCGAGACCATGCAGATGTGGCTGGGTCGAATGCCCGGTGGCCTCGCCGTTGCCACAATCACCATGTGCGGCATCTTCGCCGCCGCGACCGGGATTATCGGTGCGGTGGAAACCGTCATTGGCATGATGGCGATCCCACCGATGCTGAAGCACGGCTACGACAAAGGTCTTATTTCCGGAACCATCTGCGCCGGGGGATCGTTGGGCACCATCATCCCGCCGTCGGTCACCGTTATCATCTATGCCTCGATCGCTGAACTCTCCATCGGCGATCTATTTGTCGGGATCATCATTCCCGGGTTGCTGATGGTTCTGTTCTTCGTGGGCTACATCCTGATCCTAGGTGTGCTGAGGCCGGAGCAGGCGCCGAAGCTCCCCCGTGAAATGGTATCGGTCCCTTTGAGTGAAAAGCTGCGGGTCACCGCAACTGGATTGCTCCCGGCCACGGTTCTGATCGGCGCGGTGCTAGGCTCGATCATCTTCGGCATTGCATCGCCCACCGAAGCCGCAGCAGTAGGTGCTGGCGGTGCCCTCGCCCTGTCCCTCGCCTACCGGGAATTCTCCTGGTCGGTCCTCTACCAAGTGGTCCGAAAATCGGTGTCGATCAGCGCGATGGTAATGCTGATCGTCGTCGGCGGCGGCATGTTTTCCGGGGTGTTTTTGGTCAATGGCGGACGGGATCTCGTAGCAGGCGCGGTGGATACGTTGAACCTACCGCCGGCAGGGCTCGTCGCCGTCTTCCTGTTCATCGTGTTCCTGTTCGGCTTCGTACTGGATTGGATCACGATCGTCTTGATCGCACTTCCGATCTTCCTAGCGCCGCTCAAGGCCGCCGGCGTCGACCAGGTGTGGTTCGCCGTGCTCATGATCGTGGTCATCCAGACCAGCTACATGACACCCCCAATGGCCCCCGCGATTTTCTATCTCCGCTCCATCGCGCCCAAGGAAATCACCTACGGTCACATGTACCGCGGCGTCCTGCCTTTCGTCGTCGCCGAACTCTTGGTCCTGGGTGTGGTCGCTCTATTCCCGGCGACAGCGACCTATCTGCCGACCGTCTTACTGGGATTTTAGTCGGCGACAAATTCCAAGATCACGCCGCATGCATCCCCCGGTGCTAGCCAAATCCCGTCGTTCCGTTGGGCGTACGTCGCGCCCGCTTTGTCAAAGCATCGCTGGGCGGCCGCCAAGTCGGCGGTTTTTAGTGTCAGCGCCGCAATGGCGGGGACCGGGCGGTCGATCGATTGGGCGGCTGCGCCGTAGCACGCCGCAAACGCAGTCTTCGTGACAAAGCGAAAGTCGCCGTGTCCGGTGAAAATTTCAAAACCGCCGGCAATCGAGCGGCCTTGCTCGCCGAACAGACCCTCATAGGACAAACGCAATGCATCGGGATCTGCGACGACGATCGTCATCGCCCGAATGGCGCGCGCACCGTTGGCGTGTCGGACCCATTCCGGGCGGCGCATGTTCTGCGGCGTTAGGGGCTGCACCAGCATCAGGTACATGTCCGGCGTCGCCGCTTCGCCGATCTTGAGCCAACGGAAGGACTGCGGCACATCGCCGTCGGGCGCTTCGCAGTTGATCGTGACTTCGTTGAGCGGGGTCGGATCGGCACCCGACGCGATGAGCGCGGCATGGGCGGCGGTCACGTCGTTGGCGCGCAAGGTAACGCCCATCGCCCCTTCGCCGCCAACCAGAAAGTCGGCGAGCCCCGGCGTGAGAAAGGCCGACGAATCGACGACGCCGAGCAGTTCGATAAAGTCCTTGTCGTCGAACATGACGCTGTAGTTGGCCGTGCCCCAGCCTACCATGCGACGTCGCGGCGTGACCGTGAATCCGAGGCGTTCGTAGTGCGCCTTTGCGCCGCTCAGGTCCGCAACCGCCACGACCGCGTGGTCGATACCGTCGATCCCGTTTGCCATGCTTGACTTACCCTCCCTCACAACCGGCGTGATGCGCCTAGCGGAGCGCCGCGGCGATATTGCCGCCGTCGACGGTCATTACGGCACCGGTCGATTTGCGGGCAAGGGCGAGGTCGACGAAGGCTTGGGCGACATCGGTTGCCTTGACCTCCCGGTTCAGGAGGTTGCCCGATCGTAGGTACTGCTCGGCGGTAAGTCCGCGTGCCTTGGCACGTTGTTCCAACAGGCCATCGGCGAAAATCCCGGTGTTGACGCGGTCGGCGTTGACCGCGCCGGTTCGAATCCCCTGGGCGCCGTAGTCGAGCGCGTATTGCCGCATCAGGAACAGGGTTGCGGCCTTGGGTAAGCCGTAGGGCCCGAAATCCGGTCCCGGATTGACCGCCTGCTTGGAAGTATTGAACAGCAAGCAACCGCCCGTGCCTTGCGCCAGCATGATCCGCACGGCTTCCTTGGCCAGCGACTGATGGGCGAAGAAATTCAACTCGAACGAGGCGCGGAGGTCAGCGTCGGCCACCTCGCCGATCCGACCCTGCCAAGCCGCGCCGGCGTTAGAGACCACGATATCGATGCCACCGAACACCCGGCAGACTTGGTCCAGAGCCGCCGCGACTTGGGTGGCGTCGGTGACGTCGCAAGCTAACCCGGTTGCCGCCCCGCCGATCTCGCCAGCAACGCGCCGAGCCCCAGCATCGTCGCGGTCCAGCAGCGCGACCTCAGCACCTTGCATGGCCAAGGCCTTCGCCGTCGCGGCACCGATCCCCCCCGCAGCGCCGGTGACAACCGCTACCTGCCGGGCCAATGGTTTTTCGACCCCCTTGCCAAGTTTGGCTTGCTCCAAAGACCAATATTCGACGTCAAACAAATCGGCCTCCGTAACGGGGAGAAACCTGCCGATCGCTTCGGCGTCGGTAACCACGTCGACCATATTCTCGGTAATATCGGCAGCGATGGCCGCATCCTTGGCGGACGCACCCATGCCGAAAATCCCTAACCCCGGCACCAATGCAACCCGTGGCATCGGATCGAGCATGGTCTTGTTCGGCCCGCGCTTCCCGTTGTGCCGGGAAAAATAGGCGCGGTAGTCCTCCGCAAACCGCGCAACAGCTGCGCTGGCGCCCTCGCGAAAACCGGCGAGGTCTTCCGCCGGAGGTAAGATCACCGGCCAGTTCTTCGTACGGATGGTGTGGTCGGGCGTAACGACACCTTGGCTTGCGTAGCGTGCAACCTCGGCACCGCCGACGAAGTTGAGAATGGCGTCGGAGGTGCGAAACGCGAGAACCTGGCGACGCCAAATACCGTCGTTGTCGTCAACGCAGGTCGCCACTAAGCCACGCACAACCGGCGCAACCGCCTCTACCGAAAGGCTTTTCTTGGGAATCGCCGCTGCGGCAAACGCCCGGCCAGACGCTTTGGCAATTCGCTTCTCGGCCAGGGTCACGAGTTCGATCATCCGACCGTAAGCTTCCTCAGCGGTCGCACCAAAACTGAAGATACCGTGCTTGAGCAGAATCAGCCCTTCGACATCGGGGTGCGCCGCCTGCACCTCCGCGGCGATTTTGGCGAGCCCGAAGCCCGGCATAACGTAGGGAACCAACGCCGCGCGATCGCCAAAGACTTCGGCGCAAATTGCCTCACCGTCAGGCTGGTCGGTCAGCGCGAGTACTGCAGTCGAGTGAGTATGGTCGATGAACTTGTGGGGCATAAACGCATGCAGGAGCGTTTCGACCGACGGGTTCGGTGCACCGGGGTCGATCAGTGCGGTGCGCTGGATCGCCACCATGTCCTCGTCGCTCAAGGCGTCCAGCGCGCGCAACCGGCCCAACACATCCATGCGGACGGCGGGCAGACCGGCCGGCTCGATATTGCCCATATCCCACCCCGACCCCTTCACACAGAGGACGTCGACGGAATCACCCAGTTTGTCCGTCGCGGTCGTCTTGACCGAGGTATTGCCCCCGCCGTGGAGAACGAGGCGCGGATCGCTGCCCAAAAGCCGGGTCGTGTAGACACGCAGCGCAACGTCCTCGCCGACTCCTTTGTCGGCATAGCGGGTGACATAATCGCGGGCTTCGGCGGGCTTCCAGCGTGAGTCCATGGCGGTCGAGAATCCTGCTTGCGGTTCGGTGGTCGAGAGTTAGCCGCTTTGGCCCCGTCGGGCAACGGTTCGAGGACTTAGGCCTGCTCAGGGTAGAGGGTCAGTAACCCTTCTTCGCTGGCCGCGCAGGTGCCCCGGTCGGTGACCAACCCCGTGACCAGCCGCGCGGGCGTGATATCGAAGCCGTAGTTTGCCGCCCGGGCACCCTCCGGTGCGATCCGCACGGTCTGGATCGACCCGTCCGCAGTGCGCCCGGTCATTTCAGTGACCTCGGAGGCGTCGCGCTGTTCGATCGGAATGTCGCGACCCGACGATAGGTTCCAGTCGATCGTCGGCGACGGCAAGGCGACATAGAACGGCACCCCGTTATCGAAGGCTGCGAGCGCCTTCAAGTAGGTACCGATCTTGTTCGCGACGTCGCCGTTGCGCGTGGTGCGGTCGGTTCCCGTGATACACAGGTCGACTTGACCGGCCTGCATCAAATGCCCACCGGTGTTGTCGGCAATCAAAGTGTAGGGAACGCCGTGCTTTTGCAATTCCCACGCCGTGAGTGCCGCGCCCTGGTTGCGGGGCCGGGTTTCGTCGACCCAAACATGGATCGGCACACCCTCGTCGTGCGCGACATAAATCGCCGCAAGTGCCGTTCCCCAGTCAACGGTCGCAAGCCAGCCCGCATTGCAATGGGTCAGGACATTGACCGGCTCGGCCGATGAGCCGTCTTTTTTCTCGTGCCACAGTCGGACGATGTGCTCGGCCCCGTGTTCGCCGATGGCCCGGTTGATGTTGACGTCGTCGTCGCATATTTCGGCGGCCCGCTGATAGGCTGCTTCGGCGCGGCGTTCAGCTGGAATGTTGCCAAGCAACGCGCGCATATCGTCCAGCGCCCACCGCAGGTTCACCGCCGTGGGCCGCGTCTCAAGCAGGTGTGTATAGGCGTTGGCCAAATGCCCATCGGAGGCGTCCTCCCGCATCGCTAGGGCCAACCCATAGGCAGCCGTCGCCCCGATCAACGGCGCCCCTCGCACCTGCATGGTCGTGATCGCGGTTGCCGCGTCGTCGCTCGACCGCAGCGAACGCGTATTAAAAGCATGCGGTAACTGGGTTTGGTCGACGATCTCAACGCTCCACCCGTCGGCGCCGAGCCAGATGGAGCGATAGTGGGTACCCTCGACGTTCATTGCCTATCGCTGCCGTGAGGCAACTAGTCGCCCTCGAAGGCGCACAGCGCATGGACGCTATGGCCGGCCTCGCGAATCCGCTGCGCGCCGCCAAGATCCGGCAGGTCGACGATAAATGCGCACGAGACGATCGCGCCGCCGATTTCTTCGATCAGTGCGATGCTGGCCATGGCGGTCCCGCCGGTCGCAATCAGATCGTCAATCAGAAGGACTTTCTCACCCTCGAGGATCGCATCGTCGTGCACCTCGACACGGTCTGTCCCGTACTCCAGTTGGTAGTCGCGGCCGAGCGTGCGATTGGGCAGTTTCCCTTTCTTACGGATCGGGACAAATCCGGCTTCCAGTTTCTCCGCGACCGCGCCGCCAAGGATGAATCCGCGCGCCTCGATCGCCGCCACTTTATCGATCCGCAGCTTGGCAAATGGAGTCACCAAACCCTCGATGGTCAAGCGGAAGCCGACAGGATCCTGGAGCAGGGTCGTGATGTCCCGGAACATGATGCCCGGTTTCGGGTAGTCCGGAATGGTGCGGATGCGCGATTTGATCGGCATGCTAGGACACCCCCAGCACACGACCGGCGACGGCATCGAGCTTGGCCAGCCGCGCACCGTCGCGCGCCTCGGGCGCGGTGATCATGGCCGAGTCCAAGGCCCGGTCGCAGCCGTGCGGACACACCGCGGGGCGCGACGACGCGACGTTCGGCACGACATTCTTGACCAGGGCGCGCGCATTGTCGGCGTTCTGCATAAGAACTTTGACGATGTCGGCAACCTCGACATCGTCGTGGTGCGGGTGCCAGCAATCGAAGTCGGTCACCATCGCCACCGTCGCATAACAGATCTCCGCTTCACGGGCGAGTTTGGCTTCGGGCATGTTGGTCATCCCGATCACGTCGCACCCCCAGTTGCGGTAGAGTTCCGATTCGGCCCGGGTCGAGAACTGCGGCCCCTCCATGCACAGGTAGGTCCCGTTCCGCACGACGTTGAGCTTCATGGCAAACGCCGCGGCCTGCAACGCGTCGCCCAAGCGAGTGCACACCGGATTGGCCACCGATACATGCGCGACCATCCCCGCCCCGAAGAAACTCTTTTCGCGGGCAAAGGTGCGGTCGATGAATTGATCTACAATCACAAAGGTGCCGGGTTCGAAGTTCTCACGGAACGAGCCGACCGCGGAGAGCGAAACGATATCGGTCACGCCGGCACGTTTGAGAATATCGATATTGGCGCGGTAATTGATATCAGACGGTGCGTGAACGTGTCCGCGTCCATGCCTAGGCAGAAACACGACCCGCGTTCCGTCGAGCGACCCGGTAAACACGGCGTCCGACGGCTCGCCCCAGGGCGATTTAATCGTAATCCACTGGGTATCGGTCAGCCCCTCGATCTCGTATAGGCCCGATCCCCCGAGGATCCCGATAACCGGCTTTGTGTGCTGTTCGTTCATGCACCCGCTCGCAATAGGTAACGAATAGTCACTCAGTCTCGTTTGATCTTGTACTGCCTAGACGTCAAAAAAAAGAGGCCGCAACGCGCGGCCTCTTTTCGATTCAATTAGGCACCCGACTAGTGGTCCAGCTTCCGCCAAACCCGCTGTTTGACGATGAGGAACAGGCCGGTCAACAAGATCAAGAAGACCAGGACTTGGAACCCGAGGCCATGACGCTCCTCCAGCTCCGGGTTTGCGGCCCAGTGCAGGAAGGTGGTCACATCTTCAGCCAACTGCGCAACAGAAGCCTCGGTGCCATCGACAAACTCGACGATGTCATCGCTGAGCGGCGCCGCCATCGCGATCTGATGGCCGGAAAAATAGGCATTGTAGTTCATGCCCGAGGCCATCGTGATGTCGGCTGGCGGCTCTTCGTATCCGACCAGGAGCGCACGGATATAGTCCGGGCCGTAGTCGCGGTTCTTTGTGATCAGCGACAGGTCCGGCGGGTAAGCACCGCCATTCGCTGCACGGGCTGCCTGCGGGTTTGCATAGGGGGACGGGAAGGTATCGGAGAGCCTTGCCTTCCGGGTCGTCGGCTCGCCGTCGCTGTCGGGTTCGCCAGCCACTTCATACTCTTCCGCCAATGCCTTGGCTTCGGCCTCGGTGAACCCGATTTCGACGAGATTGCGGAACGCGACGTACTTCAGCGAATGGCAGGCGGCGCAAACGTCCTTGTAGACTTTGTATCCACGCTGCAGTGCGGCCCGATCGAACTTGCCGAAAACGCCGTTGAAGGACCAGTCGTGTGCCGGCGGCACTGGTCCATCTCCCGCAGCGAGGGCCTGAGTCGAACCGACGGCCAACGCGACAGCGACGCCTGCGGCGGCAAGGTAGTTTCGCAAGCTGGTCATTCTGCAGCCTCCGCGGCGGCCGCACCGCCCTTAAGCACCGGTTTACTGATACTTTCTGGCAAGGGCCTTGGCCGTTCGAACCATCCGACGAAGGGCAAGATGATGAGGAAATGCGCGAAATAATACGCGGTGGCGAGGCGACTAATCAGGAGCGCTGAGCCTTCAGCAGGTTGTGCGCCGACCCAACCCAAAACAATCACGTCGGCCACAAAAATCCAAAAGAAGTAGCGATAGGTTGGACGGAAGCGGGCCGACCGCACCCGGGACGTGTCGAGCCACGGCAGCAGGAAGAGAATCGCGATCGATCCACCGAACAGCACGACGCCGCCGAGTTTGTCCGGGACGGAGCGCAAAATCGCGTAGAACGGCAGGAAGTACCATTCCGGAACGATATTGGGCGGTGTCTGGAGCGGGTCGGCCGGCTTGAAGTTGTCCGCATGGGACAAGAAGTTCGGCTGATAGAACACCAGGAACGCCAGGATGATCAGCGCTATGCCAATTACCGACATGTACTTGGACGTGTAGTACGGGTGATACGGCACCGTGTCTTGCTTACTACGCGCTGAGATCCCTACCGGGTTCGACGGGCCGTGCACGTGCAACGCCCAAACGTGCATGAGCGAGAGCCCAAGGATCAGGAACGGTAACAGGTAGTGCAGGCTGTAGAAGCGTTGCAGCGTCGGGCTATCGACAGCGAACCCGCCCCACAACCATGTGGTGATCCCCTCGCCGATCCATGGGATCGCCGAGAAGAGATTGGTGATCACGGTGGCGGCCCAGAAGCTCATCTGGCCCCAGGGCAACACGTATCCCATGAACGCCGTCGCCATCATGACAACGAGTATGACAACACCGATGATCCACAGTAGCTCACGGGGTGCCTTGTAAGAGCCGTAGTACATGCCCCTCAGCATGTGCAGATAAACGGCGGCAAAGAACAGCGAAGCGCCGTTCGCGTGGGTGTAGCGCAGCAGCCACCCGTTGTTCACGTTGCGCATGATGTGCTCGACCGAGTCGAACGCCATGGCCCCGTTCGGGATGTAGTGCATTGCCAGGAAAATCCCGGTCGCGATTTGAATAATGAGCGCCAAAAACAGCACCGACCCGAGCGACCACCAATAGTTGAGGTTCTTCGGTGTGGGCATGTCGCGGCCGATCGTCGCTTCGACCGCGCTGAAAATGGGCATCCGATACTCAACCCACCGAATCAGGCGGTTGTTGTACTGGCGTGCAGGTCCTCCGGCCATCTACCGTCCCCTATCCGAGTTGGATTGTCGTGTCGTTAATGAACGAGTAAGGCGGAACCTCAAGGTTCTTGGGTGCCGGTCCTTTGCGGATTCGTCCGGAGGTATCGTAGTGCGATCCATGGCACGGACAGAACCAACCGCCGAAATCGCCCAGCCGATCCCCAACCCGTTGCCCAGCCGGAATGCAACCCAGGTGGGTACAAATCCCAACCATAACCAACCATTCAGGGCGCTGCGCCCTTTCGGCATCGGTTTGGGGATCTTTGAGGTCGGTCAAGGCAACGTTTTGCGCCGCTTCGATGTTCGCGGGCGCTCGGTGATCGATAAAGACCGGCTTCTTCCGCCAGAACACCGTGATCCGTTGTCCTTCTTCAATGGGCGCCAAATCAACCTCGGCGACCGCCTCAGCCAAGACGTCCTTGGACGGATTCATCGAATTCACGAAGGGCCAAACGGCCAACCCCGCGCCGACTGCGGTTGCCGATACCGCGGCAACGAAAATAAAGTCGCGGCGGGTTCCCTCTTCGCCCGGGTGTGGGGCCGTCGTCGCCATCTACCAACCTCGTTAAAACCAAGGATTTGTGCGCGCCTTTATTCCATCAATTCCAAATAAAGTCCACAATCAGCGGCAACAGCGACATGTTGCCGCAGTGCAACAGATTCGGGCTCCCGGCCCCTAGGGGCTTGGTGCAAAAGGAACCCTGTGCGCCTTGTCTTATATCAGCCCGATATCCCCCAGAACCTGGGCACCTTAATCCGCTTCGGGGCGTGTCTGGCGCTCCCGATCGATGTCATCGAACCCTGCGGCTTTCCGTTCGGCGATCGCAATCTCAAGCGGGCCGCCATGGACTATGCATCGGCGGCGGCGATCACCCGGCACACATCATGGCAAGCCTTTCTGAGCGCTCGGCAAGCGCAACGGCTGGTGCTCCTCACCACCAAGGCGCAGCATTCATACGCACAGTTCTCGTTCGAGCCGACCGATTGGATCGTCGTCGGGAGCGAAAGCCGCGGCGCACCGGAAGAGGTGCATGCCGCAGCGGACCACCGCATCTGTATCCCGATGAGCCCGGGTCTGCGCTCGCTCAACGTTGCGGTGGCTGCAGCAATGGTGATCGGCGAAGCAATGCGTCAAACTGAAATCTTCCCGGCCATCGACTCGCTCGTAAAGGATAAAGACGAATGACTGACGACCTCGACTCGAAACGCCACTCGGCGGCGGCCTGGTTCGAAACGCTACGCGATCGCATCTGCGCGACCTTCGAAACGCTCGAGGACGATCACACGGGGATGCACCGCGATCGGCCAGCGGGGCGTTTCGCGCGGAAGACCTGGGAGCGGCCCGGCGGGGGCGGCGGGACCATGTCGATCATGAAGGGGCGCGTCTTCGAGAAGGTTGGGGTCAACATTTCGACGGTGCACGGGACGTTCTCCGATGAGTTCCGCAAGAACATTCCAGGTGCCGAGGAAAGCGGTGCCTTTTGGGCTGGCGGCATCTCGCTTGTCGCGCACATGTGCTCGCCGTTGGTTCCCGCAGTCCATATGAATACCCGGTTCATTACGACCACGAAATCGTGGTTCGGCGGCGGCGCCGACTTGACGCCGATGATCCCGGACGACAGCGACACCGAGGCGTTTCACGCGGCCTACAAGGCGGCGTGCGACCGGTCCGATCCAGGTTACTACGACAAGTTCAAAAAATGGTGCGACGAGTACTTCTACATCAAGCACCGGGACGAACCCCGCGGCGTCGGGGGTATCTTTTACGACTATCTCGATTCCGGAAACTGGGACGACGACTTCGCCTTTACCCAGGCGGTCGGCGAAACCTTCGAGTCGGTCTATCCGACCATCGTGCGTCGGCATTTCAACGACCCGTGGACCGCCAATCAGCGGGAGCATCAATTGGTCCGGCGCGGTCGCTATGTCGAGTTCAATCTTGTCTACGACCGCGGCACTCAATTCGGACTCAAAACCGGTGGCAACATCGACGCGATCCTGATGTCGTTGCCGCCCGAGGCACGGTGGCCATGAACAGGGCAATTCGATGAGGCTTGCGACAGCCATATTGATCGGGCTGCTCGCCGCCTCCGCGGCACAGGCCGCGGAAGCGGACCTTCAACCCTTCTTTGGCCGTTGGGTTGGCGAGGGCATCGCCGAAACCGAGGTCGGCGATGACACCGAACGGGAACTCCGCGGCCTCGAAGTGATCGTGCGGGATCACCCAACCGGTTTCCAACTGTGCTGGTCGACGTTGCGGGTAATGGCGGACGGCCCGGACCGACAGAGTTTCGCGATGATGCTCTTTGCCCCTGGCGATGCACCACACACCTGGCACGCGGTTTTTTCGGCGGATGGGTCGGCCAGCAATGCCCGAGCGCGGGCCGAACTGGAGAACGAAACGCTGCGGGTATTCAATCGAGCGACCAACGAAAACGGCAAGGAAGAGCTTCAAATCTACGAACGGCGTCTTTCAAACGGGGGTATGGAACTCCATTTCGCGCGGTTCGACGACGGTCGGCTCGCCCGCGTCGTGCAGGGACGCCTGGAACCTGCTCCGCGGAAAAGCAGCGACGCGGCGCCCTGGTGTTGACCAGGTGGCCGGAACGCTCGCCCGACGCTAAACTCGACCCCACAATGAGGAGGCCACAATGACGCGATTGATCGGTGTTTTCTTGGCGGCGACGGTCGCGACCCTCTTTGCCACCGGAGCGTGGGCGCAATCGTCGGTCAATATCGGCGCGTTCTTCGGCAAATGGTCGGGCAGCGCTATTTCCGAGAGCAACGTCAGCGTCAACTTCCAACTGACGGCCCGCGATATGGACGTCGAAATTCGTCCCGATAGCGCGGGCTTTTCCGTGACCTGGACGACCGTTCTGCGCCAGCGCGGCGACCCGAACGCGCCGACCGCCGAACGCCGCTCGACGGAGATCAAGTTCGAACCCACCGCCCGCGCCAACGTTTGGCGTGCCATCGGCTCGAGCGATCCGTTGGTCGACGAACGGTTCGCCTGGGCCCGCCTGAACCAACAAACGCTAACTGTTCATACATTGGTGATCCGCGACGACGGCGGCTACGACATGCAGGTCTACGACCGCTCGCTGAAGCCGACGGGCATGGACTTGGAGTTCACCGCCTTCCGGGACGGTGAAGCGCAGCGGACGGCAAAAGGGCGGCTGGTTAAAGTAGCGAACTAGCAAACGCCTAAAGCGTTGCGCCAGATTGGCGCGCAACGTCGCGAAGTTGACGGAGACAGGCGTCGCGATCCGCGGCGAAGTCGGCGGCAATCCACCATGCCTCGACCCTGTGGAGCAGGTTTCCGATATCCGGTCCTTCGGCAACACCGAGTTCCGCGACATCCTCTCCACGCAACGGAAATTTCGGGATATCCCACGCCGCCGCCATCTTGACCTGCGGCATCAGGTTCGCCGACACACCCTGGCGGGACCACGTCAACCAAACCAGATCGGCGAACGCAGCGCGGCCGACGCGGTAGAGGCCGACATGCATATCGTGGTCGCTCATATCGGGAACCACGGCAAACGGCGGCGCGACAAGACTGCCGAGACGTCCGCGCTGCGCATTCGACAGGCGCAACCGGTCCGCGATCGCACCGGCAACCGCCGTCGACGCGTCCTCGGAAATCGTCGCAGCCAGTCGTAACAGCGCGTCGGCTTCAATGTCGGCAGACACTTCAATCTGAAGGAGGACATGGAGCGGCTCAAGCCGGGTAGCCTCGGGCAAGACTTGTTGGAGAACCCCAGCCGCGGCCATCATCGACAACGCGCTAAGGGGGTCCGGTGCCCCATAGAGACGCAGGAGTTCCGCCGATACCCGCTCGGCCGACAACGAGACAACCCGCTCGGCCAACGTAGCGCAGGCGTCGAGCGACGCAACATCGGGCTGGCTCCGACCGTAGTAGGCGAAGAAGCGGAAAAATCGGAGAATCCGAAGCGCGTCTTCTTCGATTCGCTTCGCAGGCTCGCCGACGAAACGTAGCCGCCCCGCTCGGATATCCGGTAAGCCGCCGACCGGGTCATAGACGGTGCCGTCGGGATCCGCATAGAGAGCGTTGATGGTGAAGTCGCGCCGGGCGGCGTCGGTCTCCCAGTCGTCGGTGTACGCGACAACAGCGTGCCTGCCGTCGGTTTCGACGTCGCGGCGCAGCGTTGTGATCTCGAAATGGCGGCCTTGGGTCACCGCCGTCACCGTGCCGTGGTCGACCCCTGTCGGGATCGCCTTGATGCCAGCGGCCTTGAGCAGCGCCGACACTCGGTCCGGCGCATCGGGCGTCGCTATATCGACATCCCTGACCGTCAAATCCAGTACCGCGTCGCGCACACATCCGCCAACGAACCGCACGGTGGCACCCTCTGCGGTCAACGCGGCGACCACAGCGCGCGTCTCAGCCGCGGTCATCCAATCCGGCGGAGCTATGGCGAGTACAGGTTTCACGGCCTGCCGGAACGGCGGGTCATCGGTCGCTCGGTACGATCTGCCCGGGGACGACCCGGCCGTTCTCGAGACGGGGCGGGACGTAGGTGCCCCCCGTATCGCCACCTTGGTCCAAAGCCCAAAAAGCGACAAAGGCAAAGATCGTTAGCAACAAACCCAAGGCCGTCAGCCATAGCCACGGCGCTCTCCGCCACGACGCATCGCGTCCGCTGGCGCGCGCAACGACCACATAAATGGCGTAGCCGATAAACGGCAAAAAGAACGGCAGGTACTGGAGTAACTTGCGTAGCATTCAACCAATCCGATGAATCATACGGTGATAGAGGTTGACGAGCATCCCGGCGGTCGCTCCCCAGATGTAATAGTCGTCGTAGTGAATAACGTAGAAATGCCGTTCGACGCCGTTCCATTCACGGCTCTGATGTTCGTGATTGCGCGGATCCAATACGTACTCCAAAGGCACCTCGAATACCGCCGCCACCTCAAACCGATCCAGCTTGAGTTCGAAACCGGGGCGAACGTAGCCGACCACAGGCGTTACAGAGAACCCCGTTCGCGTTTCATAGTTAGCAAGGTGCCCAACGATTTCAACATGGCTGCGGTCGATCCCCACTTCTTCGTCGGTTTCGCGCAGCGCCGTATCGGCCGGCCCCTCGTCGGCCATTTCGACGCGCCCGCCTGGGAAACTGACTTGACCGGCATGGTCGCGCAAATGGTCGGTCCGTTTTGTGAGCAAAACTGTCGGAGTCCCTGCGTGCCCAACGATTGGCACAAGTACCGCGGCCGGGGTCAACGCCTCGCGCGGCGGCGCCTCCGACCGCATGCCGGGATTAAGATCGTAGTCGCTGCGGTAGGCCGGCGGGTGAGCCAATCGCTCGCGCAGCAGAGAGATCGACTGCTGCGGCCCGGTCGTTCGCAGATCCGCAACCAGCCTGACAACCGATTCAGGCATCGGCGGACTCCCGACCGATCACGAAGAACGCCCCCTCGCTCCACACGCCATAGTCGCCCGGCTTCCCTGGGGCCTCCTCCGCGATCTCCGCAAGTTCGTAATAGACAGGGCGCGCGATCAGGGCGTCCAGACTGTCCCGAATCCTTACATAGGGCGACGGTTCGCCGGTCACTGGATCGTGAACCACTTGGATGGGATGTTCGTCGTCTACTGTTATCTCTTCGTCCAGGTTAGTTCTCATCCGCAAACACCGTTCCCGGCCCTGCCCCGAACTGATTAACTCGACCGCAACAAAAGGTGCATCGTCAACTTGAATTCGCCCCTTTTCAACCGGCGTTACAAGGTAGAATTGGCCATCGGCTTCGCGGCGCAGCACTGTGGAGAACAGCTTGACCAACCGTTTCCGACCGATCGGGGAGCCGTGGTAGAACCAAGTACCGTCGCGCGCTATGCGTATGTCGATGTCGCCGCAGACTAGGTCGCTCGAGCGGTCGCCACGCGCCGGCCCTGCACTTCGCAAGGCAGCTTCAAGGTCGCGTGCATCTGGCCGTTCGTTCGGCATCGATTGTTGTCCAGTCCACCACTAGGAGAATTGGCGTGAGTATAACTGAGCACACTCCTACCGCCACCGACGGCAGCGGCGATATCGTGCACGAAGCCGAGCGGCTCGTCGAAAAGATGGCTCAGGTGAGGGCGAAGATCGGCGAGTTCATCTTCGGACAGCAAGAAGTTGTCGACCATACCCTGATCACCCTGCTGGCCGGCGGGCACGCTCTGCTGATCGGCGTCCCCGGCTTGGCTAAAACCCGTTTGGTCGAGACTCTGGGAACTGTGATGGGTCTCGAAGATAAGCGCGTTCAGTTCACACCCGACCTGATGCCCGCCGATATCATCGGCTCTGAGGTGCTTGAGGAATCCGAATCGGGCCAGCGCGCCTTCCGCTTCATTCCCGGTCCGGTATTTTGCCAACTGCTGATGGCGGACGAAATCAACCGCGCCAGTCCGCGCACCCAATCCGCCCTCCTCCAAGCCATGCAAGAGCAGCAAGTATCCGTCGCGGGGACGCGTCACCCGCTCCCGCGGCCGTTCCATGTGCTGGCGACGCAGAACCCGATCGAGCAGGAGGGGACCTACCCGCTGCCGGAGGCCCAACTCGACCGCTTCCTCATGCAAGTTGACGTCACCTATCCCGACCTCGACGCGGAGCGGCGCATGTTGTTGGCAACCACCGGCGCCGCAGAGGGCGCGCCGACAACCGTCATGACTGCCGGCGAACTGCTGGCGGCGCAGCGCCTAGTTCGCCGGATCCCCGTCGGCGAGAGCGTCGTCGAGGCGATCCTCGGTTTGGTGCGCGCCGGTCGACCTGAAACCTCAGATATCGCCGAAGTGCGCGGTGCGGTCGCCTGGGGCCCCGGGCCGCGCGCCAGCCAAGCGCTGATGCTGACCGTGAGGGTCAAGGCGCTGCTGGAGGGCCGCCTGTCGCCGAGCGTCGATGATGTCGTCGAGCTTGCCGCCCCAACCCTACGGCACCGGATGGCGCTCAACTTCGCAGCGCGGGCCGAGGGGGTGACGCTGCCGGGGCTAATCGACCGCCTCTGCGACCCCTACCGCTAAGGCGATCGTGGCCGCGCCCACCACACCGACCGGCGGGATCGACACCGCCCAACGCGTGCGCGAGCGTGCCGAGATCTTGGCATCGGCCCTGCCGCCCATGCTTATCGAGGCCGAACGTGTGGCATCCACGGTCGCCCAAGGTGTTCATGGCCGCCGCCGAGTCGGCCAAGGCGAAACCTTTTGGCAGTTTCGCCGCTACCGGCCGGGCGATCCGGCAACCCGCATCGATTGGCGGCGATCCGCGAAATCGCACCGCACCTACGTTCGCGAAACCGAGTGGGAAGCCGCCCAGAGCGTATGGCTGTGGCGCGACAACTCTGCCTCCATGCAATATCGCTCGGCAGCATCGCTCGACACCAAAGCAGACCGTGCCGCGGTTCTCCTACTCGCCTGTGCATCCTTGCTGATGCTGGGCGGCGAACACGTCGCCCTGCTGGGGAGCGACCGGATAGCCCGTGCCGGTCGCGCGACGCTCGCTGAAATGGCGGTCACGTTGGCGCGCGAGAACGCGCTGGGCGCCAACCTTCCACCGGTCGAACGTATGCCGCGGCATGCCGAATTAGTTCTGATCGGCGACTTCCTGGCCCCCTTTGAGGAGACAGAGGCGCTCGTCAAACGGTTCGCAGCGGCGGGCGTTTCGGGGCACCTGCTGCAAATCCTCGACCCGGCCGAAGAAGAACTGCCGTTTAGCGGCCGAACCCTGTTCGAAGGATTGGAGCAGGAAGGCGCGCTGACCGTGGGCAAAGCCGAATCCCTCCGCGAAGCGTACCGCGCCCGGTTGGCGGCGCTGCGGGAAAGTCTTTCCGACCTTGCGCGACGGACGGGTTGGTCGCTCAACTTCCACCGGACCGACCGCCCCGCCCAGCAAGCGCTGCTGCCGCTCTACGCCGCGTTCAGCCGCGGCAATCTGTGGTAACCGGAGAGACCCGTGCTGACCCTCGGTAGTCTTGGTATCGCAGCCCCCTGGATGCTGTTGGGCCTCCTCTCCCTCCCGGTTATTTGGTGGTTGCTGCGCGTAACGCCGCCGTCGCCGCGACGGGTGCCCTTTCCGGCGATCCGACTACTGTTCGGACTAAAGCAAACCGAGGAAAGTTCGGCACGGACTCCATGGTGGCTGATGGCGCTGCGTTTGCTGATCGCCGCACTCATCGTGATGGCCCTGGCCGAACCCATTTTGAACCCCGGGTCGAAATTGCGCGGGGACGGCCCCTTGCTGGTCGTGGTCGACGACGATTGGGCTGCCGCAACAAACTGGCAGGACCGTCTGGACACCGCGAAAGACATTCTCGACCAGGCCGACCGGGAAGGCCGGCCCGTTGCGGTCCTGACGACGGCCCCCCACGTCGACGGCACCAAGCCGCGATTGACCGGCCTAATGCCAGCGAACGAAGCCAGCCGGGTAATGGATGGGCTTGTCCCGAAACCGTGGGAAACGGATCACCGCGCGGCTCTCGACGCCCTGATCGACCTGCCCTTCGACCTTCCGGCCGAGGTGGTGTGGTTGAGCAACGGCATTGCCGATTCTGCCGACGCCGTAACGCGGGATTTGGCGGAACGGATGTCGATCGTCGGGCCGCTCACGGTGATCGCCGACGCAGCCCTAAAGACGCCGGTAATCCTGGAGCCGCCCGAGGGACAGGGCGCCCTGTTGCGCGTTCAAGTTCGGCGGGCCACCGGTACGGCGAGCGCCACGGCCAACCGCTACTGGGTGCGCGCGTCCGGCGATCAAGGCCAATTGCTCCACCGCGTTCCTGTCGATTTCGAGCCAGGGACAGCGCGCGCCGGTGCGGAGCTCGACCTGCCCGCGGAAACGCGCAACAAAATCGCCCGCCTCGAGGTCGAGGGACAACGCTCGGCCGGCAGCTTGGTCTTGGTCGATGAGCGCTGGCGGCGGCGGCCGGTCGGGCTGGTTTCGGGCGGCGACATCGAATCGCAACAACCCCTGCTGTCCGATGTGTTCTATCTCGACCGCGCCCTCGAACCGTTCAGCGAGGTTCAGCGCGCCACACTGGGCGACCTACTGGATGGTCGTTTCGCGGTTGTTGCCTTGGCCGATATCGGTCAAGTCGTGGCCGCCGACCGGCCGGCGCTGGAGCAGTGGCTGGACAACGGCGGCGTCCTTGTCCGCTTCGCCGGCCCTAAGCTTGCGGAGGGTGCCGACGACCTCCTGCCGGTGCGGTTGCGCAGCGGCACCCGGCTCCTGGGCGGCGCCCTAACGTGGGCGACGCCCGCACGGCTGGGCGCCTTTCCACCCGACAGTCCGTTTGCCGGCCTTAAACCCCCGGCCGACCTGCGCGTTCTCCGCCAAGTGCTGGCCGAACCCGATCTCGATCTGTCGCCGAAGACCTGGGCCCGTCTCGAAGACGGCACACCGCTCGTCACCGCGGAACGGCGGGGCAACGGCTGGCTCGTGCTGTTCCACGTCACCGCCAATACCGCCTGGTCCGACCTGCCGCTGTCGGGCCTATTCGTCGAAATGCTGCAGCGTCTGGTGGGGTTAAGCCAGGGCGTCGCCGGCACCCAGGGCGCCGCGGCGTTACCGCCGATCGCGAGTGTCGATGGGTTCGGGCGGCTGGGGTCGCCGCGCGCCGGCGTCCTCCCCGCCGGACCGGAAGTTTTCGAGGCGGCGCGGATCAGCCCGCAACATCCCCCAGGGTTCTATGGAACCCAGGAATCGCGCCGAGCGCTGAATCTACCGGTTGCGCTGGGAGCCTATGAGACCCTCGATTCCCTGCCGGGCAGACCAGCCCGGGCGACCTACGCGACGACTACCGAATTGACCCTTTTGTCTTGGTTGCTGTTGGCGGCAACATTGTTGATCCTTGCCGATATGGTGGCGAGTTTCATTCTGCGCGGCCAGTTACGGCTGCGGCGCATGACCGCCGGGGCGGTTCTTGTCGTCGCGGCTCTGTCGACCGGCCTTCCCCGCGGCGCGGAGGCCCAGGTCGCAGAGTCGACTGCCCTCGCCGCAACGCTTGAGACCCACCTCGCCTACGTGATTACCGGCGACGCGCAGATTGACGCACTGAGTGCCTCGGGTCTGCGCGGTCTCTCGGATGTTCTCCAGAGGCGCACGGCGATCGAACCCGGCAGTCCGATCGGCGTCGATATCGAGACCGACGAATTGGTGTTCTTTCCGCTGCTGTATTGGCCCATCGCCCCGGCGCAACGCGACCTGAGCGACGAAGCCCTGGCAAAGATCGATTCGTTCATGAAAACCGGCGGCACCATCGTGTTCGATACCCGCGATCAACAGAACGTCGAATTGAACACCACAACGTTCAGCCGCGGCCCCTCCGCCGACGGCCCGGGCGTGCGCCGCCTGCGCGAAGTATTGCGCGGCTTGGACATGCCGCCGCTCGCGCCGGTGCCAGAGGACCACGTCCTCACCAAAGCGTTCTATTTGATGCAAGAATTCCCCGGACGCTATGCCGGCGGTACGGTCTGGGTCGAAAGCCAAATCGGCGGTGCCAACGATGGGGTTTCCTCGGTGATTGTCGGCAGCAACGATTGGGCTGCGGCATGGGCCATTGACGAAGGCGGCCGCTATCTTGCCGCCCCGGTGCCGGGCGGCAACCAGCAACGCGAAATGGCCTATCGATTCGGCGTTAACCTGGTCATGTACGCCTTCACCGGCAATTACAAAGCAGACCAAGTCCACATTCCGGCCATTCTCGAACGTCTGGGCCAATGATGAATATTGCCGACATCGCCTTCGCCCCGTTCTTCCCCTGGTGGAGCCTCGCGGCACTAGCGGCTGCCGCCGTCGCCCTGGTCGCGTTCGGGCTCTGGCGCCGCGCGTCGGGCATCGCATGGCGGCTGATCGCCCTCACCGTGGTGTTGGCGGCGCTCGCCAACCCGTCTCTGGTCAGCGAAGAGCGCGACCCGCTGCCGGATGTCGCTATCGTCGTCGTCGACGAAAGCCAAAGCCAAGGGATCGGCGAGCGCGCCGCCCAAACGGCGCGGGCGCTTGCGGAGGTTCAGAGCGCCCTGGCCCGGTACGACGATATCGAGGTTCGCGTCGTCGCCTCCGGGGCGACCGACGCCGACAGCGACACCGGCACGCGGTTGTTCGAGGTGTTAGGCAACGCGCTTTCCGACATCCCACCGGATCAAGTCGCCGGCGCCATTCTGATTACCGACGGTCAAGTCCACGATGTCCCCGACAACCTCGCCCAGACCGGGTTGCGCGCACCCGTGCATGTCTTGCTCAGCGGCACCCGCACCGACGGCGACCGGCGGCTCGTGGTCGAAGAAGCGCCGAGCTATGGGATTGTTGGAACCGACCTTGAGGTCGCCGTGCGGATCGAGGACACCGGGCAACCGGCAGCAAGCGCCTCGACGGCGCGAGTCACGGTTCGCTTGGACGGCGGCGAACCGCAGTTCCACCGCGTCCCCATCGGCGAGACGAGTCGGCTTCCGCTGAAACTCGACCACGGCGGCTTGACGATTGTCGAGATCGATGTCGACGCTGCAACCGAGGAACTAACCCTGCAAAACAACCGCGCGGCCGTCAGCGTTTCGGGTGTGCGCGACCGCCTCCGGGTTCTTCTCGTCTCGGGCGAACCCCATGCCGGCGAGCGGACTTGGCGTAACCTGCTCAAGGCCGACCCGTCGGTCGACCTTGTGCATTTCACGATCCTGCGGCCACCGGAAAAGCAGGACGGGACATCGGTGCGCGAGCTCTCCCTGATCGCTTTTCCCACCCGCGAGCTGTTCGAAGTAAAGCTCGACGAGTTCGACCTCATCATCTTTGACCGGTACCGGCGGCGCGGCGTGCTGCTGCCGACCTACGTCGAGAACATCGCGGAATACGTCAAGAACGGCGGCGCTCTATTGGAGGCGGCCGGACCGGCCTTCGCGACGCCGCTCAGTTTGTTCCGAACACCCTTGGGCCGGATCCTCCCAGCCGAGCCCACGGGCCGCGTCTACGAACAGGGTTTCCGCCCGGCGCTGACCGATATTGGGCGCCGGCACCCGGTAACATCGGACCTACGCGGCGCCGGCACGCCGGGGAGCGACCCCGATTGGGGTCGCTGGTTCCGCATGGTCGAGTCCGCCCAGACCGCGGGCGCGGCGTTGATGTCGGGACCGAACGAACACCCCCTCCTCGTGGTCGATCGCGTCGGCGACGGACGTATCGCCCAACTGCTGTCCGATCATGCTTGGCTGTGGGCGCGCGGCTTCGAGGGCGGCGGACCCCAGGCGGAACTCCTGCGGCGGCTTGCCCACTGGTTGATGAAAGAACCGGACCTGGAGGAAGAGGAACTTCGCGCGGCAGCCAACGGCAATACCATCACGATCGAACGGCGCAGCCTGTCGCCTGAAATCCCGCCGGTGCGCATTACCGGTCCATCCGGAGCCACCCAGGACATCGTTTTGTCCGAGGCCACGGGAGGGCGGTTCACCGCGTCGTTCACCGCGACGGAAACCGGCCTCTATCGATTCGCCGACGACCTCAACACAACGGTAGCCGCGGTCGGCGCCATCAACCCGCGAGAGTTCGCCGACGTTCGCGCGACCGCCGCGCGACTGCAACCGGTCGTCGACGAGAGCGGCGGACGCATCGCCTGGCTAACCGACGACGGCACCCCCGACATTCGCCGGGTCCGGCCTGGCGCCGCATCGGGTGGACGCGACTGGATCGGCGTCCTACGAAACGAGAGTTATTTTGTCACCGGCGTGCGCCAAGTGTCGTTGTTGCCGGCACTCGCCGTGCTTTTACTCTTGATCGGTGGCCTGATGTTCGCCTGGTACCGCGAAGGCCGTTAAGCGGCGAGATCGCGCCCACCTTCACAACCGCCCGAACGACCGACAATCAGCTTTGTGCCGCAGGCAGAGCCGGGAGGATTGGTCCAGTGACACCAATGATCCGCCCGCGCGGTAACTTGCGTATGAGGAGCCGGTCCTTTTCTACCGGCCCGGGCATGACAAGGTTGAGGTGCGTGGCATGCACGAATCCGAACCGTTTGTAGTAAGCGTAATCGCCGACAAGAATCACAAGGTCATGGCCTAGAACCCGCGCGCGCCGCAATCCATTGCGCACAAGGGCAATGCCGATGGCTTGACCGCGACCGGCCGGCTCGACGGCCAACGGGCCTAGCAGCAAAGGTGCCCGGGCGCCCTGCACAAGAATCGGCCAGAATCTGAGGCTTCCTTGGAACTGACCATCGACAAGGGCGACATAGGAAAGCGCCCGCACCGGCATCACACCGTCGCGCAACCTGTAGGCCGTTCGTCCATTCCGGTCGGGTCCAAAGGCAAGGTCTAACAAGGCTTCCCGCGGACCGGAATCCTGGGGCCGCTCGGGGACGATCTCGAACATGGTTACTCTCCGGCAACGAGGGCTGATCGGGCGCAACGCGGCGCGGCCAAAGCAGCAGAAATGGGGAAGACGACGCGCCCTAAGGCGCGCACGGGGACGGCTCGCGCGGTACGCGCAGGGTTTATCGTCGTCGGTCCCGTCTGGTCGTCATGGCACTCCCACTAACACCCTCGCGTTTCCAACGCAAGGCAACTGCAAACCGCGCAATCGCAAATCGTCATGCTGCGTCGAGGTCCTGATAAGGTGTGTCGTTTCGTAGACTCCCTGCCACGACACCGGGATACCAGAGAAGGGAAGCCGCCAAATGGGACTACTGATCGACGGGAAATGGAGTGCCGACGGGCAAATCCCACGCAGTAAAAAGGGCGAGTTCGTCCGCGGCGATAGTGGGTTTCGCAACTGGGTGAGCGCCGATAGGACCACCGACTTCCCCGCCGAACCCGGACGTTACCTCCTCTATGTGTCCTACGCCTGCCCATGGGCCCATCGGACGCTCATCGCCCGGGCGCTCCAAGGATTGACCGAAGCGATCGATGTCGCGGTCGTCGACTGGCACATGACCGACGACGGCTGGCATTTCTCCGACCGCGATGGCGCCATCCCCGATCCCGTTGCCGGGCGCGCTTTTCTGCGCGATGTCTACACAGCATCGGACCCAACTTATAGCGGCCGTGTCACCGTTCCAGTCCTGTGGGACCTCAAGACCGGCAGGATCGTGAACAACGAATCGGCCGACATTATTCGAATGCTGAACGGTGCCCTCGCCGGAATCGCGACGCACCCGATCGACCTCTACCCGGCGGCCCACCGGCGTGAAATCGATGAGATCAACGAACGCATCTACAACACCGTCAACAACGGTGTGTACAAATGTGGTTTCGCCGGGTCCCAGGAAGCGTACGACGCGGCATTCGACGCCCTATTCGCGACCCTCGACGATCTGGAGAAGCGCCTTGGTCGTCAACGCTATTTGATCGGCGACATCCTAACCGAAGCCGACATTCGGCTCTTCCCGACCCTGATCCGGTTCGATGCGGTCTACGTCAATCATTTCAAGTGCAACCGGCAGCGCATTGCCGACTATACCCACCTGCAGGCCTACCTGCGCGGGCTCTACCGGTTGCCGGGTATCGCCGAGACCGTGAACTTTCACCACATCAAATGGCACTACTACCACAGCCACCGCTCCATCAATCCGCTCGGGATAGTGCCCAAGGGGCCGTTGCTGGATTTCGACTAACCCGCAATGCGTACTTAACGGCGCGACAACGGTCGGCGTGACGGTGGGCGCAACAGACAAATGACTTTGGCAACCGTCAGGTCGCGCCGCAACGCGTCGCCATAGGCGGTCACGCTGTTCGGGTCCGGCCGGGCGCGCGGGCCAGTAGCGCCCGGCTCAAGAACGACCGCCGCCTGGGCGATCACTTCACGCATTGTCGCCGGCGCGGCGGTGAGCACGGTGCCTCGACGCTCCGACCCCCCAACGGTCACGCCAACCACGCGGCCCTCGGCGTCGAGGGCCGGTCCGCCGCTGATCCCACCGAGCTCTTCGAGTCGGGACGGAAAACGTTGCCTCTCCGCCCAGGCCACCGCCGGTTCGATCCGGTTGATCGCGCCACGCACGCGAATCTGCGCCCGACCGACTAGCGTGCTCGTCACATCGCCCGGTCGCCCAGAGGGAAAGCCATGGTGAAACCCGGCTTGCCCAATATCGAGCCGGTCGGTCAGCGCCAGCGGCGGCCCGGCATGATCGGTCTGAAAGACCGCGACGTCAGCGGAGGGGTGTTCAACGAGGCGATGAACGGGGAGCAACTGGGCACCGGATTCGACAAAAAGCGCGCCGCAGGATCGCGTCACGTGTTCCGCGGTCATCCAAATCCCGCTGCCGATCGCGAATGCCGTCCCCGACACGTCGGTCGACTTCCGCGTTGATTCGACCTCGAAGCCCGCGTCGCGCGACGAAGGCGGCGGCAGGGTACCGCGACGCTCCGCCGGCGGCGGCACAGAGGCACTCGGCGCGGGCGACGGTGCGACCGTCGGTTCGGGGCGACGCTGCTGCGGCGAGAGACCGTCGTTAATCGCGGAGACCGCGACCCCCACCAGCAACACCAGAACCAAGAGGACGTCGAGACGACGCACCGGTCTGGCGCCCTAGGTCAACGCAGCCGCAGTCACGATGGCAACGGCCAGCTTCGATGCGGCGAGAAAGATCGCCGAGGCGACCTGGCCCTCTTCGATCCGCTGCGGAAGGCCGCGCAAGAGCCGGTCGATAACGAAGAACGTCCCGAGCTGCAGCACGAGCGCGACAACGCCCCAAACCAAGATATCGAACAACGTGACGCTGTTGGCCATGCTGACACCCAGCGTCAGCCCGAGGCCGATCACGACGGCGCCCAGCGAGATTGCCGCGGCGGTATTGCCGGCCCGGAGAAGGCTTAGTTCGCGGTGCGGTGTGATCGCCATGTACGCCGCGATCCCGGCCACCAGAAGGGCAACCGTTAGCGCGAAGTGAGCGATAAAAACGGGAAAGCCTGCCAGGAAACTTTGAAAAACGGGGTCCACCGCGTCTCCTCCACTAGTGTCGGGGGATCGGCTCAACCCCACCGGTGGCTGGGGCGGCAGGATTCGAACCTGCGATCACGGGACCAAAACCCGATGCCTTACCACTTGGCCACGCCCCACCATATCGGCGGCGCAAGATATGGCGATTGGCGGCAGGCTGCAACACCGGCCTTAGCCCACCCGCGCAGCCAAGACAGTGGAGACGATGCGTCCGACTTCCTCCCGCTCCAACGGCTTCATGACAAAGGCGTCGATCGCCATTTCCTTGGCCTTTTCCTCGTCCATCACCTGGCTGTAGCCGGTACACAGCACCACCGGTAGGTCGGGTCGAATCGCCCGCACGGCCTCGATCAGGGCATCGCCCGTCAGCCCCGGCATCGTCTGGTCGGTCATCAACAGATCGAAACCGCCCGGATCGGCGCGAAAGGTCTCCAGCGCCTCCTCTGAATCCGTTGCGCCAACAACCGTGTAGCCGAGGCGATTGAGGATTTTCTGCCCCATTCGAACGATCAGCGTCTCGTCGTCGACGAGCAAAATGCGACCGCGGCCGGCGAGGGCGGTCGACACAGGCGCGTCCACCAGGGCTTCTCGCTCGGCGTCGTCCACCGGGAGGAGGACATGGAACGTTGCTCCCTGCCCTAGCCTGCTTTCGGCGCGCACGACGCCACCGTGATCGGTGACGATCCCGTGGACAACCGCGAGGCCAAGCCCAGTCCCTTGTCCCCGTTCTTTGGTCGTGAAGAAGGGCTCAAAAACGCGGTCCAAGACATCGGGCGCAATTCCTTCGCCGCTATCGGCAACGCTGAGGTGCCAGAAATCGCCACTTCGGACACCCCAAGCGGCGGCGGCCTCGGCATCCAGATTTTCACGGGTCAAGGACACCAGAAGCCGGCCCGGGCCTGCACCCATCGCATGCACTGCATTGGTGCAAAGGTTCATCACAATCTGATGGAGTTGAGACACGTCTCCAAGGAGCCGTCCTTCATCCTCGCCGATCTCCTGCACGATCTCAATGGTTGCCGGCACGGTCGACCGAATCAGCTTGAGAACCTCCTTCACCACCGGTTTCGGATCCAAAGGTTTCTTCGCTTGGTCGTCCGAATGGCGACTGAAGGTCAGGATTTGCTCGACCAGTTCGCGGGCCCGTCGCGCCGCCTGGACCACCATATCTGCGTTTTCCCGCGCTTCGGTGCCCTCCGGCAAGTCCTGCTGGATCAGGCCGCCGTATCCCATGATGATCGAAAGTATGTTGTTGAAGTCGTGGGCGATTCCTCCAGCCAGCGTACCGATTGCGTCCATCCGCTGCGCCTGTTGAAGCTGCCGGGCGAGCGCCCTTTGTTCGGTCACGTCGCGGATCGTCGCGACAAAGGTCTGGCGGGTTTCGCGGCGGCGATCTTGCAGCGACCAGGTGTCGGGAAGTTCGCTCACCGCAACCTCAAGGTTGATCGCGGCGTCCGCCGGGCCCCGGCCTTTGAGCTCGCGGATGCCACCCAGCGCGTCGTCTCCAATAAGCTCCGAGAGCGGAAGATCGGGAAAGATAGTCCCCACACTATTGCCGATAATGGTTTCGATTGGCCGCCCGAATATCTCCGCGGCCCGGGCGTTGACGCTGTCGACGACACTGTCTGCGCCGATCGTCAAAACGCCATCGAAGACGCTATCGAGCATCGCCCGCGCCTTTTGCTCGTTGGTCCGGCTGGCGGCGTCGCGGCGTTCGTAGCTGGTAATCTCGACGAGGCTCACGACCGTGCCGCCGCCAGGAATCCGTTGCTCCCAAACAACGAATGTACGACCGGTCCGAAGCGTTAGATTGAAGATGTTCTCAGGGTTTACATGCGCAGCGAGGCGTTCCGCGAGCCACGTTTCTTCGTCGCGTCGAACCCCCTCTATTTTTCCCTTAACGGCAGCGCCTCGCAGAACGGCCGCGTAGGAGGCGCCATCGGGGATGGGGTCGTCGCCAGCCTCAAAAACCTCACGAAAGGCGGGATTGCACACCACCAACTTGTCCCGGGCATCGAACAAAGCAAACCCTTGCGGCAAGGCATGCAGCGCCGCGATGAGACCCTTTAGGGTCGCGCTTCCCGGCGCTGTTTCTTTGCCAAACAAGCGGCGGCCTAGTTCCATTGCAACGCTCCAACGTGTCGCGGATACAATCCTGCCCAGACTATAGAGCGTGCAAATGGTCTGGGAAGGCGCTTCCGGTCCCTGGGCTTAGCCTCGTTCCCGTTGCACGGCGGAGCGAAGGTCGGCAGACCTGCGAAAGATTTTGACGTTCACGTCATGAACGCGTTAGTGTTCACGTCCTGAACACCTTTCAAAAAATAATGCCCGACCAACCAAACAGCGCCGAGACCGAAATCACGTTGGACTTGTTAAGCGCGGTCGAGAGCGACGAGCCGCATTCCCAGCGTAGCCTCGCACAGAATCTCGGCATCGCCCTTGGTTTGACGAATGCCTATATCAAGCGATGCATTAAGCGGGGGTGGATCAAAGCGTCGCAAGCACCACCCAACCGCTACGCCTATTACCTTACGCCCAAAGGGTTCTCCGAAAAGAGTCGCCTTACCGCGCGATACTTAAAGTCGTCGTTCAGCTTCTATAGGCACGCCCGAAATGAACTAGACACGATCTTGGAATCCTGTGTTGCCGCGGGTTACAGCCGTGTCGCCCTCGCGGGCCGGAGCGAAATAGCAGAAATAGTGATCTTGTGCGCAGGGCAATACCCGATCGAAATCGCTGCCATAGTCGATAGTGGAAACGAGCCGACCTTCCTCGGCATTCCGGTCGTGAAAAGCATAGACGATATCCCCGCCGTCGATGTCTTCATCGTGACCGACATGAACGCCGGCCAGGCAACCTACGACGAGCTTGCCGACCATCCTGCGGGATTGACCATTCGGGTGCCTAAGATTCTTCGCGTCAATCAGAAGAGCACAACAAAATGACGTGGTATGTGGCCTATACGCAGCCGCGCAAAGAACGTTGGGCGCGAACCAATTTGTGGGAATTGGGATTTGACGCCTACTTGCCCGAGTACATGGCCATGCGGCGGCACGCTCGGCGGACCGACATGGTCGCGCGTCCGCTTTTTCCTCGGTATTTGTTCGTCAAATCCGCGCCTGGTTCGGCATTTGCGGCGGCCGTTGCGGCTTCCGCCAAAGGTGTCGTCGATTTGGTTCGAATGGGCTCCCACCTTCCTACGCTCCCCGACCGGTTGATCCAAGAAATCAAGGATCGCGAAGGTGGCGACGGTTTTGTGCACCTCGGCCGTGCCCCCCTGACAAAGGGCCAATCGGTGCGTTTGGTTTCGGGTTCTTTGTGCGATCAAGTCGGAATCTTCGATTGCCACGACGACCAGGATCGCGTGATCATTCTGGTCGACCTCCTGGGACGACAGGTTCGTACCCGCGTCGCCGCGAACGCCATCGTGCCGGAAAGCGCCTAGGTCGAGGACGACCCAGGCTTCGACGCGGCGACCCCGATCGGCCGGTATTTTTGCGCGATCAAGATCGCGTAAATCGTCAACGTCCCGATCGCCAAACTACCCGTCCAATCTACGTTGTAGCGTGCAACAAGGCTCGGGACTGCAACCAGAGCAAGATAGGTCGTCAAGGCCCAGTGCCACGGCATCAGCGCGAGCAGAACGTGGTGCAGGTGATCGCGATCGGGCGAAAACGGCGAGCGCCCCCTGAAGGTGCGCAAAACGATCAGTCGCAACGTGTCGACCACAGGAACCAAGAACATCAGGGCGACGGCATCGGCGGGAAACCCGACGAAATCGACATTGTAGCTGTATAGGGCAATCATCCCGATCGTCACGCTGAGACCGTAGGTTCCGGCGTCCCCCAGAAACACCTTCCCCGCAAGATTGAAGGTGAGTGCGACGACGAGACCGATCGCTAGAACGATTAGCAGCGGATCCATGTGCGCTGGGGTGTAGGCGAATAGGAGCAGGATCCAAATCAAGGACATCCCGATTACCAAGCCGTTCTTACCATCCGCCATGTTTGCGGCATTCTGAAGACCGACTAGGCACAGAACGCTAAATGCGGCACCGCCGATGCTGCCCAAGAAAATCGGCGACGACTGATCGGAAAAGCTGAAACTAAGAACGCGTACCGTCAATCCAGGAACCGCCCAAAGCGCCGACCCGACTACCAGTGCGGACAACAACAACCGATAAAGCGCGCGGATATGGCTGCGATCGTCGACATGGCCAAGCGCGACGAAGAATGCCGATACGCCCGAAATCGCGAGATAAAGCGGCTCCCATATCGACGTTTGTGACAGGACAAGTCCCATCGCGACGACCGGAATCATCACCGCCACCCCCGCCACCAAAGGCGTCGGGGCAGCATGGAGCTTTCGGCGCCCATCGGGCAAATCCATCACGCCGAGTGCAGTGCCGATCTGACGGCCAAAAATGCAACCCGCGAGGGTAAAAGCACCTGCAAAAATATAGGCTGCCAGAAACAAAGTTAGTTCCCTAACTCGTCATTTCCGCGCCAACGCGATGCCGTTTCCGACGCGAGAAAGAATCGACTCCAGGTGGGTCATCGTCGCTGTCATCGCCATGCCTCCCGCTGCACTGTAAGTCTGACCCGCCCGTATCATCGCCAGACGAACCTCGTCGTCGCCGAGCAACGCGCCAAGCTGCGACTGCAAATCGGCGGCGTCATCGACCAACCGGGCTGCACCACAGGATACCAAGTCTGTAGAAATTTGCTGAAAATTTGACATGTGCGGGCCCATGAGGAGGGCACACCCGAGTCGGGCCGGTTCCAACGGGTTTTGCCCGCCTCGTCCGATCAAGGACTTCCCGATGAAAGCAATTGGGCACAGCCGGTACCACAACCCCATTTCCCCAAGGGTATCAGCGATGTAAACGGTCGTATCGCGCCCGATTTCCTCCCCCCGAGACCGCAGGGCCGCCGTAGTCCCGCGGGCATCTAACGTCCTGCAAACTTCCGCACCCCGCTCTGGATGCCGGGGTACGATGATGGTCAACAGGTTGGGAAACCGGTGCAACAGCGCATGGTGGGTTTCAGCCACGACAACCTCTTCGCCCGCATGCGTACTCGCCGCGATCCAACGAGGTCGATCGCCGACTGCCGCTTGAACCGCGTCGAGCGTCGTCTTATCGACCCCGAGCGGCGGTGACGCGTCCTTGATGTTTCCAGTGGCAACGACGTGCAGCGCCCCGAGTGCGCGCAAGTACTCGGCGTCGCGATCGGATTGACCCAGACAAACCTCAAAACAGGCGAGCAGGTCAGCGATGACCGGCCGAAGTGCGGACCACCGAGCGTAGGAGTCAGGCGAGACACGACCGTTGACCAGGGCAGCCGGGATTGCGCGATGCGCGAGCCCAAGCAAAAGGTTCGGCCAGAACTCGGATTCCAAGAGGAGTGCCGCGTCCGGTTGCCAGTGATCGAGAAAACGTCGAGCGACCATTGGTAAGTCGACCGGCGCAAATTGATGGATTACGAAGGGAGGAAGTTGGGACGCCAGAAGGTTTGCCGACGTAACGGTGCTCGTCGTCAATAGGAACCGAAGGGCCGTATGCCGTTTGTGTATCTCGTCGATCAGGAGCAGGGCGGCAAGGCCCTCGCCAACCGACGCCGCATGGACCCAAACCAAGGTCCCCGAGGGACGATCTGCTCGGGTGTGTCCAAGGCGCTCTCCTATTCGCTGCGGGTCTTCCTTTCCAAGCGCCATGCGCTGACGCAATTTTCGTCGCACGACAGGTCCGGCCAAATAACCGGCGACGCGATAGGACGAGAGCCCCAGCGTTCCCGCTAGGCTCATGCGAGACCGAGTTCGGTTTCCAACGCACCACAAAGCATTTGGCCGAGCGTAACATGCATTTCTTGTGTGCGCGCCGTCGTGCTGGAAAGCGCTGGGAGCAACGGATTCGCCAACCCAGCAAGGCCGCCCCCATCCCTATCGTCGAGCACGGCAATGCTAAGTTTCATTTTCTTCGGTTGGCAAAGGCCTGGGATTGTGTTGGCCGACCAACCTGATAGGGCAGTCTCTCGAACAACTGATCCACACTTTACAAACGCCTGATCAAGGGACCCTGGGACGTTCATGCCGAATGTTTGCCAAGATATTTGAACCAATCGCTGGTGGCTGCAGCGATTGAATCGGGTTCCCAGACAGGAGCATCGCGCCAGTAATCAATATTCTCCAGAAGCATCGATATTCCCGTTTCGATGCCGGTCTTCGGACGCCAGCCCAAAAGGCTTCGAATCTTACTGATATCGGCGAACGTCTTGTCTGGCTCGCCCGGGCGTTTCGGTATGAAAGCTCTTTGACCTCCAAGAAAATCAACAACCCGATTGACGGAAACTGTCACACCCGATCCAACATTCATTATCTCGCTCGTCACGTTGCTTGCCGCCGCTGCGTAAACGGCATCGGCGACGTCTGTTACGTACGTGAAGTCACGGGATTGCTCCCCATTGCCCACAACGGTGAACGGTTTACCCGCAAGTTTTTGAGCCAGAAAAACCCCGAACATCGCACCGTAGGTCCCTGAAGTACGCGAGCGCGGGCCGTAAACGTTGAAGAAGCGCAGAGATACCGCTGGAAGGTCGTATACTTGAGCCCAATGCATCACCAATTGCTCGCCAAGCAGCTTGGTTAGCGCGTACGGATATTGCGGCCTCATTTCTGCGGTTTCCCGTGTCGGAAAATCGTCGGGAATGCCGTAGCAGGACGATGACGCAGCGTACACGAACCTCTTCACCCCCGCAGCGTTTGCTGCCTGAAGCACATTGAACGTGCCGTCCACATTCGCGCGATAATACCCCTCGGGGTTTTGGATTGAAGGCACTATATCGGCAAGTGCGGCGAGGTGAATCACCCAATCTACTTTGTCGAAGGCGCCAACCCACGATCCGGGTTGTGCAATATCAGCCTCGACGACAGTGAGGCGCCGCGCCACGTGAACAATGTTTGCCGGCCGACCTGTAGAATAGTTATCGATGACAATGACCTCGTGACCCTCATCGAGCAGCCGGTCCACCACGTGACTACCGATGAAACCCGCTCCGCCAGTGACGAGGGTTCTCACAATGTGCCTAATTCCATCCGACCGCCGAGATACAACAGGTGTTTCACAGGACTAGCGATCCACATCAAGTTCTACTCTCTGACAAGGTTAGTACCAGTATCCCTCTGCCACTCGGCTAAGCAACCTCGTTGCGTGGAAAAATACCATCATGGACAACACTTTGGATACGCTGACAACTGCCGATCATGGTATGCTGCGCAAACGCTAGCCCCCCGTCAAACAAACACACCGCAATGCGCACGTTTCTCTTCAGTTTCCTCAGTGTGGTTCTTGTCGGATGTGTAGTAGTCATCGGCAGCCGCGGAAGTTCGATCCTACCGGATCCTTTCGCACGGAGCGCGGAATCCAAATCAACGAACCTCGACCTGCTCGACAAATTCGATTTGGCGGCGCTCAAGACCAAACATGCTGCCGATGTGCCGCAGTACGAAGTTGGTCTTTTCGGTAATAGCAGGATCGTCGGCGTGTCAGAGGACGACCTTCCCGGCATGTTGCCCGGGACTGTCTTCAACTTTGGCGTTCCCGGTTCCTCCTTTCGCGACAGCGTCGCATTGGTCGAGTACTTGGCGGACAAGAGGGCGCTCCCGGGGACAGTTGTCATAAGCCTGGATAACCTCGCCCTAAACCAGGTGTCGGAGGCGAAGTTCCCAGGCCTTGGTGATCGCATTCGTGTCGCGGCGAACGATCTGTCCCGACTGATCGCAAACCGCGAGCCTAAACTTACGGTTCAATCCTTCATCGACCACATACGAGCAGAAAAAGCCCAGTTAACAGAAACATTCAGTTTCGATTACCTCTTCGCCCGGCTGAAGCACTCCTTCCCGGCATTGAGCTCAAACGAAGACGGCGTGCGCTATCGACGCGACGGCAGCCGCAGCCTTAGCGCCGAAGATCTCGGACGCACTTCAAGCGAGGTGAAGTCGACGCTTACGATTCCGGCCCCCTTCGTGCTGTGGCCAGACTATTTTGCGGGAGATCTGGCACGACTGGCCAAAGTTGACAGAAGTGGCAGTCAGATATTCATTTTTGAATCACCGCTAGCACCCGGCACTGTTCTGGATGGCCCCCCTTCGCAGCTTGAACATGTCCAAGTACTGCGCCGAGTATTCGTCGAGCAGTGCGACCAGCTGCAGCTAAATTGTGTAACTGCCGAGGCCTTCGAGCCGTTTCAAAATGACGCCACGTGGCTCGACCAGACACATGCCCCAGCCAAATCATTAGGACGGTTTGTCGTTTCGCTGGCTGTCGGAGGGGTCGGCTCCTGATGCTGTTCAACGACCTTGGCTTCCTCTTCCTCTTTCTACCACTCGTCCTTTTCGGTTTTTTCCTTGCACCGGCCAAACTCCGGGCCTGGCTTCTTATTTTCGCTTCGTTCGTCTTCTATGGTTGGTCAGGCCTAGAACATGCCGCCGTTCTAGCTGCGGGGATGGTTTGGGTTTATCTGCTGACGCTATCACACGTGATGCGCGGAGGCTGGCTGCGGCTTGTGATCGTAATCATCGGGCCCGCAGGAGCGCTCGTGTATTACAAATACGCGGCTTTCCTTGAAGCGTCCGTTCGCGGCCTATTGCTCGGCGATCAGGGGATCAAGGAGTTCTCGCTATTCGACAACGTCCTCCTGCCTGCGGGCATCTCGTTCTTTACATTCCAGTTAATCGCCTTCGCAATCGACCGCTACAGGGGCAACATCGACGAACAACCCCGATTTCGCGAGTTGGCCCTCTATGTGAGTTTCTTTCCTCAACTCGTGGCAGGCCCGATCCTCAGATTCGAACAAGTGGTCGCTCCCATCCGCCGATTGGCAGAGTTCCGTCCCACACTATCGGACGTATACATCGCGACGGCATATTTCATTGTGGGAATCGGCTCAAAGGTCCTGCTGGCGGATGGTATTTCTAACGCAATGGCGTCGTTCTCCGAGTCACCGGCGGCACTTTCCGCAAGTGGCGCAGCATTTGTCACGCTGGGCTACAGCTTACAGATCTATTTTGACTTCTACGGCTACTCGTTGGCCGCGATTGGACTCGGTCGTCTGTTCGGCTTCCACTTTCCCGACAACTTTCTGCGGCCCTACGACAGTCTAAACCCGCGCGAGTTCTGGCGACGCTGGCACGTGACACTTTCCTATTGGATCCGTGACTACCTCTACTTGCCAATGGGCGGTAATCGACATTACGTCCGTAACATTACCATTGTGTTTGCAATTGTGGGCCTGTGGCATGGCGCCGGGTGGAACTTCGTGGTCTGGGGCCTCTACCACGGCGGGCTCGTAGGGGGCTACCATCTCATACGCCCTGCATGGGACCGTCTTCCAAGACTCCTGCAGTGGTTGCTCAACTTTACATTGGTGAGTCTGGGGTGGAGCCTTTTCCTCTACGACTTCGGCGGCGCCGGTGCCCTATTGACGAGTTTGGTCGGACTGGGTGGCGAGGCAACACCCGGACCGACCGGCTGGGTCATTGTCGCTGCTGCCTTCGCAGTCTGCTTTGGCGTAAATTACGAGCGACTGATCGAGAAGGGGCGTAGCATGGGTTGCGGCACCGCTATCGGATTTGGCGTGGTTGCCGCGGTTATTGCCGTCACGACACTCCTGTTTATCGACGACTCAAACACCTTCATCTACTTCCGGTTTTAGACTTGCACGGTGGTGCGGGAAGGCGGGGTCCCAATTTCCGCTGGAACGGGCTTGTTTCGACGAGCGAGAATGCCAGGACTCCCATTGCTTCTGCCTCGTAGAGCAAGGAGGAATTCATGCCCATAACCGCATCGACCGCAAGCGCGACTTCAACAGGTGTACCGCTACTACTCTCCAACACCCGCGGAAAGGTGCTCGCCTCATAGGCCAAATATTTATTTTTTGAGTCCCGCGGGTGGGGACGAATGACGACTAGTGACCTCGCCGGATCGCCCGCTATCTCTTGGGGTAGTCCGTCGTCGCGAATCATATCAATCAGGCACTCAAGGGCGCGAAACTCGTCAGGACTACGCCCCTTTAGGAACACCTCAGTCTCCCGAACTGGTTCCGATGCGTAGAGGACGACCCTGTCGTCCGGCGAAGCTCCCCAAGCCTCGCGAAGCTCAGCTCGTTTTTCGCGCGCTTCGCTCTGAAGTCTTTTTACCCTGTCCAAGTGCAAAGGCCCCACGACCCGAACAGACTCCGGTGAGAAGCCAAGTTCCTCAAGCAGACGTTTCCCTTCTTCGCTCGGGACATGAACAAAATCAGGACGAACGAACTCGCCATCGCGTCCTTGGAAACGCTCCTCTACCAATACCATCCGGTCCATGACGACATGCGAGGGAATGCCGCAGCGTCTAGCGGCTAGCCAAATCGCTCTGTCGGTCTGCTCCTGGCCTTCTCCCCCCGTCGCCGTAACAACCACGTTGATGGAGTTGCGGACAAGCCACTCAGCGATGTAACTGACCGCACTGGCATCAGCGGACCTACAGTCCCGGTGGACCTCCAGCCAGTCTGTCGCGGGAATGCCGGCGGCTCGCCATACCGGAAGTGCAAATTCCCGAGCATATACCATCAGCTCAAGGGTACTGCTGTCGGAGACCAGCGACTCCATTAGATGTACCGCGGCTTCAGCCATTTGAAGACTAGTAATATCCAGGCGTCCGGTTAGGAGATCGTGGACGGCCACAACCACGTTCGCTCCCCCTGCATCCCGTGAGAACATGAGCATGCGGGTAGTTGGTCCAGTGCTCATGGGCGAGAATCAGTCTTCATTGTCGCGACGGTAACCGCGCAAGTCGTCGAGGCGAGCGAAAACCTTATTGAACGCCCGTGCAACATCGTCGAGGTCTTCTTTGGCGAGCGAAGGCTTCATAAGGTCGTGGGTGATCACCGTTGCGTGCGACCGTTCCGCATTCGGGCAAATACCGGCGCTATAGTCCACATCTCCCCCATAGTGCGGACACCTGAACGGGCAAGAGACATCCCCGAACGCCGTTTTCGTCTGGAACATGGGAAGCATGTAGAGCGGGCCACCATACCCATAGTTTATCAGTGTGCCTTCGTCCTCTCTAAGCTCGTAGGGGGCCAATTCAGCCCTCAGGGCATCAACCAACAGCGGGCGAGGAACGCCAGTTTCATCTTCATCATAAAACATGTGATGAAAGTAGTAGCAGCTGTCCCGTCCAGGCGCCGTCTTGGGGATCGTAACGCCGGGAAAATCGTCAAACGCGCCCTCCAGGTATGCAACATTCTCGCGACGGCGCCGCACAAGGTCCGGCGCCTTTTTTATTTGGCACCGACCGATCGCCGCTTCGACTTCTGTCATCCGCAGGTTGAATCCGACCATATTTATGAGGTTGATCCCGGGCCGCCCAGCAACGACTGATTCGGCGTGGTTCCGAATTAGACGCACCCTTTCGGCAAGATCGTCGTCATTGGTCACCACCACGCCGCCCTCGCCGGTATGCACATGCTTGTGATAGTTGAGACTGAAGACACCGAGGTTCCCGATCGTGCCGAGGGGGCGTCCCTTGTAAGTACCGGTCGGCACCTGCGCGCAATCTTCAAGCACCATGAGGCCATGTTCATTTGCGATTTCCATAATTGGATCCATGTCCACTGGATTGCCTAGAATGTGGACCACAATGATTGCCTTTGTTCGCGGCGTAATTCGGTCGCGTACACTGGCAGCATCGATACAAAAAGTTGTCGGATCCACGTCGGCAAATACTGGAACGGCATTGAAAATGAGCGGTGCCGTTGCTGTCGCCGACATCGTGATCGGTGGAACGATGACCTCGTCACCCGGGCCGACGCCCATGGCCCCGGCGCATGCTAAGAGTCCGCTGGTATTGCTGTTGACCGCGACGCCATGTTTAGCGCCACACATTTCAGCCCATTCGTCTTCGAATGCCCGGACCTCGGGTCCTCCGTAGAAATGGGGATGCCAAGCCCCGAGGTACTTGGAGAGTACGCCACTCTCTAGGACCTTGCGGACTGCATCTTGCTCTTCTGCACCGATGAAATTATGCGCTGGAAACAGTTTCGTGCGGACGGGTCTGCCGCCAAGAAGGGCAAGATCACTCATGGGTCAGCTTTCATAATAGGAAGGGGAAAGTGCGATCTGCTCACAGATGCTCATCGTCGCGATAGCCGATTCGGCACCACTTCGTATCGTAGCACCGGTGCCCAGGGCCTCGCGCAGATTTTCGACAGCAAAAAAGATGGAGTCTTCCAAACCGGTCTTGATACGCTCTCCTTTGGAAGGTGTTACATGGCTCGGATAGCGGGGATCGCGTCGACTGGGTCGGACACGAAGAACGTGCCCGCTGTCCTCAATATCAATGAGCCCCTTCTCGGTGACAAGATGGACCTCGAAGACCGAAACGGCCCTGTCGTCACCGACCAGCAGTACTACGCTGGCGCCGTCAGCGGTCCGCAATACCGCCTCGTGGGACGGGTCGCTTTGGACAAAATCCCCACGCCGACCGAGTCGACCGCAGACCTCCAATGGGCCGAGTAACAAGGTCAGAAGGTCGACAATATGGCTCGCACTGTGCCGGAGCCCCTTCCCGTAGAAAACCGACCCGGCAAGGACCTTCCCCCACCGCCCGGACTTCAAGTCCTGGGCAAGTCGAATCATCGAAGGGTCCCATTGACGCCGGTAGTTTACGACTAGGATGCGATTCTGCTTCCGGTATGCATCGGCAAGTTCAACTGCTTCTTGCAATGACTCGCAAATCGGCTTTTCACAAAAGACCGCGCGAACGGACGTGGTGAGAAGTTTACGCAAACTCGTCGGATGGTCCGCCGTAGGGCTGCACACGCTCGCAACCTCAAACGCAATGCCGTCGGATAAGGCTTCGTCAATGCTCGAAAAGCCTCGGTCAACCTTCCAATATTCCATGAATTCCTTGCGGCGGGTCGCATCGGGTTCGACACATCCGACAATTTCGAAACAGCCCGACCGACGATAAGCGCCGGCATGACTGAGTACGGTGCCCCCATCGCTGTGCACTTCGTCATACCCGCCAGCAATCATCCCGCATCCGATTACCAGGACTCGAAAAGGGGAGTCAGGCATCGGCTCGATCCCAAGTGCGCTTGATCCGACGGTTTATTTCACGCAAACGGGGCTCCTGAACCGTCAGGTCGAGAATATCGGCAAGTGTGAATTCTGGGTTCTGAGGGTAGAGCAATTCGAAGATAGTCTTGATCAGGTCATAGTCCTCGGGCGTGTCGAGCGTTATAGCCAATTCGGGATCCGTCAGCTCCGGCGGCGCAGCTACGTTCTTGAGAGTGTAGAGGTTGTGGTCGTAGGCATAGAAGTAGGCACTAACATGCTCTCTATCGTTAGGCGCCTGTGTTCGGTTGGCAGCGTCCGCAAGCGCACTGGTTGAGAAAACCTGGGTGTCCATTCCGATCGAGTAGGTACGTTCAAGCCGGTTCGACACATAGTCCACGCCACTTCTGTGGTAGGCCACAATACACTCCTCGACCACCATCGGATCGATCATGGGACAATCCCCAGTCAGCTCCACGATGACGTCAACGTCATACGCTTGCGCAGCTCCTAAGACTCTGCCCATCACATCCTCCTCGCTTCCTCGAAAGCAGAAGACGCCAAGCCTTTCCGCAAGTTCTTTCAAACAGTCGTCGGTCGCGTTACTGGTCGTGGCGATAATGATGGCGTCGATCGAAGGCACACGCTTGATACGTTCAATCATGAGTTCGAGAACCGGCTTGCCCAGGATCGGCAACATGACCTTTCCTGGCAGACGCGAGGACGTCATTCGCGCCTCGATTGTCGCGCAGACTCGTTTTTTTTCAGATGATGGCATATTGGTCCGAATATTGACTATCCAGGAATCAGATCGTTTTCAGGCTGACCGTTCGCGCAAGACACAGAAACGACTTGTTTAGGACGCACAACCGTACGCAATCCATATCGAATTAGTCAGTATCGGGGCAAGAGTAGTCGCCCGAGATACCTGTTGGCATTTCATCGCGTTCCGATCCGGGAAGTGCATTCCGTTGGCTTTTGGCCCGTCGGCACAAACCTATTCTAGCCAAAACTGGACAATCCTACAGCAGGTGCCAAACGCTTCTAGAAGCAGAATAGACCGTTGTGAGGGCGACAAGATCACTCGGCGTGAACCTGTGCATCTAGTGCCGAGGGTACTGTTTCCTTGCCGCTTCTCGCTAACACCGCTCTCTCGAATCGTTCGGACTTGTCGCGACGCCATCGCGTGAAGCAAGATAGCGGTCAAGACGGCGTCGACCGATAGTGGTGCGCACTGCCTCAGCCTTCGCGTCTGACGCTACTCTGCGCCGGGTTTGACCTTTGACAGATGCGTCCTTGCGAAAACCATGGCCTTTTGGATGGCAAAAGCGAACGAATCGCCACAGCGGTTCATGCCCGCGCCCTTGAGGCACCAGGGGCAGATGACTCAGACGAGTCCCAGTTTGATCTCCAGCGCACCACATAGCATCTGCCCTAGGGCTATATGCATCTCCTGAATGCGAGCGGTAGTCATTGACGGCACAATCAAAAGTGGGTCCGCCAGACCTCTCATGTCACCGCCGTCCTTTCCCCCGAACGCTGCTGCCGTCATGCCAATCTCGCGGGCCTTGGTAAGAGCTCGAACGATGTTGGGCGAACGCCCCGATGTTGATATCGCGATCGCAACGTCCTCAGGCTTACCCAACGCCTCTATTTGGCGTGAGAACAGGAATTCAAATCCTAGGTCGTTTCCAATTGCAGTCAGCGCCGAAGTGTCGGTGGTCAACGCAATCGCTGCGATGGACGGGCGATTGGTGATGAAACGAACGGTAAGCTCTGTCGCAAGGTGCTGCGCGTCGGAAGCGCTCCCGCCGTTGCCGAAAAACATTAGCTTACCGCCGCTCCTAATGGACTGGACGCAAAGCTCAAGGAGCCGCACAAAGCCGTCCTCTACCGCTAGAACTGTCTCGCGTGCGACAGTCTCATGCTCATCGAATGATTCATTGAAGTAGGTTCTGGCATCCATCAATGTCACCTATTCTTGGTTTGGGCGCTGCCGGTCGATTCGGCGCTTCCGTCGGGAAGGTTTTCGGCGCCATAGGTTTCCGAGAGAACATAATTTGTTGGGACGTACATTCGAATGGAAAGGCTTAACTTCAAAGTTATAAACGTACTAACCTGCGCCGAAGGGTTTCCAGGTAGCCTTCGAATCGCCTGCTCCCTTCGGTCAACATAGCAGGAGACACTAGCGAGTGGTCACACGGGCAGAAGATCCGATATCATGACCCGCGCCCGTCTCCTTAGGAAGTAGCGAACTAGTCAATGTGCGGCATTGTAGGTTTCTGGCGCGGGCGCCCGCTCGACGCCGCCGATCGTGTTGTCTTGGACTTGATGACCGACTCCCTGGCGCACCGAGGGCCCGACGGACGCGGAACTTGGTTGGAACCAGCAGCCGGAGTTGCACTCGGTCATCGGCGCCTAGCTATCCAAGACTTGAGCGATGCGGGCAAGCAACCCATGACATCGGCCGATGGTCGTTTTGTGCTGACCTATAACGGCGAGATCTATAACGCCCCCGCTCTCCGGGAAGTACTTCGGGGCCATCGGCATGTGTTTCGCGGCACGTCGGACACGGAGGTACTTGTCGAGGCAATTTCACATTGGGGAATCGAACAGGCTATCGAGCGAGCGGCCGGCATGTTTGCCGCGGCGGTGTGGGACAACCGTCTACGCACCCTCTACCTAGTCAGGGACAGAATTGGGATCAAACCGCTCTACTGGGGTCGGGCAGGAGATGCCATCGTCTTCTCATCCGAATTGAAAGCACTCCGACATTTTCCGGATTTCCAACCGCTGCTCGACCTCAATGCGGTTGGGGACTACTGCCGCTACGGCGTTGTCCACGCACCGCGGAGCATATTCAAAGGCATCCAAAAACTGGAGGCCGGCCACATACTCACACTCGCTGGACCGGACAAATCCACAAGCATGCGCTACTGGCAACTGCCCTCAGTTTTGCCCGACAATGCCTCCAGCATTGACGATATTTGCGGACTCCTAGACCAGATTGTCCATGAGCACCTGATCAGTGACGTTGCGATTGGCACTTTTCTTTCGGGCGGAATCGACTCCTCCCTGACAACTGCGGTCGCAAACCAAGCCCGCGCCCCCGTCCACGTTACGAGTTTTACCGTCGGCTTTGACGATCCTCGCTACGACGAAAGCCACGCAGCGAGGGCAATCGCTGAGCACCTTGGAACGAATCACGTCGAAGTTGGCGCGACACCCAAACTTGCCCTCGACCTAATCGGGCAACTGCCGGAAGTTTACGATGAGCCGTTCGCTGACTCCTCGCAACTTCCCACGCTACTCATATCGAAGCTCGCTCGAGAACATGTCGCCGTGGTTCTTTCCGGCGACGGAGGCGACGAACTATTCGCGGGATACTCCCGCTACCACTGGGTGTCTCGGATCGGCGCCCTCGGCCCACCTCCGGTACGACATATCCTTGCCCGGCTAGCCAACAACGCCGCGGGTTTAATGCCCGCGACAGTCTGCCTTCGCGACAAGCGAACGAAGCTCCGACGATTTGGCGAACTAGCTGCCCAGCCGGGACTGCTGGCGATGCACGACAATCTTCTCGCTGTATCGAGGGAGAATCTGATGCGAAACCGGGCGCACTATCCTGCCGTCCAAAAACACGGCGAAACCCCCGGGACAGTCCGTGAGATGCAGGTTAGCGACACCCTCAGCTATCTTCCGGACGACATCCTGGCCAAGGTGGACCGCGCCTCCATGGCGGTTGGCCTTGAGACGCGCGTCCCCCTCCTCGACCACCGTCTCGTAGAGCTCGCATTTTCTCTCCCAACCGAGGTCCACGTACAGAACGGTGTGGGGAAAGCACTGCCTCGGAAAATGCTGTCTCGGCACTTACCGGTTGGGCTTTACGAACGTCCAAAGCAGGGCTTCAGCGTGCCCGTCGGAGTATGGCTTGACGGCCCCTTGGCATCCTGGGCAGACGATCTACTTTCGGAATCGGCAATCAGGGCGCAGGGATTCTTCGATCCAACAGCCGTTTCAAAGATTTGGCGCGAACACAAACAAGGAGCCGTCAACCGACAGCACGAACTCTGGATGGTCCTTACCCTGCAACAATGGTCTCGGCACTGGAACGCTACGCCTTGACGCAGGTGCGCTAACGGGAACCTAGCTGACGGCTGAGTATCTCGATATTTTCGAGGTTGGCGGTATCCCGGGGACCAAGCGGAGCCTTGATCAGACTGCGTGCCCGCTCCAGCGCCGCCCTGGCTCTATCCGGCTCCCCAACCTGGAGGGCGATCGCCGCTTCCAAAACATGCGGGTTGGCCATATACCAGCCGACTTTCCGGTGCAGTAGCGAGAGTAACGACTCGACCTCGCCACGGCTCACCGATCGGCCCTTAGAAGACAGGAGTTGCTTGAGGCGCAGATCGATTAGAAGCGTATTGTGAGGCGACGCCGAGGAACTAAGAGCGAATAGACCTTCAATTTCCTCCTCCGACAAACCCTTTTCCGTCCAGAAGTCTGGGCCCGCGACCAAAACTTGGGGAAAGGCTCGAAGACGTAGTCTTGGGTCTTTATCAGATTCATCCAATGCCAGCAGAATTCGACCGGCTGCTGGCGCCAACTGGTTGTTTAGACCGTAAAGCGAGTTAAGTGCTTCAAAGGCGTCGCCCTCTGAAAACAACCAACTTGCCTTCACTACGGGGACCAATGTGATGCCTGCCGGCACAAGAAAGATTGCCATCGCCACTGCGGCCAGGCCGCCAGACCATCGACTTGTAAGGTGGACGGGTACGTTACGAGCGACCCACGCACAGATCACTAGTATTGGAACAATGGTAAACGCCTTCTCAAACGTCTGTGACACGAGTGCAAGCGGGATAGCAGCTGCAAGTACAAACCCCAAACGACCCGTCAACGTGCCCCGATCTTCCAGAACGCGTCGCATCATCGCGAGGACAAACGCGACAACAACAATTGCGCCCACTAGGCCGAAGTCGCTTGCAACCTGGAGGAGTTCGTTGTCAGCGGCACCGGCCTGACGAGCGAAGTTGTCATAGGCCGGCAGGCCAAGCTGAGGAACGAGAGAAGCGTAGGAATCCGTAAAGTCCCCCATGCGATAGAGGAAGCTACCGACGCCATGACCGAAAACCGGAGCATGACTGATTTGCACTATCGTACTAACCCAAATCTGAAGTCGGTCGCGAACGTTTATCGGCGCCTCCTGCAGGAAGCTCGCATCAACCATCAAGAATGCTGTCGTTGACAGGGTCGCGATGGCGATCAGCGTCAGGACGAAGATGGCGACTCGTTGGTGCCCTCGCCACGCCAGGGCATAGATCGCAATCGCGATCAGTGCCAATATCTGTAGATTGGCCTGTGGCACAAAAAACACGAATACCAGTGCGGCGGCGACGGTGACCCGTGCGAGATAGCGCAGCCACTGCACCTCTTGGTGTGCGAATGCCAACGATAACGCACCAGCAACAACAGTGAACTCAGCGAGAAAATTGTCGTTGCCGGTCCCGCCAAGTATCTGGTCGCTGGAGAAGACCGCCCATATCGCGATGACGCCCCACACGGAGGTGACGCCAAAGGAGAACAATATAAACTTTCCAACGGTCGGAGCCGTCCATCTCATTAAGATGTAGCTGGCCACCGCAATGCCGCCGTGAATTAACGCTAGGGCTCCGGCCCGAGGATCTGGAGTCCAGGCAAGGGAGAGGACGGCTAGACCGGCAAATCCCAGAAGAAGCATGTCAGGCAAACCGAGTTTCGGTGTTTCGACCCACTCAACCCGCATAGCCAAGACAACTGCCCAAACCATGAGTGCAACGGTGATGGCCAGCCACTTCGTCTGGTCAAACTCGTAAGCGATACTGAGAAGAAGGACATCCTTAGTCCGCCCGATCGTTGCATCCGCCCCGGCCTGTGTGATCGACACATCCGACTGGAAGAAGACAAGGGTCCCGACGGCAAGCGCCATCCCAATGGCCCATCCCGCCAAGACTGAGGTTTGTTCATGACTAGCGGGCATTTCTTCTCGCCTACGGTTTCCGCGCGACCAAAACGATCCCGCTGACGGCAAGATCTTGGTCACTGGTCTTTGCAAGGCTTCGGGCAAGTCGCGACCGTACATGTGCGGACTCACGCAAGGCTTGCTCCCGCACGTCCACGGCGAGCTCTTGCCAACATGCTGGATCAAGTTCGGTCCTGACCCCGGCAAGACGGCTCACGAGAATGCGCCCGGAAAGACCAGACTCGTTGAGCCAACGACGATAGCGGTCGACGAGAACTCTGTTGGGTCTACCGCTGTTCTGCGTCATACGCCGGTAAACGGGATCTGACACCGTCAAGAACTCGAGCGATCTGTGACGGGGAAACATTCCATGGTCGCGGAGGTCAATACGGTGAATCATCATCCCGCCGGACTTGAGCGCCGCACTCATTTGCGAAAGAGCGGCAATCGGGTCGGTAAGGTGTTCGAGTACAGCTCGCGAAACGATGAAGTCGAAGCGTCCGCCAGCGGTACCGAAGAACTGCTCCGCCGGGGTCGCCGGCAAATAGGTGAGCTGCTGAACGTTGCTCTCGGCCACGTCGCCCTGGAACAGATGCCCAAGGCCGTATGTATCCGCCAATACCTGGTAGACTGCTTGCTGATAGGCCTCATCTCGTCGAGAGTAGAACCGGTCGATAGACACGACCTCCTCCGCACCGCCTCCGAGTATCCGGAGTGCGACACCCAGGTTATCTCCCGGCCCGATTTCACAAACAGAACCTCGGAACGCTTCGATCTCACCGTATCTAAGGTAGTCCTCATAGACACGATCGATATAGGCTATACTCTTTTCGATGTTGCCATGGCGGTGGCGGGTACCCGAGGAGGTTTCGATCCGCCCCAAACGCAGACGCCGACCCATCCGATAGTCATCGACAAGAAAATAGGCGCAGTTTAGCAAGCGACTTCTGCGTATGACGGTCGATAGCCGCATTCTAGGCGAAGAAAGTGTCACGGTGATGATACGACAGGAACATTGAGTTGCGGCAGCTTCCCTCTGACAAAAAAAATTTATTGAGGCAGCGGTTTCTGACCGCCGCGAAATTGGCGGTCAGCACGGTACTCATCTATTGGGTATTCCGAAAGTTCGACTTTGGCGAGGCCTGGATCAAGCTTGAAGGGATTAGGGCCACGACGATCCTCGTTGTGTTCGGGCTCTCGGCAGTTCAGGTGGCGCTGTTGGGGCTTCGCTGGACTCTTATATGTCGTTGGTGGAATTCGAAGTTCGCCCAACGACACGGGTTTTCGACGCTGTTTGCGGGCCTTTTCTTCGGGCAGGCGATGCCATCAAGCATCGGTGGAGACGCGATTCGCGCGTTTCTCCTATTCCGGCGATATCGTTTCAGCATTTCTGAAGCGATCCTAGCGACACTGGTCGATCGGGCTGTTGGACTCGTCGCGTTGCTTCTTCTGGCCACATTGTTTGCCCCTTCGTACCTCGCGCTATATGACACCGAACTCGGAATACTGGGATGGCAGGGTGCGGCTACCGTTGCAGCGCTTGTAGGCCTCGGACTCCTTGCCCTGATCGCGTTTCGGATAGCAGCGAGGGCCGGCTTTTGGCCAAGAGTACTCGGCAAAATCCTGAGGGCACTGCCTGTAGTGCGCAAGGCAGAGCTCGTGCCCGCATTCGTACTCGGCGCGCTTTCTCATTTCGCCCTGCTGGTATCGGCTTTTATCTGGTTCTCGGAAATCTCTCCCGGGATTCCAATCAGCGCATTTTTTGTACTCGCACCGATAGGCCTTCTTCTATCGGCTCTGCCAATCTCCATCGGTGGCTGGGGCGTGCGCGAGACAAGCTTGGTATTCCTTTTTACTCGGATCGATGTCCCCGCAGCGGACGCCCTCCTGTTGGGATTGGGAATTGGCCTGTTGTCTCTCGCACAGGGACTTGTGTGTGGCACGTTGTGGGCCAGCGCCGAGCTTCTCCGACGCGATCGGAATTCTGACTTCGTCAAGCAAGAGCCGCGACGTCGCTATCTACCATTTCGCTGACCAACTGTTCGAAGGTTGTCCGCGGTTCCCAGCCGAGCTGACGTTGCGCCTTTGTTCTGTCCCCAAGCAACGCTTCGACTTCGCTCGGCCGGAAGAATTTTTCGTCGACCCGGACAAGTTCCTGTCCATCGCGGGCATCAATGCCCCGTTCATCAACGCCCTCTCCCGTCCACTCGACGCTCCTACCGGTACAGGCGAAGGCCGCTTCGACAAATTCTCTTACGCTGCGGGCCTGACCAGTCGCTATTACATAGTCGTCAGGCTCACTTTGTTGGAGCATGAGCCACATCGCCTCAACATAGTCTCGGGCATGACCCCAGTCTCGAAGCGCGTCCAAATTCCCTAAATGGATTGGAGTTCTTGAGCCCTTGGCGATTGCAGCGACGCCACGAGTGATCTTCCGGGTCACGAAGGTCTCTCCGCGGCGAGGGCTCTCGTGATTGAACAGAATGCCATTCGAAGCATGAAGCCCATACGCCTCACGATAGTTGATCGTAATCCACTGGCCGTAGAGCTTTGCAACGCCATATGGACTGCGCGGATAAAACGGAGTCAATTCAGTCTGCGGCGTTTCCTGGACCTTGCCATATAACTCGGAAGTCGACGCTTGGTAAAAGCGGCTTTCGTTGGTGCGACCAAGCACTCGAATTGCTTCGAGAAGACGGAGAGGGCCTAGCCCGTTGACGTTCGAAGTGTACTCACCCGCAGAGAAACTGTCGTGAACATGGCTCTGCGCGGCGAGGTTGTAGACCTCCGTCGGCTTGGTCTCGCTTACAATGCGGAACAGGCTGTCACTATCCGTCATATCACCCTGGTGCAGGTGAAAGCGTGGACTGCCACCTTCTTCGACCAACTTTCGGATTCGCGACTGATTATTCGTCGAGCTGCGGCGGCAGAGGCCATGTACCACGTACCCCTTGGCGAGAAGAAATTCGGCAAGATAGGACCCATCCTGCCCCGTCACGCCGGTTATGAAGGCAACACCTGTCATGAACCACCCAATTCAATGTTTTGCTTATTGACCACGACGACTGGCTCGCGCGGCCCGTCGGAAACGATCTTGCGGCATACGAATAGCTTCACGTCACCTAGGTAAACCGGCAATGCAAGGCGCTTCGGAAGAACACCTGCGATCATGCCGAACGGTTTACCAATACCCCCTGGCGCAATTTGGCCGATCTTCTCGAAGAGATATGAAATCGATGCGTAGTGGCGATACGGCTGCACGGACGCTATTTCAAAGCCGTGCGCCTCGAGAATAGTCGAGACAGTCCTGACGGAGGGGTAGAGAAGATGCATATCCATGATCCACGGCCAGTTCCGACCGAGCATTCGAGCCCAGCGGGATTCGGCATCGAGCGTGGAGAAAAGGAGATAACCGTCATCGGAGAGAAGGGATCCGATTTCGTCCAAGGTTTCGCCCGGACATGATAGGTGTTCGAAGACATCCCACATGGCAACGGTCTGGTAAGGAGGTTTAAGCCTGTCAGAAACTTCTGGAAGGCTTCCGCTGTGAACCGTATGACCTTTCTGGCGGGCTAGGGATGCAGCCCATCTCGAAGGCTCGACACCTTCGATATCCCATCCCCGGCCAGCGGCACAGTCCATGAAGACGCCGCAATAAGCACCAACCTCCAGGACCTTTCCGCGCTCGGGGACCCAGTTCGCCATCTCGTCCAGGATTCGCGAGAAAGTCTTTATTCGCGATGACTGGTTGCGGAGGTAACTCGGATCCTCAACCTCGCGATAGAGATCGAGAATTTCGCGCCCACTGGCCGGCTCTCCTGCTGCTAGAAGGCCACACATTAGGCATCTGACGACTTGGGGCTTGGACCCATGTTCCATAGACGTGCATCGATACGCTTCCACCTTTGTATCCGCACCCTGGTTCTTGGAAGGATAGACCTCCACACGGTATACAGCACCGCAATGAGGGCAGCCGCCCTTCGGCACCACCGCTCCGCCGCCCCACCGGCGCCACCCGCGCAAACGCCGCGCCGTCAGTAGAAGTAGTTTGCCAATCCCCCGAAAGACTTCGAGACGAGGAATCTTGGACCGCCCATGCAGCCGGTCGGCAAAGTGGATGGGCACCTCCCGGCAGCGAAACTTTCCGCGTGCAATCTGCCAAACGCATTCCAGGAAGAAGGTATACCCCTGCGATCGGACCGTAGCATAGTCGAGATCGACGAGCATCGAAGTTCGGAATGCTCGAAAGGATGTGGTGAGCTCGTGTACCGGCATGCCCAGCAGAAGCTTGCCAAAACGATTGGCCGACCAGCTAAGGAACTTCCGGTACCCCTTGTAGTCGCACCGACCGCCCTCCATGTACCTAGACCCGATTACAAGATCCGCTCTCTCAAGCTCCCCTAGCAATCGCGGAATATCGGCAGGACTGTGAGAAAAGTCTGCATCCATCGTGACCAGGTAGGGATAACGATGATGGATGGCGTAGGCCATTGCGAGCATGTGGGCCGTTCCAAGGCCGAGTTTTCTCGGTCGGTGCATAACTTTCAGGCGGGGTTCGGAAGCCGCGATCCGATCGAGAACTCGACCTGTACCGTCCGGTGAGTTGTCGTCGACCACGAGCATGGACACACCTAAGGGTAGCCCCAGGACCTGTCTACATAGCTCTTCAATATTATCGCGTTCATTATATGTGGCTGCGAATACCAGCGGAGGCTTGGTCGCCGACTCGCTCAAAGACATCTCATTCATTTCTGATGTTCCGCCACTGGTCGATCCTGGCCCCGGATACGCGAGACAAGCAGGATAAGGATATATGCCGCTGCAACCCCGATGCCGGGCATGATGGGAAGGCGGAACCTACCCTGAGTCGCAACTATCGCCGTCAGGGTCAATACCCCGCAGATTAGGAAGACCGCCAATCCCACGTTTCGATTGGTCGCAGACCTGGAAAAAATTAACACGACACATCCTACGACCGACAGGATGACCACTGCCGCATTGAGAATCTTCACCAGGATGCCGTATCCGACGATGAACCACGTGCCGCTCTCGTAGTAGTCACGGAGCCGCCCCATGATTCCAAGGCTCTCTTTCTCAGCACTCCCTCCAACCGCCCCTTGTTGATACCTCAGATACCAACGTTCAAAGCCTTGCGGCCCAAGGTAGACTGCCAGCGGCTCGGACGCGTAGGACAGAAACATCCTGGGGATATTCTCGATCACGGCCCATGCTGCGTGGGGAATGTTGTCGAGAATTAGATCCCTGGCAAAACGCGAAAAATACCTCTCCCTCTCTCCCTGGTTTGTAATCGCCTGAAACTCTGGATCGTTTTCGATCCCAGAAAAAATGAGCTTTGACGCCTCGTCATACGTCAGCCCCTTCTTATTCGCGATGAAGAGCGGCGCGAAGTAGTTAGTCAGATGATATCCCTTCATCCCGGCGAAGTCGGCGTTCCCCGTGATCGACTGATTTCGGATCATCCAAGGAACAACAAAGGCACCGTTGATCACAATCACAATGAGACCTGCCATCGCGATTCGGCGCGCACGTTCTACGCGCCAAGACGCCACCACGATGACGATCAGCAAAGCGACCCAAAGGTAAAGGCCGGCGGCTCGGGTAAATGTCGCCAACCCAACAAGAATCGAAACTATTGCAACCCGTCTCAAGGAAAGCCCACCATCGAGCGCTCGCACGATCGCGTAGAGCGACGCTACGACAAGTAGCGAGAACACCATGTCAGATTGGTTCCGGTTAGCCTCTGCTAGATAAATGGAGTCGAGCGCCACCATGATAACTGCAAGGAAGCCGATCGCTGGGCCTAAGCGCCTACCGAGCAGGTAAGTGAAAACGAAAACACCAAATAGCATGATGTTGTTGAGGATCACTCCGATGACTTCGTGTGCACCAAATATCGAATACAGACCAGCAAGCAAGATCACATAGAGCGGAGGGCGGTTCGTGGTGGGAGTCAGACTGTCTCCGTCGTAAAAACCGTAGACACCATGCTCAAGCAAGTTAACTGCCGCAGGGTGGTAGTAGCCTTCCGTCCAAAACCCATCCGGAAAATAGATCAAAACGTTGAGACTCGTCATGAATTGAAGGACAATCAATACTCCGAAAAGTACTGCAACCTCGAGTTTCAACCGGCTTCCCATTTGACCTACCTAGACCTTTTCTCTTTCGACGAGTACACCACTCGGCACCCCGATACACCATTCATTATTGGAATCGAATCTCCGGGCTATGCGCATTAAACCAATAGTACTTTCCGGCGGAAGCGGAACACGCCTCTGGCCGCTTTCACGCGCCCACATGCCCAAACAATTCCTCTCCATTCATGAAGATCGGACGCTCTTTCAGTATTGCTTGACCGGGCTCGCCGGCAATTCTTCGTTCCTGCCGCCGGACATAATCTGCAGCCAGGACCACCGCTTCGTTGTGCAAGACCAAATACAGGCGATCAGCGTTGGGGTCGGAAATATTGTTCTCGAGCCAATGGGACGGAATACGGGACCGGCCGTGGCGATCGGCGCGCTCCTCGCCGCGGAACAAGATCCCGACACAGTGGTCGCGGTGCTTCCGAGCGACACCTTAGTCGGGGACCCTCGCGCTCTACACAAGGCACTCCAGGAGGCTGCAACGGCTGCGCAGAGCGGTACAATTGCCGTGCTTGGGGTCAAACCCGACCGGCCAGAAACCGGCTTCGGCTATATCGAATTGGAGGAACCGCTCGATGACCGCGGTGAGTGCTACGCTGTTCGCTCTTTTGTCGAGAAGCCAAATCTCGAAGTAGCCAAGCGCCTCCTGAAGACGGGCCGCCATCTCTGGAATTGCGGCATTTTCGTCTTTTCGGCCAAACAAGCAATTGACGCTTTCGAAACCCTTGCGCCAAATCTGATCGAACAGGCTCGCAAGAGCCTTTTTTCGGGCTCACGAAGTGCAGGCTTAGTCACCTTGAACGAGTCGGAGATGGCAAAGACGCCAAGTGTCTCCTTTGACAACGCAGTGCTCGAACGGCATTCCAATCTCGCAGTATCCGAACTCCAGACCACGTGGAACGATCTTGGATCATGGCAATCGGTAGCCTCGATCTCGGAAACCGATGTCCAGGGCAACACAACGATCGGAGACGTGATTTCCATCGACGTGTCCTCAAGCTACCTTCGCTCCGAGGGCCCCGTCCTTGCCGCGCTTGGGCTAAAGAACATCCTGGTCGTTGCAACCGAAGATTCGGTTCTGGTGACAGACATCAACCACACCCAGAAGGTAAGAGACCTAGTTTCGTTGATGTCGAAGGAAAACCGTACCGAGCACCTCGTGGCAAGAACCGCCTACCGCCCGTGGGGGCACTACAAAGAACTGGATCGTGGCCCGGGCTTTCGGGTCAAGCTAGTTCACGTCAAACCGGATGGCGCGTTATCGCTACAGCGCCACCATCATCGGTCAGAGCATTGGGTCATCGTTTCGGGCGTCGCCAAAGTTACGCGCGGCGAAGATGTCTTCGAGTTACGGCAAGATGAATCGACTTTCATACCCAAGATGACTAAGCACCGCTTGGAGAACCCTTCTAAGGAGCCCCTTAATCTCATCGAGGTCCAAACCGGTCCGATTCTTGAGGAATCCGACATCGAGCGTTTCAGCGACGTCTATGGGCGCATCGGATAGGCTAGCGCTCAAGATGCCACGGCACTTCGGTAAAGGTTCTCGTACGTCTTTATAGCTGCCTCCAAAGAGTAGTCGCGTTCGATACGCTCCTTGGCCTTTGTGCCCAGGGAATGCCTTAACGAAGAATCTTCAGCCATCCTTTCCATCGCGCTCGCAAGTTCTCTGGGTCGGCCCGGAGAGATTAGGATGCCCGTATCAGCCATGAGGCGGGCGGTATCCCCGACGTCCGTCGCAATGCAGGGAACGCCGGCCGCCATCGCTTCGCCAACGACGCTTGGCAGACCCTCGCCCAACGATGTAGAAACCAAACAATCCACAGCCCCTAGAAGCCAAGTGACATCACGCCTCTCACCAAGCAAATGCAGACGCCGACCGAGTACTGGGTCGGCTGCCCAAGATGCGTACTTGGGAGTGTCAGGCGTTACCCCCTCCCCGACGAGCATGAAACGGGCCCGTGGCACGCTTGTCAGGAGCGACCTTGCGGCCTGTAAAAAGGTAAGGTGATCCTTGATGGGGTCGTCCCGGGCAACCATCGCGAACACGACGTCGTCGGGGGCAAAACCGAGAGCCGAGCGCGCAGCCGCATCCGCGCCAGCTGTCAGTTGGAAGCCATTCGCAATGAGTTCCCACCTACGCGGCACATAGCCAAAGATCTGATGCACCTTCTTACCGGCTACCGAGTTAACGACCACAGCCGTCGGTCGTTGAGACAAACGTACCAAGAGGAAGAGAATCACCCTCATCTGCAAGCGCTCGTGTTCCGGACCCATAGTGGAACAGCGAATGTTCCAAAGGACCGGAAGTTTCCCCAGAGTCAGCGCCGTCAGAGTTCCCAGCAGATCGCTGTGGTATAACCACGTCTGTAGTACGTCGATGTTTGCCCGTTCCAGTAGCCGTCGGAGGCGCAGCACACCGACGGGGTTGGGCGACCCCGGCCTCATTCCGAGAGATGAAACTGCTACGCCCAGCTTTTCGAATTCAGGCGCCATGGTGCCGCCGTCGGTCATTGAAATGACATGGCTTTCAAAGAGCGACCGATCCATACCGGCAACAAGTTTGTAAAGCATGGACTGGGCGCCGCCGACAGTTAGAGACGTGATGAGGTGAGCGACTCGGATTTTCCTCATGTCTTCATAACTCGGCGTATATTTTTTCCATGCGCTCCAATAGCGAGGCATGTGAAAAGTCACGTACAATCCGCTTCCGGTGACGTGCCGTTGTCTGCGCAAGAAGCTCCGGTGTTTGCTGAAGCGATTGGTACCAGGCGGCTGCCAGTGCATCGGGCTCGCCAGGACGAACAATCCTGTTATCGTCGCTAACGATCCGCCGCGCGTCACCTACATCGGTCGCGACCACCGGCACCTCACACGCAATGGCCTCGGCGAGGACATTGGGGAATCCCTCTCCATACGAAGACGTCAAGGTCACAAGGTCGAACGCATTCATCGCAACTTCGACATTGTCAACCGGCTCCGACCAGCGGATCCGATCTTGAAGCCCGAGATCGACCGCCAATCGCCGCATGGCGGCACCATAGGCCTGACTTCCACCTCCCAGACAGACAAACACCGCCTCCGGCATCCGCTCGACGAGCGCCATTGCTGCATGGAGAAACGTTGGATGATCTTTCATCGGATCTAGGCGAGCGACGAGACCGATAAGAGGACCTTTGAACGGCCCAAGCCAGGACGTTCGAAGCTTCCTCGCCTCATCGCGGCGTCTGCAGAAACGCACCACATCAATGCCGTTTCCCACAACAGTGACCTTTCCGGCACGCATACCTTGGCGAATTGCATGCTCCTTGCCCGCCGTGGAGTTCGCCACGATAAGATCCGCCCGCGTCGCTAACATCCGCTCGAGACGCAGCGCGACAACGTGGGCCCAGTCATAGCGACCCGCATCCATGTTCGACGCCCTGATGCCCCAAATCAAACGTCCCCCACTGCCCTTTCTCCGCGCGAGGGCCGCCGCGACATTGGGCGGACCGAGGAACGAATGGATGACATCCGGCGATGCATCCGCAAAGGCCCGGCGCAGGCGCGATAGGAAGGCGACTATGTCCCAGCGGCCTGCCTTTCCGAGTACGCGGTGGACGACACCCTCATTGAACTGAAGCCTACTGTTTTCTTGGCCTGGATAGAACGTCAGCACGGTCACGGCGTGACCTCTGGATGCCATGGCGTTTGCGAGCATGGCCAACTGCAGTTCTGCACCGCCAAGTTCCATCGCTCTCGTTAGATAAACGATCTTCAGCGATCGCACTTAGTCGACTCTCAGGACATCAGTAAGGTGACGCACAAAAGCGCTACCGTCAGATTGAGCAGCCCGCAGGGCCGACTGCCCTCTCTCGGCGATCGCGATGAACGATTCCGAATCTTGAGCAAGGCGAGCGAAAATGTCGGACAGATCGTTTAGGTCCCAGTGTAGTGGCACGTAGGTTTCGCCCGCCTGATAGATCGCGGGCCAGGTCTCCAGATGGCTCATGTCGGGCTTGATGAGCGCCGCTCCGCTTTCCATCGCCTCGTAGTCACGGATCGCATACTCACCCCACCCAAACGGCGAGATGACTGCCCGTGCGCGCCGCATCTCCGCTTCATACCCTCGGCGGCTGATGAAATCCGTATCGACAATGCCGACTAGGGCTTGCTGCAGACATTCTCGCTGGTAGACCACGCTTCTCCGATTGTGGCCGGAGGACATTCGGCATGAGGCCATCAAAGGACGGGGCGTACGCGGCGACCGGTAGTACCGCGGCCACCTTAGAAGCAACGGCATTCTGACGAAGCGATACGCCTTGGCCGCCCGATTGGCCCAGCGCTGGTAGGGGAACAAAGCCGGACTCCATGCAACACGAACTTTGTCCAACTTAGAGCTGTCAGTGACCGGCTCGGACCACAGTGGCACGTCGTCCGTCACGGCACATCTGCGATGATAGTAGTCGGTAAAGGCCCTGCCACCGTAGTGCGCTTCACTGTATCGCTCCCTGGGCTTCAGGACGAACGACTTAAGGTAGATGTCGCTCGCTTCCAGGGCCTCGCGATGCAGCAATCCGCTGCTGTCGCCGGTGTCGAAGTAGGCAAGGGCACCAGCGCTCTTCCCTAGTTCGTTCAGATGCTGGCCGACTTTCTCGCGACCGTCCCTCGCACCCAGAAATCGATCGAACACCACGAGAAGATCGGGGTTCGATTGATCGACACGGTTCTCGAAGAGAATATCAATGTCGAGGCCTTGTTCCCGAGCAAGCTGCTTAAACCGAAAAATCGGATATAGGAGCGCCGCCGTATTCTGGTTGGTCAGTCGGTCGGCAAGAATCCTAACTCGGAACATGGCCGATGACACGATTCCACGCCAACATGGCGTCGTCTTCTAGATAGCGTCGAACACTTTCGCGTGCCGCCCGACCAATCGTTTTGCGTTTTTCCTCGTCCGCCATGAGCTGTGCTAGCGCGTCCGCCAAAGAACGATCCTCGTCGACCGGAAAAACTAGGCCCGATCGGTTATGCAAAACCAGACCGTCCGCTCCCAAGATCGCATCCGACACGACCGGCGCAACGCCACTGACCATCGCTTCAAGCAGGGCGTTGGGCGTGCCCTCGTATCGCGAGGCAAGGACAAACACCTCGGCCGCTGCATAATATGCCCACGGATCCTCCACTTCCCCCAGCCAAACGACCCGAGACTCAATCCCGAGGCGCGCGGACAACTGCTTCAGGTCCGCAGCATCTTCTCCCGTTCCCGCAACCAAGAGGCGCCAGTCCGGAAACGACTCGATCACGCGCGCAAAACCCCTTAGCACGCAATCCACTGCCTTTTGGTGGCTGAGACGGCACACCGACAAGATGACAGGAAAGGGAAGGTTTTTCGCAACCACCCCTTCCGGCGCAATAACCGGATTAGGAACATATTCGAGACGGGCCGCAGGGACATAGCGCTTAAGGGACTCAATGGCATCGCGGCTATTAGCAGTTGTGACATCGGCAAACCGGTAGAACAGCCATCTCAAGAAATCCCAGAGCCGGCCCAGAGATTGCCGCTTGGGGTCGTTCCGTTCGCAAATTACGACCCGGCAGTTGAGGCCGAAGGTGGCGAATATTGTCAGAATGTTGGTGGCAGCAAGGAATGAGACCACTACGTCAGGACGGGAGTCGCGGATTGCCTTGCGCAGACGCCGCACACGCCCGACATTACCGACTAGGCTTTCCCACAGCGAATTGGATGGACCGTACCCACCGACATTGAGGCGCGCCGCCTTCACCGGCAACACCATGAAATCGGATTCCGGGCCAGCGAAAGTAATGACGGTAACCGACAGATTCTGCTGCAACCAAAGACGGGCCAAATTGATGAGAACGCGTTGCGCACCGCCGCTCCCTAGATCGCTGATAACTAGTGAGGTCCGCCTCATAAGCCGTCCCTAGCTACCAAATCAGGGCTTGGCCAGAAGAACCGTCCGAATTCCGCCCTCACCGCACACCATGTCGATAAGATCGCTGGGCTTGAGTTTCTCAAAAATGGCTCGCCGCTGAAAGTCGGTGGTAAACAACCCCTCCGTCGCGTACCCCATCTTTACCATCTTTTCGGCGCCATCTTCCGTCGAAGAAGCGACGAAAGGCACGGTGTAGCCTGCGCGGAAAAGACGCTCCAATGGGCCCCGAATATCGTGATCCGGTGTATAAGTCGACCGGTGGGTCTCGAAGAGAATCATCGGAGCCATCTTTCCTGCTTCAACAGCCGGGACGAGCCCGTTGAGGATCTCGACTTCGTGCCCCTCCACATCCATGCGGATAAAATCAGGCGGCCCCATCGATTCGGCCAACATAGGTACCGTAAACGTTTCAACGGAGACTACCTCACCACTGAAAAAACGGCTTGCCGAACCTTCATCGTGGAAACTGTTCAGGTTCGACATATGGGAAAGCCTAAGATCGCGCTTACCCGCGCGGTCAGAGACGGCAGCCTGCCGGACAGTCACGTTCTGATAGCCGTTAGCTTCCACGTTCTGCATCAGCAGTTCCGTGTTAGATGGAGACGGTTCGATCGCGAGGATGTGCCCGTCGCTGCCGATCAGCGACCTTTCCATCAGTACGTAGTAGCCAATATTGGCGCCGATATCGAAAACATTCATCCCCTTCCGGAGCACTCGATTGAGTATCCGACGATGGTCTTCTTCTCTTCGGCCAAACAAGAGAAGCGTTCGAGAAATCCCACGATCGTTGACGTCGAGAAACATCGTCTGACCGTGTACGCGCTTACTGATGAGCCTCTGCCTTGAGAACCGTCTTGTGAGTTCAATCCTAAGCCCCCCCACGAGGGCCGCAATGAGCCCAGTTGGCCCCATGTAGCGCAACACGCGCATCGCATTTACAGCACGGTTAGACACCAATTGCCCTCCATCTCCCTTGGCACTACCAAATACTCATGTCCACCGAGGGTCTCTACCCTGTTTTCGTCCGAGTCGAAAACCTCGTAACCCAACTCGCCCAGAAGATCCTGGACCTCTTCGACCGAGTGCCCAAGTTGGCGCAGATGCCAGGGATGGACACTCAACAGTAGCAATGGCCGATCGCGTTGCAAGACGTTCCGCGCTCCACGTAGCGCCGCAAGTTCGCCTCCTTCGATGTCCATTTTGATCAGATTCGGCTTCAGGCCGCGGTCGAAACAGAATGCGTCGAGGCTGATCATCGGCAACCCGATCTTTCGAGATCCTTTCAGCTTCGGCGTGTCGGCAAGCGAGTTGAGACCGGAATCGCGGCTCGCGACATGAAACTCGACGTCGCGCCTAACCTGATCGCCAAGAAGCGTCTGAACAACTTCAACGTTTGACAACTTATTAAGGCGTACGTGCCGGCGAAGCAGATCAACGTTCCTCGGTGCGGGCTCAAACGCAACAACCGCGCCGTTCTTCCCGGCTGCAATTGCGGCGGGCATCGCAAAAAGCCCAACATGCGCACCAACATCGAGCACAACTGCGCCGGGTCTAATGGAATTAACGCCAATCGAGAAGCCGGAATTCTTGTATGAATCCCAATTTGAGAAATCGCTGAAAAGGAAGCACCCGTCCATGACAAATGGACCGAAGGGGCCAACCTTCTTCGAAACGCCAAATTTGACTCCTGGTACGCTCAACACGGCCCTAAACGCAAAACGCAACAATGTTCGCACGAACGGCGGCATACTGCTCCTCATCGGTTCGCCAAATCCATGCAAGATTCGTAGACGTTGATGATTGCTTCAGCGTGTGCTTCAGCACTGAATTTCGTCGCAACGACCGCACTGGCTCGCTTTGCTATGAGCGATGCACGATTCGGATCGGATAAGAGCTGAGTCACTGCCTGGGCCATCGCACCGGCATCGTCCGCAGGAACGAGGACCCCAACATTGGGATCGATCACAATCTCCGGATGACCGCCCGATCGCGCTGCAACGACAGGTGCTTGCGCATGCATCGCTTCGACCAGGGTCCGCCCAAACCCTTCACAAACTTGAGGCGCGAGGAACAAGTCGGCCCCCGCCATCCAGTGATCAACCGGATACCGAAACCCCCCGAAGAAAACGATGTCCGATACCTTTAAGTCTTCGGCCAAGAGTTCGAGTTTAGATTGCATTCCCTTTTTATCTTCGCCCAATAGCACAAATATGATGGGAAAGTTGCTCACTTCGCGCACCTTCTGGGCTACCCTGATGAAGATGTCCGGTCGCTTTTGCGGCTGCAAATTGGCGACAAAGAGGATGATCCGCGTCGCGGGACCAACCCCAAGCTCCCGGCAAAGTGCCGCACGGGCCGCCGGCCGGTCCAAGATCGACGCCGGTACCGGGATGGGGTTAAACACAACAACCGCGCGATCCCGCCGATCGGAAGGAAGTGTTGATTTGCAATACTCCGAGACACACACGATACGTGCCGCCCACCTCGAAACAAGATGGGCGAGCCGCGATTGGGGAAAGAACGTCCGTTGATGCCAAATCTGCCTGCTTCCAGCAAGCCTTGCGGGCAGCGCCCATGACAGATTTGTCCTGAGGTCATTGGTGTGCACGATGGCGACCTTCCACCGCCTGAGGAACCGTGCAATCCGAACGACCGCCCGAATGTGTCTCAAAAGATTAGACGGACGATAGCCCCCCTCACCCAGCAAAGCTGGGACGGGCAAGAACTCGAACGAGAGGCTTCGCGATCGCAAGAGGTCAGCCACAGGACCATCCCGATGAAGGACGAGAAGCGGAGAGAAACGCCCATGGGCCCGAATCTGTTCGGCCAAGGCCAGAGCCGAAAGCTGGCTTCCCCCGATTCGATCCCCGACTATCGGGAGCAAGGCTCGGAACTCCCCCTCTTTCATCCGAAAGCCTTCACGCTGGCGTCCTGTTCACGAAGGCGTCGGCCTGAGCGAGGCGCACAGCTAATCGTCCCCAACCCGATCCTGAAAAGCGATTCTTCCAAATCTCGCTCGAAACCGTGGCCGGCAAGCCTGCCACGGAAGGTTCGCGCATTGATGCGGCTAGCAGCTGATCTAAAGGGAAAACGAACCCCTTCTTTCCATTTGCCGCACCTGACTTAGGGAGATACCGAGCAACGAGACGTCGGCCAATAGACTTTTGTCCAAATGCAAGGAATGATCGGGGGTCGTAATTGGCCAGTAGCTCGAATAGGCCCCGCGACAAAAACGGTGTTCGTAATTCGACACCAACGTGCATTGAGCCAAGATCGAGCGAATCAAGCTGGCTGCCCGGAAGAACGCAGTCGCGCTCGATGCGCGGCACCTCGAACTCAAGCGGCGTTCCCGTCTCTGCAAATGCGTACTTCGCCCAGAGTTTCATCGAAGGGATTTGCTTCAAAGCTCGATAGGCTGGCTGGTTCTTGACGGCGATGTAACGTTCCCCATCCGGCACGGCAACCAGATCAAGAAATAGGCGAATCCGACTGCTGAAAGGTGCCAGCGGCGACATAATACGCGACGCTAGTCTGACCGGCTCTGGAAGCGCCATTATTCGACGATGTCTCCAAAAGAACTGCTGCTTCAGGTAGCCGTAGAACGCCTCATCGCCACCACTTCCTACCAGGCCGACGACATAGCCATTTTCCCGTGCAACTTCAGCAAGTTGCAGGGACGCCAATATGCTCATGTTGTCGTTGGGCTGGCCAAATAAATCCAACAATGAATTCCAGCCAACGTCTTGAGGTTGAGCGACTCCGTCCACAATCCGGTGCTCGACACCGACGTCACGGGCCATTGCTGCCGCCTCGACGCTTTCGTCGACCGCAGTATCCTTAAATCGGATCGTAAGCATCTCGATATCGGCGCCAAGATCACGCCCGATGATCCCAGCCACAAGGGATGAGTCCACACCGCTTGATCCGAAAAGACACAACGGCACATCGGAGACGAGTCGCCGGCTCACGCTGAGAACCAACGCCTCCTGTATCCTATCGAGAGCCTTTTCCGAAAGCTGTTGAACAGGCCCCCTGCCTGGTTCACCGGAAGGTGTAGTCCAGTATTTCACAGTCTTGGAGATCTTGCCGTCCTGCACGATAAGGTAGGTGCCGGGCATTACCCTCTTGATACCGCGGTAAGCAGTCTCCGGCGCCGGTACGAACCCTAATGCCATGAAAGCAGCCAACCGACTTTCGTCGAGCGCTTGCGCGCTTCCAAGGAGCTCCGCCAGAACCTTGATCTCGGAGGCCGCGTAGACACCATCTTCGGTCTCGCTGTAATAGAGTGGCTTCTCGCCAAATAGGTCGGCGGCAAGGATTCCGGTAGCGCCATCCCAGAGCGCAAACGCAAACATCCCATCAAGGCGGTCCAACACGGCTGGCCCCCAGTGCAGCCACCCCTGGAGGAGAACCTCCGTATCGCTACTTGTACCAAGACAGACCCCCGCAGCGGCTAGGTCCGCTCCAAGTTCCGCATAGTTGTAGATTTCTCCGTTGTAGCAAATCGTGGTCTTACCGCGCGTCATCGGCTGCTTCGCGCGTTCCGACAGGTCGATAATCCGAAGCCGCCTGTGCCCGAGATAGACGCCATCGCCGATATCGAAGAACTCGCCCTGGCCGTCGGGTCCGCGATGTGCCAACAACTCGTTCCCCTGTCGGCCTAGGGCAATGTCGTCCTCCCTTAAAGGCCGGGACAGGAACATCCCAAAAACGCCACACATACTTCTAGCGCAGGTAACTGATAAGAAACGATATGGCAAAGAATACGCGTATCATTAGGATACTCTGTCCCCGTAGGTCGACGAGTTCGCCCGGTTCTCCACTTTCATGACAGTACCGTTGCCAATGCGATAAACTTGATCGGCTATGTCCGCGACCGCGACTTGGTGGGAAATAGCGAGCACGGTCAGGCGCCCGGACAAGTCGCGCAGGGTCTCGCAGAACAACGCTTCAGAAACCGGATCAAGAGCTGTGGTTGGCTCGTCCAGAATGAGCAACCGCGGCTTGCGAGCCAACGCGCGAGCCAGGGCAATGCGTTGCCGTTGCCCACCCGAAAGCTGTGCACCGCGTTCTCCGACGGTCGAATCAAGCCCCCTTTCAAGTGCCGATACAAACTCGTAGGCACCCGCGTCCTTTAGTGCCTGGACAGCAGTATCTTGATCGATTTTGGGGTCGCCAAGCGTCACGTTCGTCAAGATTGTATCGTTGAACAGGGCGGTTTCCTGTGGGACATAGCCAATCATCTTCCGCCACTTGCGGATATCCATCTCAAGCAGCGAACGACCGTCGATCAGCACCTCGCCGCTCGTCGGGATCAGCAGCTGGATGACGATATCGACGATCGTGGTCTTGCCAGATCCAGACGGTCCAATGAGTGTCGTGAGTTTTCCGGCAGGGACCGTGAGAGACACATCCTCAACAACGGCCTTTTGCCCATATTTGAATGCGACATTGCGAAGTTCAAGTTTTTCATCGAGCGACGGCGTGCCGCCGCCATGCAGCCGTTCCTGCTGGTTTCCAGCCTCTCGAATTCGTTCGAGTGTTTCGTGGACGAACGACTGGTTGGACACCAACGACTGATAGCGCCCCTGCATGCCGGTCAAACGCGAGCCCGTGCGATAGAACACGAGAACCAAGAGTAGAATCGTACTGATGTCGAAGGAGAAAACGCCAACTGCAGCGAAGATGCCGCCACACAGGGTCATGACCATTAAGGGTTCTTGCAGGGTCGTAAGCGCGGCGCGGCTTACGACCGCTTGCCGCATTGACCGATCAAGCTTCCCGATTTCCGATAGCAAAAGAGGTTCGACACTGTCTTCAGCACCCATTGCCTTGATGGGCTTTACGCCACCTAACTGATCGACTAAGCGCGAAGCCAACCGCTTATACGATTTTTGTTCCGCTTCGCCGGCCCGCCGCGACATAACAACCAACCAGGACATGCTTGTCAAAATCACAGCGCTTCCTGCAATTGCAACGATGCTGGCGACCCAAGATACCCAGAAGGCAATGGAAAAATAGACGGTGATCTGAACCACTTGGGCAATTAACTGGAAGCTCAGCGCATAGGTTGATGCTCCTCGCGCCGTGTCGATGGTTATGACGTTTGAAAGTGAGCCGACCGGGATGGTCAGATGATATTCCCATCGGACGCGAAGAAATCTCTTGACGATCTCCGCGCGCTGATCGGTTGCAAATGTCGTCGAACCGTAGCCCATCGCGAGATTCGCAGCCATCATCAGGAGGCCTTTGACCACGAAAACGATAGCGATGATCGAGAGTATTACACCGAGGGATGCATCGAGACCCGTGGCCGTTATCGTTTCGAAAATGGTCGAAGTCAGAACATTGTCCGACTCGCCAAATCCAGACACTTGAAGCAGGGGCAAGAAGGCCGCAATCCCTACACCCTCTGCGATGCCGGCGACGAGCAACAACACGACCAAAAGCGCGGACCTACGTGGCGTGGTCGCCACCAGGCTAAGGATGAGACCAAGGCCCTTTGTCCTGCGAAGCTCAATCACACCGACCCCTTGAGAGTGAGACAACGCCCGGCCAGCTCATACATCCCCTTCTTCCTTTTCCATTAGGAACCAGGTGATATCGTCTTGCGCGAACTGATCGCCGTGATAAACGAAACCGTAGTCGACGAGCTGGAGGTCAGGATAGGTTTTCAGCAGGTCACCTGCGAAATCCCTCTTGAACAAACGGTGTTGATGGCCCCTGTAGGTTACCTCGACCGGCGAGGGGTTGTAGTACTCGGCGACAAGCAAGTAGCGGCGTGTGTTTTCATAGAGCGCTGCGTATGCCTCGGATAGATGGTTGGGGTCGATATGGATCAGCACGGTCTTGGTGAACACCAGATCGGCCATCTCAGCCGCACGATAGCCAAGCAGAGAGCGCCGCTCGCTCGCCACATATGGTAAGTCACGAAGAACTGCCTCGGCTTTTTCGTTGATTTCAATCCCTCGGAGCGACGCCTGGGGAAGCAACGCGTGGAGAGCCCGTAAATTCATGCCAACATTCGCACCCAGCTCAAGAACGCTTTCGACGCCGATGCAACGCCGCAGAATAGTCGAGAACAAAGCGAGGTTGACCGCAAGCAAGCGACTACCTTGGTTCCTGTCTATGTAGTTGTCGCCGAAACTTCCAGCCCAGAAAGCTTCGTGTTCGGTCTTATGTCGCATTGAGAGCCTTTTGTATGATGTGTGCGTTGATGATGGGCCACTCCGGGTTCATCTCAATGGCCCGAAGACAGTCCTCAAGTGTGAACCCCGGACCGTCGCCGCCAACGGCTCCAAGAATTCTGGAGACGAGGTCAAAATCCTCGGCGGTGTCCACCGTCCAGCGATGCTGGCTCAGGTCCACGTGACAAGGGACATTCTTGACTCGGAAACGTTCCGGCTGACGCCACACGAACAGGGTCACGTGCTCCCTGTCGTCTGGGCGATCCGCCTCGCGATCCGCAAGCGCAAGTAAGTCTTTCGACAGCACTTCCGTGTCCAACCCGCGAGGATAGGTCTGAACAGCGCGATTTGATGCGTAGTCGACACTAGGTTCTGCGTCCAGGAAGGCCCTTATAGTCTGATCGATCACGCAAGGATCGATCAGCGGGCAATCTGAGGTCACTCGCACAACGATGTCGGCATCAAATTCATTGGCCGCCGCGAGATAGCGACTCAACACATTATGCTCATCGCCGCGAAAGCAACCAACGCCGAGTTGCCTCGCCGCTTCGCAAATGACATCGTCGCTTGCGTTCTCGGTCGTTGCAACTACGACGTCGTCGACCAGTTCCGCACGGCGAACGCGCTCAACGTGCCACTCGAGGATCGACCTGCCAAGGATCGGCAGCATCACCTTGCCCGGCAGACGGGTGGATGTCATGCGCGCCTGTGTGATCGCAACTACTTTCACTGACGCCACCCGCCAAGGTCCGCCCTAATTACGCGGAAGAGGGCACGGAAGATAAGCCAATTCGCGCGAAGAGCGTTGCCCATTCGAGGCTGATCCGCGCGGATTTCGACCGCGATGGGAAAAGAGGTCCACCGCGCGCCGTGGGCGATGCTGGAAAGGGCAAGTTCTGTTCCGATCGAGTCGATCATGTCGAAATATCCGCGCGCGTCAAAGAGGTCCATCCGATATGCCTTTAGACCGCACAGTATGTCTGGAATCCCGTACCGCTGGCGCGCATAGGCCGAAAAGACTCTCTCGGAAATGCGTGCTTGCGACGGACGCGCGCCGATCACGAGCGCAACATCATCGCGCCCCATCAAGTCAAGAATGGAACGCAAGTCCTCGGCACGATGCTGTCCATCTGCGTCAAAAGTGACACAAACGTCCGCACTCAGATCCCGGGCCGTCCGGAAGCCTGAGTTCAAGGCGCCAGAATATCCCTTGTTCGTTTCATGGCGCACGACGTGCGCACCGACGCTCTCAGCGACATCCGCTGTCGCGTCGCTGGAGGCATCGTCGACGACGATGACGTGCCCCAAAGACTTCACTCCTACAACTACCTGACCAATCGAGCCGGCTTCATTAAACGCAGGAATAACGATTGCAACCGTCAAGCGAGGTCGTTCCAGCGCACGTAGTCACCGGCCGGAATGCTACGGCGGAGCCTGCGCCCCACCACTTCGTTCATTTTGTAAGGCGAAATGGCGTCTGGCGGGCATGGACGAAGCGGAGCGAGATCATCGCCGGTTAGTACACTTCCCTCAGCGATGTCTTTCTTCACACGAAGTGAACGCCGCTGTACTACTACCGTTTCACGCTCGTTCTCCATTACTCGTTTCTCCGACGGTCCAAGCGCGAGTTCCAGCTCTCGGGTCCGGTCAACCATTTCGCGCCAAGCCTTCGGATCCATAGCAAAGGCGTGATCTGGTCCGTCGCGACCCGTGCTGTCAGTGAAATGCTTCTCGATGGCCCGCGCACCGAGCGCCACCGAACCGAGCACGGTTGCGTGTCCCGGAGTATGGTCCGACAACCCAAGGACGACATCCGGGAACTCGGTCGCGTAAGTCTTGAGAACATTGAGAGCTATGTGACGAAAGTTCTCCAACGAGCCGGTATAGTTAGTATTGCACTGCATAAGGACAATGTCGTCGGTTTGCGTCTTGGCGACTTCAACAGCCGCTCGGACCTCGTTCATGTCGGACGCTCCGGTTGCAATGAGGAGCGGCTTCCCTTCCGAAGCGAGGGCTAATATGTTCTCGTGCCAAGTAATATCCCCTGATCCGAGTTTCCAGGCACAAACGAACTCCGATAACTGCGCGAGCAGATCGAGGTCATAGGGAGTCGTGAAATAGTCGATGCCGGATTTGTCGCAGGCCTCGCGAAGCTGCGGCGTCCATCCCAGCGGTAGGGAAGCCTCTTCGTAGACGTCGATCACGCTTTTCTTCCACTTCGACTGATGGCCCTGCTGCGTTCCCAGCGACCGGAAGCCGAAATCGGACACGATGGTCGAAGCTCGGAAATTCTGAAACTTCGCCGCCTGCGCTCCCGCGTCGGCGCAGAGATGGATGAGATCGATCGCTCGACCGAGATCTCCGTCATGATTAGCCGCGATATCGGCGATAAAGTAAACGGGCTGATCTACGCCAATTCGGTGACGGCCGATCTCGATATCTTTCGAGTGCTTCGTCATAGCTTTGCAATCTCCTCCTCCAGGGACGGCATCGGCCGCCCGAGAATCGCTTCGATCCTTGAAACGTCCATCCGCAGATCCTTTGGCCGCGGGGCTCGATCCGGAATGTCCGATGCCCGCGCATCTCGGGCGCTCGTGAAGGGCAAACCGAGATGCGACGCCACCAAATAGGCAAAGTCCCGCTTTGATCGCCCGTTCCGGCATCCGAGGTTGTAGGTGCCGCGAACTTCGGCAATCGCCATGTGGCAAACGGCGGCAGCTAGCGTTTCCATGTGTAGGGGCGAGAAGAAGGAATCGGTAAATAGGCCTATTTCTTTGTTTTCAGCCAGATTCTTGACGACCCAGTCACTAAGGCTGGACCGCCCTGGTGTTCGGGACGGTCCAAAAAGGTTGCAACGAAGCACAACTGTATTCTTGTGCCTGCACGCTGCCCGTTCTCCCCTCAACTTGCTGCGGCCGTACTCGTTTACCGGAAGCTCGGCGATACCCTCGCGTTTGAGGCCCGGCTCGTCCGCGTATACTTGATCGGTCGAAAGGAAGACCAATCGAGTTTCCTCAGGCATTGCTTCTGCAAGATTCGCGGCGGGCAAGACATTCGCTCGCTCCGCACCTTCGGGGTCTTGCTCACACCTTTCGATATCCGTCCAGGCCGCAGCATGGATAACCACGTCGGGACGCATTTCGTCAAGGTGGCGGGTGACCAAGCTGGCGTCGGCCAAGTCGACCACTACGTCAGTATCCCGTCGCGCCACCCCGGCAACTTCGCCTAGTGCCCCTGCGGCTTCCATAAGGTATGGACCAAGCAAGCCGGATGCCCCAGTGACAATCAGCCTCACGTCAGCTCACGCAGCAGGAGAAATCCCCAGACCTGCGAGGAGACCGACCAGTACTTCATCGGAAAGCCATTCCGAGTTCTTGTCGCTCACGTAGCTGAAATCCTCTCGCACTAGCCGTTCGGCAGGATGATAGGCGGCCCTATCTTGGGGCTGCTCCGGCGTTATTACATAACGATCGGGTAGCTCGTAGGTATTGCGCGCATCGTCTGATGTAATCATCGATTCATGTAACTTCTCGCCCGGACGGATGCCAACAACATGTGTATTCATTCGCGGAGCCATAACTCGCGCTAGGTCAACAATCTTCATCGACGGGATCTTCGGAACGAATATCTCTCCACCTTGCATTAGGGGGAGACATGACAGAACGAAGGCAACGCCCTCCTCAAGCGTGATCCAGAAACGGGTCATGCGCGGATCGGTTATCGGCAAGCTCTCGGAGCCTCGGGAAATCTGATCTCGAAAAAAGGGTACGACGCTTCCTCGAGAGCCCAGCACATTTCCATAGCGAACCACACTGAACTTCGGCTCAACCTTGGAGCCGACGAGCCAATGTGCCGCGGTGAATATCTTGTCGGACGCAAGCTTCGAAGCGCCATAGAGGTTGATTGGACTCGCCGCCTTGTCGGTGGACAAGGCGATCACACGCTTCACGCCCGCACGAATCGATGCCTTCACCACGTTCTCCGCACCATGAACGTTGGTCCGAATGCACTCGAACGGATTGTATTCCGCCGCGGGCACTTGTTTCAGCGCAGCCGCGTGGATAACGATATCGACATCCCGGAACGCCATCTCCAGCCGATCCACATCACGCACATCTCCCAGAAAGAAACGCATCGTGGGCAATTGGGAATCCGATTCCGTTTGCATTTCGAATTGCTTGAGTTCGTCGCGAGAAAAAACAATGACACGCTGAGGGGAAAACTTCTCAAGAAGGATCTTGACGAACGCGCGTCCAAACGAGCCTGTTCCTCCAGTGACCAGAACAGTCTTTTTCTCCAAAAGGTCAGTCGCAACCCTACTCTCGAATCTATTTATCATACCTATCGTCTTTTCCTACTAGCCGTTGGCATAATCAGCATCCAACCCATCAAGCTTGGCTCATGTATTTCACAAAGTAGTCGTCGCAAACCAGATCTGGAGCCCGCACGAGCCCGTCAATCAACGCGCCCTCGTTAACCGAGATAAAATTTCGATCATCAAGTGTCGCTGGCACCATTGCACATCGGCGCGCAAGATCAGCATAGACCTCCGGAACCCAGTCTCGTCCCGCAAGATCAAGCATGACAATGGGCCGATCGGAGGTGAGAGCTATTCCGAGCGCAGAGGTCAATGGGTAGGTAAAGACTACCGTTTCGGCAGACAATAAAGTTGCCTCAAAAGACATATCCTTTTCGACCTCAACATCGTCGGAGAAAAGCGGCGCAACCAAGCTAGCGGTATCCGGATGCGCCTTGTAAACGACCTGATATCCACATCGCTTCAATGTATCTACGACCTTTAGCTCCAGCGGAATTTGAAGCGCGAAGAAATCTCCGTATCCATATGACAATCGGGGTGCTGGCGTATTCATCGGATAACCAACCATTACTACCCTCCCCTTTGCCTTGTTGGACGAATACCCCAGAAACACCTGTCTCATTTCTTCGTAGACGCGGCTCTTTACCGACTGGAACTTGGTGTTCTTGTTTGCCGAAAAGGAGAATCTCGCAGCCAACTGCCGAAAAGCCTCAGCCATTCCACTGGTCGCACATGCTACTGACTGACCAAGCGTGAATTCGCTATGGGCCAATGTTCGTGCAAAAGTAGTCCCGGGATTATGGCCATGTTGGAAGACAATAACTTCTGCGCCTTCTGTGCGGGCGACCGAAGCCGCGGCTCGCGAAAGTGCGTTTCCCGGACTTCCAACCAGTAGCGTTTCTGGAAATTTGGCCTGCGCACTCAAAGCGACTATGCACCCGCCAAAATACGAAGTCCGTTCCAGCCAAAGGTCGAGCAGATGCTTCAATGGGACATTCACACCTAAGGTCTCGCTCCAGACTTTCGCACTTTCGGAGAGAACTGCTCCAACAACATCTCGTGGGCCTTGAGGGATATCGACGGAGGCGAATCCACCGTCGAAAAGGCTGCCGGGCGATATCACGACGCAGGAGGTTTTTTCGTTCCGAAGGTAATCGCGCTTCAGTCGCCCGACCTCACCGAGCGACCAAATCCCATCCTTTCCACCAAATGCGCGAACACGGCGCCAAGAGCCCTGATGGCTATTTGCGAGCCACTGGCGTCTAGCTTGCTTGAGAGGCTCCAGGACAGAAGATCGCGAGTCCCTCAAGCCAAGTCGGTACGAAGGAGTGGGGAGGGGAGCGTAGTATGAGGTAGCTTCGTCTGCCCCTATCGTTTCGCACCGATTGCGGACAACTTGGGCATGCACGAATTGCTTCATCCACTCAAAAAATTTTGAGTCGGTTTGATGAGCAGATCGCCACACACCATCAAGTGATGAATAGATTGTCTCGTATGCACCATCAATGGAGTCGACAATCAGCCTGAACTCCTGCTCCGACACGGGCCATTGCCCAGTTTCCGCCCAGGCTCTTGGCCCGTACTCCTTAAGGCTGCGAAGCGAAACGGGTACGGCCCGACTCACGCGGCGTCCTATGTCGACCTATAGGAAAGGGAGCGAGCAACTATCTCAGGCGGCTGCACGAGACGATCGCCAATTCGAAACACGTCTTTGGGGCTAATATCTTGGCCCTGGCTATCAGTAATCGAGCCAAATGCGACAATACCGCCCCGCACATGGACGTACAAAGTACGTTGATCTCGATTAGAAATTAGACCATCCACAAATGGATGCCCCTTCAGAAAACCTTCTGCCATGGCGGCTTCTCTGATTCGATAGACCTCTCCACGATAATGGAGCGCCGCTCCCGGGTAAGGAGCGCTGAACGCTCTAACGAAGCGCACGGTTTCTGCCGGCGACCAAGAAAACTGAAGAACACCATTCATCGGCGTTAGTAACGCGGGAAAATAGACACCCTTTGCTTCTTCTTGCGGCCTCAGCGTTACAAACTTGTGACTCGCTAACATACCAGCAAACTCTGGGAACACGATCTGGTTCGCTATTTGGTAAGCGACATCAAGGTACTCGATGGGCGTCTCAACCTCTCGGCCAACATCCCGCGTGTACTGAATTAGCAAGGGGCCCGCGTCAAGTTTTCCGGTAAGTTGATGAATTGAGACGCCGACGCGGCTTGTGCCACACATAACGGCCCAACTCGCCGTCGCAGCCCCCCGAAGAACGGGCAACTCGGACGGATGGTAGTTAAAGATTCGGCCTCCAACGGAATCACGAATCGAAGCGCCAACAAACGCGGGCCACCCAGCCACCACTATTATTGTCGGCATTAGCTCGGCGACCGCCACTTTGAGTTCGTCCTTCTCGCCCGGATTGACACTCTTCGTCATAACAGGGTGCGAGCAGAGCGGCGTACCAACCGTCGATGACCACGAGCTATCCAGTTCGAAATTTGTGATTATGCTCAGATCTACGGATGAACGCAGAAGGTGCTTGCAAAGGAGTCGCGCGGCGTCACCCGCACCTACCAAGCAAACCTTGCGTTCGGTGGGCAAATCAAGCTGCACTTCCCCCCCTACCATCGCATCAAGCTTCGATTAGGAATCGAGGCGCACTCTGAAATATGGAATGAGCTCGGCGCCGAAGCTAAGCTTAAAGTATCCCCGTTTTGGACTATTCACCCCTTCTAAGTCTACCGTTCGAATGTGACGCGCCCACAGATCATGGAGCGCATCCCAGATCACCTTGGTCCCGCCGGCTCCATTGCGATCAGAGCGGCTGGTCGCACCAAAGAGGTAGGTGGCCTCATCTCGAAAAATCGCGAAAATCGCGCAAGCGAGCAGGTCTCCAGCCTCTGATCGGCTACTATACATTCGGAGCGCACCGGCCTTGACCAAACTTGCCAACAAATTCCTCAAAGTGGACACGTCGACTTCTGACTCATCGATTCCTTGTCGTGTAAAAGTATCTATGTAGAGCACAAGGAAAAGTTCGAGGTCCAGATCTTCCTTGGTGACGACATTGTCACGAATGGCGTAACGGAGTTCCTGTCTTCGGGACTTGTTAGCCCTCAAATAGAGTGGGCTTTTTTCAAGTTCACTTCCGGACTGGGCGCCTCCAAATTCAGGAAGCTCAATCATCGCCGTGTAGCGAAGCGAGATTTCAAATCCCCCCTGTTGACCGTAGTTGTGCCACAGCACAGGACGCAGATCACCAAATCTCGGGTGCAACGCGAGTTCAATGGACGAGAACCGAACGGACAACTCCTGAACAAGCGCACTTGATATTCTAAATTCTTCCGAGACGTTCTGCGCCATATTTCGAGCTGGCGGGTGAGGCAAGAAAATGATCCCGCCGTAAACCAACCAAGGCGGAAGGCTCGCCTTCCTACCCTTGTCTTCGCTCGCTGCAACGACACACGCCTTTTTCTCTGTGCCCTTGAGGCAATAGATGAGCGACACGTCATCGGCCAGCGGCGCAAGAAACGCGGAGGTCGCAAAAATAGAACCTTGCGGAGACAAAGTTACTGCTGCATCCCACTCTTCGCCCAAAGTGGCATCCGCAAGGGAGTACCCGGATAAATCAAGGTACCCATCCTGATAGAACCGATTAGGGTCTGAGCTCATCTCTATTTCTTGTCGTGCGGGAACCCCGTGTGTCAATTAGTCCCGCGTTCTTCAACGCGGCAGCTGCCGCTACAACATCGGCCATTGGTTGTTGGAGGCGGTCGGCGATCGCCAACAAATCGTTTCTACCGTCTGCATAGGCGAGCACGTTCAGGGTCAGGCGCGCCTCATCACTGGCCTTTCTCCCCCCTGTCGTGGGGTAGAGGCCGTAACGAGAAAGCTGCGGCTCTCCCAACGTCGTTGCGACGTACAACTCGTTCGCTTCGATATATTCCACACACTGCCTAGCAAGGTGATAGCCGCCGGAAAGTCCAGCCGGCGTGACAAACGAAAGATCGTCCAGCGACGTATGGTATTCCAGATATTCGCCATACTTCGTGCGCATCAGCGAGCAAACCGGCAGGTCGATACCCGGAAATCCGTATTGCCGTTCGTCACTGCCTCGCTCAAGGTAGCTGTAGGTCTTCGGCTGGTCTGTATGATGGCGCAAGACATGCCTGGCAACCCGGTCGGCTAGTGTGCCCTCTGCTCGAGAAGACAGATAGGAGTAATCGCCCTCGTCGCCGATGCAGGTTAGGACAAAGCCTGCCACCATGCGCGCTTTCAGCGCGTCTAGGTTTCGACTCAGATAGACTAGCGTTCCAATCGTCTCGGGTACGAAGACAAACCGGTAAGAAAATTTGCGTTTCTCGGTCGCAAGCCAGCGCGCCAGGTAGGTGGCGACGGCCGGCCCTGAGAGCTCGTTATTGGCCATCGAAGGATGACATACATAGGTCGAGATGAGTACCTCTTCGGGCCTCTCGCCGGGTAGGTAGAACTCCCCATACGAAAGAGACCCTGGCTTGAGCGAGCTGTCTATGAAGGCTCGGTAATCGCCCTCCGGCAGTCCGCGGCGAATCCGATCCGGCATGCAAAACCCCCAACTCCGCTTGTAGTACGACGTGACATAGGGGACAGCGTCAGGGAGTTGCGGAAGAGAGTGCAGATGCGGCTGGAGTTCGGCAAGCGGTATGATCGCGTCAATAGGCTCGGAATAACTCACGACGGACAGATTGGAGTCTTCGAAATCGACGACTCGCGTACCATCGGGGCTCTCCAACCACGCCGACCGGATTGTCCATTCCTCCGGAACGGTCCAGTCGAATGCCTTGGATCCGCTTGGCACTTCGTGGATGTCGAGTTCGGGCAGCAACGCCCTTATGGCTGAGAGGGTCTGCCGAACACCGCTTCCGGTCAAAGACCGGCAGTATGGGAACAGTGTGGAGACAAACCCGTACAAGGCCTCGCCGATATCTTCTCGGCATGCCCACTGCGCACCGCTTTTCGCTTTGTCAGACATGAGCGTATGGGCCCTAGAGATCGATAGCTCGGCCGGAATTCATCGAGTCGCGCGCCGCAAGGCAAACCTCGGTTGCCGCGATCCCATCTTCGATGGCGATCCGGACATTGCCCCTTCCCTGAATCGCGTCAAGAAAATTCCTGATCTCTGCTTCGAACATCGCATTGCGGGCAAAGCCCGGAAACTCGTGAATCCGTTTCAACCCGCCAGCCGCCTCTTCGACAATGACCAAATTGTCGTAGTAATCCCAATGAATCACTCCCGACTCACCAACGAGGTGGAGGAAACGACGCGGTGGCTTCTGCAAAAAATCCAAACCGACCGTCACCGGTATCGTTCGACCTTCAACGTCACAAGACATCGTGATGACGGCGGTATCTTCGACGCCATCGAGCTCCAGGTTGGAAAGATGGCCACCGACGCAGTACACTCTGTTCGGTCGACCGACCAGCCACATGGCAATGTCGATCTCATGACTGAGGCATAAAATCACCCCGCCGCCCTGATCCTGTCGCGCAGCATGGCTCTCCCGGTAGTCCTCATATGGGTGCATGCCTGGAAGCCACTCCCCGAAGTGGAACTCTGCCGAAACAAGACGTCCGATCGCACCGTTCTCCAACTCATCCTTTATGATCTGGATCGCGGGATGAAAGCGAAGTTGATACCCGACCATTCCGACAAGCGAACGCTCCGCCAGAGCCTGGCGAAGCTCGATCAAGTTTTTTCGGCTATGGCCAAGCGGCTTCTCGACAAAGACATGCGCGCCGGCACGAGCGGCCGCAAGTGCCGTCTCGACGTGCATCGAGATAGGATTAGTCACGAACACGGCATCGGGGCGATCCGCCAGCGCCAACGCGAGGTCATCAAAACGGGTTAGACCGTATAACTTCTCGGGGGAAACGCCCTTATCTGCCGTCAGTCGGTCCGAAATCACTAGGTCGAGACCCCGGGCACGAAAGCAGGAAAGCTGGAGACCCTTCCCACCGACCTGACGCAGCAATCGGGCATGACGTTGTCCGATCGAGCCAAGACCGCAGATTAGTATCTTCATGAGGGGTATCGGGTCCCGGCATCCGTCGGGTTCCTAGGTGCACTTGTCGGTGCTGCACTCCCTGTAAGGCGAGATTCAGCTGCCTCCAGTTGATCCGCGTAGTCGATGTCGATCGTAGGCTCGTCAATAATGAACGCGAGGACGCTGTCTCCTGTCGTCGAGCCCTTGTTGAGTACAACGTCGGGACGAACGATGTCTACGTACCCGTCTTGCCAGTAGGCGACGGGCAGCAACTGACGGGGCATGTTGTAATGTTCGCGGATGCCATCCAATTCCCTCCCCGCGGTAGTCATGAAACCATTCTCGTCAAGGGTCCACATCTTCCAAGGCGTCTGATCAGCCAACCGCACGGAGCGAAGAGAATCCGCAGACGGGCAGCTACCGAACGTCTCGATGGCTCTAGAAATGGTCGCGATACTTCGCATCGGGTGAGATGGACGAAGGTTAACGACGATATCAGGAAGGTAGCCCTCACTATCCCGAAGCCATTCCAGGGCATGGCGATGGAATTCGACATCCAACGAATAGTCTCCCGCGAGATCGGTCGGCCTGAGGAATGGAACCTCCGCGCCGAACGCCCTTGCCACTTCAGCAATCTCTTCGTCGTCGGTTGTGACCAGAACCCGCGTTATCGCGGGACAGTCAAGGCCGTGTTGGATCGAATGAGCGATCAGGGGCCTACCCGCAAGCGGAAGCAGATTCTTCCGTGGAATCGACTTCGAGCCTCCCCTCGCAGGTACAAGCGCGAGTACGTCGGTCACTGAATGGAGCCCAGCATTAGGTCAAACGAACAATCAGCCGACCCTGCGCAACTTATCGCGGATGGGAATCTCACTTTCGTAGACTCGCTTGACCCCATCGCCTTTTACGGTAGGCCACATGCGGATATATTTGACAAGTTGATCCATGCCGTGTGGTTCGATGCTTGCGGCCTGATCGCTTCCGAACATCGCCCGATTCAACGTTATATGACGCTCAACCGTGCACGCAGCATAGGCGGCAACCGCCATCACGGACGGCATAACACCTACTTCATGACCGCTATAGCCGATCGGCACGTTGTGCCGTTCCCGTAGGGCGGCGATGACCGAGAGATTGAGTTCCTTGTCGTCGCTCGGATACGTGGAAGTGCAGTGAAAGATCACGACAGGCGCTTCCTTGAGGACATCCATGGCGTGATCGATTTCCTCCGATGAACTCATTCCGGTCGATACCAGAATGGGACGACCGGTTTCCTTTAGCTTCTTCAGCAGCACATCGTCAGTGAGCATCGCCGACGCGACCTTGTAACAAGGTGGGTCGTATTTCTCGAGGAAATCAATGCTCCCAACATCCCATGGAGAAGCGAACCACTGGATTTGCTTCTCGCGGCAATACTGGTCGATTTCGGCATACTCCTTGTCGCCGAATTCGAGCGCCCGCTTTAGGTCTCCATTCGTAGTCCCAAACGGGGACTCGCGAGGCTTAGCGAGCTCATCTGCTGTGTAAACGACCTCCACCGTGCGCTTCTGGAACTTCACTGCATCAAAACCGGCCTCTACAGCCTTGTCGATCAGGCGCTTGGCCAGGTCGATGTCACCGTTGTGATTTATCCCAATCTCTGCGATCAAATAGACGGGCTGGCCGTCGCCGACCAGCCTGTCTCCGATCTGTACAACTTCAGTCATTCACCGTTTCTCCATGTTTTCACCAAGCTGCAGCGCTCCGTCCCGCCCCAACTCCATCTCTTGCGAAGTAGATAATCGTCGATTCTCGCTTTCGCCAACGCTTTCAGACAGGCCTCTGTGGCACGTCCTTCAATCGACCAAATACGCGTCTCAAAAAGTTGGCGACCTGCGCGACAGCGCGTGACGTTCTACCTGTTCGTCCAAAGCTTCGAGAAGCTGTCCCTCGAGTTCCAATGGTGGTTCCAGGTAGCCAAGAAATAAGGACTTCTTTCCTGCCTTAGATATCTCGCTCGTATTCGTTAACGCCACAGTTGCCGCATACCGGATGGTCCTTGAAGTCAGATGTCAGCTGAGCGCGCCTCAATGAGCGCATGGTTTCGCTGGTCTTCCAGTAATCGGTCAGCGAGATATCGTCGACATTCCCCATGTTGATGAAACCCTCCATTGTGTCAAAGCAGCAAAGGGTAATCTGACCGTCCCACAATATCTGCACCTCGTTCCAGGGAATCTGACACGGAGTTGTCCGGATCATCTTCGGATTGGCACCGCGCAGACCCAGCCAATTATGCATTCCGGTGAAGCGAACCGTCCCAACGATTGGCTCCCATTTCTCGCGCATTTCACGCATAAAGGCCTCGTCCTTCTTGTATAAGGTAACCTTCAGTTCCGCGCGGCACTGATAGTCTCCGGCCTTTCTAATCTCGAAGAAGCGGCTGATGTTCTCGACAACTTGCTCATAGCCATCAACGCGGTTGTAGCGCAGGAAGAGCTTCGGGTCGTTTGTGTCCAAACTGATTTTCAAGCTTGTTAGCCCTGCCTCTAAGAGCGACCGCCCCGCCTCGGGCGTCAACCCCAGCGCATTCGTTGCTGCATGGACACCAGCCAAGTTTGGAACGTCGCGCGCCAGTGCAATAAAATCGAAAACTTCTGGATGAAGAATGGCTTCACCGCCACCGCTAAGCCCCATGCTCGCCACTTGGTCCCGTCCAAGACGAATGTCTTCCAGAATCTTAACAAAACGGTCCCTAGACATGTAGCCGCGCCCTCGGCCAGCTTCATAGGTCGGACATTTGGCGCACATTAGGTTGCAGTTGTTTGTCAGTTCAGCATTTACAACGTCAGGCAATGAACGACTGTCAACACGCTTAAGAGCAGCCTCCAAACCCTGTGCGCTCGGTGTACTTGGGTGAACCATTACATTCATTTGGTCTCTCTCTTTCTCGCTGGACGCTATCCGGTTTTTCTTTGGGAAATGTTGTTGTCGATAATCAGTTGCCGCCGCTCTACAACGATCGCTTCCAGTCTAGAGATGTACCTCTCAAGCACCCCTCCAGAAGCGCTGGAAACATGGCTCTCGAAAGCCGCCTTACTTAAGGCATATCTCGTTTCGTCAATGACCGGGTTTTCGAGGCACCTGACAATTTCGCGACGCAGAGCGTCCTCACTTCGAGGTACTAGAAACATGTCCAATGAGTCGCTGAAGTGCAAATAGTCCTTGTATTCCTCCCGGGAGGCCTCCTCGAATACCGGCATTATCGTCGGCTTACCTGCGATACTCGCCTCAAGAAGGGTCGTTGAGCCAAAACCGATCACGACATCCGAGTCCAGAATCAGCGAGTGAGGCTCAAGCGCCTCCGAAACAGTCAGATTGGGTTGTGAATCCAACGAAATGCCGTCTTTTTCGAGGACCTTTTGTATTTCATCAATCCACTGCCCACCCCACTTCGGTTTGATAACAAAGTCGACGCTGGGAAGCTCCGTGGCCAACCGCGCAATCACGCGATGCACTTGCTCGAAAAAACACGTAAGGCCAACACTCGGATCCTTTGGCCAATTGACCTTCGAGAGTCCCCATAGCCCCGCCATTCGATGAAACGAAAAAAGAACCACACGTTTTCGCTGGCCTGAGCGCTGAATGCCGCGCTCGATTTTTTTTAAGTACCCATCCATTCGCAGCGCCCCCGCTGCAACGATGCGATCGGGGGCGATCAGTCCTCCGCGAACAAATGCACCGCGGCTCACCTCGTTGTGGGTGATGATATAGCTACCCTGGAATTTTCCGATGCGCCGGGCGTTGTGTTCCAACCGTTTTACATGCCCAGGTGCCGTGGCAAGATTTTCAGCTTGAAGGACGATGTATGCTCGACCGTTTGCTTCTGCCGCAATACCCCAGTCCAAATCCTGGACGTACCAGACCGCAGCACTAACGACCCCATCGATGTTCAACCGGTCAAAAAGTTCAGCGACAAGCTTGGTCAGGAAGCGCCTGTATCGTGCCCGGCATCCTTCAAGTTCACTGCCTAAATCAGAAAAAAAATCCCAGCTAGACTCAAGCGAACTAATCGATCCCAGTGGCCAGAACCAAGATATCATGTGCTGCTGCCAGCGCTCAGGCAACTCCAGTACGCGGACCACACCAGAAGAGGGGAGAACATCAATGTCGCCGCGAAATCTCCTTGGGGAAAGCGCAAGCAGCGTAACGCGGGGCGGCTGGGCATGTTTCCAGGAACCTGACTCGCGGACGATTGCCTTCGACAGAATGACGGCAACGGCCTTGTGGGCCCCCGCTTTGACCATTAGGGACAACACTCCGAAAGCCAGCCGTGTAAACATGACCTTCGGCACACTTCCACTAGACATGATCACTCCGAGCAGATAACGGCAGCAACCGACTCATCCAAATTGCGTGCAATTGCTTTCAGGCCCGCTACCCCAAGAATTCCACGACAAGAAGTTTTGGCGGCCCGACTAATCATCCAAGATGCTCGAATGACGAACCCCTAGGCAGCTCTAAATCAATTATCTGCAAAGACAGCTATGCCGTCACTCGACCAGCTAGTACGGGGGCCGGATGCAAAAGGGTGATTCTTGATAAACTGGCAAGCTCCGCCAACTGGGTGCCGTGTACCAGCTCTACTGCGCCTAGTATCTATCTCGCTCCGCACGCCAACGCAATAGGAAACTAAACGCCCAGTGTCTTGCGGATTTGTTGGTGTGATTCCCGGCTTTCCTCACGGAACCTCGTCATCGTCCGCTTGAAGTGACCACGAACAAAGTCTGGCTTCTCCAAGCAACCAAGAGTGAGCGATAGAAGCTGTTCCTCCAAGTCGTCTGAAAACGCATCGACGACGAAGTCCTCAAGCGAGGCACGGCTCAGGAATGCCCTCATCCGGTCTTGCGTCACCAGTGGGACCATGGGCACACCGAGCCCGATCGATGGCGACATTGAATGCACTCGCATACTGATCGCTACGTCTGCACCCGCATAAAGACCGTAGAACTCTTCAGTCGAACCAATCCGGCGCAGCCCGGTAGACACTGTATTCTGATGCGCGATTCGAGGCGGCAACATTGGCCACAATTCCGAGATCATTCCGTAATCATCGAGATAGTGCGGCACCAAAATGATATTGGCGTTGGTCCGTTCGACGACAGAGGTTAAGACTCTAGCTACTGCACCGAGAATGCGCTGACGATATTCGGACGCATTGCCGCGGCTCCCAAAACGTAGGTCGGAGTCTTCGCCGTTCGGCGCAAAGATGATGTTGGGACGGCCTGGCTCTAATTCCGCCGCTTCCACTTGCGATTTAGGCACATAGATTGCGGGGTCAGGTACCTCCCGGATGCGCTCGTCGGAAATCCCTAGCAGTTCTTCGAGCCACTGCTTGGTGCCATCGTTGCGGACGGAGAAGAAACAATCTGGCCTGTCCAACAGAACACGAACTGTTTCGCGCAGCTTTTCCAAATGATGGAAGGGTTGGCCGGGCCAATGGCGGTAGGATATTCCGTAAACGATAATCGGCTTGCGCACTTTAGCCCACAGGGGTGGCGGTAGGTCGAGACGCATGCCGCCATTTGCGAGATACGGTCGTCCATTGATTGCGACTGCGGCTCCAACGAGCAGGCCGTCGGTGGCGTTTACCTTCTCGACGAAAGTGTCATCGAACTTCCGCCTCTCGAACGTGTAGTCATCCCAGGGCTCTCGGAGCCATTCAATAGGACCCAGATCCTCGTCGAGCACTCTTTCGGTGCCGAGAATCAGCGCCCCGTTTCCGATATTCGTGCTGAGAGAGTTGGCTAAATGGAGCAGTTTCACTTTGGCAATTCTCGAAGAGATTTGTCGGTTACCATGCGGTTCTACCGCCATCGATCACCAGATTGGCGCCCGTCATGTAACTGGACGCGTCGGAAACCAAGAAAGCCACCGCGGCCATGTACTCCTCTGGCTGAGCCATGCGTCCAAGCGGAATAAGGCTCTCTAGCTTCACCCGAAACCCCGGATCTTGATCCACAAACACGCCGCCCGGTGAAATAGCGTTGACCCTGACGTTCTTATCGGCCCAATACGTTGCCAAATACCGCGTCAGGCCAATGAGCCCTGCCTTCACCACAGAATACGAAACCGGCTTTGCCGGCTGCTGATCATCCGGAACGCCAACTTTGCGATAGAGCCGCTGGTCGGGCCCAATGAGCGCCAAGTCTGAAGCTATGTTGAGTATGACGCCGCTCTCGCGATTAGCCATCTCAGCACCGAAAGTCTGACAACAAAGCATCGCCCCTGTCAGACCAACCGCAATGTCGGCATCCCAAGTCTCCATCGGGTAGTTCTCGAAACGGCTCCATTCGACGCCGGGGCTGCTCGACCCGACATGCGGATTATTTGCAGCATTGTTGATGAGAATATCGATCCTGCCGAACTCCGCTATTCCGGTTTTGCAGGCACCTTCGACATCTTTGCGTTTGCTGATATCCCCAGGAATACCAATACACCTAACTGGAAATTCTTCTTTGACTGCTGCGACAGCGCTCTCAAGCCGCGGCGCATGGGAATCCATGAGTAGGAGGTCAGCGCCCAGAGATGCCAACGCGCGGGCATGGCGTAAGCCGAGCAATCCCGCGGCACCTGTAATGACGGCAACCCGCCCATTTAGATCAAAGCGATCTAGTACCAAGGCTGGGAAAACACTTGTCACAACAATTCCTCTATCTTACTGGACCGTACCTAGGGGTGAAAGGCTCCGGCGTACAGACCTAGTGCCACCCCATCGCCCTCATATACCCTATTGTCGCATCACTTAACGTCTCTCGAGTGCTGAAAATAGGCTCGGCACCTTTTCTTGAACCACAAAAGCATGTGCCACACTAGAGGCCTAGTCATAACTATGATCTTGCCTGCACAATTAGGAAGACAATGGGCTCGATAGAACAATCTGCCGGCGAAGTCCCTTCACCGGGGGAGCAACCCTCGTTTCTCATCGAGATTATCCGAGGCACCCGAACCTTAACGTGGGCTTCCTTTTCGGACGGCTGGTTCGCCGATGTCGCACATGCTCGTTTTAGGCCAAAGCCCTTCTTTGTGCAGATCGACGACCATCGGGTATGCGTTCTTGGCAACCCAATACTCGGCGAATGCATCGATAAGATGGGGGCCGCAAAACTTGTCGCGAGGGGCGCGTCGGATAGCGAACTCTCGGAGATCAACGGGGAGTTCCTCCTGATCCACGCAGATGTTGGCAACCGCACCCTCCGAGCGATCAATTGCCGATTCGCGTATCCGACACTCTACTACGCTGTATTTGACGACTTAGTCGTGCTCGGAACAACTTTTGCTGATGTTTGGGAGCGCCTAGCATCGTTGGGACGGGCTCAACTCGACACCTCGACTGTGTTCGACTTCCTCAACTACAAGAGGGTCTTTGGCGACAAGACACCGGAGAAAAACACCAAGCTATTGGTTCCTTCAAGCATCATCGAAATCAAACTAGGAAGTACGAAAGTTCGTCAGTACTGGAGACCGAACTTCAAGAACAAGTCGCGAATCGGAGTCCAAGACGCAGCAACTCTACTGTTGGAGGGAGTGCGGGGATCGCTTCGTAGGAGAACCAGCGAAGAAGGACGGTATTCCTTATTTCTGTCTGGCGGAATGGATACTCGACTGCTTCTTTCCAGCCTTGAGAGCATCGGAAAAGAGTTTACCTGCTTCACCATTGCAGCATTCGAGAACCGCGAAGTTCGTGTCGCGAAGGAAGCAGCCGCAATGGTCGGCATGCCGCATGTCTTCGTAGCGGCGCCAGAAACCCACTATCAATCAACATTCGCCAGGGCCGCCCGTGTTGGCGCGGGACAATACGTGCCCATGTGCATGTTCATAGGTTTGGAAGAACAGATAGCGCCTTACGCCGACATAGGATTTCACGGCCATGGTTTTGACTACTTCTTCCAAGGTATGTACTTGCCCAGGTGGAACCCACGTATTGGGGGCCACACGCTCTTCTTTCGGCTGCCGCAACACCTGCCCACCAATATCGTTGGCCACTTCGCAAATTCAATTTCTTATCGAGTAAGGCCAGACCACGACTTTTTTGACGCCGCGTTTAGAAAGCAGGAAGAAGAACGGCTGCGTGCCGAACTCGATTCGATCTACGATGAAGCGCTTGATGTTGCAGATGAGCCCACTGATGTGTGGGAGTACCTCTCCTTTTCGAACCTGGCGCGTCACTACTCGTGTGCAGATCATTGGGGAATAAACACGCTGCTCGAACAAAGAACGCCATCCTTTGACAACGACCTTTACCATTTGTACCAAACTCTCCCATCTAGCCTGCGCTTCGACGCGCGCATTCAACGCACAGCTCTCACACTAGCTAGTCCCCAATTGGCAAACTTAGCCGCCGCGAACCACCGATTTCCGATCCGATATTCTTCGGCCCGACGCACCGTGAGCCAGATTGAAGACTTTGCGTTGCGACGCCTGGGCCTTCGCGAGGAACCAGGAGACGACAGATTTGAACGCATGGGTATTCCATACGACCACCTGCTCAAGACGCAGTGGAAGCCCTTTCTTGAAGATTTTGTGAAAGGACCGTCTCTAGAGGCGCTAGATTTTCTTCAGAGGGACCGACTCCGAGTATACGTCAAAGATATTCTCGCCTCACCGGCGCTGCCTGACTACGGAACGAGCCAAGTGTTGGTTGGGCTATTGACCATCGACCAACTCTTGCGCCGACTTTAGTCGGCAAGGGATTCGCCTTGCTGCATCTAAAGACCGCAGCCAGTCCAAAGGGCTTTGTCGTTCTGATGGGCGGAACCGTTTCGATCGCGCTTCTCGTTAGGACCGGGAATCAATTGGGCGAATTGGCTATATCGGTCGTTCCACACTTTTCCGGAATGGGGGCCTCGGCAGGGGGAGCGTTTTTCGTTGTGCCCGAAGATTTTCTAGCAAAGCCCCCCATACGGGATGTTTATTGGTTTTTCCGAACCGACTTTCACGGAGGCTAGGTTCGGGAGAGTTCTTCAGACCGCTGCGTTTGTGGAGAGCGACCTCGTTTTGACGGCGCTCTCCATAGCTCCTGTTTACCGTTCTTGGCGGATGCCTGTTTCAATGTTGCTAGTCAGCGTGTTTGCTGTCAGTTGGATGCTTGTGGCAACGTATTCACCTGTTGTATTGAAACTGGGTTCAGCCATACGCTGCAGGACCGGCTATGAGTTGCTTGTTCTCTTGATCATATTTTCGCTCATCTCCCGTGATGCGTCCGTTCATCTTAGACCGAGTTCGGCAGAACATTCGTAGCCACGGACAATAGATAAATCAGCCAGCACATGAACAACCTCCTCGATCAGGCCCCCCTCTGTGTAGTTGACGTGGGTTGTGCCGGCGGAATCGACCCGACATGGCGACATGCCGAGTGTGGCGGGGCGATGTTTTTTTTCGGTTTTGAAGCCAGCCCCGAGCAGTTCGCAAAGCTCGCTGACAACAGCGCTTCATTTCACCAAATAGCGGTTTCGAATAGGGATGGCGAACTCGAGTTTCACGCTTCCGGGACCGTTGGATCAGTAAGCGAGCGACCGGATCGAGAGCAATTATTTGGAGAGTCGTTTACAAAGGTCACAGTTCAATGCCGAACACTGATCTCCTTGCGCGCTGAGGGTGTCGTCCCATCACTTGACGTCTTGAAGATCGATGTCGAAGGGCATGAGCTTGAGGTTCTGGAAGGCGCTAAGGATTTATTGAAGAATGAGACAGTGGCTGTGAAGCTCGAGTTCCCGTTCGACACATCTAAGAAAGGTAGTTTCGTCGATTTGCATTCGCTTTTGGGTCATGCTGGGTTTCGGCTTTTTGGGCTGTCTTATGGCCAAGATTTAGTTGGCGCGATAGAAGGCGGCGACGGAATTTACCTAATGTCTATTGAGAACATTCTGGAAGGACCCAGGCCGAGGCAACGAGTCATCAAAGCGTTCGCGAATGCGATCTGCATACGACAGTTTGATTACGCCCGGATCCTCGTTACTCGGGCGACTGAGAACGGCATTATTGAGGAATCCGAGGCCCGCGTGTTGCGAAGGCAATCAGATCGGCTCGTGGCACTTACCGATATTTTTCCGTTTTCATTCGGTCGCGCTGCGGCCTTTGCGGGGTTGCTTAGTCAGTTGCTGGCCGGTCGGTATGCTCGGGCAAAGTCGACGCCGAAGTCTAACCGTCTTGTGCCAAGCAAACGGCTTTTCATACCGATCAACCGGTTCTTTCGGGCAAAACAACGACTGAAAGCGGCGCGCGTTCTCGATGTCCATCGCATCAAGTACGCGAGTGCTTCGCGCGATGACACGCCCAGGTAGTTAGGAGGTGCGGGAAGCCTGGGGAAGCTTGGAGTACTCTTCGGCTTTAGCTTCGAACCCAATGAAGCGGAATAGATCGTCACTGTCGGCCCCTACCCAAGCTTGATCTATACCGCCTACACACCCTGCGTCCAAAACCACTAACGGATCTTCCGCGAGAGTCGTTCTAATACTCTCGTGCAAGGTGACGGCCTTACGGAACTTCAGCAAACGAATCCTTTAGATTGGCTTTGACCGGCCCTCATGACTGATCCATCTGGACTGAGAGAGTCCGAACAGTTTCAGGGAAAGGCGATTTGGCCATAGACGGCAAGATCGCCTGTGGTGCCGGCGGCCGGCATCCGAGCGCCGAGCCTGGCCAGACAGTGTTGTAGTGACGCCGCCACCGATCGGTCGGGACCTCGACCAGGGTGTAGAAGAACTCGCCGCTCAGCCTCTCGTTCCTGAGCTCGCCATTGCAGCTCTCGTTGTAACCGTTCTCCCATGGACCGCCCAATTCGATGAACAGTGTCTTCACAACCGCGGTCGCCATTCCCGCACCGCGATCGGTGGTTGTCGCCGATCGGTTTATGCAGAGTCGCGTAGTTGCCCCAGAACGCAAGCGCCCCGGCGTCCACACGAGACGGCATTGTAACGGGCATGACAGATGCAGGCACAAGAACTGTGGGACCGATTTCGCTTTCCTCGGGTGGTGGTTTCTTGAACCGCTCGGTTGCGCTGAACGGGCGTAGAACCCCTTGCCCCCGGTTTGGCGCCGAACCTGCAAACACCGTTAGATATCACTTATCACTCGGCTGCGATGCTAGCGCCTATAGCCAAATAGCTTTGTCCCGAGACTGTCCGGACTCTCCCATGTAACTGAACCAGGCGAAACCGCCTGCCCGGGCAGGTGTAGCCGCTCATTCGTGAGACGCTGGAACAAAATGCTCATTTATCGCTTCTGCTAGTCGTTCACTGACGTATCTCCGTCCCGCGTATTTTAGGTGTTCGCATGCGCACCCTGTATCGGCAAACATTTCCGGCTCAAGGTCAAAGGCAAGATTAAGATAAGGCGCACCGGTCTTGGAGAGCCACGTATCGATCGCCGCCACGTTCCTCCTCATGGCCTCAGCGAGCGTCGGCCCCCGAACCCGCTCGGCCTCCACTATATTTACCGGCGTTATGTAGACTAAGGGGAGGACGCCGTTAGAACGCAATTCTAGGAGGAAACTGGAAAGAGACTCGAGAAGGGGATGATCGCGCTTCACGTCAAAGAGATAGTTCATTGTGAACTTTGCATGCAGAGCGTCATCATGCTGTTTCGTCTCATTTGTGCATTCGAGGCTGAGGGGAACATTGCTCGTTCTCGAGGAAAGCTCAGCAATCGTTCCGTACCGTGTACCGCCGGCCTCGATTGGCGAGTCGAGAAAACTCCCGGATTCCAACTGTTCCCCGGCGATGCTTGAAAACACGAACGACGGCAACCCGCTCCAGTCGCCTGCGACCAGCCGCGCGTACTGCATTTCCGTTTCGAATTGCCACCCTGGATTCGCAAACCATATCACTGAAAAACTTCTTAGGTTCAACGGAACAATCGCCAATCTCGGCGCGCTTCCCTCCTTATCGAACAACCGAGCTAGGGCCGAGAATTGTCGGACGGTGTAACCGGCACTCGCGATAGTCACGACAGATTGACTGGTCCTCTCGCGAAGGAGGGTGTCGATACTGTCCGTATTCGCTTCGCAAGACGAATAGGCGCGCAACACTGAATCGCCAAAATAGGCAATCCCGACTGGTTCGCGGCCAATTTTGACAAGCGTATCCCTCACGATCTGGCTCCCGCCAAAGAGGAGAAGGAAGAACACGAGCATTATGGGCGCGGCAACCGCTGGAATTGCGACGAGGTAAATGAGTATGTAGCGCCATTTCTTCCTTGTTAAGTCGACAGACTCAGTGGCACCCCGATGGACCGTGATTCTTGGTGTTTCTCTGGCGGGCTTTTTCATCGGTCTCGATAAAATCAGAATTGGTAGTAGATGAACTCACCGCCGCGGTAGACCAAGGCGAACCCTAGTGAATACCCCGCCGCCGTAAGGAGACCGGTACGCCACGAGAAAGCAAATCTCTCGGCAAGCTCTACCGAGTTTCGGAACACCGTGACAAAAATAAGGAGGCACGGAATCAGAGCAAAGGCGTACTTCACCGACTCCCAGTCTATCTTGGTGAACCAGTAGGTGCTGAACCGTACGTCGAATACGCTCAAATTTCCAAGTAGAGGCGCCAGTTGTGGCGGTAAAACGATGCCGTTGAGGCCAATCATGGCGCGCAGAATGGCGAGCGCATCAGCAAGCGTGTCCGCGCGAAAGAAGACCCAAGTTACCACCACAAAAAGAAAGGTTGTTGCCCAGGCGAGTGTCGATGGCAAACGAAGTCCGTGCAGCGACCAAATTCGATGGAAAACCATGGCGGCACCGTGAAGCGCGCCCCAAATAATGAACGTCCACCCGGCGCCATGCCAGAGGCCACCGATTAGAAAGGTCGCTGCTAGATTTAGGTATACCCGAGGCGGCCCGTTCGCATTGCCGCCAAGTGGGATGTACACGTAGTCGCGCAAAAAATTCGATAGCGAGATATGCCAGCGCTGCCAAAAATCGCGAATACTTTGTGCTTTGTAGGGCGAGAAGAAATTAATCGGCAACGCAATGTTGAACATGAGGGCCGCGCCGATCGCCATGTCTGCATAGCCTGAAAAGTCAAAATAAATTTGGAACGTGTAGGCGAGCGCTGTTGTCCATGCTTCGATAAAATTCAGCGATTGCGCATTGCCGAAGCCTTGCACGACCCAAAGGGAAAGCGTATCCGCGACCGCCACCTTTTTCCAAAATCCGATTGCGAAGATGAACGCGCCCTTGGCGATGTTGTCGAGATTCGGGCCCTGTAAGGCACTTTGCGCGAACTGCGGCATCATCTCCTTGTGATGCACAATTGGTCCGGCAATCAGTTGGGGGAAAAACGCGACAAAAATGCTGTAGTCCAAGAGGCTGTTCTCCGAGGCGCGCCCCCGGTAGGCATCCACGAGGAAAGCAATTTGCTGGAAAGTGAAGAAGCTAATTCCCAAGGGAAGGACGACGGACACGAAACCGACCGACCCCCCCCAAATCGTTCAGATTGTCGATCAGGAAGTTTGTGTACTTGAAGAAACCGAGCAAACCGAGGTTGACGAGGATCCCTACGACCAAGAGGGATCGGGCCGGGGCGTCTCTGGAATGTGACGCGGATAGCAGATTCCCGACGGCGTAGTTGAACAACGTTGAGCCGACCAGCAACGGCAGGAACCGAACGTCCCAATATGCGTAGAACACCAAACTGAACCCATAGATAGACAGCTTGGCGAGTCGCGGATATCCGAGGCTCCGGAGACCAAAAAAAGTTGCCCCGCTTGCTGGCAAGAATAGAAGGACGAACTCCGGAGAACTAAAAAGCAAGGTCTGTACTCTTTGACATCGAACCAATTCTGCGGCTTTGGGCACGCGGAGCGGTCATTCGCCCCGCAGTTTGTAACACGGGGACAATAGTCATTCTTGTGAAAATCTACCCGCGTTCGCGCGAGGGTTGAAGCCACGCGAATAAACCGGGGGCGTCCAAGCCGTAGAGAAAAAGGCGACCCTCTGAAGCCTAAAGCGGCGCGTGCGCCTAGCGCGCAAGACCAGCTCCAGGCCGGTGCTTGCCAGGTTGTAAACGGATTCACGTCGTCGAGCCTTAGCCGCCCGCGTTTTGGCTATTTCGTCGTTACCTTCAGCCCCTCACGTCGCCGCCAAACCTCGGCCTCACCCAACTTCCAGATGATCTCTTGTGGCGCGTAGTCTCCGGCTCAACTCACCCTCCGAAGGGTCAAGTTAGCCGGACTCTCTCAGTTGGACTCCGCAGCCGAACGTAGGCCAACCTCGACGTCAAAACGACCAACAGAACGAAAATCAACAATTCATAGCCTGTTCGGTATCGAATCGCCGTTCCAGGATTCATTACGCCTAGCGGGTAGGTGCCAATAAGCAACCAAAATAAGGCCAACAATACCACCATCAGACTCGCAATCGGCGTTGACCACATCCTTGCGCCCAAGAAGATTAGAATAACCAAGACCAGGATCGAACTTTCAACGAAAGCCGCGAAGTGGAGGATTCCGCCTCTGGCTTCCTGCATTGTTGGCCCGAAGACGGAGAGAAACATTCCTTCCGGGGCCTTCGACAGAAAATCCGCTTGCTCGAGGAAGAATGCCGCGCGGGTTGAGTTCCCCATACCTCGGAAATGTGGCACGACTGAGAGCGCAAGATCGCCAAGGACTTCTTGATAGCTAAGGAGTATGGCGATAGAGAAAAGGCTCAACACAAGGAGCACAAAACCGGCTTGACGAACGTTCCGAATAATTGTCGGTGCGAAGAGAAGAATGATAAGCGCCGGTGCATAGTGCGGCTTGTAAGCAACTACCAAGGCCAGAGACATTGCCCGCAGCACTATGCTGTAACTGCCCTCCAGCGACTGCCGAACAACCGTCGAAAGAAATATCCCCATTGCGAAAACCACAATGGCTTCCTTACTCGCAACGGACGACCATATTGTGAATGATGGAAGTACGAGCACGAACAACAGAAATATACGTGGCCGTGGCGGGAGAGACCTGAGTAAGGCAACTAGGCCGACGAACGCGATAGTCTGGAATCCAAGATTGATCAGGAATGGCGACCCCCCAGACGCGAACCGAAATATCGCCCCCATAGAATCCGTGAGGGATGTCGACAACACACGTACAAACCCCGTGAAATCGCTAGGGTACCTGGTGGAAAAGAGAGAGAAATCGACGGTTTGGTATCTTGATGAGTCGCCAAGAGAGGTCAGCGCAGATACAACATTTTGCGCGAAGAACGACACGAAACTGCGATAGAACCACAGGACTGCGTATATGACGCCCCAAGAGTATTTCACCTTATCCGCTCCTGAGCGGAAAAAAGGACCGTCCGATCAATGAACACAACAAAACCAATATTGGTGACTGGCGGTGCCGGCTTCATTGGGAGTCATCTATGCAAATCTCTAGTTACAAAAGGGCAGGATGTTCTTTGCCTTGATAATTTCTATACCGGGTCGGTTGAAAACGTCGCCGAGTTGCAAGGCCACGACAATTTTCGCCTGGTTGAGCACGACGTGACCAAAACATTCGAAACATCCGTCGGTGCAATTTACAATCTGGCATGCCCCGCATCGCCTATACACTACCAGCGAGACCCCGTACAGACGGTGAGGACGAGCGTTCTGGGTGCCATCAATATGTTGGACCTCGCATTGCAAATGGGATGTCGAATCTTCCAGGCATCCACAAGCGAAGTCTACGGCTCACCCGAAGTGCACCCCCAAACTGAAAGCTACAACGGGAATGTGAACCCGATCGGGCCGCGCGCTTGCTACGACGAAGGTAAACGATGTGCTGAAACCCTCTTCTTCGATTACGCGAGACAATTTGAACTTAGCGTTCGTGTTGCTCGGATCTTCAATACCTACGGCCCGAGAATGCAACCAAACGACGGTAGGGTTGTCTCGAACTTCGTGATGCAAGCGCTCCAGGGCGCTCCAATTACCATCTATGGCAAAGGCATGCAGACGCGCTCGTTCTGCTACGTCGATGACATGGTCGCTGGATTGGAGGCGATCATGAATCTCGCGGACCCCGTTACGGGTCCTATTAATCTCGGAAATCCGCACGAGATCACCATGTTGGAGCTGGCTGAAACCGTATTTCGCCTTACTGGGACAAAGGAAAATATCACCTATCTCCCGCTCCCACCGGACGATCCCCCGCAGAGACAACCGGACATTTCGCTGGCTAAGAAATGCTTGAACTGGGAACCGACTATTTCACTGGAAGACGGCCTAACCGAGACTATCGCCTATTTCAGGCAGCTTCTCGCGTAGGCGACTACGACGGAGAACGAAATAGGGCAACCATTGTGACTAGAAGTAACATTACGCCCGCCCCTATCGCAGCCCTCAGTCCAACCATGACCACCACGTTGGGCTCTTCGAAATTTGACGACACAAACTCTGGTTCGATGATTCGCGCCGCATAGGGCAAATCTGATTCCAGCATCATTGCTTCGCGCTCCGCGGATGTCAGAAGGTTGATGAGCGCCTGACGGCTATCGACGAGACGCACCTCCGAAAGCTGTCTAGAAATGTAATTGCGCCGCTGAACCGACTCGACAAGGTCTTGTGCTCGCGTCCTACTGTCGGCTGCGCGGTAGGCAATGGACAATACCCTCAGAGCGATTTCAGGGTCCGGGTGTCGATAACTAACTTCATGGAATCCTGGCGTTTCCGAGGCCTCGAATTTGATACTCCCGGCGAGATAGCTCGCGAGGTCCTCTTCGTCGGGAGCTGACCAAAGCGACAACCCAATCCATCTCCTGAAACGTTGCTGCCTTTCGAACTTCTTGCCCTCCGGGCGCAACCATTGCTTGCTTTCCTCATCCCAACCACCAAAAACGACCTGCATTAAATGGTGTTCTCGTTGAAGCTCTCTGGCGAGACTCAATGAACCAATTACAACTTGCAGCCTCCCGAACGCTGTCGCGTTTCCGCCTCCTATATCGCCGCCAAGCCCCAAAGCTTCTCCAATCGCAAGACTCGCGGCACTACCCCCGGAGCTGCTCCCAGCATCAGGTTGAACGATCATCGAAGCTTTATAGACCGGCGTCGTATTCTTGACGGTTTCTAGCCCAAAATATGCGCCTACCAAACCTGCCAGAACCGCCAACCACGACCATCGCAGCCAAATCTTGGCCAACCATCGTAAGTCAATAAAATCACTCGAGAGAGATGCTGGCGGCAATGCCTGCCCTGGCCCATTGTTCACTTAGCTCGCTCCATGTCTCAACTATTGCCTAGTCACTAACTAATTGAAAGTGACCTGAATAGGCGTCAATTGTTTGCTTAACGATTTTCTTGACGTCAAACCTCTGCTCAGCGACTTGTCGGTTGGCCATGCCGAGGCGCCGGCAAAGATCACGGTCAAGTAAAAGGCGCTTCACGTGTTGGGCCACCGCTTGCGGATCTGACGGCAGACAGGTGAAGCCGTTTATACCGTGGTCTACAATTTCGCCGCATCCGCCCAGATTACTAGTGACAACCGGACGGCCCAATGATGCCGCCTCCATCAATACCTTGGGAACGCCCTCGCGATAAATCGTCGGCAAACAAAAGACACTGCATTGTGAAAGAGTAGCCGCCATGTCGTCTCTGTACCCCCACCACTCAACGACTCCCTCTGTTACCCAAGCCTCCAATTGCTGACGAGGCACCGAGCGCGGGTTTGCCTCTACCGTTTTTCCAACAAGGACAAAGCGGGCGCTGACCCCGTCCGCCTTGACTAATCTCGCAGCCTCGACGAAGACACCTACGCCCTTTTCCCACAGAAGACGCGCTGCAAGCATTACAATCGGTTGTTCGTTGGGAATCGGCGTAAGGGGATACTCGGAGACAGCTACGCCCGATCCCTGAATTACTACGATCCGAGCGTTCCGTACGACGTCCGCTACCGTCTTCTGATCATCAGAGTTTTGGACAAGTGCTAGGGACCGCCGACCGGAGAGCGATAGACGAAGAACAAGGCAAACTATCCAGCGGCGAAGACGTACCCAGGGGCCGACTTCATCCGAGAAGACTTGACCCAACCCGGTAAAGCCACTCACAACCAGCGGGATCCCCAATATGCGCCCAATCAACCCACCATAGAGAACCGGTTTGATGGTAAGCAAATGGAGGATGTCCGGCCGCAAACGTTGCACCAAGCGGAAGATTCCCACGATTGTTGCTAATTCCGCCAACGGATTTTGCCCTCGGCGGCTCAGCGATATTGTGTGCATCGTGAAGCCGATCTTGGCTAATTCGGCGGAGTCGAATTCCTGGGGCGCCCAGGCGTGATCGGCTGGCGCTGCGATATGGACCTCATACCCGCCCTCAAGAAGAGCCTCCCCAAGTGCGCGCCGATGCGAGAGAAAAAAGAACGCCTCATTGACGACGAACAGGATTCGCTTCTTTTGGTTACTCAACGATTCATTGTCGGGCTGTCTGTCAGTCAAGCAGTCGATCCCAGTCCTTAGAGACATTGTCCAGATTTCCGCCTGCCGTCACGTCATACAAACGCGGAACAATCCCCAAGAGCTGACCGCCGTCTTTGGTTAGCGGGCGAAAGGCAAATGTCCCAGAACGCGTCGTGGAGCGAACTGAAAGCAGATCAAACGGTATGACCACGAAAAATCCTTTGTCGAAGCTACCCTCTCCAAATACGGCAAATGGCATGTCAGTGAGGGTCGCCCAGGCTCCCACCCGAACTCCGCCAGCGAAGACCCGAGAAAACTGGAATTTCGCACCGATGTCGCCCGCTAGAAAGCGACCGATATTGGCCTGGGCTAGGATATCCTTGAATGGAAGGTCGTAGTAGAGATTCACATGTCCGGTGGCGACCGAATAATCTCGAAATGTAAACCGTTGATCGAAGTCGCGCTGCCGCACGTAGTTCAAGTCGATGCCACCCGCGAACCTCGATCCAAATGGCCTGAAAAGGACCTCTCCACCGAAGCCCCCAAACATATCTTCGAAGTATCCTGCCGAGAGGCGAGCATACAGATCGGGTGCTGGCGAAAACATGTAATCGGTCTGCAAACGTATCAGATTATTCTGGCCCTGCTGAAGGTACTCCCTGATGAACGATCGAACTCGAGGTACCTGACTTGCCGGCGGATCTACCGTCAACCGATTAAAGTTATTGGTGACGTCCGCGCCGACAGAACCGCTGATCGAGAGACCTGGAGCTAGCTCCACACGCCCAGAGAATGCAAGGAACAACTGATAGAGCATGAAACCATCTCTTGACCCAATATGCTGCCGCAATCTCGGGCCGACTGAGTAGTCAAACGCTGGAAATCTTGTACCGTTATGGATGATGTTCGACGACTCTTCGTCAATGGCAGGCGGAAGGACCTGTGCCCGTACCCAAACCTCTTCAGGGCTGCCGCTTTGTGAGACAGCCATTTCGAGATCGTGCCGCAGAATTGTTATTCTAGATAGCTCCATCCCTGCGGCACTCAACACAAGGGTGATCAACTCAATATCGGGAGGCACATTGTTTGCCACGACCCGGGCGGCGCGCCCGACACTTCGCGCAGTCTGGCGGTACTTCGTCGGTGAAAAATGGAGAATTGCCTCACCTTCGCGAAGCTCAAAGCCTTCAGCCGCTAGGCCTTCTTCGTCGAGTTCCTCAAATATCCGCGTAGCAATCTCATGGGTAGGCAACGGTCGGCTTCTTGGCTGAGAAACGGGCGCCGAGACTGGTGCGACAGATCGCACAACGCCGACCCCCTGGTCCAACGGTCGCGACGTTTGCGCACCCGGGCCCCCGGTAAAACTCACAGCGATGTGTTGCGCGTCAGGAAACGAATGCTCAACGAATCTCGCGAGCAAACTACCCATATCGTCAGCACTCAAACCCGAGATGTCGTTGTTAGACTGAAAATTTATATCGAGGAAGCCACCCTCAAATGAGACACTATCTAAAACCAAGCCTTGTCTCGTAAAGTCAGCGAAGACCGCGTTCAAGTCCGAGTTTGCGTCGTTATGTTGGCTCTTTCTCGGCAGCACAACTGGCCCACCACCGGTGGAGGCTAGCCCCGCGAGGATCGCTTTCCGTGGCTTTAGTTCGGGCGGCGCTGGATCAATCTTCGGGATCCCTTTATCGTTAAAATTCGCCCTAAGGGATACGCGCACCATCCAGAGTTCACCACGTTCGCGCGATGTCGAAATTTCGATCCAAGGGAACGGGCGATAGTTGAAGCCAAAATTGAACTGCGAAGTCGAGGGCAGGTTATTGTTGATCGGCTCGCGGCTGTAATTGTTGGGATCGTACTCAACCTTCAAAGCCAATCCCTTGATCGGCGTTTGGTATTCGACGCCTCCAAAAATGCCGATGTTAGCGCCTGAAAACCACGCACCTACCGTCGGCTGACCGCCCTGAGATGCGGTATTGACTCGAGATTTGAACCCGTCAGACAAAGAGATTAGGGGATTTCGGATTTCGCTTGTGCCAGCCAGGTAACCCCAGCCAAGGCCCGCCGAGACATCGAAGTCAAACCATCGCTTGCTCGCGACTATGTACTCGCCGGCAAACAAGCCTGTTCCCAATACGTCCTGAAACCCCACCGCTATTTGCGGGCGAAAACGCGTTTCGCGCAGCAACAGTGCCTTCGCATCAAACGCACGGTCCTTAAATGACGAACCGCTGAATACGCTAGATCCACCGTCAAAACTTCGATTGAGAATCGATGTATATCGAAACGTGGCTTCCAACCAGGGAAGCGCCTGGAGGCTCAGATTATAGCGATCGTAAGGAAACACTCGGGAGAAGGCGACGTCCGCCTGACCATCGCGCCAAAACCTTGCCGTCCGAGTCTGGAATAGACCCACTCCACCAAAATCGCTGGCAGAGGGTTCCCACTCAGGGCTTTGGCCCAAAACGGGTGGCACGTAGCACAACAAGACGGCTGTTATGATAGTCGAAAGGCGGAATAAAGCGTTCACACCTCCCGCCGCCCCCGTTCAACCGCAATCGTTCCGAAGCAGATCAAGTCTATTGGTTGCTGATTACTGCGAGAGACGCGGCTGTGATGGCAAGTTGGCTAAGAACGGATGCAAGTTCTTTAGACACAGTGAGCAGGCTGAACGGCGTTGCGTCTTTCGGCACAACGATGGTACTGCCGGGCGGTACTTTGACAGGCGTGAAGTTAAACGCATTCACCGACACCGGGGTGGCAACACCGTTGGGGAAAACAACGAAAAGGCGTTGTCTGTCTGCAGATTGTTGAAATCCGCCAGCCTGACGGATGTACCGGTCCGGAGTTGCGCCGGCGACGAACTGCAATGCGCCTGGATTCAATACATCTCCGGTCACGAGCACCGACGCCGGTCGACGTGGGATGACAATCTGATCCCCGGACTCTAAGACAATGTCAAGTTCCGGTCGCACTTGAAGTACGGTTGGGTCGGCCTCTATCACGACCCGACCGGTTGCTGGAGACGCAGCAACAGCGCGCGTCAACTCCGCGAATGATTGAATCGCCGACGCAGGAATCCCGCTATTGGCGGCGGCGACGCCCACCGCGGCATTCAGTTCGCGCGCCAGGCGTTGGAGTGCTACGCGCTCCGCCCGTTTGACGCTCTCGCGAGTAAAAACTGCGCCAAAAGAATACGCCTGAGCGGTGAGCCCCCCCGCTCTCGCCACGACCGACAACAGACGCTCGCCGCGTCGAATATCGTAAACACCCGGTCGAACAAACTCGCCCCTCAATTTGACGGAACCTCCATCAAGATCGCTGAAAGCACGACTAACGCGGATAACATCTCCGTTAGCCACGGCGCGTGCCGCATCTTCGGTTGAAGTTAGATCCACAACTTGACGGGTTACGTCTCCACCGGGCTCACCGAATTGCATGAGTTCGACACCTTCTAAGTAGGCACGATTAGTCGCTCCCCCCGCCAGCGACACCATGCCCCCAAGGCTAACTTCATTGGAAACTGGATATAGGCCAGGTCGACGAACCTCCCCGTGAACGACGACCCCATGCTCCAGAACGAAAGGCAAAAGATTTGGGTTCTGCTCGTACACAGAGCGGCAGGTGTCTTGTTGGCCGCCTCTCGTTGGCAAGACGCCAAATTGCGTCGCATTGGAAAAGCGTGTGCCCCCAGATTCTCTGACGATACGCTCCAGCTCAACGAGGCTCTCGCAGGACTTAGCAGGTTGGCGCGTCGTCGCAGATGCATCACTAACCTGCTGCGCCATTCTTGGCGAAGGTTGAATCTGGGAGACCAATCCCTGCAACGAACCGAGAGTCGGCGAGGCTCCGACCGAAGCACCTACGGTGTCCGCTTGCGGTGGCGAAAAGTCCTCCCTCTGTTCCAGATCGACATCCGAAAGAGCTGCGTGGACTTCAGGTGTCATCAAATAGCGGACATCATCGACACCGAGCACAATGAGCCGGTCCTGATCACGCAGGGAATAGTCTTCCAACCCTGCACCGACTCGCTGCAAATCGATTGGAAAGTAGCGTCGCGCGCCGGTGCTCAAGTCAACGGTTTGCAAGATAGCGAGTGCCTGGTAGGAGTCCTCTCTCAGCGCACCGCCGCTACCAAGCAACTGGCCCACCGTCGCAGTCGAAGAAAGCGAGCGCGCCCCAGGCACGGTTACCGCGCCGAGTAGTTCGACTGTTCCAAGGTCCCTCCCCTCGGCGCGGCGCACACTTATGATATCCCCCGCACCTACCTCGAACTCGTCGCGATCGTAGTCGGTGATCAGGTCGCGCCCTGAGCCCTGAGTACTGCGTACCGAGAAGATATTACCGCGAGCCCGTATTGTTCCTCCAGCAAGGCGAACGGCCGTACGCGCGTCAATCGCAGCCGCGCCCTCAGGCATCTCGAAAATCCCAGGTCGCTTGACGTCTCCAACGACGGCAACGGTTTCTTTAATCCCGGGAACGCGAATAACATCCCCGTGGTTCAACATGACAACCGGGATATCGCTGAGACCGAACAGGAGGTCGTATAAGTCCAGCCAACGTACTTCCGACCCGCGCTGAATGGTCACCTGTCGCAAGCTACCGGTTTTCTTGATACCACCGGAAAGGTTAATAGCGTCCAACGCCGTTGATAGCGCGCTAAGTTGCTTGGCCCCCGGCGAGTTCACTTCTCCGACGACGAACACCGAAATCGATCGGACCGCACCGAGAGAGACGAGCGCCTCGGAACCAACGAACGCAGTTTCGACCCTCGCCGTCAATTCTCTTCGAAACTGATCAAGCGTGAGACCAACTGCACCGATTGGATTAAGTTCGGGAAGGATCACCCGACCTTCGGAGTCTACAGTCACGGTCCGTGAAAATCCCGAATTCCCAACAACCGTAACAATGAGTTCGTCGCCGACGCCTAACGTGTAGTCCTCCCGCGCAGCGCCCACCCTCAAAGTCGGCTCCTGCGGGATAGACCCGAACGCGCCATACCCAGCAAGAAACGAGGGAGATTCGATGCGGCGGCAGTAGTCTCGCTCAAGTGGCGAAAAATTCGATATCGTCCTGACGAAGTGATCTTGCTCTTCCGTCAGCTCTGATCTGCAAAATGCTCCAATCAAAAGCAACTCGTCCGAGGAAAAGGACCGGCTAACTTCTTGACCTACCCGGGTCTCTCGCCGATCAGAAGCAAGCTTCGAAGCGTTTTCGCGTGCGTCGTCGAGCAGATCGCTTGCGGATGGTCCCCCAAACCCTCCTCCCTCCTCTAAGACTCTCAGTGACTCCAGCAAGGCACCAACAGGAGAGCGGTCACCAATCCCTTGCCCCGAAGCAACTCCGTGAGTGAAAACAATTGCTGCAAGGACTGAGATGATAAGGAGGTGTTTTAGGCAAAACGTCATGCAATTAGCACCAAGCATCGGGTTTCACAGAGAAGGTAATCTAAGTATTGTTATATAGCACCCCTAACCGCAAAGCCGCCAAACCTTGAATGCTCCAGATCGTTTCGTGAGACACCTCGGGACCCGTCGGGCTTTTCTTACTGGCGCTCTCGGCTTTGGATTGGCAAGTTGCGGAGGTGGCTTAGGTGTTGACGTGGTTGGCGCGATCAAACTCACCGCTTTCGGCCAACCAGATGTTCCAATTTCACGCGACCTCGTCAACCAGGTTCCTTATGCTTCGATCGCCGCCAAGATCGGCCGAGGTCCACGCTCCCTCTTGGTCCTTTGGCGCACCGAAAGAACTGAACTGCATTGGCTGTCCGCCGATGGGGTTGCCATTGTGACAAGCGGCGGTCGCGTCGTTCGGACCGCTGGTCTCCCAGAATCCATCCGCTCAACGATTTTTCAAGAGCCGGACCCTGTTTCAACTGGCCTTCACCTAGAGTCGAACCGAGTTTCAGCCTCTCGAGAAGTTGATCTGGCGCCGGATGGGGTTACGACCTGGACATCCAATTTTCGTTTGGTTGGTCCTAAAAAGATCGCAATCGCCGATATCGATTTCGAAACAATCCTGGTCCGCGAGCACGTCAAGGTGCTTGGTACGAATTGGAATATTCAGAACCTATTCTGGGTGGATCCGGTTGACGGATTCGTGTGGCGATCGCGGCAAACAATTGCGAGAACATTCCCGCCGATCGAAATAGACGTATTGAAACCAGCAATAATTTAGCAAAAAAAAGGGCACCCGAAGGCGCCCTTTTTCTAGAATTAGGCTCAAACTAGTTCGACGTGGTCGCTGCGGTGTTCGTCGCGGTCGTCGTTGTGGAGGTCGTCGTGGTGTTGTCGTCGGTCGCTGCCGCAACAGCCACAGCGATCGCTGCCGCCACGGCTACCGCCGCTGCGATCGCACCCGCGCCGATACCACCGGCTGCACCAGCTGCACCAGCACCACCACCGGCACCACCACCCTGCTGCTGACCGGCTGCCGCGCCCTGGCCGGTCTTGAAGACCTGGGATTGCTTATTCACGGAGGCCGCATCGGCCGCAAAGACCATGCTCGGCGCGCCCGCCATAAGGGCAACCACGCTCAAGGCCGTGAGAGTTTTCTTTACAAACATGTTCGGCGAACCTCCTAAGAAACTTTGTGCAAACTATTCGTTTTGCGCGTTACGTACAATAGCCATCGACCACGCCGACGACCGAATACCCGCTTCTTGGAGGCCGTCCGCAATTTCAAGCGAGAGATTAGTGGGGCCAAACCGGCGGTTCAAGCCGGATTTGTGGTTTTGACGCGCGAACAAGCGGGCTGTTGCAATCATGCAACAGGCCCCGCGCACAAAAATCAAACGCTTTGTCCGTCAGTAGCTTAACGCAGCGAGATGAATCGATCTGTCAGCGTCGGACGACAAAGCGGGCCGCGCGCCATGTGGAGCCGCGCAGCAAAATAATTCGGTAAGTCGCGAGGGTATCGCATGATCGAACGGCAAGCTCTCGAGCGCACACTAAATAAAAACCCAATACTCGTTACTTGAGTTCGCGACGCTATTATTGTACCCGTTGTGCCGTCGCTTGCTTAAGGAACGAAAAAATCGCCGCTGCCGCACCCGCATCGCCCAAAACGTCATGTGCTGCATCGTCGCGCCCAGCCCCCACCACCAGCGACTGCGATCCCGGCCTGCCCTCCATATATAACCCGCAGTGCCCCTGCTGGCCCGGCGTATTGGCCGGCGCGTAGAACGGGTCGTCCGCGCGCACGATGGCCAATATCGGCGTGCGCAGCGGTGCATCGATGCCGGCGACTAGCGGGGCGCCGGTGCAGGTCCATTGCACGATCACCCGGGCATTGAAGACGTCGGCGCGGAACAAGGCTGCCGTTACGCCGCCTTCGCTCGCGCCCATCAAAAACAGATTGTCGAGATCGACCCAAGGCAGTTCGTGGAGCCGCTCCAGCGCATAGGTCAGTTCGGCCGAGCGGAAGTCATAAACAAATAGGTTGCGCCCGCCGCGCTGCGTGCCGGGCTCGCATTGCAGAGGGCGAAAGGTCCGGGCAAAGCTATCAGGCGCGACCACGGCAAAGCCCTGTCGCCCGAGATCCTCGAGGAACGGCAGATTGCCGATCCCGGTACAACCATGCAGAAAGACAACCGTCGGGAAACGGGCCCCCGACGGTAACCGTCGCACCGTGCGCTCCAGCGCCCGACTTGAGCGCCGCGCCACCAGCGGGCCATCGTCCGACGCCGTTGCGGGCAAGACGACTAGGGCCTGATTCCAAGTTCGCTCGATATCGGCCCCGCCTGCCGGCAACCCCGATGCACAGCTGGCCAAAACCAGCAAACCCAGCGCGAGACAAAACCGCAAACCGGAGCCTCCCCATCCGACCGTCGTCGGGCTTCGCGCGACCTGCCTCATGATGCCGACGCGGCGACCACCCACCAGGTTGGCCGCACCGCGCGAATCGCGGCCGCGGCGGACTCGGCCGTCGGCATAGACTCGAACAATCCAAAGCATGTCGCGCCGCTCCCGCTCATGCGCCCTACAGTGCACCCAGGTTGCTGCTCCAGGAACTCGATGCTCTGCGCGATCTCCGGTACGAGCGCGATCGCAGCCGCCTCCAAGTCGTTGCGCTGGCCCTGGACCCACGATTGGATGGTCCGCTCGCCAAGGGGTGCTGCCGCTGCGCCGTATCGGTGAGTCTGCGCGAACACTCGTCCCGTTGCGACCGCCGCACCGCAATTGACCAAAACCAACGCCAACGGCGCGTCGAAATCGACCGGCATGACGACGTCCCCAATGCCCGACATCTGCGCGGCACGACTACGCAGACAGACCGGCACGTCGGCACCCAGCGCCTGGGCAACGGCGGGAAACGCCATCGACGGACCGGTCTCCCACAGACGGGCCAGTCCGCGCAGGACGGCCGCCGCGTCGGCGGACCCGCCGCCCAGTCCGGCCGCCACCGGTAGATTCTTGGTGAGATGAACGTGGACGCCGTCGCCGCGGCCAAGTGCGTCACCCAGCGCGGCGACCGCGCGGGACGCGAGGTTCGACGAATCGATCGGAACGTCCTGAGCGAACGGCCCGTCCACCGTGAGCCGGTGCGTGTCGTTCTGGCTCAGTTCGACCGCGTCGCCGACTTCGGCAAAAACAACCAGCGAATCGAGATCGTGGTACCCGTCCGCACGGCGACCCAGAACGTGCAGGAACAGATTGACCTTGGCCGCCGCGAACTCGTGCACCGTCATGATTATGTGTCGATCGCCTGACGGCTCTCCGGTTAGATCTCGCCCAGACCCTCGCGGAGTTTGCGCTGAATCACCGGCACCAAATCCGCTTCGGGCTTGAAGGTCAGCGCCCGATCCCATTGAAACCGTGCTTCTCGCTTGCGCCCGACCCGCCAATACGCGTCGCCGAGGTGTTCGTTGACCACCGGATCAGCAGGCTGCAGCGCAATCGCACGCTCGAGGTTTAGCACGGCCCCCTCGAAGTCACCCAGTTGAAAAAGCACCCACCCCAAGCTGTCGATGATCCAGCCGTCGCGCGGACGCAATTCGACGGCCCGCTCGAGCATCGCCCTGGCCCGGTCGAGATTGAGCCCCTGCTCAACCCACGAATAACCCAGGTAGTTCAGGACATCCGGCTGTTCGGGTTGCAGCTCAAGCGCTTGCAGAAAATCGCGCTCGGCCTCGGGCCACCGCTTGGCCCGCTCGAACGCAATGCCGCGCGAATAGTAAAGGCCCCAGTTGTCGGCCACGGGGGAGCCGGCACGATCGATAGCCCGCCCGTAGGCATCGGCAGCCTCGCGCCAACGCTTTTCACTACGCAGGATGTCTGCCAACTGGATCAGCGCGTCGTTGCGCGCGGGCCTCTCATCGGCCATTCCCCGTAGTAGGGTCATGGCTTCGTTGGTACGATCCAAACGGTGCAGCGTCGCCGCAATACGCAGCCGAGCGCTCCAGCCGAACGGCGTATCGGGCGGCACCGCGCGGTAAGCCGCGATCGCCGCTTCCCATTGCTGCGCGCTCTCTTCGAGATTGCCGAGAAGCACGTGCACCGCGTCCAAGCCGGGGCTCAAATACAGCGCGAGTTGGGCATAGATCGTCGCGGTTTCGCGGTCCCCGTTTTGCGCCATGAACCGGGCCGCGCCATTCAACGCTTCGCCGATCCCTTGCGCCGCGCTCGACACCATGGGCACGGGCGGATCTTGATCCAAGACGCTGCGCGCGTCTTCGACCAGCGCACTGTTCGACTCCCGCGGCAAATATTCTTCGATCAATGCCACCGCTTCGTCGCGGCGACCGGCGCGCACCAAGAAATTGGCGAAGGCCTGAACCGCGCTCAGCGAGCGGGTGGCCCGGTCGTCGATCAGCTCGCGAAAGGCGGCCTCGGCTTCGGCCGGCTGTTCGATCAACCCTTGGATCAGAGCCTGATGGAAGAGCCTAAAGGTTTTGGATTGCTCGCTCTGGCGCAGCGTCTCCAGTTCAGCCAGCGCCTGATCGCCTTGGCCTTGCCCGACTCGAACCCATGCCTTGGCCACGGGCCGAAGCAGGATGTTCATGCCGCTCACCGGAACCCGGTCCAACCACTGGTCGGCCTCCTGGAATGCTCCCGCGCGAATCGCGGCAATTGCCAAGACCAGGGGCGCCAAGCCGTCGTTCGGCTCTTCGCCGCCGAGCTTGCGGGCTAGCGCCACCGCTTCGTCAACCCGGCCGGCCGCCAGTTTCAAGCGATAGGCACTGCGCGCAAGATCCGCGTTGTCGGGATCGTCGTCGATCGCCCGGGCCAGATATTCGGCCGCAGCCCGGTTGTCACCGACTGCGCGCGCATAGTGCCCGGCGAGATAACCGCCGAACGGGGAATCGGCTTTTGCTTCAGGGCCGATCCGCGTGTCTTCCAAATCGTTTGCGGCGGACACCGACGACGCCGGCACGGCGACCGTCGCGATTGCGACGAGGCCCGCGACCAACAGGCGCGATCCGATATGTCGTGGGCTCATCCTAACCTTCCACAGCGTCATAGGCCGTTTCGAGGGAGTCACATTAGGCAGCACCGCCCACGTTTGCCAGCAACCGGCTGGAAGGGTGGATCATTTTTGCGCTACCGGTCGCTGCGTCACATGTTCGGGTAGTTCGGTCCGCCGCCCCCCTCGGGAACGGTCCAATTGATGTTCTGCGCCGGATCCTTGATGTCGCAAGTTTTGCAATGCACGCAGTTCTGCGCGTTGATCTGGAACCGGGGCGCGCCGCCCTCATCCTTAACGACCTCATAGACCCCGGCAGGGCAATAGCGCTGCGCCGGCTCGTCGAACGCCGGCAGATTTCGGGCGATCGGGATCGAGGGATCCGCCAGCACAAGGTGGACCGGCTGATCCTCCTCATGATTGGTGTTGGAAATGAAGACCGACGAAAGCTTGTCGAAGCTGACGACACCGTCGGGTTTCGGGTAGTCGATCTTGGCGCACTGATCGGCCTGTTTCAGCGTCTCATGATCCGCCTTGCCGTGCCGCAAGGTGATCGGCAAACCGATCCCGAACGTGTTCATCCACATATCGACGACACCGAGCGCCGCACCGAACAACGTTCCGAACCGGCTCAACAGCGGCTTGGCGTTACGCACACGCTTCAGGTCGCGGTAGATCCACGATTGCTCCCACGCGCCCTGGTAGGCGTCGAGGTCGGCACTATCGGCCTGGTGCGCTGCGAAGACCGTTTCCGCCGCAAGCATCCCGGACTTCATCGCGTTGTGCGTTCCCTTGATACGCGGCACGTTGACCATCCCGGCCGCACAACCGAGCAGGACCCCGCCCGGAAACACAAGCTTCGGCACCGACTGGAGCCCGCCTTCCGTAATCACCCGGGCCCCGTAGGAAATCCGCTTGCCGCCCTCAAGATAGGGGCGGACGCGTGGGTGCGTTTTATAGCGCTGGAACTCATCGAACGGCGACAGGTGCGGATTGCTGTAGTTCAAATGAACCACAAACCCGATCGCGATCTGATTATCTTCAAGATGATAAATAAAACCGCCGCCCCCGGTATCGTTCGATAACGGCCAGCCGACCGTATGCTCGACTAGGCCGGGCCGGTGGTTTTCGGTCGGAACCTCCCACAGCTCCTTGATCCCGATGCCGAACTTCGGCGGCTCTGTGTCCGCCGCAAGCCCAAACTCGGCGATCAATCTCTTCGCTAGCGAGCCCCGCGCGCCCTCGCCGATCAACGTGTATTTGCCGCGCAACTCGATGCCCGGCGTATAGCCGCCTTTGTGGCTACCGTCGCGCGCGATCCCCAGATCGCCGGTGATCACGCCGACGACGCGGCCTTGCCCGTCGCGCAGCAGATCGACGGCGGCGAATCCTGGAAAAATGTCGACGCCGAGCCCTTCCGCCTGTTCGGCCAGCCAACGGCACAGATTGCCCAGGCTGATCGCGTAATTGCCATGATTGTGCATCAGGGGCGGAAATAGGAACTGTGGGATTGCGAAGCTACCGCCCCCCGCACTCAAGTAGATAAAGCGATCCTTCTTCACCGGCATCTTCAACGGGGCGCCACGTTCTTGCCAATCGGGCAGCAGTTCGTTCAGTGCGATCGGGTCCAGAACCGCCCCGGACAGAATATGGGCACCAACCTCCGACCCCTTTTCCAGGACGCAGACCGAGATTTCTTTCTCCTCGGCAGCAGCGAGTTGCTTGAGCTTGATCGCCGCCGACAGGCCGGCCGGGCCGGCCCCAACGATAACGACGTCGTATTCCATGAACTCGCGTTCGACAGCTTGGTCCGACATGCTGGCCTCATTGTTAGCGCACCGCCGTTATCCCTTTTTTGCCCTGGGGCGGTCAAATCGGCGGCACCGTATTGCGCCGCCCCCGATAGCCGCGCGCCCGTGGCGCAACCGTGGTAAAACGGCGCCATGCAACAAGATGCCCTCCCATCCCTGCGCTGGCTCGTCGATGCCGGCGCGGACGAAGCGGTCGACGAGATGCCGCGCGATCGATTCGCCGCTGCGCCACCGCCCGCCGATACACCGAAATCCGGCGCTCAGCGGATCGTCGCCCGGTCGAGCACCGCCACCTCGCCCGAGAGCGCCGATGCGGTGCTGCAATCGGCCCGGACCGCCGCCACGGCCTGCCAGGACATCGATTCGCTCCGGGCCGCCCTCGCGGCCTTCGAGGGGTGCTCGCTCAAGGCAACCGCCAAGAATCTCGTGTTCGGCGACGGCAACCCCGACGCCCCTCTGATGCTGATCGGCGAGGCACCCGGCGCCGACGAGGACCGGGAAGGGAGACCGTTCGTCGGGGTCAGCGGCCAATTGCTCGACCGCATGCTGGCCGCCATCGGCCAAGACCGCAGTGGCACCTACATCACCAATATCCTGCCGTGGCGGCCACCCGGAAACCGCAAACCGACGCCGGCGGAAATCTTGATGTGCCTGCCCTTTGTCGAGCGTCACATCGAATTGGTCGCCCCCCGATTGTTGGTCTTCGTCGGCGGCACCGCCGCCGGCGCGCTTTTGGATCGAACCGAGGGGATCACAAGATTGCGCGGTCGCTGGCTTTCTTGGCGCGACGTGCCGGTAATGGCGATCTATCATCCCGCCTACCTGCTGCGGCAGCCCGCTCTTAAGAAACAGGCTTGGAAAGACATGCTCGCCATTCGGCAGCGGTTGGAAGACCTTTGATGGCGAATCGGATGGCGCGAAGAACGTTGCCTACCTTGGCGGCAATCGTTGTGGCTGCGGTAACCGTCGCCGCGCCCGTCCGGGCCGCCGAATTTCCGTTGCCGCGGGAGAAGCCGCCGACGCCGGCTATCGTCGTGCACGAACCTGAAACGCCGTTCGATATCCTCTCGCCCGACGACGTTGTTCTCTATCGTACCGCGTTCGACCTCCAGCAAACCGGTGAATGGGGCGCCGCAGATCGGGTCATTGGTCGCATCAACGACAGGGTGCTGATGGGCCATGTCCTGTTCCAGCGCTACATGCATCCGACGGCATATCGCTCGAGCTTTCCCGAGCTTTCGAGCTGGATGGCCAACTACCGCGACCATCCCGGCGCCAACCGCGTCTACAAACTCGCGTTGAACCGGAAACCGCAAGGTACCCGCAACCCGCTCGCGCCCCAAGTCGCACGCCTCGAAACCGACGATGACGACGGCGAGGCCGTCGACGTTGCCCCACCTCCGCAGAGCAGATACGTATCGCCGCGCACGCGGTCGAGCGCCCAGCGGCAGGAAGCGCGCAACCTGCAACGCGCGATCCTGCGGCAGATTCAACGCACGGTGCTGACAAATACCGAGCAACAGCTCCGCAGCAAAAAGACCCGCGCCATCCTCGACGATGTCGAAATCGACACGTTGATGTGGGAAATCGCCGTCCGGTGGTACTTCCGCGGCGAAAATGAAAAGGCCTACCGCATCGCCGCCGCCGCCGCCGAACGGTCGCGCGAACACGTCGCGATCGCCGATTGGACTGCGGGCCTCGCGGCGTGGCGGTTGGGGCGCTACCCGGTTGCCGAAAAACATTTCGAGGCGCTCGCGCTTTCCACCTCGTCTTCGGACTGGAACATCGCCGCCGGCGCCTATTGGGCGGCGCGCGCCAACCTCATCAACGGCCACCCCGAAGACGTGACCCGATGGCTGCGCATCGGCGTTCGTCATCCGCGCACGTTTTACGGCATTCTGTCGATGCGTCTTTTGGGTGAAGACATCGACATCGCCTGGGACTTGCCGCCGCTGAATGAGGAACGGTTCTCCGCCGTCCGCGAAAACGACGGCGTCCGGCGCGCGATCGCGTTGGCGCAGGTCGGTCAACAGCATCTCGCGGAACGGGAAATCCGCCAATTGATCGCTGGCGCCTCGGCGCAGAACGCCGAAGTTCTGCTCGCCGTTGCGGGGCACCTCGGCTTACCCGGCGCGGCAATCCAATTGGGCATCAAGACCCTGGATCCGGCGAGCCGCTACTACGACGCAGCGCTCTACCCGCTGCCGGCATGGGAGCTTGAAAACGGCTATTCAGTCGACCGCGCCCTAGTGTTCGCTTTCATTCGCCAAGAATCGCGCTTCAACACCAACGCCAAGAGCCCGGCGGGGGCACGCGGGCTGATGCAACTCATGCCACGGACCGCAAGCTTCGTCGCGAAAGACAACAGTTTGCGTGGCGGCCGGCTGAACGAACTCTACAATCCGCAGCTCAACCTCGACCTTGGGCAACGCTACTTGGAATTGTTGATGGGCGACGACTTGGTCCGCGGCAATCTCTTCATGTTGGCGGCGGCCTATAACGGCGGGCCCGGAAACCTGAACAAGTGGCTGCGCCGAATGAACTACCCCGAAGACCCGTTGTTGTTCATTGAGAGCATTCCCTCGCGTGAGACCCGTCTCTTTATCGAACGCGTCCTGAGCAATTTCTGGCTCTACCGCCTGCGGCTCGGGCAAGAGGTGCCGTCCCTGGATGCCGTCGCGGCGGGCCACTGGCCCTACTATTTTGCCCTGGATGGTGCGAACCCGCTCAAAGGGCTATCGGGTAAATCGGATTCAGCCGTGTCGGAGGTCAACTACCTTGCCGATTGACGAAAAACGCCCTTTCGTACCGGTCCGAATCGCGGTCATGACCGTCTCGGACACCCGCACCCTCGAAGACGATCGCAGCGGCCAAACCCTCGTCGACCGCTTGACCGGCGCCGGACACATCCTGGCCGACCGCGCGATCGTGATCGACGACCGGAGCGAGATCGAAGCGCAACTACGCGCCTGGATCGCCAACCCAGAGGTGGATGTTGTGATTTCGACCGGCGGCACCGGCGTAACCGGACGCGACGTCACGCCCGAGGCCTTCGCCGCGGTCTACGAAAAACCGATCGAAGGTTTCGGCGAGCTCTTCCGCTGGATCAGCTTCCAAAAAATCGGCACTTCGACCATCCAGTCGCGCGCCACAGCGGGCGTTGCCGGCGGCACCTACCTCTTCGCCCTCCCCGGGTCGCCAGGCGCCTGCAAGGACGGCTGGGACGAAATCCTTCGATTCCAGCTCGACTACCGGTTCATGCCGTGCAATTTCGTCGAACTATTCGACCGCCTAACCGAGACGGAACGCCGCACCAAAGCGTGATCTGTCCCAGGCAGTTGTCGCGGGCGCGGCGCCTCCCCATCTGGAGGGTACAGCTCGATACCCTACAGGAGCACACCATGATCGTTCATCGCCGCGGCGTACTCGCCGCGCTCGTTGCAATACCCATCGTCGCCGCACTCCCCGCATCCGCGATCGCCCAGGAAGTTACCGTGCGTGGCCGGACCTTTCGCCTCACCGAACGTGACCGTGCTTGGCTGAAGCGACATTGCGAAAAAAAGGGATTTGCGGAAGGGTCGCCGCAGTACCATGAGTGCTTTGAAAACAAAGCCAACGAAATCCTCGACCAGCGTGCCCGCGACTCGGTCTACCGACCCAGCGTTCCTTAAACGCCCGCGCGCCAAGCCGCGAGATCGATCGTCGAATCCACGTCGCGCAACATTGCGGCGAAGGCAACTCTGAGACCGCCGCGCACGTTACGTAGCGTATCGGCGAGTGCGTCGCCGCTCGACCAGCGAACGTCATCGAAGAGATGGGTGAGGACCATCACCGGCAGCCCCTGGCGCGCGCCGACAAGCCAGTAACCGCCGTCGACGGCGGGACCAAAGACGAGGTCGTGCTGCGCGAGCGCCTCGAATGCCTCAACGATGTGAGCCCGCGACATCGCCGGGATATCGGAACCAACGATCGCGACCGGCCCGCGCCCGACCCCCGCGGCTAACATGGCCGCCATTCGCCGCCCCAAATCGCCGGACGATTGCGCGACACGTTCCACGTCGCTGGGCGGCCAGAAACGAGCACGCCGCGCAAAGGTTGCCGGTGTAATCGCGAGACGCGTCTCCCACGTCGGCGATCCCACAACCTCGCGCAGGATCGCCGCGCTCATTTCCCGGTAGGCCCGCCATGCGGCACCCGTCCCGATTTCTGCCGCGAGCCGCGTCTTAACCGCGCCGTATTGCGGCGCCCGCGCGAACACGATGAGTTGACGTCTCACGCGTCGTAGATCCGGCGAATGCGCGCAAGGTCGGCGCCCATCAGGTAGAGCGCAAGACACCTCATGTTGCGCAGCGCACGGCGCACATACCCGTCGCGCCGATAGCGTACCGCCGATGTCACGGCCAGTGTCTTCAGAAAGACCAGTCGGCGGCGACCGACACGCCGGACGAACTCGACATCCTCCATCAACGACATCGGCCGGTAGCCGCCCAGCGCGTCGTACAGCGCCCGGTGAATTAGCAAACCTTGATCCCCGTAGGGAAGACCAAAAACCCGCCCCCGCACAAAGACGCCGACGGCCAACAGCGCCGGCCAAAACCCCGTCGCATCTAATCGAAAATGGAACACTGCTGCGGCGGACTTGGACCGCGGACCGGCCATGAACCGCGCCACCTCATCGCGCCATCCGGGCCCAAGGCAGGTGTCGCCGTGTAAGAACAAGAGCCACTCGGTCGTGGCCGCGGTCGCGCCGGCGATGAGTTGGGTTCCGCGCCCAGACCTGCTCGGCACGACGACGGCACCCGCCGCTCTGGCGACCTCGATTGTCGCGTCGCGAGAACCGCCATCAACTGCAATCACGCGAACCCCCGCCAGCGGCGCCAACGCCCTCGGCAGAGCTTGTGCGGCATCCAGAACAGGCATGACCACCGTCAAAGACCCGAGGTCGGCCGGGCCAATGGGCGGGGGCGCAGGCACCGAAAACCGCACGGGGGATTCCATCGCGCCGGACTATGGTGCCGGGCCGTTCCCCAAACAAGACACCGCTGCGGGGCAGGCAAAATGCGGGCACCAATGTTCTTGATTTGTTCCGAAATCGCCATAGAGTCCGGCCATGGCGCCGCGCCCCCTCGATCTCTCCCACCCCCCAACGAGCAGTCCCGCCGTCCACCCCGACGCGCGGCGCGGGCGCGGTGCCATCACCAACGTCTCCGGCCGCTTCGAACCTGAGGTTCGGGTGACGCGGGACGCCGACTTCGAGTTCGACGACGGTTGGGGCGGCGCCGAGAACGCGGAACCGACCCGGACGACCGTCGAGATCGACACCAGCCGCACAATCATCGCCCGCAATCAATCGCCGGACATCGGGTTCGATCGCTCGATCAACCCCTACCGGGGCTGCGAACACGGCTGCTTCTACTGCTTTGCAAGGCCGACCCACGCCTATCTCGGCCTCTCGCCTGGGCTCGATTTCGAGACCCGGCTGTTTGCCAAACCCGAAGCCCCAACGTTGCTCGCGAGCGCGCTGCGCAAACCGAGCTACACCTGCCAGATGATCGCGATGGGGACCAATACCGATCCCTACCAGCCGATCGAAGAGCGGTACGGGGTTACTCGCGACGTGCTGAAGGTCCTGTCCGCATTTAGCCATCCGGTCGGCATCGTGACCAAGGCCGCGCGCGTCACCCGCGACATCGACATCTTGGCTGATATGGCGGCGCGCGGGCTTGCCCATGTCATGGTATCGGTCACCACGCTCGACCATCGTCTTGCGCGCAAGATGGAACCGCGGGCGTCGACGCCGCAGCGCCGTCTCGAGGCGGTCCGTTTGCTCAGCGACGCCGGCATTCCCACCGGAGTCATGGTCGCCCCAATCATTCCCGGGCTGACCGACCACGAGATCGAACCGATCCTCCAAGCGGCGGCGAACGCGGGCGCCCGTACCGCCGGTTTCGTCCTGCTGCGCCTGCCCTACGAGATCAAGGACCTTGCCCGCGACTGGCTGCACGAAAACGTGCCAGACCGTGCCGCGAAGGTAATCGGCCTCGTCCAGGGGACGCGGGGCGGCAAAGACTACAACGCGACGTTCGGCACACGGATGCGCGGAAGCGGCCCCTATGCCGACCTGATCGCGCAACGCTTCAAGAAAGCCGCTCGGCGCTTTGGCGTCGACCGCAAGCTCCCACCGTTACGAACCGACCTCTTCCATCGCCCGGAAGCGCCGAACCCTCAACTCTCGCTGATTTAGGGGATCGGCCGCTCGAGAGCGTGGGCGGCTCGACGACACGCGCGCAACATGGCCTCGCCCTCTTCGCCGCCGAGCGCACGGGCGAGGGCCATGCCCCCGACCATCAAAGCCAGCAGCGCATCCGCGTGCCCGGCATCGTCGGCGACCTTGGTCATTGCGTCGCGGTAGCGCTGCACGGTGCGCCGCCGCGCCACGCCGGACGGTCCCTCCAACGCGCCGCCGCAGGTCGCAGGCAGCGGACAGCCCACCGTCGCCTCTAGGTGGGCACGCCCGAGATAGCGGCCGATCTGGTCGCGGCGCGACGGCGCACCCGCGTCCTGTCCTGCGAACAATCCATCCAGCGTCCGTTCCGCGGCCGCCTCGAGCGCCGCGTCCAACAGCGCGTCGCGCGAGTCAAAGTGGGCATAGAACCCGCCATGGCTGAGGCGTGCCGCCCGCATTACGCCGTGCACAGTGACGGCATGGGGCCCCTGCTGCGTCAGAAGCGCCATTGCCGCTGCCAAGATGCGGTCGCGTGTCGCTGCTTTATGGTCCGTTCGATAGCGCATGAAATGATAAATATCATTCTATGCTCGCATTTCCTATCGGGCATTCGCCCCCCGACAGATGATTACGGGCCGTGCCCACCGCTGGAGTACTGTCGCTAACCTAAAATTATATTATAGTTATCATTTTATAACACCTGAGTTTTCCACAGTATTCCCCCCTCGAACCGCAGTCGTCCTTCCGACCGGCACCTTCGTGATAGATTCCAACACCATGAATATCGCCGCCGAAACCAGGAAACGCCGCCCCGGCCCGACGCTGCGGTTCGAACGGGAAGCCGGCGGCGGTCGTATCGCCGGGGTCGACGAAGCTGGCCGCGGCCCGCTGGCAGGTCCGGTCGTCGCGGCGGCGGTGATCCTCGACGTTAGCCGCCTACCGGACGGGATCGACGATTCGAAAACCGTCAAGGAACCCCAACGGGAGGCTCTCTACCGGCAAATTTGCGATACCGCCGCCGTCGGCGTCGGTATTGCCTCGGTCGCTGAAATCGACCGCCTCAATATCCTCCAAGCATCGCTCCTCGCGATGCGACGCGCGGTCCGCGATCTAGCATGGCGGATCGGACGGATGCCCGACCTCGCGCTGATCGACGGCAACCGCTCGCCACGGCTGACCTGCGCCGAGCGCCTGATCGTCGGCGGCGACGCGGCCTCGGTATCGATCGCCGCCGCCTCGATCATCGCCAAAGTCACCCGCGATCGATTGATGGCCCGCCTCGCCCAAGACCATGCAGGGTACGGCTGGGAACGCAACCGCGGCTACGGCACGGCCCACCACCGCCTCGCCCTAACCCTGCTCGGTCCGACCCCACACCACCGCCGCAGCTTCGCCCCGCTACGTCCAACAGCACATGAACAACCCCTCCTAAGCCACTGAATCATCTATATCTTGTGGCTTGACCGCCTGACTCGCGTCAATCAGGATGCGCCGTCATGGCCAGTACCAAAAAATCGCGCGGGACCGCGCCCGAGTCGGAGTCCGAACTGCCGATCGATCAAATCGTCCAAGGCGATTCGATTTCGGTGATGAACGCGCTGCCCGAGCGCTCCGTTGACCTCGTCTTCGCCGATCCGCCCTACAATCTGCAGCTCGACGGCGCGTTGCGCCGACCCAACAACAGTCTGGTCGACGGTGTCGACGATGCGTGGGACCGGTTCGACTCGTTCGAGGCCTATGACGAATTCTCGCGCGCGTGGCTCGCCGCGGCGCGCCGCGTCCTAAAAGACGACGGCGCGATTTGGGTGATCGGGAGCTACCACAACATCTATCGGCTCGGCGCCACGATGCAGGACCTCGGCTTTTGGTTTCTCAACGACATCGTGTGGCGCAAGACCAACCCAATGCCGAACTTCAAGGGCACCCGCTTCACCAACGCCCATGAAACCCTGTTGTGGTGCGCCAAGAGCCGGGATCAAAAGACCTACACCTTCAATTACCGCGCGATGAAGGCGCTCAACGACGATCTACAAATGCGCTCGGATTGGTCGTTGCCGATCTGCACCGGACGCGAGCGGCTCAAGATCGACGGCGAAAAGGCCCACGCAACGCAAAAGCCGGAATCGCTGCTCTACCGTGTGTTGCTCGCCAGCACCCATGTCGGCGACATCGTCCTCGACCCGTTCTCGGGCTCAGGCACCACCGCCGCGGTCGCCAAGAAACTGGGACGGCGTTTCATCGGGATCGAACGCGAACCCCGCTACATAGCCGTCGCCAACGATCGCCTGAAATCGGTCGCCCCGATGAGCCCTCGCGACCTGGAAATCACGCAGTCAAAGCGTTCCCTACCGCGTATCCCGTTTGGTCGTGTGATCGAACGCGGCCTGCTCGATCCGGGACAACTCCTGTTCGACGCCCGGCGCCGTTTTCATGCCCGCGTCCGGGCCGACGGCAGCCTTGTCACCGACGGCGGCAGGGGCGCGGTCGAAGGATCGATCCACCAAGTCGGCGCCGCTGTGCAGGGCGCCCCGGCCTGCAACGGCTGGACGTTCTGGCACTTCGACGCCGAAGGCAAAGCGGTCTCGATCGATATCCTCCGCCAGCAACTGCGCGCCGAACTTCATTAGCTCCAGGCCAACACTCGCGCCGAGCCGGCATTAGCCCTCAGGGCTGGTCGTGCACCAGCCGGGCGACCTTCTTCATCACCGTCGGCAACGCGTAATCGCCAAACTGCTTGGGCGCCGCCCAATCGCCGGGCAGCACCTCACCGTCGGTCCGCCCCACCGCTACCTGGAGAGTGAGGCGAAAGTGCGTGAACACGTGCACGACCGTGCCGTCAAGCAAACGCCAATCTGCCGGCGCCGGTGCTTCAGCAAGGCTCTCTTCCAGATCCCACGGCGCGGGGCGCCACGGGGTCGACGGTATCTCGTGTAACCCGCCCAACAAGCCGGTCTCGGGCCGGCGCCGCAACAGGACCCGTCCGGCGGGATCTTCAAGCCAGAAAACCAGGCCGTGGCGTTCCGGGCGTGCCGAGCGCGGCGCACGGCGCGGTAAACTCTCTGCGATCCCGGCCGCCATCCCCGCGCAGTCCGCCTGCCAAGGACACTGCGCGCATTGCGGTTGCCGCGGTGTGCATACGGTGGCCCCCAACTCCATCAACGCCTGCACCACATCGCCCGCGCGGGTCGCCGGCGTCAGGGCGCGGGCAGCCTCGGCCAACGCCTTTTTGGCCGCCGGCAGCGGCGTTTCGATGCAATGGAACCGCGCCATCACCCGCTCGACATTGCCATCCACCGCAATGCCCGGTCGATCGAACGCAATCGCGGCAATCGCCGCCGCGGTGTAGGGCCCGATCCCCGGCAGCGCGCCCAAGGCCACGGCATCGGCTGGAAAAAAGCCGCCGTAATTCGCGACGACGGCCTGCGCACAGCGGTGCAGGTTCCGCGCCCGCGCGTAATAGCCCAGCCCCTGCCATTCGTGCAGCACATCATCGAGCGGTGCCGCCGCCAGCGCGCCAATATCGGGCCAGCGCGCGACAAACCGGACAAAGCGCGGCGTCACCGTGGCCACAGTGGTTTGCTGCAACATGATCTCGCTAAGCCATACCCGGTACGGATCGGCCGCCGTCCCCGGCAACGCCCGCCACGGCAGGACACGGCGGTTTCGGTCATACCACGCCAGCAAACGCGTCAGCAGATGATCGGGCGAAATAGAGATTGCCGGAGGGAAGGCCATCCCCGACGCTAGCACGCCCACCGCGGCGCGTGACGTCCCCGGCTCACTCGATCATGATACGGCGATGGCCAGCCCCCCAACCCCGCCCAAAACCAACGCACCGAAGGAACGCCGCAGTTGGCGACCGCGCCCGGCCGGCGCGGCTCTGGCCGACGTCACCAAATCGACGTTTCGCAAACGCGGATTTGCCCGGCGCGAGATCCTCACCCAATGGCCCTCGATCGTCGGCGATCTGATGGCCCGCTACAGTTGCCCCGAACGGCTTCAGTTCGGGCGCGACCGCAGCGAAGGTGCCACTTTGGTTGTGCGTGCATCGTCGGGTTTCGCGACAGAACTCCAGCACCTCCACCCGGTCGTGCTCGATCGCATCAACACGTTCTTCGGTTATCAGGCGGTCGCCCGCCTTTCCATCGTCCAAGGACCTTTACCGACGCCGACGCTCAGCGAGCGCCGGCAATTGCGCGCCCTCACCGCGGAAGAAGAGGACCGGATCGCTGAACAGGTCGGCGGCACCCGCAACGGGGATCTCGCCGATGCGCTGCGGAACCTGGGCCGCACCGTGACCGTCTTCCGCTAAACCCGCCCGCCCGCCATGACGGCATTGTGTTATCCACAGTTTTGCCACAGTGGCAGGATGGAGTCGGCTTGAGCGGTCTTGGACCGCTCCATATACTCAACATCTAGTGGTTGGAGGGGTTTGTGACCCAAATTACGGTTGGCCTGCGGGCCTTTGTTGTGCTGATGCTGGCGCTCGCCGCGCCGTTTGTTTCCGGGGCGTCCGCCCAGGACGCCAAGCCGCTTGAGGTCGTCGTGGGCGACCCCGCGGCGCCTGTGACGGTTATCGAGTACATGTCCCTCACCTGCCCGCACTGCGCTGAATTCCATAACACCGTGCTCCCCGATGTGATGAAGGCCTACGTCGACACCGGTAAGGTCCGCATGATCTTCCGCGACTACCCGCTTGATGGCGCGGCCTACCGCGCGGCGATCCTGACCCACTGCATGGCCGAGGACGGCCCAAAGCGCTACTACGGCTTCGTCCAGGTCCTCTTTCAACAGCAGCGGCGCTGGACCACGGTGGCCGATCCGATGGGCGAATTAGCCAAGCTTGCGCGCCTGGGCGGCATGAGCCAGGAACGTTTCGATGCCTGTATCGAAAACGAAGAATATGCCGCAGGCGTCCTGCTCAGCCGCCAACAAGGCGAAAACGAATTCGGCATTCGCTCGACGCCCTCGTTCGTCGTGAACGGACGGGTCGTCGCCGGCGGCATGTCGTTCAGCGAATTCGAGAAGGTCGTCGACCCCCTTATCAACTAGTATCCGGTCCCTCCGCGCATGCATTTTACCCGTCTTCGCCTTACCGGCTTTAAGTCTTTTGTCGACCCGACCGAGCTTGTGATCGAGCCGGGCACGACCGGCGTGGTCGGCCCCAACGGTTGCGGCAAGTCCAACTTGGTCGAAGCAATACGCTGGGTCATGGGCGAAACGTCGGCCAAAAAGATGCGCGGCGGCGAAATGGACGACGTGATCTTCGCCGGCACCAGCAACCGACCGGCACGCAACCTTGCCGAGGTCCAGCTCGACCTAGACAACGCCGACCGCGGCGCACCAGCGCAGTTCAACGACGGCGACAAACTCGAAGTCACCCGGCGGATCGAGCGCGAACAGGGCTCGCGCTACGTCGTCAACGGCCACGACGTACGGGCCCGCGACGTCCAGCTTCTCTTTGCCGACGCCAACGCGGGGGCGCAATCGACCGCCCTGGTCAGTCAAGGAAAAGTGGGCGCGATCATCAATGCCAAGCCGCAGGAACGGCGGGGCATTTTGGAGGAAGCGGCGGGGATCCGCGGGCTGCATTCGCGCCGCCACGAGGCTGAGCTTCGGTTACGCGCGGCGGAAACCAACCTTGGCCGCGTCGACGACGTCATCCAGACTCTCGACACCCAGTTGCGGGCGCTCAAGCGCCAGGCGCGTCAGGCGACTAGGTACCGCAACATTTCCGGCCATTTGCGCCGGGCCGAAGCGATGTTGTTCCACCTGCGTTGGGTCGAAGCGGCGGCCAATTTGGAAACCGCGCAAACCCAACTGACCGAAGCCGAACGCATGGTCACCGAGTTGACCGCCCGGGCCGCGCACACCTCGACGGCCCAAAGCGCCGCCGCGGAAAAAATCCCGCCCCTACGCCAAGCCGAAGCCGCTGCTTCGGCATCCCTGCACCGGCTTGCCGTCGAACGCGATCGTATCGCCGAAGAAGAACAACGGACCCTCGCCCAGCAGGAAGGCCTCGGGGCCCGGCTGCGCCAAATCGAGAACGACAGTGCCCGCGAGCAAGAACTCCTCGACGAAGCCGCCGCACGGGTTGGCCGCCTCGCCGAAGAACGGGCCCACATCGAACAAGCGCAAACGACCGAGCCCGCGGCGTTGGAAGAGGCAACGTCCGCCCGCGCCGCCATCGCCGGACAGCTCGCAACCGCAGAAAGCGCCTTGCAATCGCTCACCGAAGAGACCGTGGCGATCGAATCCAGCCGTACCCATTTGGGGCAACTGATCGGCGACAGCGAGGGCCGGCTCGCGCGCCTCAACCAGCGCCTGACCGAAATGGACGCCGAACTCGCCCAACTTACGGCCGAGAACCCCGACGTCGAAACCTCGAGCGAAGCCGAGGCGCTCGTCGCCGAATTGCGCGACACCGCGATGCGCGCGCGCCGCGACCTCCATGCCGCGGAAAATGCGCGCAAGGCCGCCGACGAAACCGAACAGCACGCCCGCGAGGAACTGCGCACCACCGAAGGCGAAGTCGCTCGTTTGCGCGCGGAGTCCGGCGCCCTCGCTGACCTCCTCAAAATCAGCGAAGACGATCTCTGGCCGCCGCTGATCGACGCCGTCAGCGTCGAACCGGGTTACGAACCCGCCCTCGGCGCGGCACTGGGCGACGATCTGAACGTCGCCAACGACACCGGCGCCCCGGTCCATTGGCGCGAACTCGCGCCGATGATCAACGCACCGGCACTCCCCTTCGGCGCCGAACCGCTCAGCACCTTTGTCAAAGCGCCATCCGTGCTGGCGCGCCGGCTGTCGCAAATCGGCATCGTGTCGCCCGAACGCGGCGCCCAACTCGCGGGCCAACTCGCGCCCGGGCAACGACTTGTCACCCGCGACGGCGCGCTGTGGCGCTGGGACGGCTTTACCGCCGCCGCCGATGCCACCACGCCCGCCACCACGCGCCTCAGTCAACGCACCCGCCTCGCCGCGCTGCGCGACAAGCTGAAAGATGCAGCCCGGACCAACGACGCCAACCGCATGCGCCATAACGATCTCAAGCGCATTGCACTGGATGCCGCTGCGCGAGAAGCTCATTGCCGCGAGGAATCCACCGGGGCCGAAACGACCCTCAACCAAGCCCTCGAAGCCGAGGCCGAACGCGCCCGCCAGACCGCCGAGATCATCTCGCGCATGGTGTCGCTACGTCAGGGCGCCGATCAACTGCGCACCGACATCGAGGAACAATCGGCGCGGCTCACCCAAGCGCAAGCCGACCGCGACCGTCTGCCGCCGGCCGAAACCAATCAACAGCGCTTGGCCGGTGCACGCACCGGCGTGGCCGAAACGCGCCAACGCCTGGGCGAAGCGGAGTCCGAAGTTTCCCGCCTAAACCATGTTGCGAGCAGCCGCCGCGATCGCTTAGTTGCGATCGGCGAGGAAACCGCCACCGCCGAAGCGCGGGCGGGCGGCGCGACCGAGCAAATGGCCGCCCTCAAGGAACGCCGCTACGCGGTCAACGAAGAACTCACCCGCCTCGCGGACGTTCCGGCGCAACTCGAACAGAAACGCCGCGACATCATCAGCCGCATCGATCACGCCGAGGTCGAACGGCGCGAAGCCGCGGACGCCCTCGCCCTTGCCGAAAAAGCCCTGAGCGTGTGCGACGCCGAGGCCAAAGCGGCACGCGATGCTCTGTCCGAAGGCCGCGAGAAGCGGGTCCGGGTCGAATCCGCCGTCGAGCAAAACACCCAACACCTGAAAGATATCGCAGCGATCATCCAGGAACGCCTGGAATGCGAACCGCAGGAAGCTCTGTCCAAGGCCGAACACAAGGACGATCAACCGCTTCCCGACACCGCCAGCATCGAAGCCCGCATCGACCGCATCAAACGCGAACGCGACGGAATGGGCCCGGTCAACCTGCGGGCCGAGCTCGAATCCGAGGAAATCGGCGAGCAGATCACGACCTTGCAGAACGAACGCGAAGACCTCGTCCAGGCGATCGCCCGACTGCGCCAGGGTATTTCAAGCCTGAACCGCGAGGGCCGCGAACGGCTCCTGTCCTCCTTCGAGCAGGTCAATACCCACTTCAAGGAGCTCTTCGTCAAAATGTTCGGCGGAGGACGGGCCCATCTCGAATTGACCGAATCCGATGATCCGCTCGAGGCCGGGCTAGAGATCTTCGCCAGCCCACCGGGCAAGCGCCTCCAGAAAATGTCGCTGCTCTCGGGCGGGGAGCAGGCGCTGACCGCTCTCAGCTTGCTGTTTGCAGTGTTCCGCACCAACCCCGCGCCCGTGTGCGTGCTGGACGAAGTGGACGCCCCGCTGGACGAGAGCAATGTCGGGCGTTTCTGCGACTTGGTCGACGATATCGCCCACAGTCTCGACACCCGTTTCCTGGTCATCACCCACAACAGCCTGACCATGGCGCGCATGGATCGGCTCTATGGCGTGACCATGGAGGAGCGCGGCGTCTCCCAGCTGGTCTCGGTCGATTTGACCCGCGCGGAGGGCTTGCGCGAGGCAAGTTAAGATCGCGCCGGACGGGCCGCCGCGAACACTATTTTTTTGTTCTAGATCAGAGGCTTAGGCACCCTCCAACGAGGGTTGACTTGGTCATACCCAATGATTAGGGTGCGCGCGATCTTGGGCAGAATTCCGGGGTTTTTTGGGGTTTTTGGCACCGCGAGAGGAGCTCGATGAGCGACCACGACGGGCCTGAACCGCTAAAAGACCTGGGAGCCAAGCTCAAGAAGGCCCGCGAGTCCGCCCGTCATGGGCGTCCAGACGGTGCCCGGTCAGGGGACGCCAATCCGAAAGCGTTCGCCCTCGGCATGCGTGTCGCGCTCGAAATGATCGCGGCATTCCTGGCGGGGGGCGTCATCGGGTGGTTTCTCGATGAATGGCTGGGGACAAGTCCATGGATGCTCATTCTGTGGGTGGCTCTAGGGTTTGCGGCGGGGATCCGCTCCGCCTACCGTGTTTCGCGGATGGCCGAGCGGACGACCGAAGACACCACGGGCGGCACGCCGTCCTCTGGATCGAAGGAATAGGAAGGCCGATACGTGGGACTGTTCATCTCGTCGGCACACGCCGCAGAAGGGGGAAGCCCGCTTCATCAGTTCGAGATTCACTCGCTGATCGATATCTCTGCGGGAAGTACCAACCTATCTTTCACCAATTCATCGCTGTGGATGGTGGTCGTTACGACGGCGATCATTCTCCTGTTCACGATCAGCATGCGCCGCGGCAGCATGGTGCCGGGTCGGATGCAGTTGCTGTCCGAACTGTCCTACGAATTTGTCGCCAACATGGTGCGTGATAACGCTGGCGATGGCGGGAAGCCTTACTTCCCGTTCATCTTCACGCTATTCATTTTCATCCTGTTCGCGAACATGCAGGGGTTGATCCCCAAGACATTCACGGTAACCAGCCACGTCATCGTCACCTTTGCCCTGGCTGCGGTCGTCTTTGTCGGCGTTACGATCATTGGCATCGTGAAACACCGGATGCGCTTCCTGACGCTTTTTGTCCCGTCAGGCCTGCCTATTTTCTTGGTCCCGCTTCTGGTACCGATCGAACTGATTTCCTACCTCATTCGCCCGATCACGCTTTCTGTCCGACTCTTCGCCAACATGATGGCCGGTCATACGCTGCTCGTCGTGCTCAGTGGCTTTGCGGTGAGCCTCAGCGGTTTCTTCATTCTGCCGGCGCTCGCGCCTCTCGCCGTGACGGCGGCGATGTATGGCCTTGAGACGATCGTTTCGTTCTTGCAGGCCTATGTGTTTGCCGTTCTGACCTGTCTCTACCTTCACGACGCACTACACCTACACGATCACTAAACGTTTTTTCTTAGGCCCCAGGGCCACAGTCCAAGCAAAGGAAGAATAAAATGGAAGTCGAAGCAGCAAAAATGATCGGTGCGGGCCTTGCGGCCATTGGTCTCGCTGGCGCCGGTGTCGGTATCGGCATCATCTTTGGCAACTACGTCTCTGCCGGTATTCGGAACCCGTCGGCCGCACCGAAGATGTTCGGTAACGCCCTGCTCGGCTTCGCCCTGACAGAAGCAACGGGCCTTTTCTCGCTGCTCATCGCGTTGATCATCCTCTTCGGCTAAGCCAAAGCGGAGGCGCCTCCCATGCCGCAGTTTGAGCAAACCGATACATTCGTATCCCAGCTTTTTTGGCTGGTTATCACCTTCGGGGTGCTCTACCTCGTGCTGCGTTATGCGCTTTTGCCGCGGATTGCCGATGTCTTGGAATCCCGCCAAGATCGCATCGCCAACGATCTCGAAGAAGCCGAGAAGCTAAAGCGCGAGTCCGAAGAAGCCCACGCGGCTTACGAGGCTGCGCTGGCCGCCGCCCGTGCCAACGCACAGGCGACTGCCGCCGCCGCCAAGGCGGAGGCGAGCAAGGAGGCCGACCGGCGAAGCGCCGAACTCGAAGGCAAACTAGCTGAAGACCTCAAGGCTGCCGATGCACGCATCCAGGCCGTCCGTACCGAAGCCGTCGCGAGCATTCGAACGGTCGCCCAGGAGACCGCCCAAGCGATCACCAATAAGTTGATTGGGGTCGACGTCGATGCAGACGCTGCCGAAAAGGCCGTCAACGGCGCCTACGGGAAGGATCGCTAGATGGCTATCTTCGAATCGATCTACTTCTGGGAATACGCGGCATTCTTCATCTTCATCGCCGTTGCCCTCAAGATGGGTTGGAAGAAGATTGTCGCTGCCTTGGACGCTCGTTCGGATGCGATTCGCGAAGAACTCGATCAGGCCCGGCGCCTTCGTGAAGAAGCGCAGAGCTTGCTGGCGGAATACCAGCGCAAGCGGCGTGATGCCGAAAAGGAAGCCGATCAGATCGTCGAGCATGCAAAGCAAGAGGCCGTTGCCCTGCGGGCCGAGGCCGAACGCAAGCTCGAAGAAAGCCTCGCCCGGCGCACCCGCCTTGCCGAGGAAAAGATCGGCCGGGCCGAACAGCAGGCGATCCAGGAAGTACGCCATACCGCGATCGACGTCGCTGTCGCCGCCGCGCAAAAATTGATCGCCGATAATCTCGACGACGCGCGCGCAAGAACTCTGGTCGACGACGCAATCGGACAGGTCGAGAAAAAGATTCACTAGCGGCATATCGCCAACGTGATTGCAAAAGGGCCGGGCTCATCCCCGGCCCTTTTGCTATGCTGGGTCCATCTCAGGGGAGGGTGCCATGACGACACAGATTGACCGCGACTTCGTGCGGATCGACGAGGGCCAGGTTCACTACCGCGCGGTCGGTAACGTCATGTCCGGCGAACGTCCCTTGGTCATGATCCATGCCTCACCGGCGTCGTCCTATAACCTCCAGCCCTTGATGGGCAAGCTGGGACAACTGCGGCCCCAACCGATGTATGCCCCCGACACCTTGGGCAACGGTGATTCGTGCAAAGCGCAAATGGACGTTCCCGACATCGCCTACTACGCCAATGCCGTGGGGCGGCAACTCGACGCGCTCGGCATCGGCGAAATCGACGTGTACGGCACCCATACCGGCGGTTCCATCGGCATGGAACTGGCCATCCAGCAGCCCAAGCGCATACGGCGAGTCGTGATCGACGGCGTGGGTCTCTACTCCGAAGAGGAAAAGGCCGACATGTTGGCCAACTACACGCCCGAGATCGTTCCCGATTACGAGGGCAGCCAATTCAATTGGGCCTGGCACTTCGTCCGCGACCAGAATTTCTTTTTCCCCTGGTACAAGCGCGACGTCGCCCATCAACGCAAAGCGGGCGTCACCAACCCCGATGCCCTCAACGACGTCGTGGTCGAGGTATTAAAGTCGATTACCACCTACCACCACGCCTACCGCGCGGCCTTTCGCTACCCCAAAAAGGAACGCCTCGCCCTCATCACCCAGCCAACGCTGATGATCTACGAGACGTCGGATCCGCTCTACAAATACAAGGACGAGGCCCTCGCGGCGGTCAAGAATTGCACCGACGGCGCGCTGCCCGATGGATCGACCGTTGGCGACAAAGCCAAGCTGATCTCGGACTGGCTCGATACCTAACACCTCGCGCCGTCGGCGCCCCGTGCAGAAAGGTCCAAATGATGCCCGCCCTGACGCCCCTGATGCCCGCCCAGCCCGTGCCCGATCTCGCTGTCGCGACGACTGACGGCGGTACTTGGCGGCTGTCTGAGCGCACGCCCAAGAACTTCTCCCTGATCGTGGTCTACCGCGGCCTGCATTGCCCGATCTGCAAGAAATATCTTCTGCAGTTCCAGGACAGCCTCGGCGATTTCGCCGACCGCGGCGTCGACCTCTTGGTGCTCTCCAGCGACGATGAGGCCCGGGCGAAAAAGTCGGTTGCCGACTGGGGCCTTGGCGCCCTTACCGTGGGGTACGGTCTGAGCCACGACGACGCGCGCCGCTGGGGTCTCTATCTCTCCAAGGGGCGCCCGCAGCCCGATCCGGCCAAAATCGCCGAGCCCGCGATATTCGCCGAGCCCGGACTCTTCCTGGTCCGGCCCGACGGCACCTTGTTCTTCGGCTCGGTGCAAACCATGCCCTTCACCCGCCCGCCGGTGGCGGAACTCCTCAAGGGCATCGACCACGTGTTGGCCAACGACTACCCGCCCCGCGGTACGGTCGTCGATCACACCAAAGCGGCGTAGCGTCTACTCGGCGGCCTCCGCCGGCGCGTCGGGCGTCCACCGCAATCTTGGACTGCGCGCCGCCCTGGTCTCGTCCAGGCGCCGGCGCGGCGCGAGGTAGGGCGCACCGGCAAACTTCGCGGCGTTACCCGTTTTGGCATCGGCCGTCAGACCGCGCAGCGTATCGATGAACACGTCGATCGACTCTTTGGATTCGGACTCGGTCGGTTCGGTCAACATCGCGCCGTGGACGATCAACGGGAAATACACCGTCATCGGGTGAAAGCCCTCGTCGATCATCGCCTTGGCGAAGTCGAGCGTCGTGATCCCGGTATCCTTGAGGAAGGTGTCGTCGAACAAGACCTCGTGCATGCACGGCCCCGGATAGGCCGGGGTCATCACGTCCTTGAGGCGCGCCAGGACATAGTTGGCATTGAGGACGGCGTCCTCGGCGACCTGGCGCAACCCGTCGGCCCCGTGGCTCATCATGTAGGCCATCGCCCGCACAAACATCCCCATCTGGCCGTGGAACGACCGCATCCGCCCGTAAGCATGACCGCCGTCGCAGGCAGCGGTCTGGTCCGCCCGAGTCTCGATCAGGCGAAATCCATCCGCTCCGGACACGACGTAGGGCAGCGGTGCGAAGGGCGCCAGTTCCGCCGACATCACGACCGGCCCCGACCCCGGCCCCCCGCCGCCGTGCGGCGTGGAGAAAGTCTTGTGCAGGTTCAGGTGCATCACATCGATGCCTAGGTCCCCCGGGCGCACCTTGCCGACAATGGCGTTGAAGTTTGCCCCGTCGCAATAGAAATAGGCCCCCACCGCGTGAACCGCCTCGGCGACCTCGATGATCTCGTTCTCGAATAGCCCGCACGTATTGGGGTTGGTCAACATGATCCCGGCCACATCGTTGTCGAGCTTGGCCTTCAGCGCCGCGAGATCTATCCGCCCGTTGGGCAGGCTGGGTACCGGATCGACGGCATAGCCGCACAGCACGGCGGTGGCTGGATTGGTCCCGTGCGCAGAGTCCGGCACCAGGATGCGTTTGCGCGGGTTGCCCTTTGCCTCGTGGGCGGCCCGGATCGTCATCATCCCGCACAGCTCGCCGTGGGCGCCGGCCGCCGGCGACATCGCCACCGCCGGCAAACCGGTCAGCGTCTTGAGCCAATGCGCGACGGTATCGATCAACTCCAGCGCGCCCTGCACCGTCGATTGCGGTTGCAGCGGATGGACGTCGCTAAACCCGGGCAGCCGCGCCATCTTCTCGTTGAGGCGCGGGTTGTGCTTCATCGTGCAGGACCCGAGCGGATACAGCCCCGAGTCGATCGCATAGTTCTTTTGCGACAGCCGCACGTAATGCCGCACCACCTGCGGTTCGGATAGCGCTGGCAAGCCGATCGCGCCTTGACGCCCAAGGCCGCCCAACTTGTCGGCAAAGGCCGGCACATCGGGCAAATCAACCCCGGTGCGCCCGGCCGAGCCCATCTCGAACAGGAGCGGCTCTTCCATCTGCAGGCCGCGGTGGCCCGAATGGGTTTGGATCGGTTCGTCGCCGCCGGCAGCACCGCGGCCGGCCGAGTGGGCCTGGGACCGGGCACTCATCGCAATACCTCCCCAAGCGCATCGCCCAGGGTGGCAATGTCTTCCTCCGTCGTCGTCTCCGTGGCTGCAACCAGCAACAGATCGTCCAGACCGGCACCGGGCAACAGACGCGATACCGGAATCCCGGCAAGAACGTTGCGCCCGGCCATAGCCTCCACGACGGCGGCCGCAGGCTTGGGCAGGCGCACGGTGAATTCGTTGAAGAAGCTTTCGTTCAATACATCGACACCCGGGATCCCGGACAACCGCGCTGCCGCTGCGCACGCGCGGGCGTGATTCAACATTGCCAACTGTTTGAACCCGTCTTCGCCCAGCAACGACAGGTGTATCGTGAAGGCCAACGAGCACAGCCCGGAATTCGTGCAGATGTTGCTCGTCGCCTTTTCGCGGCGGATATGCTGCTCGCGCGTCGACAACGTCAGCACGAAGCCGCGCCGCCCGTCCGCATCAACGGTTTCGCCGCACAGACGCCCCGGCATTTGCCGGACGAATTTCTCCCGTGCCGCAAAGAGCCCCAAATAGGGCCCGCCGAAATTCAGCGCATTGCCGAGCGACTGCCCCTCGGCGACGACGATATCGGCCCCCATCGCACCGGGCGGGGTCACCGCCCCCAGCGACACGGTCTCGGCCACCGCCACCACCAAAAGGGCGCCCTGGGCATGGCAGGCCTCGGCCAGTTTCCTCAGGTCGTGCAGGTGGCCGAAAAACGTGGGGTTCTGGACAACGACACACGCCGTGTCGGCATCGATCATCCCGATCAGGTCTTCCCGACCGCCAGCGTCGGGTGCGGCTGCGACGATACTGCCATCGAGGAATCGCGACTGGGTTTCCACCACCGCGCGGTATTGCGGGTGCAGCCCTCCGGAGAGAACCGTCCGCCGCCGCCGGGTCACCCGGTTGGCCATCAACACCGCTTCAGCGCAGGCCGTCGCTCCGTCGTACATCGAGGCATTGGCGACTTCCATCCCCGTCAACAACGCAACCTGGGTCTGGAACTCGAACAGAACCTGTAATGTGCCCTGGCTCACCTCGGGTTGATAGGGCGTATAGGCAGTCAAGAATTCGCTGCGCTGGATCAAATGATCCACCGCAGCCGGCACATGGTGACGGTAAGCGCCGCCTCCGACAAAGAACGGAACGCTCCCAGCCGCAACGTTGCGCGCCGCCATTTTGCCCAACGCCCGTTCGACTGCCAGTTCGCCGGCGTGATTGGGAAGATCAAGCGGCTTGTCGAGCACGGCCGACCGCGGCACATCGACAAACAGGTCGTCGACCGATCCGACGCCGATCGTCTGCAACATCGCGCGGCGATCCTGCGCGGTATGCGGCAAGTAACGCATCAGTCGAGCCCCTCCAGGAACGCTTTGTAGTCCTTGGCCGTCATCAACTCGTCGAGTTCGTCGGGGTCGGACAATTCGATACGCCAAAACCACCCTTCGTCTTCTGCACTCTCGTTGACCAACGACGGGCTGGCCTCGAGGTCCTCGTTGATCTCGACGATCCGGCCCGAAACAGGCGAATAGACCTCGCTCGCCGCCTTCACCGATTCGACGACGGCGGCGTCGCCGCCCGCCTCGACATCGGCGCCGACGGTCGGGAGTTCGACAAAGACGACGTCGCCCAACTGTTCTTGGGCATATTCGGAAATGCCGACGGTTGCCGTGTCGCCTTCGACCCGCACCCACTCATGATCCTTGGTAAAACGAATATCGCTCATGTGCTCCTCAGGTCTTGTTTCGCGTAACGATGCGGCGTGAAGGGGAGTTTGACGACGGCGGCCGCATGCCGTTTCCCCCGGATATCGAGCTCGATCGCCGTCCCGGCCTTGGCGAAACCGCGCGCCACGTAACCCATCGCGACAGGGCCGCCCGCGCTCGGCCCGAAACCGCCGCTGGTGACCTCGCCGATAACCTCGCCGCCGCCCAATACCGCGGTATGCGCGCGTGCCGGTGCCCGGCCTTCGGGCTGAATACCGACCCGGCGCCGAGCAGGGCCATTCGCGATTTGGGCCTGAATCACCGCGTCGCCGGGAAACCCGCCGCCCTCGCGCCGCCGTTTTGAAATAGTCCAAGTCAGCCCAGCCTCGATCGGTGTGATATCGGGCGTCAGGTCATTGCCGTAGAGACACAACCCTGCCTCCAGGCGAAGCGAATCGCGCGCGCCAAGTCCCACCGGTGCGACTTCGGGTTGGGCCAGCAACAACCGCGCGACAGCGTCGGCGGCGGCGCCGGGCAGCGATATTTCAAACCCGTCCTCGCCGGTATAGCCCGACCGGCTAATCCAGGCAGCGGTCCCTGCGATCGACACCGAGGCGGCTTTCATGAAGCCCAGGGCCGCGCTTTCCGGTGCCAGCCGCGCCAGTGCCGCGACGGCGCCCGGCCCTTGCAGGGCAAGAAGCGCCCGGTCGGGCTGATAGTCGACCGCGCCTTCGCCCAGCGCCGTGCGCAGCAGCGCGATGTCGGCATCCTTACAGCCGGCGTTGACGACGAGAAACACATCGTCGGCGCGTCGGGTTACCATCAAGTCGTCGAGTACGCCGCCGCGCTCGTTGGTAAACATCGTGTAGCGCATCTCGCCGGGTTGCAACGCGACGATGTCCCCGGGCACCAAGCGTTCGAGTTGCACGTCCGCATCGGGCCCGGTCAGACGCACCTGCCCCATGTGCGACACGTCGAATAGCCCGGCGCTGGCGCGGGTCGCGAGATGCTCCTTGAGGATGCCTGCAGGGTATTGCACCGGCATGTCGTAACCGGCAAACGGCACGAACTTGGCGCCGAGCTCGGCATGGAGCGCATGTAGCGGGGTTTGCTTTAACTCTTGGCTCACAGGTACTCCAGACGCATAGGGACGCAAGACCGATGCCGGCCTGCTGCCCCCTCTGTCTCGGTACCTGAAGAGATTTGACCGATTCGCGGAACCGGCTTGCCCCTTCGGTGGAACCAGCGGCTAGTGCTGCCGCGGGTCCGCTTTCCAGAGTTTCATCACGCTGCGGTCCTTTTGCCTGAGAGTTTCCGAGGCGGTTGCTCCTTCGGCGCCGTGTGTCCTCCCGACACCCGATCTCTTCCGCAGCGATCACTTGATTCCCACGCCGCCGAAACAGCGTAGTCCGGGCATGATAGGGGGGGCGGGGCGCGAGTCAACAAAGGGCCGCGCATTCGTCTGTGGATAAAAAGCTGCTGTTTGGTGCCGCCCTGGGCGGTCCCGACGAAGACGGTTTAGCGGCCCGGTATCCTCGGCAAACCGGTGCTCCGCTGGCGTTCTTCGCGGTTGAACTCGAGCTGTTCCGGCGTCAATTCGAACCCGACCAGGATCTCGTAGTCGATCCCCCGCAGGCCCGAACGGATCGGAATGAGTTGCTCGATCTCTTCGATCGCCGCCGCCTGGCGCTGATTGGCCTGGAAGGTAAACGTCGATTCGAACCGTTCCCGCGCGAGAATGGTTTGCTCGCCATCGACGACGGCAACAAAGAACACGAAGCTTGCCTCGCTCACCTGCGCCGCAGGTCCCCGGGTCGCGACCAGACGTACCGAGGTCGTACTGGTCACCGACTCGCCGCCCCTATCATAGACGCACGCGCGTCCGACCTGATCGATGCTGGCGCGGTAAGCGACATCGGTGAGGTCTTGCCCCGTGCCTGCGAACAGGGTAATTGCCGACGCATCGGCGAGGATCGACGCAGTCGGACACGGGAGCTGTGGCCCGCGCGTGCAGGCCGCGGCTAGGCCGACAACCGCCAACGCTCCAATGATTTGCAGGCCGCGCCCAATCGACATTGATGCGCTAGACTTTCTTGTGGGAACCGTCGCACATCGGCACGCTGCCTGTGTGCTTGCACCCGCAGAAATAGACTTTGGTCGTCGCCGTAGCCGTATATTTCTGGGGCGCAAATCCTGTGTCGCGGTGGCTGCCGTCGCAAAACGGCTGGCTTTGGCTGCGCCCGCAGCGGCACCAATAGTAGTCTTTCCCGGCCTCGACATCGGTGGCATAGGGCCCCTTTTGGGCGACGACAACCTCAGACATCGGGCCTCCTGACGGATTGGGTATCTTGGTCGCACTCTATCGAACGCCCCTGGGGGAGACAAGCCGAACGCCCGCCGCCCCACTGCGCACAGACCCCCGGCGACGGCGATAAACCGACCGCACCCTGTCGCGGCGCGCGCACGAGTCGGCTATACCTAGATCGCTATGCCACTTCCGCCCCTCACCGTCCTCCTGGCCAGTCCACGCGGCTTTTGTGCCGGCGTCGACCGCGCGATTCTGATCGTCGAGCGCGCCCTCGAGCGCTTCGGACCGCCGGTCTACGTTCGTCACCAAATCGTGCACAACGCCCGCGTCGTGGCAGATCTGGAGCGCGCCGGGGCGGTCTTCGTCGCCGAACTCGACGACGTTCCCAAGGACCGGCCCGTTATCCTGTCGGCCCACGGCGTCGCCCGTGCGGTCGTGAACGCCGCACAGGATCGCGAGATGCTGTTCATCGATGCGACTTGCCCGTTGGTCCTCAAAGTGCACAACGAAGCCAAGCGACAGCACGAAAACGGGCGGCACGTCGTCCTCATCGGCCACGCCGGGCACCCCGAGGTGATCGGAACCATGGGCCAACTTCCAAGCGGCTCGATGACCCTCGTCGAGTCGGTAGCCCAGGCCCAGACCGTTGCGGTGCCGGAAGACCTCCCCCTCGCCTACGCTACGCAGACCACGCTTTCCGTGGATGAAACTGCCGAAATCATCGCTGCCCTGCGCACCCGTTTCCCGGATATCGCGGGACCACCGCGCGAGGATATCTGTTACGCGACGACCAACCGGCAACAGGCCGTGCGCACTATCGCCGCGGAATGCGACTATTTCGTCGTCCTTGGCGCCCCTTCCTCGTCGAACTCGCGGCGCCTCGTGGAAACGGCGGAGCGCGCCGGGTGCGCGAACGCCCGCTTGATCCAAGATGCCAGCGAAATCGACTGGACCGCCCTCAACGGCGTCGAGCGCCTAGGGATCAGCGCCGGCGCATCCGCGCCCGAGATCCTCGTGACCGAAGTCCTCCACGCGCTGGAGCAACGCTTCGCCGTCACGGTTCGCAACGTGGCCGGGGTGTCGGAGGACGTGACCTTCAAACTACCCCGCATGCTTGACGCATAGCACGGCGAGACCTCCGGCATGGCTGTCTATACAGAGATCACCGACGACGACCTCACGGCATTCGTGGCCGACTACGACATCGGCCGTGTCGTCTCGCTCAAGGGCATCGCCGAGGGCGTCGAGAATTCCAACTATTTGCTGCAAACCGATCGCGCCAACTACATCCTGACGATCTACGAGAAACGCGTCGCCGAGGCGGATCTCCCGTTCTTTCTCGGTCTGATGGACCACCTTGCGGCGCGCAACTTTCCCTGCCCGACGCCCATCCATGGCCGCGACGGCGCGGCGCTCCGGCGGTTGGCCGGCAAACCGGCCGCCATCGTGAGCTTCCTTACCGGTCTTTCGGTACGGCGGCCCACCGCCGACCACTGTGCCCAACTCGGTACGGCGTTGGCCCAGATGCACCTCGCCGGCACCGGCTTTCCGGTTCGCCGCGACAACGCTCTTTCGGTAGCCGGTTGGCGCCCACTGTTCGACGGGTCGCGCAGCCGCGCCGACACGCTGGAACCCGGCCTCGCCGACATGATCGCGCACGAACTGACGGCGATCGAACGGGATTGGCCGCGCGATCTTCCGAACGGGGTGATCCATGCAGACTTGTTCCCGGACAATGTCTTCTTTTTGGACAATCGGCTTTCCGGCTTTATCGACTTCTATTTCGCCTGTAACGACTTTTACGCCTACGATCTTGCGGTGTGTCTGAACGCGTGGTGTTTCGAAACCGACGGTGGGTTCAACATCACCAAGGCGCGCGCCCTGCTGACCGCCTATCGGCGGCAACGGCCAACCGCGCCGGACGAAATCGCCGCCTTGCCGCTGCTGGCACGCGGTGCGGCGCTTCGCTTTCTGCTCACCCGCCTCCACGACTGGTTAAACCAGGTGCCCGGCGCGTTGGTGCGCCCGAAGGACCCACTCGAATACTGGCGCAAGCTCATGTTCCACCGCGGCGTCACCGACCCCGGCGCGTACGGATTGGAATGAAATACCGATGATCGTCGACGCCTATACCGATGGAGCGTGTTCCGGCAACCCGGGGCCCGGCGGGTGGGGCGTGCTTCTTGTCGCGCCGAGCAAGGAGAAGGAATTGTGCGGCGGAGAGACCGCCACCACCAACAACCGGATGGAACTCACCGCCGCGATCGAAGCGCTCAAAGCGGTCAAGAGCGCCGACACCGTCCGCCTCCATACCGACAGTACCTATGTCCGCGACGGCATTACCCAATGGATCGACCGGTGGAAGCGCAACGGATGGCGCACCGCTGCCCGCAAACCGGTCAAGAACGAAGACCTATGGCGCGCGCTCGACGAGGCCCGCACCCTTCACACGGTCGAATGGTATTGGGTCCGCGGCCACGACGGTCACCCCGAGAACGAGCGGGCCGACGCGCTGGCCCGCCAGGGTATGGCGGCCTACAAATAGAAAAGGCGGGGCCGAAGCCCCGCCTTTTGCCGTCTCAAACGCGAATCGTTTAGCCGAGCTGCTGGAGAATAACCTCAGCCTTGCTCTTCTCGAACGCGCCGCCTTCCTCAATGTTGAGGTTCTTGACGACGCCGTTGTCAACCAACATCGAGAAACGCTGACCGCGTGTTCCCAAACCGAAACCGCTGGCATCGAGCTCGAGGCCGAGTTTCTTGGTGAAGTCCGCGTTGCCGTCGCCCAACATCAGTACCTTGTTGCCGACCTTGCGGTCCTTACCCCATGCGTCCATGACGAAGGCGTCGTTGACCGCGATGCAGGCGATGGTATCGACGCCCTTGGCTTTGATCTTGTCGGCATTGTCGACAAAGCCCGGCAGATGCTTGGCCGAACAGGTCGGGGTGAAAGCACCCGGCACCGAAAACAGCGCGACCTTCTTGCCGTCGAACAATTCCTTCGTCGTCATCGGCTTGGGGCCGGTCTCGGTCATGGTCATCAGAGTGGCTTCGGGAATCTTGTCGCCTTCTTTAATCGTCATTGCGTCCTCCGAAAAATAAGGGGGCCGCACGCCGCGAGCCCTCGGAATTATTTCCAGTCGTGTGATAAGCCCTCACCGGCGGAACCGGCGGGCATGGCCTAATCTAGGGGCGCGGTGACGGCCATTCAAGCCGCGCCTGGAATACCCTCAGGGCCCGGTCGACACCACGCGGCGGCGTTCGATTGCCCGCGCCCCATCCATAACGGTAAAGACAAAATCGGCCTGCGGCGGGCGCTCCGACCCTACAAAATCAATGGGTATTCCCAAAAAGGCGGTGCGGCGGTCGTGGCCGTACGTCACCGTAGGGAGCCCGAACACAAAGCCTGGCGGCCCTTCGATCGCGGCGTCGACGGATCCAAGCGTCGTTGTCGACGAGACCTCGAGCACGACCCGATCGGGCGCCGTCGCAATCCGGGTTACGTCCAAGCTCCCGCCTGCGGATTTCTTTGGCACCCGCTCGCTGAATGCGTCGATCAGCGCGCCATAGGGTGTCGTTTCGTGGCTTCCCGACGGCAAGGTCAAGACGAAGGTCTCGTTATGATAGGTGCAGATATCCTTGCAAATCGCATAGACCGCCGCCGCCTCGATGCGGATCGGCGCGCCCGCATCCTCGGCGTGGACAGTCATCGGCAACACAACCTCGTCGTCGTACACCCAGGCATTGAACCCCAACAGCGACGCCCGGTGCGGTGCCGGCCAATCGATCGTCACGGCGGACACGTTTTGCGAAGCGGAAAAGTCGAACTGGGTCGGCGCACCGGTATCGCCCGGGCTTCGCCAGTAGAGGTGCCAACCCGGATCGAGGCGGGCATGGAAACCGATCCGAAGGGTTCCGTCCGCGCCGGCGCCGGTCGCGGCGGCGATCAGACGTACCTGACTGAACGACGTCAGCGCCCAACCCGAAGACGTTTGGGTATCCGCTGCGCGCGCACTTGCCGTGTGGAATGCGACCGATGCGCACAGCACAGTCGCCCAACCATATGGGCGTATTCTCAAATATTTGACCAAGGCCGTCCTGCAAAGTGTGAACGGGCCGCCATTGTTTTGCGGCGCCGCATCCCTACAGTATAGGGACCGCCTCGCCGCGCCGGGGGTCATAACCTTGTGACCCCACGCGCGATCCGGCGGGCGCAAGGATACGCAACGACGTGAAGACCGACGCAACCTATCTCACCGGCCAACTGCTTCTGGCGATGCCTGCGATGAGCGATCCGCGTTTCGATCGTAGCGTGATCTATTTGTGCGCCCATTCGCCCGAAGGCGCGCTCGGCTTGGTTGTGAACCGCTTGGTCGATCACATCGATTTCCCCGATTTGCTCGACCAGTTGAACATCAAAACGGTCTCGCCCTCCCGGCAGATTCGAGTTCATTTCGGCGGTCCGGTAGAAACCGGCCGGGGGTTCGTGTTGCACTCGTCCGATTACACCCAAGACTCCACGCTCCAGGTCAACGAAGACATCGGCCTGACCGCATCGGTCGGTATCCTTGAAGCGATTGCCGGGGGCAACGGGGCGCCGCGCCACAGTTTGCTCGCGCTCGGTTATGCCGGGTGGGGCCCCGGCCAACTCGACCAGGAAATTCACGAAAACGTCTGGCTCCAGGCCCCCGCGAACGATGCGCTCGTGTTCGACGGCGACATCGAATCGAAATGGGACCGCGCCGTGGCGTCGCTCGGGATCGACATCTCGTTCCTCTCGGGAGAGGCCGGCCACGCCTAGGCCGTTAGACGGAACGCCCGCTTTTCCCCGGTGCAATGTAGTGGCGCCACGGATCGGTCGACACCAAGGCAAACAGCTTGTGATCCTGCCATACGCCGTTAATACATAAATATTCGCGCGCGAGCCCCTCTTCGCGGAAGCCGCACTTTTTCAGCACGCCTTGGCTCGGCTTATTGGTCGGGATACAGGCCGCTTCGAGACGGTGGAGACGCAATCCCTCGAACACAAACCGTACGGTTACTTTGAGGGCATCGGACATGTACCCCTGGCGTGCATAGGGCCGACCGACCCAATAGCCGACCGATGTGGATTGGGTCACGCCGCGTCGTATTTGGCTGAGGGTGATGCCGCCGACTAAACGGTCGTCCTCCTTGCCGAAAATAAAGAAGGCAATGCCCTGATCCTCGCGCACCTCGCGCGCATAGCGCCTAAGCCGCCGCCGGAACGCGGTACGGGTCAGCGCATCGGCCGTCCAGGTCGGTTCCCAAGGTTCGAGAAAGGCTCGCGATTCCTGACGGATGGTCGCCCAGTCGACGTAATCCGCAAGCTGCGGCACGCGCAACCGAACCCGCTCCCCGACCAGTTCGGTCGGAGCGGTGCCTGCGGAAAAACTTCTCAGGAGTGCGCTCATCGGTCGCCCTACTGTCAGACGGCGAATCTTGCCGCAAAGGCGTCGTAGTCTTCAAGTCGCCCGGCCGGGCCCATGGCAGCCACGGTCGGCGTCGCACCCGAAAACGTACGCTCCGCAAAGCGCTGGAGCTGCCCGCCGTCGACTTGGTCGATCCGCCCCAAGATGTCTTCGGTCGACAACGGATGCCCGAACAGCAGCGTTTGACGTGCGAACTGTTCGCAACGGGCCGAGGAGCTTTCGAGCGACATCATCAGGCCGGCCTTCAACTGGGTCTTCGCGCGCGCCACTTCCTCGTCAGGCGGACGGGTCATCGACTTGTGAATCTCTTCGACCATCGCGGGGATGAGTTCGTCGACCTCCGTCTCGCCGGTCCCGGCATAGATCCCGAACATCCCGCCGTCGGTGTAGGACGACGTGAACGAATAGATCGAGTAGCACAGTCCGCGATTCTCGCGAACCTCCTGGAACAGGCGCGACGACATCCCCCCGCCCAGCAGCGTCGAATAGACCTGTGCGGTGTAATAATCCGGATCGTCGTAGGGAACGCTATCGAACCCGGCGACGAAATGGACCTGTTCCAAATCCCGAATCTCTCGGAAATTCCCACCCCGGTAGCAGGCGCTTTCCTCAAGCTGCGGACCGCTCGCGCGGATCGCGCCGAACTTCTCCTGCGCCATGGCAACGAGGGCGTCGTGATCGACCCGCCCTGCAGCCGCCAACACCATACGACCGGCATAATATTGTTCGCTCAAATAGGCCGTCAGGTCGTCGCGGTGGAAGCCCGACACCCCTTCGGGCGTCCCCAGAATCGAGCGCCCAATCGCTTGGTCCGGATAGGCCGCTTCCTGGAAATGGTCGAAAACGATGTCGTCAGGTGTGTCGTTCGCCTGCCCGATCTCCTGAATGACGACGGATTTCTCGCGTTCGAGTTCTGCCGGATCGAAGGTCGAATGCTGCAAAATGTCGCCGATGATATCGACCGCCAACGGGACGTCGTCTTGCAGGACCCGGGCGAAAAAAGCGGTTTGCTCGCGCGAGGTATAGGCGTTGAGGTGCCCTCCCACCGCCTCGATCTCCTCGGCAATGTCGCGGGCGCTACGCCGCTCGGTTCCCTTGAAGACCATATGCTCGATTAGATGGGAGATGCCGTTCAGCGCTGCGCGTTCGTTGCGCGCGCCGGTATCCACCCATACGCCCACCGCCGAAGTTGCGAGATGGGGGGAATCTTCGCTCACGATCCGCAGACCGTTGTCGAGCCGGGTTACCCGAGGATCGGCCATGCTCAGGCCGCCCGGGCCCGGTCGGCAACGTAGCGCTCGACCGCGGCGAGATCGTTCGCCAAGACATCGAACCGCTCCGCGCGCGTAGTCAAATCGGCCAATCGCGCCGGCAACGCCGGCCGCACGCCGGTTGCCTGGGCCACCGCGTCGGGAAACTTTGCCGGATGGGCCGTCGCGAGGTGCACCAAAGGCACGCCGTCCCGCCGGTTGGCTCGGCCGGCACCGATCCCCACCGCGGTATGTGGATCGATCAACACGCCCGTCGCGCGCCACTCCTCGGCAATCACATCCAGTGTCGCGTCCTCGTCCACGGTGCCGGTCGTGAACAGGCGCCGCGCCTGATTCAACACGTTCTCGCTGACCGAGAACCGCCCAGTGGTCTTCAGGTCGCTCATGAGTCCCGACACCGCCGCGCCGTCGCGCCCCATGAGGTCGAACAGCAAGCGCTCGAAATTGCTCGACACTTGAATATCCATGCTTGGGCTCACCGTCGGCACGACACCTTGGACCGCGTACACGCCGTCTGCCATGAACCGGGCCAGAATATCGTTGCGATTGGTGGCAATGCACAACGACGCAATCGGCAATCCCATCTTGGCCGCGACGTAGCCCGCAAAAATGTCGCCGAAGTTCCCAGTCGGGACCGAAAAGGCGACGGACCGCGCCGGAGCGCCCAACGCGAGGGCGGCATGAAAATAGTAGACGACCTGCGCCATGATGCGGGTCCAATTGATCGAATTGACCGCCGACAAACGATGGGCGTCGCGAAACGCTGCATCGTCGAACATCCCCTTCACTAATGCCTGACAGTCGTCGAACGTGCCCTCGATGGCGATGCAATGGACGTTGGACGAATCCACCGTCGTCATCTGCCGTCGCTGAATCTCGGAAACCCGTCCGTGCGGGTAGAGAATGAAGATGTCCACCGCATCGCGGTCTCGGCAGGCCTCGATCGCGGCAGACCCGGTATCGCCGGAGGTCGCCCCGACGATCGTCACCCGCGACCCGTCGCGTTGCAGCAAGTGATCGAATAACGGACCCAGCAGTTGCAAGGCGCAATCCTTGAAGGCCAGAGTTGGGCCGTGAAACAGTTCCAGCACCCATTCGTCCGGGCCGTTCTGCCGCAGCGGCGTCACCGCCCGGTGATCGAAATTCGCGTAGGCCCCCTGCACCAACCGCGCGAAGTCGGCCCGCGCCAGGGCGTCGCCGACAAACGGCATCATCACCGCAACCGCGAGATCCGCGTAGGACAACCCGGCCAAGTCGGCAATCTGTTGGGATGAGAAGGCGGGCCAGGCCGTCGGCACATACAAACCGCCGTCACGGGCAAGGCCGGTAAGGGTCACCTCGGCGAAATCGAGGGCCGGCGCGACCCCGCGTGTACTAACAAACTTCAGAGTCGTAACTCCCCACCAAACCCGGTCCTTCGGGCCGCACAGACTAAACAGCACCCCCCGCCCAGGCAACCGCGCGGGCCTGTTGATGAAATTGTGCGCAAAAGCGCAAAACCCCAAAAACCCAGCCCTCGGCCTGTGGATATCTTGGCGGCATTGGGGCCCGCCATGGGGATAAATCTCGAGCGTTGTCGCCCCCCGAGCGGTCTGTTACCAAGTCTCCAAAGGCAGGCGACATGCAACCGCAAACCGACGAGCTTTTCCCCGACGATCACGACGCCGCGGCCCCGGGGCGGCGCTACAACACCGGGATTCTGCCGTCGCAGGAAATCCATGCGTTGATCGAATCGGGCGCGCTGCGCGCCGATCCGCCGATCCTGCCCGAACAGGTCCAACCTGCCAGCCTCGACCTCCGCCTCGGCGCCGTCGCCTACCGGGTCCGCGCGAGTTTCCTCCCCGGCAAGACCCGCACCGTACTGAATAAGATCGAGGCGCTCGGCACCCATCAAATCGACCTCACCAAAGAAGCCGTACTGGAGCGAGGCGGCGTCTACATCGTCCCACTCCTCGAATCGGTCAAACTGCGGCGCGGCCTCGCGGGCGTTGCCAACCCGAAAAGTTCTACCGGCCGCCTCGACATCTTCACTCGCCTAATCGCCGACTACGCAACCGAGTTCGATCGGATTCCCGAAGGCTACGCCGGGCCGCTCTACGTCGAGGTTTCGCCGCGCACTTTCAGCGTCAAAGTCCGGCAGGGCTCGCGGTTGTTGCAAGCGCGGTTGCGGCGCGGTGCCCCGATGCCGAGCGCCGCCGCAACCCAACGCCTACACGACAAAGTCGGTCTCCTGACGGCGCCCGAGGGCGAGGAAATCGCCGCCGGCACGATTCACCGCGATGTCCCGGTCTCGGTCGACCTGCGCGGGCGGGGCGGCGACGGTCTGGTCGGCTACAAGGCCCGCGCCTATACCGACTTGGTCGATGTCGACCGCGTCGGTGCCTACCCCGTCGCCGACTTTTGGGAACCGGTCTACGCCCCCAACGAATCGCTGATCCTCGACCCCAACGCGTTCTACATCCTAGTCAGCCGTGAGGAGGTCCGCGTCCCGCCCGACCATGCCGCGGAGATGCTGCCCTTTAATCCGCTCAAGGGAGAATTCCGGGTTCACTACGCCGGTTTCTTCGATCCGGGCTTCGGGTATTCCGAAGACGACAGCGCCGGCTCCCGGGCGGTACTGGAGGTCCGGTCCTTCGAAGTGCCGTTCCTGCTTGAACACGGCCAAACCGTCGGCCAGCTCGTCTACGAGCCCCTCACCCGCGTCCCCGACCGTGTCTATGGGCAGGGCATCGGCTCGAATTACCAACGCCAGGGCCTCAAGCTGTCCAAGCACTTCAAGGTCGGCTAGGCGCGCCGCTTCAATAGTACGTGCGCGTCAGCCCAGTGAAAAAGCCATGGGCACCCTGGCGAAGGTTCCATACCGAATAGCCGCCTTCCTGCACCACCAGGGTCGGGTAGCCCATCGCACCGATCATTTCGCCGAGCCGGCGCATCGCTTGGGCATTCAAGAGGAACGACCCCGTCGGGTCGCCGCGCATGATGTCGTACCCCAGGGACACGACGAACCATGTCGGACCGAATCGCTTAACGACCCGCAGCGCATCGGCGAGGACCTCGGCGTAGCGGTCCGACGTCACCCCGCGCGGCAGCGGGAAGTTGCGGTTGAACCCTTTGCCGTCGCCCTCACCCCGTTCGTCGTCGAACCCGGCGAAGTGCGGATAGGAGTTGTGCGGCGTGCCGTGGATCGACACCGTCAGAACGTCCTTGCGCCGATAGAAGATTTCTTGCGTGCCGTTGCCGTGGTGATAGTCGATATCCAACACCGCGACCTTGCCGTTGTAGGACAGCCAATGGGCGGCGATGGCGGCACTGTTGAAATAGCAAAACCCACCATAGAGCGCGGGTTCGGCGTGGTGCCCGGGCGGGCGGCACAACGCATAGGCCATCCGCTCGCCCTCCAACACCAGGTCCGCCGCGGTCAGTGCGCAATCTACCGCTGCCTTCGCCGCGCGGTAGACGTTGCGGGTCAGCGGGGTAAACGTGTCCATGCAGTAATATCCGGCCCGGCTTTTCAGCTCCTTGGGCCGCCGGTCCGGTCGGCGCACCGGAAAAACCTCTGGATAGAGCACTTCCTTGGGCCCGAGTTTTTCGGACATCGCGGCGATATAGGCGACGAAACGCGGATCGTGTACCTGGCGGATCGGTTCCTCGCCGAACCGGCGCAGCGGGTAACGCGTGTGCGGCACGTTCTCGAGGCCACGTAGCACGGCGTCGATCCGCACCGGGCGTTCGACATAGCCCTTTTCGCGCAGGTGATGAATTCGGTGCCGCTCGGAAACCACCAGCGCCAACGGGCGCAACCGCGCGCCCTTGGGCCGCAGCGGCGCCGGGGCATCGGCTTTGATGTAACGCGGCGGGCGCACCTTGATCGGGTCGTCCCGGAACGACGCCACGATCCGGCGCACGTAAGGGTCGCTCGCATCCTGACCGTACTGAACCTTGAACATGAGCTGGACGAACTTGCGCGCATCGGCGCGGCGCGGCGGCCGACGACGGCCAAGGCCGTCGTAAAGCAGAAACACGCGGTACCCCTCGTTGGCCGGATTGCCCTCGACGTCGTAGAGCGTACCGACGACCGGGAACGCCCCGTAGCGTTCGTAAAATTTGAGACGGCTGCGGTTCTGCGCGATTCCCGAGCGGTCTTTCAGTTTGTCGATGTCGTCGGGACCCGCGTCGAGGAATAGCCCGCGGCCGTCGCGGGCGATCAGCAACTCGCGGGTCGCTTCGTACACCGCGCCGCCGATGCCGCGCGCCGGCCGGCTTGGATCGCTGGCGATGTAGTACAGATACCCGAGGCGAAGCGTCGGGAAATAGTAGGTCGCCGAAAAACCCAAGACGTTCGCGTTCTCGTCCTCGGCAACCAGCACGATCAGCTCCGCGGTGCCGCCCGGCGGTTTAGGCAAGTGGGCTTCGATCCGGTCGACGGCCTCGCGTTCGGCCGGAAACGCGCGATCGAACATCTCGCGAATCTTGCCGTAGCGACGCAGATCGGCCCCGGTGTGCGGATCGAACAAGCGGTGAAAGCGGATCATCGGGCGCACCGAACAAGAGGACGGCAGGCGCGGCGGGTCATCGTCAGCTCAAGTAGCGCTGTTCGACATGGGCTTTGAACGCCGCCGCGCCAAGCGGCGACCCGGTCGCTTCGATCAAGAGATCGTTGGTCCCCAGGAGCGAGCCCTTGCTATGGACATGCGCGCGCAGCCACGACAGGAGCGGCACAAAATTGCCAACGCCGATCCCCGCCATGACCGCGGGGTCCCCATTGCAAGCCACGCGAAACAGTTGAGCGGCGGCCAATGCCCCCAGCGTATAGGTCGGGAAATAACCGAAGTCGCCGCCAAACCAGTGAACGTCCTGCATACAACCGTCTTTGTCGTCGGGCACCGCGATGTCCAGCAACGCGCGCATCCCCTCGCACCACGCGCCAGGTAGATCCGCCACCACGAGATCGCCCGCCACCAGTGCACTTTCAAGGTCGTAGCGCAGCAGAATGTGTGCCGGGTAGGTCACTTCGTCGGCCTCGACCCGGATCAGCGAGCGCTCGACCTGATGGTACAGGCGCATCAAATTGTCGGTGTCCCACGTTGCCCCGCGTCCGCCGAAGGTTTCGCGCATGATCGGTGCGGCAAAGCGAATAAACGCCGGGCTCCGGCACGCTTGCATTTCCATCAGCAACGACTGGGATTCGTGGATCGTCATCCCCCGCGCCATGCCCACCGGCTGCCAGCGCCAATCTTTGGGTAGGCCGCGCTCGTACAGCGCATGGCCGGTTTCGTGGATGACGCCCATGAGGGATTCGGTAAAGGCGTCGGCGCTGTAGCGCGTCGTGATCCGAACGTCGTCGGGCACACCGGCACTAAAGGGGTGGTGGCTGACATCGAGGCGCCCGAAATCGGTATCGAAGCCGATCGCCGCCATGATCCGCTCGCCCAGCACCTGCTGCGCGGCGACCGAGGTTTCGCCCGCGACCGGCAGGAGCGCCGGTCCGGCGGCTTGGCGCTCGACGACCCGCCCAATCAATTCGGGCAGGAACGCGCGCAGTTCGTCGAAGATGCCATCGATCTCGGCCCGCCGCATGCCGGGGTCGTAGGCATCGAGCAACGCATCGTAGGGCGACAGATCGAGCGCGGCCGCCTTGGCCTGCGCCTTTTCGCGCACCAGCACGACGACCGCTTCCAACGCTGGGGTGACGGCGGCAAAATCGTTGCGTGCGCGTGCGTCGCGCCAAATCATCTCGCAGGCAGAGTTCGCGTGCGAGGTTGCGGCGACCAGGTCGCCCGGTACCGCGGTCGCATGGCGCCACAATCGCCGCATCTCGCGCAAATTGGCGGCCTGCCACGGGTTCAACGCGGCCCGGTGTTGGTCGGCCGCAGCAAGCAAATCGGCCATATCAGGCGCGGTAATCAAGTCGTGTTCGAGGAGGCTAAGCTCGGCCAATTGGTCGGCCCGGGACGTGGCCCCGCCCGGCGGCATCATCACCGCCCGGTCCCAATGCAGAACCTGCCCAACCCCGCCCAGAACTCCGAGTCGGCGAAACCGCGTTTCAAGCTGTTGATAGTCGTTCATGGGCGCGGACTGTATGCCTCGGAATACCTCGTGCGCCAGCGCGAACTTACGGCGTCGTGGTCTCGCGCATCCGCTTCCGGTTCCAGGCGACGTAGACCACGATCAGGGTCAGTGCGAGCAAATACCAGGTCAGGGCGTATTGCAGGTGATCGTTTGGGATATTCAGACGGGTCTGACCGCCGATCGGGAACCCGCCCGGATTGGGCGTGGCATCGGCGTCGACGACCACCGGCTGTAACGGGCGGCCCACCGCGGCGCTCATCTGGGCGAAGTCGACCGACAGCCAAAAGTTGTTTTCGGCGTCGTTGTCGGGGGTGAACATGTTTCGACCGGCGCCCGGGGTCACGAGCCCTTGCACGGTGACGACGCCTTCAACCTGTGCCGCCGCACGGGTTGCCGGGTCTTTCCGGTCGTCCGGTGCCCAGCCGCGATTGACCAGGACCGTGGGCCCCTCTTCGCGCACGAACGGTGTCAGAACATGCACCCCGACGTTGCCCCGCATGGAGCGGGCGGCAAGGTGGAGTTCCTGATCGTGGAGAAAACGCCCGGTCAGGGTGACTGGCTTCCACAGAGCGTCCGGTAGAGCGGCATCGTCGGTGGGGAGCGCCACGGGGGCAGCATTCAAGTGCGCGGTTCGTTCGGCAATCAACTCGGTCTTCCAGCCCAGCCGGTAGACCTGCCAGCTTCCCAGCGCGACCAGTAGCGCCACGCCGACGACCGCCGCAACGGTCGAGCCCACGGTAGGTCGGAATTCGAACCAGGGAACTGCCCGTCCGCCGCCGTCACGATCACTCATCGTCAAATCCTTCGCTGGCGCTCCGCTCCAAAACTTGGGGCAAGCACCGCACCGCACACACCGTCGCCGCTCCGCTCCGAATGCGATCGCTCGCGCTTACTGCCCATCCGGTCGTCGGCTGTAGTTGATGGCATAGAACAACGCCTTCAAGGGCCGCAACAGTCCGAGCGACAGCGCAAGGATCAATGGGATCCACAATACGGCGTGAAGCCAGAACGGCGGCTGATAGGACACTTCGACGATCAACGCCGCGGCCACGACCAGCGCGCCCACCAAGAGAACAACGAAGACCGCGGGACCGTCGCCGGTATCGCGCGCCTTCAGTTCCAGGCCGCAACTGTCGCATCGTTCGGCGACCTGGAGCAAGCCATCGAACAGCTTGCCCTTGCCGCAACGCGGACAGCGGCCCGCTAATCCGGCCCGAAGCGGGGAAACGGCGGTGCTTTGGTGGTCGGGCGCCGTCATCCCCTCGCGCCGAGGATCAGTGAACGACCGCGCCTGCACCCCACCAGTAGATGGAGATGAACAGGAAGATCCAGACGACGTCGACGAAATGCCAGTACCACGCCGCCGCCTCAAGGCCGAAGTGCTGATCAGGCTTGAAATGCCCCTTATAGGTACGGATCAGGCACACGATCAGGAAGATCGTACCGACGATGACATGGAAGCCGTGGAACCCGGTTGCCATGAAGAATGTCGAGCCGTAGATGCCGCCGCTGAAAGAGAACTCGGCGAGGCTATATTCGTAGGCCTGGATGCCCGAGAACGTCAGCCCTAACAGGACCGTCAACCACAGTCCCATCTTGAGACCGCGGTAGTCGCCGTGACGCAACGCATGGTGCGCCCAGGTCACCGTCGTCGACGATGTCAGCAGGATGATCGTGTTGAGGAACGGCAGGCTCCACGGGTTGAACGTGACGATCCCTTCGGGCGGCCACATGCTGCCCATAGCCCCGGTGGGATAGAGTGCCGCGTTGTAGTAGGCCCAGAACCACGCCACGAAGAACATCACTTCGGAGGCGATGAACAGCAACATGCCGTAGCGCAGGCCAAGCTGCACGATCGGCGTATGGTGCCCCTGGTGCTCGGCCTCGCGCGTCACGTCGCGCCACCACATCAGCATGGTGTACGCCGTCATCGCGCCGCCGATAACCAAGAGCCATACCGTGACTTCGCGCATGAACAGCACTAACCCGACCGTCAAGGCCAGAGCGCTGATCGCACCGACGATCGGCCATGGGCTCGGATCGACCATGTGGTAGCTGTGTCCTCTTGCGTGTGCGTCGGCCATTCGCCTTACTCCTGTCTCAAACCGCGTTCGGGTTTAGTTGATCTCGTTCGATTTGGCATCGGATGCGCCACCGGTCTGCGATAGCCGGTACTGGCGCACCTCATCCTCGGTCATGTCTTGGCGAAAAAACGTATAGGACAGCGTAATCGTGCTCACGTCGTTCATGTTCGGATCGTCAACGACCGCTGGGTCGATAAAGAATGTCACCGGCATATTCGCCGTTTCGCCCGGCAGCAGAACCTGCTCGTTGAAGCAAAAGCACTGAATCTTGCTGAAGTATTGGCCCGCCTTCGCCGGCGACACATTGAACGACGCCTGTCCCATGATTGCTTGGTCGCTAAGATTGACGGCCTCGTAGATCGCCAGCCCTTCTTGCCCGACCCGCACCGCGATCTCTAGCTGCTTGGGGCGGAATCGCCACGGCAAGCCTGGATCGGTGTTGGCATCGAAGCGCACCTTGACGATCCGCTCGCCCGTCGCAACCGGCAAGGTCTCGGCCCGCTGAGTCGTTCCGCCGAACCCCGTCACCTGACAAAACAACTGGTACAACGGCACCGCGGCATAGGCGGCGGCGCCCATTGTGACGACGACACCCACCAGCATGATGGCGGTAACGCGATGACGGCGGCGATCGATCACGGTCAGCCTCCTTGCATCTGCACGATGGCGCCCAGGAACACAATAATTACGAAGGCGACCAAGGCCGCGGCGAGGGCGTAGTTCTTGCCCCGCCGTTTTCGATGTTCTTCGCTGATCGGCATCGCCACCCCGCTACGCGCCCGGCGCTAAGCCGAGCAGGTGATCGACCAACAGCAACGAAAAGACCAAGAATAAATAAAGGATCGAGAAACCGAACAGGCGTTTCGCCGCGCGATGTCCGTCGGCCTCGGCCTGTTCGGCGGTCCGGCGCCAAATGCCGAAAGCCAGCGCGACAAAGGCGACGCCGAGCGCGCCAACGCTTGCGCCGTAGAACAAGCTGGCACCGCCCAGGATCCACGGCGTCACCGCCAGCGGTGCCAGGAACAGGCTATAGAGCAGGATCTGGCGGCGGGTTTCCCTGTCGCCGCGGACCACGGGCAGCATCGGGACTCCGGCCTTGGCGTAATCGCCGCTACGGTAAAGCGCCAGCGCCCAAAAGTGCGGCGGCGTCCAGAAAAAGATGATCGCGAACATGATGAACGGCAACAACGACACATCGCCGGTTACGGCGGCCCAGCCGATCACCGGCGGCAACGCGCCCGCGGCCCCGCCGATAACGATGTTCTGCGGCGTCCGCCGCTTCAACCACATCGTGTAGACGAACACGTAGAACCCGATCGTTACCGCCAGCAACGCGCCCGCCGTCCAGTTGACCAGCGACCCCATCATCAGCACCGACAGCGCCGAGATCACGACGCCGAAGGCCAGTGCCTCGGCGGGTTGGACTTTGCCCGACGGGATCGGGCGATTGGCTGTCCGCTTCATCACCGCATCGATGTCGGCGTCGTACCACATGTTGATGGCACCCGACGCCCCCGCACCCAGCGCAATGGCGATCAACGCGATCACCGCCGTCACCGGATGGATCGCCCCGGGCGCCACGACCAGACCAACCAGGCCGGTAAACACGACCAACGACATCACCCGCGGCTTGAGCAGCGCAATATAGTCGCGGACGCCCGCCGTCGATGAGACGGACGCGGCTTGCGCCGATGAGGCGGACGCCGCGCGCGGCGATGAGGTGATGCTGAGGTCGGTCAACGGACTGGCTCTATCCTACTTAAAGCGCGGCAGCTCTTCGTAGGTGTGGAACGGCGGCGGCGAGGTATGCGTCCATTCGAGCGTGGTCGCGCCTTCACCCCAGTAGTTGCCCTCGGCCTTTTTGCCGCGCACCAACATGTCGACGATGAGCCACAGGAACACCAGCGTCGCGACGCCCGAAATGTAGGAGCCGATCGACGACACCATGTTCCAACCGGCGAACGCGTCCGGATAGTCCGGAATACGCCGCGGCATCCCCGCCAAACCCGAGAAATGCATCGGGAAGAACGTCAGGTTGACGCCAATGAAGGTCAGCCAGAAGTGCAGCTTGGCCAACGTGTCGCTGTAGATGTGCCCCCACATCTTCGGCGCCCAGTAATAGAAGGCGGCAAAAATGCCGAACAGCGCGCCCAAGGACATCACATAGTGGAAGTGCGCGACGACGTAGTAGGTGTCGTGCAACGCCACATCCATCCCGGCATTGGCCAGCACAACGCCGGTGACGCCGCCCAGCGTGAACAGGAAGATGAACGCCAACGCGAACAGCATCGGCACGGTGTACTTGATCGACCCACCCCACATGGTCGCGAGCCACGAGAAAATTTTGATGCCTGTCGGCACCGCGATCACCATCGTCGCGGCGACGAAATAGGCCCGCGTGTCGACATCCAGACCTACCGTGTACATGTGGTGCGCCCACACGATAAAGCCGACCGCACCGATCGCGACCATGGCATAGGCCATGCCGAGATAGCCGAAGATCGGCTTGCGGGAAAACGTCGAGACGATGTGACTGATCACGCCAAAGGCCGGCAAGATCAGGATGTAAACTTCGGGGTGCCCGAAGAACCAGAAAAGGTGCTGGTACAGAATCGGATCGCCGCCCTGCGAGGCATCGAAGAACGCCGTGCCGAAGTTGCGATCGGTCAGCAGCATCGTGATCGCGCCCGCCAAGACCGGCAGCGACAACAGCAACAGGAACGCGGTGACCAGCACCGACCACACGAACAGCGGCATCTTGTGCAGGGTCATGCCCGGTGCCCGCATGTTGAAAATGGTGGTAATGAAGTTGACGGCACCCAAGATCGACGAGGCGCCGGCGAGATGGAGCGCGAAGATCACCAAATCGACCGATGCACTGGGATGGCCCGTGGTCGACAACGGCGCATAAACCGTCCACCCGGTGCCTGGCCCCTCGCCCACGAACAGCGACGCGACGATCAAGATACCGGCCGGGATCAACAGCCAGAACGAAATGTTGTTGAGCCGTGGGAATGCCATGTCCGGCGCGCCGATCATCAACGGCACGAACCAGTTGCCGAACCCGCCGATAAAGGCAGGCATGATCATGAAGAACACCATGATCAACCCATGCGCCGAAACCACCGCGTTGAAGAACTGATAGTCGGTGCCAAAAATTTGCATCCCCGGCGCGGCCAGTTCCATCCGCATCAGCAGCGACAGGATGCCCCCGACGACGCCAAAGAAAATGGCGTAGATCAAGTACATCGTGCCGATGTCTTTATGGTTGGTCGAATAGGCCCAACGGCGCCAGCCTCGCGGCGTGTGGTCATCGTGGGCAGCGGCGGATCCGTAACTCATAACTCGACCTCTTCGTGCGTGTTGTCGCGGGGTGCGCGGACGATGTTAGTTGGTGTTTGCTTTGCCGCTCGCGGCGATTTCTTCGTAGTACGTCGCGATCTGGCGGGCTTTCTCCGCCCGGGCCGCGACCGCATCGGTCGGCGCGCCGGGCTTGCCGTCGTAGGCGAACTTCTCCTTGGCGTCCTCGACCCAGCGGGCATAATCCTCTTTGCTAACTACCCGGACCGTGATCGGCATGAAGCCGTGGCCGCTCCCGCAGAGCTCCGAACACTGGCCGTAATAAACGCCTTCTTGTTCGATCCGCACCCAGGTTTCGTTGATGCGGCCGGGAACGGCATCGAGCTTAAGCCCGAGGTTGGGCATCGCGAAGGCGTGAATCACGTCGGTCGCCGTCGTCAGTATCCGGATGTTGGTATCGACCGGCAGGACCACGTCGTTGTCGGTGGACAACAGACGAACTTGTCCTTCTTGAATGTCCTCATCGGGAACCATGACTGCATCGAAGGTCAGGTTGTCGTGATCGGGATATTCGTAACTCCAGAACCATTGATTGCCGATCGCCTTGACCGTCAGTTCGGCCTCGGCCGTGCGGTCGACGAAATAGAGCAGCCGGAACGACGGCACCGCGACGACCACCAGAATGACGATCGGGACGACCGTCCACAGCACCTCAAGCACCGTGTTGTGCGTATTCTGGCTGGGGTTCGGGTTTCGCGACGCCCGGAACCGGATCATGATGTAGGCCATCAACGCCATCACGATGATCGTGATGGCCGTAATGATCACCAGCAGGAAATTGTGGAAGCTGTTGATCCGGTCCATCGTCGGCGAGGCCGCTTCGCGCAGACCCATTTCCCATGGATGAGAAGAACCGACAAAACCTTGCGCGTCGGCATATCCCGCCAGCGCCGTGACCGAGGCGAACACTGCGATCGCCATCAAAAAGATGCGTGAATTCCACATGCCGATAGACCCGTTTCCTGGTCGTTCCCAAAAAGGCGCGCCCGCACGCCCTGCGGCGCCGACTCGCACGCGAAAGTATTACTAATCCCACGGTCCCGGCGCCAGCACCGCCGGGAGGGACCAATCGCCGCAGCCTTGGCGTGGGCACCGCGCTTCACCGCCCCGTCCGGCGCGGCACTGCCTATTGCATTGAAATATATGGATTTTGTCTAAAAACGCCGGGGCAATCCGGCGGTGCAGCCCCCCCCGGTGCTGCTTCCGCGTCATTATGTCGCGGGGATTGGCCCCGGCGGTTCGCACCCGGCCTCGGGAATCCCTATATTCCGGGCCACACCCAAAACCGGGAGCTTGCATGAGCCAGCCATCGCCACAGGAACTCTTCTTTACCCGTACCGGCCTTGACGAAAAAAGGGTCGAGCGGCTCGTCGGCGATGCCCTGCATGGGATGGACGATGGCGAGATCTTCCTCGAATACCGCCAGTCGGAAAGTTTTTCGTTCGACGATGGACGCCTCAAGGCCGCCAGCTACGACACCGACCAGGGCTTCGGCCTGCGCGCGGTCAGCGAGGAATCGACTGGCTACGCCCATGCCGCCGAACTTTCCGAAGACGCCATCAAACGCGCCGTCGCTACCGTCCAAGCCGTGCGCACCGGCAAAGGTGGCACCCAGGCCGCGGGTCCGGCGCGGACCAACAACACCCTCTACGTCGACGACAACCCGCTCAACGAGGTGCCGTTCGAGGACAAGGTCAAACTGATGCAGGAGATCGACGCCTACGCCCGCGCCAAGGATCCGCGCGTGCGGCAGGTGTCGGCGTCGCTCGCCGGCTCGTGGCAGGTCGTCCATTTGATCCGCGCCGACGGCCATGCGGTCGGCGACATCCGCCCGATGGTTCGGCTCAACGTCTCGGTCGTGGTCGGCGACGGCGACCGCCAGGAAACCGGCTCGCACGGCACCGGCGGGCGCACCGGCTACCTTGGCTATATCGACCCGCAAGCCTGGCAGGGGCAGGTCGACGAAGCCCTGCGCCAAGCCCTGGTCAACCTCGAGTCGATCGACGCCCCGGCGGGCGAAATGACCGTCGTGCTTGGCCCCGGCTGGCCCGGCATCCTGCTCCACGAAGCAATCGGCCACGGCCTCGAAGGCGACTTCAACCGCAAGAAGACCTCGGCCTTCGCCGGCTTGATGGGTCAGCGCGTCGCTGCCCCCGGGGTCACCGTGGTCGATGACGGCACGATCCCCGATCGGCGCGGCTCGCTCACCGTCGACGACGAAGGCACGCCCACCGGCCGCACCGTCTTGATCGAGGACGGCATCCTTAAGGGCTATTTGCACGACCGGCTCAACGCGCGCCTGATGAACATGGCACCTACCGGCAACGGCCGGCGCCAGTCCTACGCTCACATGCCGATGCCGCGCATGACCAACACCCTGATGCTGTCGGGCGACCGCGACCCCGGCGAGATCCTCCAGGGCGTCAAGAACGGTCTCTACGCCGTGAACTTCGGCGGCGGCCAGGTCGATATCACCTCGGGCAAGTTCGTCTTCTCGTGCACCGAGGCCTATATGGTCCAGGACGGCAAGGTCGGCGCACCGGTCAAGGGCGCCACCTTGATCGGCAACGGCCCCGACGTGCTCACCAAGATCAGCGGCATCGGCACGGACATGGCGCTCGACCCCGGCGTCGGCACCTGCGGCAAGAACGGCCAAGGCGTCCCCGTCGGCGTCGGTCTGCCCACCATCCGCGTCGACGGCCTCACCGTCGGCGGTACGGCGGCGGGCTAGGCGTCGCGCGTTAGGGACGCCCGCGCCAAATCGCAGGCCGCGCAGCCGCCGCCAGGCGGATGTAGAAACAAAAGCGGGTCCCGCGCGAGGCGGGCCGCCGCAAGTGCAACGACGTCGCGGGCGCGAAACAGCCGCGCGTGTGCCTTGCCGACCGGCCCTTCGCGCTGCCCACCCTCGGCCCGTAGCCAATCGTCGGCGAGCGCAAACCGCGCGCAGCAGTGATCGTTCTCGCCGTAGTCGATGCGTTTGGCCAACCCGTTTTCCGCCACCGTCACATGGTGAGGCACACGGTAAGGAACGCCTGCGATCAGCTCGGCGAGATGAAGGCTCGTGTTCGCATCGTGCCCAACCCCGAGCAGGAGCACCTGACCGTCGAGGTCGTGAATCCGGCCAACCGGGCTCTTCGGACCATGCGGCGGCAGCTGCAACGGCACCGCCACCACTTCGGTCGCGCGGGGCCCCAGTGCCGCCCACGCCAGGGGGTGGCCACTACGTACGACGCCATGGCGGTGGCGGAACGTCTCGGCCACCACGCCGAGATCGCGCGCCGCCGGCGTTGCCGCGGGATCGAACGGCGAATCGTCGTCGCCAGTCCATGACGGCATGACCAATGTCCCCGTCGGACCCAAGACCGCCATCACCGCGTCGATCAAACCGTCGGGACCGCCCGTGACGGCGCCCACCGCGCGATAGGACGTATGTAGTTGCAGCACGCCGCCCGGCGCGACTCCCAACGTGTGGAGGTGAGCGGCGATTTCAGTCGGCAACATCGGCGCAGCTTACGGCATCTCGCCGGCTGGGTTCATCGTGTCGGCCAGCGCCACCATGGAACCTCGCAGGCCGCCGCGATTTCCGCGGCACTCACCCCGATGTCCCGGCGCGTGCGCGCATCCAAGACCGCCAGCGCAGCACGGTCTTCACCCGCCTTGCACCAGCGCCGCCACAGCAAGGCCGGTCGCAGCCACCAGGATGGCGCTGCCCGGGGCCAGAGTTGGGGGTCGTCGTAGAAGTCGTCCATGATCCTGCTCTCCATCGTTGGCGCCGGGCAGCGGACGGAAGCAGGCATAAAAAAAGCCCCGTCCGGATGTCCGGCGGAGCCTGTGGTTGGTTTGCTGTTTGCTGACGCTTAGCGCACGAACTCCCCACACGGCCCGCCGGAGCGGGTCATGGCAGCGTTTTTACGGGCGTGCATCTGGGCAAACATGGCGCGGACCATACGGTTGCGCCTGGGCGCGGTCAATGTGATTCGCGCCGGCGTCAGTGCAACTCGAACGTCACTGTGACGGCCATCGTCAAGGTCTCGGTACCGGCCGCGACAGGCACGCTGCGCACCGATTCGGCCTGCATGCGGGCAAGCGGCACAGGGCCGCCGCCGCGCCCGTTCTCCACGATGGTCAGAACAGGCCCGAGCGTTGCGCCCGCGGCCTCGGCCATCATCGCGGCCTTGCGTCTCGCGTCCTTCACCGCCTCGACCCGAAGCGTGTCCTGCAATTCCTCGTCGCGGGCCACAAAGAAAGACACTCCGTGCAGGTTGTTGGCCCCGCCAGCGATCAGGGCATCCAGTGTGTCGCCCAACCTATCGGGATCGCGGACCAAAGCCGTGACAGTGTTGGCGACCTGGTAGGCAACGATCCGCGGTGCTTGCCGCGGCGCGCGCACGTCATCGAAAACCGGCGAGACGTTGAACCCTGCCGTCCGAACATCGGCCTCGGCGATACCCACCCGCTTCAGGGCCGCAAAGACGCCTTGCATCGCCGTGGAATTTTCGGAAACCGCCGCCGCCGCCGTTGGCGCTTGGGTTACCACGCCCGCGCTGACCTGCGCGCGGTCCGGTGTCACGCTAAGTTGCGCCTGGCCGGTAACGGTCACCTGCCGAACGGTGTCGGCAGACCGCGCGGGCGCAGCCGTGGCCGCAAACACAATCAAGGCAAGGATCGGCAGGGTGTGGCGCATCGAGTGTCGCTCCCAAGTACGTGTTTGAATCGCCCACGGCATGCGCCGCGGCGGTCCAACAAGGAAAGCCGCGACCATCCAACTGTGTCACATCCTCAAAATAGAATGTCTGGTAGCGAGCGTCGACGCATGCCGCGTTGCTTAGGCGCGGACCGTCCGCTTGACGACCATGCCCTGCCCGGTCGGCAGCTCAAGAATCCGCAGGTGGCGGTCGCCGAACCATTCGTCATAGGCCTGGAACATCGATTCGTATTCGGCGCGGCCGAAGTCGTCCAACAGGATCACGCCGCCTTCGGGAATCCGGTCGTAGAAGAATTCTAGGGCCGCGATTTCCGCGCCCACGCAGTTCATGTCGAGATGCAGGAACGCCACCTCGGCGGGCGCCTCTTGGTGCAGCGTGTCGGGCACCGTTCCGGCGATAACGCGAACGTTGGGCCACGGCGCAAAGCGCGCGCGCACTGACTCTTCGATGCCCGCCGCACCGAAGCCCGTCCCTGAAAGCTGGATTTCTTGCTCGGTGGCGTAGCGGCCGTCGAGGCCCTGGAAGGTGTCGTACAAATAATACTGTCGGTCGGCCCCGATCGCATCGCCTAAGGTCCCCATTGCAGTCGCCGCGTAGAGCCCTTCGAACACACCGCACTCCACCAGATCGCCCGCAACGCCAAGCGCAGTTGAAATCGCCCAGCAATAGGTGTGGAGCCGCCACAGCTTGTGCAAATCTTCGGGTTGCTGACAGGCATCGCCCGCGGCGTCGATGAACCGACGGTCGCGGGTAAACCCAAGATTGCGGCCAACCGCGATCAAATTGTCGGCCATGTAGGTGCGCACACCGCTGGTGCGGCAGAGCTGCTGCATTTCATAGGCATTCTTGCGCAACTGACTGCGCGTCGCGATCGGAATCCCGATCGCATAGATGCTCATGGCTTCGTAGCTGGGCACGGAGGTCTGATTCATGGCCGCCACCCTAACGGCGGTTTGGCTAACAAGGTCTTAACGCCCACCCGGTGCGCAGCGGATCTTTGAGAGGCCTTGTATGGCGTCGTTGCTCGGTTCTAGCCCGCGCGAGGCGGCGGCGAGATCCGTCAGTTCGGGTAGCAGCGGATTGGCGGACCGGCAGGCGCGGTACGCGGCCGTCGCTTCGGCAAAGCGGCCCGCCACATGCAGGGCCGCGCCCCGAATCGCCCCGCCGGAGGTATCGCCTAGCCGTACTTCCAGCACGCTGACGAGATCGCTTGCGCCGCCGGTGTCGCCTGCCGCCAGCTTTGACAGCGCCATGCGCCTGGCTGCATCGACATGGATCCGCGGCCGCGCGGGTTTAGCGAGCGCGATGGCACACAACTCGTAGGCTTCGGCGTACCGGCCGCGCTCGAAACTCCGGTTGCACCGCAGCAGGTAGTCGCTCGCCGCCTCGCCCGGATCGATGACGAACCGTGGCGGCAGCCAGATCCACACCGCGGCGGCCAACGCCACGACAGCTACAGCCGCGGCAATGCCGGCGACCCATAGGCGGCGCGAGCGCGCCGGCTTGACGCCATGTCCGTGGGCGCCGTGCGGGTGGGCATGATGGTGGGGGTGGCGATGATCCGGATCGGTTGGCGGGCGCACGAGTCCTCGTCTATTGCGGCGGCGCCGATACTTCGGCGCGAGCCAAATTGTCGAGCAGGACCGGGTCGTCCGGAAAATGTTTCGCCGCTTCGCGGTAGTCGCGTGCGGCGAGTTCGAAGGATTTGGCGGCATGATGTGCGAGACCGCGCGCGACATAACCGAAGCCGTCGCCGTAGCGGATCAACCGGGTGCCTTCGTCGCGCAAGCGCGGATAGTCTTCCAGCCGCATCAACGCATCGACCCGGGTTCGGACGGCTATCGCCGGTAACGCCCCCTCGACGATCGGCGCATCGGCACAGCGTTGCAGCAGGTCTAGGCTCGCCACCGATCGGCAGACGGCGTGAACCTGGGTGACGGCACGCTGGGCAATCTCGCCGTGCGCTGCAATGCGCCGCGCCGCAGGGTCTTCGGTCGCAAGGCGAATGCTCTCGAAGCAGGAATCGAGGACGTTGTCATCTGTCGATACTGACCCGGCTTCGCATGCGACCAGGGCGCTACGGGCCGCGGCGGCTGCGTCGGTGGGATCGAACACGCCGATCCACCACAAACCACCCCCGACAATCGCCACGTCCGCCAGGAGACCTGCAACGATGAAGGCGACGATGAAGGCGACGATGTACCGGCGCTTGACGCGCTGCAGTACCGACCGTGCGCGCTGGTAGATCGTTGGATCGGCGTCGTTCGGCGTCTCGTTCATGACCGTCCCATAGCGCATGATAGCGCGACGGGCGGCCACTAGGGGAGTGCGCTAGTTGAGCGGCCAACGCCACCACGGCAGTTGGGCGGCCGACTGGATATCGCCCGCGCTAACGCCGATATCGCGCCGGGTCCGCCCGTCCATACCCACAAGGACGCGCCGGTCGCGCCGGGCCTTGCGCCAGCGCCGACCCAGGAGCATCAAGCGTCCAACGACGTCGGGCAGCCCGGTACCGTCGCGAACCCTGCATTCGCCCCTCTCGCTCAGTGTGATTTCGGCCATCGTTATGCTCCTCAATGCGCCTGTCAGGGCTCCTATCCTTAGGAAAACCGGGCGCAAACCCACCCGTTTCTTGCGCCATAGGTAGAAGCCGCGCAGACATCAATCAAACGAATTGATTTGTTCGAACCGATCAGGTTCGCTTATGTATCGAAGATGCAACGCAACCTCGATATCGACCTCCTGCGGACCCTGGTCGCCATTGCCGAGACCGGGTCGTTCACCGCCGCCGCCGATCATGTCGGTCGCACCCAATCGGCAGTCTCGATGCAAATGAAACGCCTCGAAGAGCAGATCGGTCGCCCCCTGTTCGAGCGCGACGGGCGGGTCAGCGCCTTGACCCCGGCCGGCCAAGATCTGCTGGTCTATGCCCGCCGCATTTTGCGACTACAGGACGCCGCTCTTTCGTCGTTGCTCCAGCCCGAAATGGAGGGCGTGGCCCGGGTCGGCATTCCCGACGACTACGTCGGCGTGTTCATGCCGCCGATCCTCGCGCGCTTCGCCCGCTCTCATCCACGCGTCCAGGTCGATCTACGCTGCGACACTTCCGATCGTCTGCGCGACACCTTGATGGCCGGCGAAATCGACCTCGCGGTCGTAACCTGCGGTGCCCTCACCGGCGAGAGCCAGCCCTTGAAAAAGGAAGCCGTGGTGTGGGCGGCGCCCCGCGACCACCGGGTCGAGGACGAACCTGTCCTACCGCTCGCGCTGTTCGCCGCACCGTGTCAGGTCCGCGAGGCGACCGTGACCGCGCTGGACCGGATGGACCGGTTGCACCGGATCGCCTACGTCTCGCCCTCCTTGATGGGACTCTTCGCAGCGGTCAACGCCGGCCTCGCGATCACCACGATTGGGCGCAGTGCACTGACCCCGGGGATGCGCATGTTGGGCGTCGAGGACGGCTTCCCTTCCCTACCCGACATTGTGCTGACGCTGGAGCGCACCCCGCGCGAACGCTCGGCGGCGGTCGAGGCGCTTGCCGACCACATCGTCGAGTCCTTTCGCGACGAGGGGCACGAGCCTCGCCTTACGCCGCTGGATTACCCGGATCGTTCGCGCCGCGCCGGCGAGTACGGCGTCAGTACGCCTGTTCGCTGAACACCGGATCGACGCTGCCGCCCCACACCTCGGCGTAGCGTTGCAAAAGATCCTCGGCCGGAGCCCGTCCGGATTGTTGGATCTCCACCAGCGGATCGAGAAATCCGCTCTCGTCGCTGCCGCCGCCGTCGAGCCTCGCGCGATCGCGCAAACCGGCCTGGGCAATTTCAAGAACCCGCCCGGCGAGGTCGCCCACCGTTCCGCCGCGGAACGGCGTCTTGAGAGCCCGCTTCGGAACATCCGCGCGGAGCTGGTTGTGCTCTTCGAGCGTGAAGTCCTTGACCAGATCCCACGCCGCATCGAGCGCGTTTTGCGAATAGAGCAAGCCGACCCAGAGCGCCGGCAGCGCGCATAGCCGTCCCCACGGACCGCCGTCCGCGCCGCGCATTTCCAGGAACCGCTTCATCCGCACTTCGGGGAACAGCGTCGTCATGTGATCTTCCCAGTCGCGCAATGTCGGTTTTTCTCCTGGCAGAGCCGGTAGCTTGCCGTCGAGAAAATCGCGAAAGCTATGGCCCGACACGTCGAGGTAGGTGCCGTTGCGGTAAACAAAATACATCGGCACATCGAGCACATGGTCGGCATAGCGTTCGAACGACATACCGTCCTCAAACACGAACGGCAGAATGCCGCAGCGATCGGGATCGGTATCGGTCCATACGTGACTGCGGAAGGACATAAACCCGTTCGGCTTGCCTTCGGTGAACGGCGAGTTGGCGAACAGCGCCGTCGCCACCGGCTGTAACGCCAGACTGACCCGGAACTTTTTCACCATGTCGGCTTCGGAAGCGAAATCCAGGTTCACCTGCACCGTGCAGGTGCGCAGCATCATGTCCAGGCCTAGCGATCCCTTGAGCGGCATATAGGCCTTCATGATCCCGTACCGGCCCTTGGGCATCACCGGCACGTCGGCGCGCGCCCATTTCGGGTTGAAACCCAAACCGAGCATTCCCGAACCGATCTCCGCCCCGACTTCCTCGACCTGCTTCAGGTGGGTATTCACCTCGACACAGGTTTCGTGAATCGTCTCCAGCGGCGCGCCCGACAACTCGAACTGCCCGCCGGGCTCGAGCGTGACGCTCTGGCCGTCCATCGTCAGGGCGATGGGTTTGCCGTTCTCCAAGTGTTGCTTCCAGCCAAACCTGGTCAAACCGTCCAACAGGGCGCGGATCCCGGTGGCGCCCTCATAGGGCAGTGGGCGGAGCGTCTTGAGGTCGAAGGCGAATTTCTCGTGTTCGGTGCCGATCCTCCACGCTTCGGGCGGCTTGCAGCCCGACGCAATGAAGTCGACGAGCTGCTGCTTGTTCTCGACCGGGGTGCCCGGTTCGTCGGCCGGCGGTGCCGACACGGCTACCCGCCCACCCGGCAGGGCGTGCTACACACGTTCATCAATGAAATCCAAAGTGGTTATCGGTTGTTGGGCCGCAGTATTGCCGTATGGAATGGGAATGCAAAGCGCCGAGTGCCGCCATGCTTCCTGCGCAACCCCGCCATGCGCCTAACGCCAGTCGCCAAGGTGGGCCTGGAGGAGCGACAGCGCCGCGATCGCGGCGGTGTCGGCACGCAGGATGCGCGGACCCAACGCCACCGGCACAGCTTGGGGGAGGGCCGCCACGGCATCGCGCTCGGCGGGCGAGAACCCACCCTCGGGGCCAATCAACGCAGCCCATGGCCCGTTCGGTTGGCCCGCCAGGGCCTCGGCAATCGGCGGTGCGCGCCCCGATTCGTCGCAAAACAGAAGCCGGCGCGCCGCTGGCCACGCCGCCAATAACTGGGTCAACGGGACGATCGGGGAGACGACCGGAACCGTCATCCGCCCACATTGCTCGGCCGCCTCGATCGTCAGCGACGCCGCGCGCGCGGCGTTGAGGTCGCGCACACTGCTCCGGTCGGTCAATACCGGGACCAAGCGCGCCGCCCCCAGCTCGCCCGCCTTCTCGATCAGAACGTCCAAGCGGGTCTTCTTGATCGGTGCAAAGACCAACCACAGATCGGGCTCCACCGCCTGCTGCTTGGCGCGGGCCACGGTCTCGAGTACCCCGTCGCTGCGCCCGAGGGCCGCGACCGCAGCGCGCCATTCGCCGTCGCGCCCATTAAAGACGGACAGGACGTCGCCAACCCCCAGGCGCATGACGTTCTTCAGGTAATGAACCTGCTTTGCGTCGAGCGGCACACCGGCCCCCTCGGTCAGGTCATGGGTGACGTAGAGACGGATCGAAGGCGCATCGGCTGGAGCGGTCATGCTAGAACCATAGCAATGACGGCACGCAACGACACGGCTCTTCCGGATTCGGTGCGCGGGCATTGGGTGGACCGCAGCCCGGGCGCGCTTCGCCCCTTCCTGCGCCTCTCGCGGCTCGACCGCCCCATCGGGACGTGGCTCCTGCTATGGCCCGGGTGGTGGTCGATAGCACTGGCGGCCGCGCTGACCGCCAACGCCCCCGACACCCGCCCCTGGCTCGGTCTGCCCGATCTCTTTTTGCTGGCCCTGTTCGGTATCGGGGCGCTGGCGATGCGCGGCGCGGGGTGCACCTATAACGACATTGTCGACCGCAAGATCGACGCCCAGGTCGAACGCACCCGCAGCCGGCCCATCCCGTCGGGCGCGGCAAGCGTCGGTGCCGCGACCGTTTGGTTGGCGATCCAAAGCCTGATCGGCCTTGCCGTCCTGCTGACGTTCAATACCTTTGCGGTATGGCTCGGCGTCGCTTCGCTCGCGCTCGTCGCCGCCTATCCGTTCATGAAACGGATCACTTGGTGGCCCCAGCTTTGGCTCGGCCTCACCTTCAACTACGGCGCGCTGCTCGGTTGGGCCGCCGTCACCGGGGGCCTGTCGGCGACGCCGGTCCTGCTGTATCTCGGCGGCATTTTCTGGACGCTCGGCTACGACACGATCTACGCCCACCAAGACACCGAGGACGACGCTTTGGTCGGCGTCAAGTCCAGCGCCCGTTGGCTCGGCGCGCGCACGAGACCTTTCCTCTATGCGACCTACGCTATCGCCGTGGCGCTGATCGCCGCCGCCGGCGCTACAGCCGGTCTCCACATCGCCTTCTATATTCTTTTGGCCACTGCCGCTGCCCATCTCGGCTGGCAGGCCCGCACCCTCAAGATCGACGCGCCCGACGACTGCCTCGCCAAGTTCCGCGCCAACCACCGCACCGGCGCGCTGGTATTCCTGGCAATCGTCGTCGGGAGTGTGTGGGCCTAGGCCGCTCCCGAAGGCACCTCCGCCCACCGCTGTCGCGCGTCAGCGACTTCGAGAGGCCCTACTGCAACGTCGGCAGCAACTGCTTGTAGCCCTTCAGCTTGACCTTGACACCGTTCTTGTGGAGCCGCGCGGTATAACCCGCGCGCGCCTGCGCGTCGGTCGCGGTCTTCAAAACGAAGTCGTCGAGCGACATTTCCGGCGCGATGCCCTGGTGCGCCGCGTTCAGCACGGTGTCGTGGGTATAGGCGTTGAGCGTGCGCTCGCGCGCCACAACCTCGGCATAGGCACACAGCGCGCCGTCGTGGCCCATCGCCGGCGCGGCGCTTTGATACATATACACCTCGTCGCGCATGCCGATGGCATCGATCATCGCCAGGATGCCTGTCAGCTTACCGAAGGTGTAGGCCGATCCGTCGCGCGCCGGCCCCAACTCGGTGTCGTGCATCACTTCCAGTTGCGCCTCGGTCAGCCAGGTCACATAGGTCGTCAGCCGGGTGCCGGGCGATGGTGCCAGCATCGCCGGGATCGCACCGTAACTTGAAAAGCGCGCCGAGTAAACGACATCGAATCCGGTCAGCGCGGTCTTGAGAACCGGAATCCCTTCGTCCTCGGTCAGGTCGGGAAATTTGTGCAACAACTGCTGCGGCGATGCATTCGAGCCGTAGGCCAGAACCGGGATTCGCTCGGCCGTATCGTCCGGCGGGTTCATCCGCTTGAGCGGGACCGGCTTGCCCTGGTGCAAGATGTAGCTCGTGGTCGGCACGTCGTAGGGATAACTCTTCGCGCGGACCAGCCGTTCGGCGTCGGTCGGTTCAGCCATTGTGTGCCTCCTGTCGTGTCATGCGCCGGTGTTGTACAGGATTTGCGCCGCCCATGCGCGCCGCTCCCTAGTCCAGCGGCGTGGCTCCGTCCGGCACCGGCACCTCGTAGCAGTTCAACACCATGCTGATCATCGTGTAGTAGCCCAGCAACCCGATCAGATCGACGACGCCGGCCTCGCCCAATTGCGCCGTGGCCTCGGCGTGGAGCGCATCATCGACCCCGTGGCGCTCGTGCGTCGCGACGGCGAAGTCGTAGACCGCCTTCTCGTCTGCCTGCATCAACGCGCGCGGGTCGCCGCCGGTACGAATGGTCTCGATGATGTCGTCGTGTAGTCCGCCTTGCGCAGCGAACGGGGCATGCATGTACCACTCGAACTGCGCCCCCCAGAACCGCGCCGTGACCAGGATCGCCAGTTCCGACAGACGCGGCGGCAAACTGGAACCGAAGCGCAAAAACGCCCCCAACGCCTGCGCCCGGGCGCACAGTTCGGGACTGCGCAACAGGATGTGAAAGGGCCCCTGCACCGCCCCGCGCGGACCCGCGATCATCGCGTCGTAAACCGCGCGCTGCGCATCGCTGAGGGTTTCGGGAGTCACTTCGGCAAAACGGGTCATGGGCAACGCTCCGGGTTGATCGATTTCGGTGATATACCATGCACATCCGTCGTTGACCGCTGAATCGACCCGACCATGTCCTTCGCCTCCCTCCGCGATTTCATCCAGCGCCTCGAAGCCGAGGGCAACTTGGTGCGCGTACACGAACCGGTCTCGACCGAACTTGAGATGACCGAAATCCAAACCCGCCTGCTGGCCGAGGGTGGCCCTGCCGTCCTGTTCGAAAACCCAGTCGATGCGGCGGGTAAACCCGGCGCGATGCCGGTTCTGGTCAATCTGTTCGGTACCGTGGCCCGCGTTGCCGCCGGGATCGGCCGCACCCCCGATCAGCTTCGCGCCGTCGGCGAAACCCTCGCCTTCCTGCGCCAGCCCGAACCGCCCGGCGGCTGGCGCGAAGCCATGGCGATGCTGCCGCTCCTTAAGACCGTGATGGCGATGAAGCCCGGCAGCGTCACCCACGCGCCCTGCCAGGACGTCGTGTGGACCGGCGCCGATATCGACCTCGCCAAACTGCCGATCCAAACCTGCTGGCCGGGCGAACCCGCGCCGCTCATCACCTGGCCCTTGGTGGTCACCCAGGGGACCGACGACCGCTTCAACCTCGGCATCTACCGGATGCAGGTCACCGGGCGCGACACAACGTTGATGCGCTGGCTCGCCCACCGCGGCGGCGCGCAGCATTTCCACCGCTGGAAAAAAGACCGGCCGGGCGAACCGATGCCGGTCGCTGCCGTGATCGGCGCCGACCCCGGCACCGTTATCGCTGCAGTGACCCCGGTGCCGGAAACCCTCTCCGAGTACCAATTCGCGGGACTCCTGCGCGGCAAGAAACTCGGGCTGGTCGACTGTGTTTCGGTCCCGCTCAAAGTGCCAGCCGAGGCCGAGATCGTCATCGAAGGCCATGTCTTGCCCGAGGACGACGGCCCCGAAGGCCCCTACGGCGATCACACCGGGTACTACAACGCGGTCGAACGCTTCCCGGTTTTCAAGATCAGCGCGATCACCATGCGGCGCGATCCGATCTACCTGTCGACCTTCACCGGGCGGCCGCCCGACGAACCTAGTGTGCTTGGCGAAGCGCTCAACGAAGTCTTCGTGCCGCTGTTGCAACAACAGTTCCCCGAGATCGTCGACTTCTGGCTGCCGCCCGAGGGGTGCAGCTACCGCATCGCCGTGGTCTCGATGAAGAAAGCCTATCCGGGCCACGCCAAGCGCGTGATGTTGGCGGTGTGGTCGTACCTGCGCCAGTTCATGTACACTAAATGGGTGATCGTGGTGGACGACGACATTAACGCACGCGATTGGAAAGACGTGATGTGGGCGGTCTCCACCCGGATGGACCCGGCACGCGATATCACACTGATCGAGAACACGCCGATCGACTATCTCGACTTCGCCTCGCCCGAGTCCGGCTTGGGCTCCAAGATCGGTCTCGACGCCACCAACAAGCTGCCGCCCGAAACCAAACGCGAGTGGGGCACCAAGATTCGGATGCGCGACGACGTCATCGAAACTGTCACCGAGAAATGGCCCCGCCTCGGCCTGCCCGGTTCCGGCAAACCGATCTGGTAGGGAGCCTTAGGTGGCGATGACCCTCCCGCCTGCGCCGGCCAAGCGCGACCCCGTCGATGCCGCTTATGGCCGCGAAGAACTTTACGCGCGGCTGCTGTCGCTGCGGGTACGGATCGTCTTGGTGCTGGCGGTGTTTGCGTTCCTGCCCTTCATCACCCTGCCCGTCACGTTGCCGTATTTCTACGGCATCAGCCTACTTTTCGTGGTGTCGAGCTGGCTCCATTACCGCATCGCCAAATCCGGCGATCGCAGCGCGGCATGGTCCTATGTCTTCGCCGCCTTCGACGTGCTGCTGATGACGTGGATCGTCATCGTGCCCGTCCCCTACATCGAGCCCTTCGTACCCCAGGGCGCCCAGCTGTGGTTCGGCAACCAAGTCTATCTCTACATCTTCATCGCCGTCTCGGCGTTCAGCTATTCGCCGGCCGTCGTCGCCTGGAGTGGCTTGGTCGCGGCGGCGGCCTGGTGGGTCGGCGTCGTGTGGATCCTGCAGGACCCCCAGACCTACATCTTCGAAGACTTCCAGGCGCTCTTGGCGATGAGCATCGAGGAACGCAACACGGTTCTTGCGAACTACCACCGCGTCGATATCGGTATCCAGTCCCAGGCTGCGTTCATGTTCGTCATCGTCGCAGGCGCCCTTGCGGCCTTCGTTTGGCGCGTGCGCAAGCTGGTCTATGCCAGCGCGGCCGCCGAACGGGCCCGCGGCAACCTCGCGCGTTTCTTTTCGCCCAACATCGTTGCCGAACTTTCCAGCCACGATGAACCGTTGCGCACCGGTCGCCGCCAAGACATCGCAATCATGTTCGCCGATATCGTTGGCTTTACCGACCTCGCCGAAGACCGTTCGCCTGACGACGTCCTGGCGCTGCTGCGTGAGGTACACGGCATCGCCGCGCGGCAGGTCTTCGCCCATCACGGTACGCTCGACAAATATTTAGGCGACGGCGTCATGGCGACCTTCGGTACGCCGACTACTGCCGAGGACGACGCCGACCGTGCCTTGGCCTGCGCCCGCGCCATCCTGACCGACCTCAAAGTCTACAACGCCCACCGCAGCGGGCCGCCGGTCCGCCTCGGGATCGGGTTGCACTACGGCGATGTCGTGCTGGGCGACATCGGCAGCGAACAGCGCCTCGAATACACCGTGATCGGCGACACCGTGAACGTCGCCAGTCGGCTCGAACGCCTGACCCGACAGATCGGCCAAGACCTCGTCATCAGCGACGCCCTCTACCGGCGCCTGCGCAACCCGGCCCTGGCGGAGGGCCTCGCCAAGGGCGAACCGCGCCAGTTGCGCGGCCGCGAGGAGCCGGTGGCCTTTTGGTATCTCTCGCCCTAGGCGTTCCCCGCCCCGCGGCGCTCCAATATCCAAAACGACAACGGTACGCCTAAGGCGAGCACCGCCATCGGCCACAGGACCGACATCACCGTGCCGTCGAACAACAAACCTGCGACCGCGCTCATCCCCGCCGCAAAGGTGCCTTGCGAAAACCCGATCAACGCCGAGGCGGTCCCCGCCACTTCCGGGTGAGGCGCCAGCGCCCCGGCCATACCGAGCGCGACGACAAACCCCATCGCGAAGCCGATCGCGCCCAGCAGGACGATCAAAACCGCGATCGATGCCGCCCCGGCCAAACCGATCCCGGCCATCGCGGCGCTGAACACGGCAACGGCCACCGCCGCCGTGACAAACATGCGCCGCCGGTCGACCCGACGCGCCAAGGTTCCAGCAAGGAATGATCCCAGCGCGAGGCTGCCGGAAATCGCGGTGAAGACGAAACCGAAATGGGATGGCGCCATGCCGAGCACATCGACGAACATGAACGCACCCGCCGAGATGAACGTGAACATGCTGCCGAACATGAAACAGATGCTGGCCGTGTAAGAGAGAAAGGCGCGGTCGGCGACGAGGCGCACGATCCCTGTCCGGGTGATCGCGACTTGACGCACCAACGTTTCGCGCACAGGGATCGTTTCCGCGAAGCGGCTCCAGATCAAAACGAAGAAGATCGCCGCCAGAACGACATGGAGGGCGAAGATGATCTCCCAGCCCAGCGATACCGCGAGGAAACCGCCTGCGACCGGCGTGATCGCCGAGGTGAGCCCGATCACCACCATCGTGAAGGCCAGCATTCGCGCTGTGCCCGCCGGATCGTGGGTATCGCGGATCACCGCCCGGCCCGCGACCTGACCAACCGAGACGGCGAGCGCCTGGACGAACCGCGCGCCGGTGAGAGTTTCGATCGACGGCGCGACGATACACACGGCACTGGCCGCCGCGACCAGCACCATCCCGGCCAAAAGCGCGGGCCGCCGGCCGAACACGTCCACGAGCGGCCCCGACACCAACTGCCCGATGGCAAAGCCCGCGAGATAGACGCTAACCGTCAACTGCGTTGCGCCGGGCCCGGCACCGAACGCCTCGGCCACCAACGGCAGGGCCGGGACATACATCTCCAGGGTCAACGGCCCAAAGGCCAACAGCCCGCCGATGAAAAGGATGAAAACGAACGAATTGGGACGCTGCACGCCGCGACCCTAGGGGCTTCGCGGGTCTGGAGCGAGGGGATTAAACAACATTATTAATAGTGTGATACAAAATAAAATACATTGACTCTTGTTATTTAAATCATACTTTGTGTTTCAACTGTTGTTTTGAGCGCCTGGAGCACGTTGGACCGAGGCGCCGGTGAGATGATGAAATCCTTTCCGATCTTCCTGTCGTTGCAGGGCCGTCCGGCGCTGGTCGTCGGCGACGGTCCGATGGCCGCCGCCAAGGCGCGCTTGCTGCACGCCGCCGGTGCGCGGGTGACCCGCATCACCAACCGGATCGAACCCACACCGGCCCCGCAGCCGGAGGACGAATCCCACGTGTTGGAACGGCCCTTCCAGATCGCCGATGTAAGTCGTTTCGCGCTCGTCTACAGCGCCACCGGCGATGCGCTGGAGGATGCCCGCGTGGCCGCCGCCGCCCGTGCGGCCAACATCCCGGTCAACGCCGTCGACCGGCCCGCCCTGTCGACGTTCATCACCCCGGCGATCGTCGACCGCGACCCGATCACCATCGCCATTTCAAGCGGCGGCGGGGCGCCGGTCCTGGTACGTGGGCTGCGCCAAAAACTCGAACGCGAGTTGCCCCGGCGCATCGGCCGGCTCGCGGCGTTCGCGGACAGCTTCCGGGCCGCCGTCAAATCGACCATCGGCGACTTTAGCGCGCGGCGCGCGCTGTGGGACGACGTCTTCGGCGGCCCGATCGGCGACGCCGTCCTGCGCGGCGACGAAGTCGGCGCCCGCGAGCGCATGATTTCGCGGATCAATCGGCCCGCCGCGCCGCATCGCGGGATCGTCCACATTGTCGGCGCGGGTCCGGGAGACCCTGACCTCCTGACCCTCAAAGCGCTGCAGGCGATGCAACGCGCCGACGTGGTGCTGTACGACCGACTCGTCAGCCCCGAGGTGCTGGATTTCGCCCGGCGCGACGCCGAGCGCATTTTTGTGGGAAAGCGTCCCGGCAACCCGACGATGCTCCAGGACGAGATCAACGCGCTGTTGGCGCGCCGCGCCCAAGCGGGCCAGCGCGTGGTCCGCCTCAAAGGAGGCGATCCGTTCATTTTCGGGCGGGGCGGCGAGGAGGTCGCGCATTTGCGCTCCCGCGGGGTCGAGGTCGTGGTTGTTCCTGGCATCACCGCGGCAGCCGGTTGCGCGGCGGCGGCACAAATTCCGCTCACGCACCGCGACCATGCCACCGCCGTCACCTTCGTCACCGGACACGCCCAAGACGGCGAACCCGATCTCGACTGGCGCGCGCTGGCTTCCTTCGGTCAGACGCTCGCGGTCTACATGGGCATAGCCCAGGCCGACGTAATCGCCGAGCGCCTAATCGGTGCCGGGCGCGACCCGGCAACGCCGGTGTCCATTGTTGAAAACGGCACGACCGACAAACAACGCGTCGTGTCCGGCACCTTGCGCGGGCTTGGCCGGCTCGTGTCTGGCAACGCCATCGCCAGCCCCGCGCTTCTCATCGTCGGGGCCGTCACCCTGGCCGCCGCAGAGGCCGACCGCTCGGTCGAGGCCCTGCACGCCGCCGTATAAAGGAGAACGTCATGAGCGCCCAAGTCGTTTCCGCCAATCGCCTCGATACAGGGCGGGTGGTCTATCTCGCCCCAGATGGGCAATGGATCGGCGCCCTCAGCGAAGCAGAAGTCGCGCGCGACCGTGCGACCGCCGAACGGCTTCTGCGGCGCGCCGAAGGCGCGGTGATCGACCGGCGCATCGTCGCCCCCTATTTGATCGACGTAACCGCCGCCAGCGCGGCCCCCCAGCCGCAACGCCTGCGTGAGCGCATCCGCGCCACCGGTCCAACGATCGGCCCCGCAACCCCAACCCTAGCCCTCTAATGGCCGCCACCTATCGCTACAACGAAGCGGATCGCACCCTGGTCCGCGAGCGAGTCGCCCAGTTTCGCGATCAGGTCGGGCGCCGCCTTGCCGGCCAACTGAGCGAGGACGCCTTTCGACCGTTACGCCTGATGAACGGATTATATTTACAGCTCCACGCTTACATGCTGCGCGTCGCCATCCCCTACGGCACGCTGTCCGCGGACCAAATGCATGCGCTGGCCGACATCGCACGGCGGTACGATCGTGGTTTCGGCCACTTCACCACGCGACAAAACATCCAGTTCAACTGGATCGAGCTCGCAGAGGCACCAGACTTGCTGGCAGACCTCGCCGACGCCGATATGCACGCGATCCAGACCAGCGGCAATGTGATCCGCAACGTCACGGCGGATCACTATGCCGGCGCCACCGCCGACGAGATTGACGATTCGCGGATCTATGCGGAAATCATCCGTCAGTGGTCGACGCTGCATCCTGAATTCTCCTTTCTCCCGCGCAAGTTCAAGATCGCGGTTACCGCCAGCGCCACCGATCGAGCGGCTCTCAAAGTCCACGACATCGGGGTCCGTCTGTTCAAGCAGGGCGACGAACGTGGCTTCGAAGTGATGGTGGGGGGCGGCCAAGGGCGCACCCCGATGATCGCCAAAACCGTGCGCGAGTTCCTGCCCGAACGCGATTTGCTCAGTTATCTCGAGGCGATCTTGCGGGTCTACAACCTGCACGGTCGCCGGGACAACAAATACAAGGCGCGCATCAAGATCTTGGTCCACGACCTCGGCGCCGACGTCTTTGCCGCCGCGGTGGAAAAGGAATGGCAGGCCATCAAGGACGGACCGCTGGCGTTGCCCGAGGAAAAGGTTGCGCGCATCCGCCGCCACTTTCATCCGCCGCCGTTTTTGGACTTGGATGCACCGAACGCCCTGCGGCTAGCCAAGGCGCGGCGCGATCCCGCCTTCGACCGCTGGCTCAGGGTCAACACGAAACCCCACAAACAGCCCGGCTACGCGATTGTCGACATTTCGCTGAAGCCGACTGGCGGCATCCCCGGTGACGCCACGGCCGAACAGATGGACGCCGTGGCCGATCTCGCCGCACGCTACAGTTTCGACGAAATCCGTGTCACCCATACCCAAAACTTGGTCCTGCCGCATGTCGAAGAAAGCGCTCTCTACGATGTGTGGCGCGCACTCGACGACCTCGACCTCGCGACACCCAACGTCGGACTCGCCGGCGACATCATCTCGTGCCCTGGCATGGACTACTGCACGTTGGCCACGGCGCGATCGATACCCATCGCGCAGGCGATCAGCCATCGTCTCGCCGACTCCGATGTCCAAGAAGACCTCGGCACCTTAGGGATCAAGATCTCCGGTTGCATCAACGCCTGCGGTCATCACCATGTCGGCAATATCGGCATTCTCGGCCTCGAAAAAAACGGGCAGGAGTATTACCAGCTCACCCTCGGCGGCGATCCGGGGCACGACGCGTCGCTCGGCGTGGTTGTCGGCAAGTCCTTTTCGGCTGATGGAATCGTCGATGCCGTGGAGAAGATCACCGAGGCCTATCGCCGCATTCGCACGCCCGGCGAGAACTTCATCGCGACCTACCGCCGCGTCGGTCCCGCCCCGTTCAAGGAGACCCTCTATGCCGCTGCTTAAGGACGGCGCTCTCGCCGACGATCCCTGGCAGCACGGGATCGGCACGCTGGTCGACCTCGAAGCCTGGCACGCCGGTCGAGACGCCTTCCTTGCACACAACGCTCCCCTTGGGCTTGCCCTCAAGCCGGGCGACGCCGTGGAAACGCTCGGCGGCGACATCCACCGCTTTGCATTGATCACCCTTGATTTTCCCACGTTCACCGACGGTCGACCGTATTCCGTGGCGCGCCTGTTGCGCGAGCGCTACGGCTACGTCGGAGAACTGCGTGCCACCGGCGATGTCCAGCGCGACCAGTTATCGTTTCTCAAACGCTGCGGCTTCGATGCTTTCGAGGTAAGCCACGATGGCGCGGTGCAAGATTTTGCCGCTGCCGTGGCGGAGATCAGCGTCGTCTATCAACCGGTCTCCTCAGGCGCCCACGACCGCGGCTAAAGCCGCCCCACGGTCATTCGTTCTTCGTTGCTGGCGCCGGCGCCGCGAGTTCGACAACCGGCGATCCTGCGCCTTCGCCCGGCGTGCGGCTTAAGTCGCCCGTCACACACCCGCCCTTCTCGACCTCCAGCGCGTCATAGACGACCGTCCCGGTGACCTGCCCCGAGCGCCGCACGCTCAAGCATCCCCGCACGGTCAATTGACCGTCGAAGCGCCCGTCGATTTCGGCGCTCTCGACTTCGGCACTTCCCTTGACCTGACCGCTTGCCGAGATTGCAAGAATCCGCGCGGCGATCGTCGCTTCGACATCGCCCTCGACCGTCAACCGGTCGCATGAACTGACCTCGCCCTTAAGCCTCAGCCCCCGCCCGACATGCAGGTTGGCGTCCTCGCCCGGAGCGCTCGCCGCCGGTGGCGCGTCCGGCCACCAGCCGGGTTTGGGTTTATCGGGCAAGCCGGTGCTTTGCCGGCTCGCGACAGGCTCTGCTGGCGGCGCCTCGGCGGCAGTGCGGTTGCGCAGGGATTTGAATCCGAGGGGCGATTTGTCCACGACGCTGTCTCCATTGTTGCTTGGTTGTCGGAGACAGCGTGCCTGCGGAATGGGGCGTGGATAGGATGCCAATGTGGCAAAAGCGTGCCGCCCTATAACAACAGTGCTGCCGCGCCCGAACCAAACAACATCACCAGCGACACCCAGCGGAACCAAGCAATCGGCGCGCGCGCAAACAGCCGCGCGCCGAACCAGGTCGCCGCCATGAACAGTGGCGCGAGTGCCAGCGCCCGGGCGATGCTCACGGCGCCCGCGCCGCCCGCGACCAAGAGCGAGGCTTGCACCACGATCAAACCGGCAAAGACCGCGAGCACGATGCGCGCCCGCTGCAGGGCTGGCGGTTCCGGCGCCGACAGAAAATAGGCCACGAGCACCGGCCCCGTGATCCCGGCGATCCCGCCCATGAATCCGGCGACGCCGCCGGCCGCCGCCTGTATCGCCGGTCCGCGCCGACCGTGATAGGTCCAGCCGGTTGCCAGGAGCACCCCCGACAGCAGCACCAACACGCCGATGATCCGGCGCACCAACGTCGCATCCAACGACACCAGCAGGGCCGCCCCCAAGGGAATCATCGCCATTTGCGCAATCATCAGGGGTGCCATCTGCCGCCAAGACACCACCCGGGCCGCCGCCGGCACCAACTGCGCCGATCCCAACAGCGAGGTTAAGCTGCCGACCGCGATTCCGCCAACCGGACCGAACAACAAGGCCAGTAACGGTACCGCGAACAACCCCGAACCGAACCCACCGGTATAGCCATGCATCACCCCGGCCACCGCAAAAACCACTGCGGCATAGACAAAAGACACGGTATAGGCCTCGGCGAAGAACTCAGGCATCCCAGGCTCACAGGTCGGTGGGTTGGCGCGCGCGCCACCAGACTTATATAACCGGGGCGGTCGAACCCAGGAGAATCAGCGCCCATGACTCAATCACGCGATGCAGAGGCGCGAACCCTTGCGTTCCTGAGCGGCCTTGTGGACAGGGCCATCAAGGCCGGTGCAGATGCCGCCGACGCCATTGCCGCCGAAAGCGTTTCGCTCGCCGTGTCGCAACGCCTGGGCAAACACGAAGACCTCGAGCGTTCCGAAGCCGTCGACCTCGGCCTGCGTGTGATGTTGGGCCGCCGCCAGGCCATTGTGTCCTCGACCGACCGCAGCGAGGCAGCCGTCGACGAACTCGTCGCCCGCGCAGTCTCCATGGCCAAGATCGCGCCCGAAGACCCGCATATCGGCCTTGCCGACGCCGGCCTCATCGCCACTTCCTGGCCCGACCTCGACCTCGTCGATACGGTCGAGCCCACGCCCGAGGATCTCTATGCCCGCACCGCTGCCGCCGAGGATGCGGCCCGCGCGGTCCCCGGCGTCACCAATTCCGAAGGCGCCGACGCAAGCTGGGGCCGCAGCACCGTGGCGCTGGCCACTTCGAACGGATTCGCCGCCGCCTACAGCGGCACCTCGCACTCGGTCTCGGCCTCGGTGATTGCCGGTACCGGCACCGGCATGGAGCGCGACTACGACTATTCCGCCGTGCGTTTCGCCGCCGACCTCGACGATCCCGCCGCGGTCGGTCGGCGTGCCGGCGAACGCGCGGTCAAACGGCTCAACCCGCGCAAGGTAAAGTCGGCCGCCGTCCCCGTGATCTTCGATCCGCGCATCTCCAACGGCCTGCTGCGCCATGTCGCCGGGGCCATCAATGGCGCTGCCGTGGCGCGCGGAACCAGTTTCTTACGCGACAAGCTCAACCAAAAGATCTTCGCCGACGGCATCGTCATCGTCGACGATCCGCACCGTAAGGCAGGCATGGCCTCGCGGCCGTTCGACGGCGAGGGAGTCGCCAACCGGCGGATGAACATCGTCGAAGACGGCGTGCTGACGACGTGGTTGCTCGACACCGCGACCGGCCACCAACTCGGCATGACCTCGACAGGTCACGCCACCCGCGGCGCATCCTCGCCACCTTCGCCCGGCACGACCAACCTGTATATGGAACCCGGCGCCCTAACCCCCGACGCCCTGATGGCCGATATCGCCTCGGGCTTCTACGTCACCGAATTGATCGGCTACGGCGTCAACGGCGTCACCGGCGATTACAGCCGCGGTGCCGCCGGTTATTGGATCGAAAACGGCGCCCTCGCCTACCCGGTCAGCGAACTAACCATCGCCGGCAACCTCAAGACCATGTTCCTCAACGCCACCCCGGCCAACGACCTCGAATTCCGCTACGGCACCAACGCGCCGACGATCCGTATCGAGGGCCTGACCGTGGCCGGCGCGTGACGACGGCGCGCAACCGGCACGACGATCTCGGCGCCGACCACCTGCTGCTTCTCGAAGCGGTGCGCGAGGCCGGTGCCTTGGCGCTGCGCTACTTCCGCACCGATGTCGAAGCTTGGGACAAATCGCCCGACAACCCGGTCAGCGAGGCCGACCTCGCGGTCGATCGGTTGCTCCGCGAGCAACTCACCGGCGCCCGCCCGGATTTCGGTTGGCTCTCGGAGGAGACCGAGGATAACGCCGAGCGGCGCACCAAGAGCCACGTGTGGATCGTCGATCCGATCGACGGTACCCGCGCCTTTTTACGCGGCGACGCCCAGTTCGCAGTGTCGGCGGCACTCGTGGTCGACGGCCACCCCGTGTTGGGTGCGGTCTACAACCCCGCCACCGATGAACTCTTCGAGGCGATCAAGGGCGGCGGCGCGCGGCTCAACGGCACCCCGATCGCGGTGTCGACCTGCACCGATCCGGTCCGCGCCCGCATGCTCGCGTCCAAACGCACCTTTCGCAATCACGATTGGGCCGCTGTCGCGGACGGCGCCGAGTTTCATTTCGTCAACTCGATGGCCTACCGCATGGCCGTCGTCGCCGACGGTCGCTACGACGCCACGATCACCATGACCAACAAGAGCGAATGGGATATCGCCGCCGCCCACCTTATCGTCGAGGAAGCCGGCGGTTGCGTTACCCGCGTCGACGGGAGCCCGATCACCTACAACCGCGAACACGTCCACCACGACAACGTCATCGCCGCCTGCCGCACGCTCCACGACATCCTCGTCACGGGCCTCAAGACCTAGGTGCGATCATCCTGACCTGACGTCCGGGCCGCCGGGCGCCCTCAAGGTCGCGATCATCAACGGTGCCTCCGCCACCTCGATCTCGACCGGGGTCGTCAGGCGGTTGTCGCCGTCAAGCTGCACCGGTTTGCCCGCCGGTCCGGCGATACGCAGCCGCTGCACCGGCAAAATCCGCACATCCGGCAAACTGGGCAACACTCCGCGCAGGTAGGCCGCGCCATAGCGCATCAGGTTCCACCGGCCATGCCGCGTGCCGATCAGCACATGAAGATCGCGCCCGGTCAGCCGTGCCTCCGGGGCCACAACCTTGTCCCCGGCATAGCGCGATGCGTTGGTGACGATCACCGAGGAAACCCGGTGCGTCTCGCCTTCGATCTCGACATCGAACACCGTGTTGCCCTCGGCAATCAGCGCCCGCACGAGCGCAATGTAATAGGCGGTCTGCCCGAACAATTTTTTCAGGCCGGGCGAAAGAAACTTCACCGCCGCCGCATCGACGCCCGCGCCGGCGGTCAACAAAAAGTGTCGGTCGTTGGCCCGGCCCACCGTCACCGGGATCAGCGGCCCTTCGGCCAGGACGCCGGCTAGGCCCGCCGCATCGCGCGGCAACCCAAGTTCCAGGGCCAAAACATTGATCGTGCCCAGCGGCAGGGTGGCAAAGGCGGGCCGGACCCCGTCGCGGGTCATCAACCCGTGCACCACCTCGTTGATCGTCCCATCGCCGCCCGCCGCGACGACTACATCGGCATCGGCGGCGCGGGCGAGGGCGGTCGCATGACCCGGTTCTATGGTCGCAATGATCGCCGGCACAATCCCGCGCGCGCGCAGCGCCGCGACCACGCCGTCCAACAACGCGGTGCGCCGTTTTCCCGCTGCCGGGTTGTGAATGATGAGAATGCGCCGCGCCATCTGCGGCCCCGGCCTCAGTCGGGCTTGATCCAGATCGCGGTATCGTGGAACGCCGCGCCGCCATTGGGCGGCGGCGAATCGGCACCGGTCAACGCGTTGATCCCGATCCCGTCCACGAACGCTTTGTTGGGCCAGATGCCTTCCACGACCACGACGTCGGGTTGCAGCCCGTCGAACACCTTGGCGTGGACCCGCACCTGCCCGCGTGTATTGCCGAGCGTGACCAGCGCGCCGTCGGCCACGCCCGCGGCCTGCGCCGCCTTAGGGTGGATCAGCACCCGAGGGCGGCCCTCGCGTTTGGTCGAGGTCGGCGTCTCGGTGAACGAACTGTTGAGATAGCTGCGCGCCGGTGCGGTGACTAGGCGGAAGGGATGCACCGCGTCGACTTCCTCGATCACTGCCTGATGGTCGGGCAGCGGCGGCATGACGGCGGCGGCGGGCCCGAGTTCGTCCCAGCGCGGCGCGAAATGGAACTTGCCATCGCGCGTGGGAAAACCGCCGACGAAATGCGCAGTGTCGAAATCGGGGACGCAGTCGAGCCAGTTGTCGTCCCACGCGTCGATCGTGGGCCAGCCCGAGGCCGTCAGCGTCGCGTCGATCAAGTCGCGGGCGCTCATCTCAAACCCCGGATGGACCGCACCCAGCCGCTTCGCCAGGCCGCAAATCACCGCATGGTTGGGGCGCGCCTCGGCCAGCGGTTCGATCGCTTGCAGGCCGAGTTGAAGATAGGAATGACCGCCGCCGGAATAGAGATCGTCGTGTTCGAGAAACGTGGTCGCCGGCAACACCAGGTCGGCGGCCTCGGCGGTTTCGGTCATGAACTGCTCGTGCACGCACACAAAGAGATCCTCGCGGGCGAAACCTTGGCGCACCCGGTTGTGGTCCGGCGCGACCACGAGCGGGTTGGTGTTTTGCACCAGCATCGCTGTCACCGGCGGTCCCTCGCCCAAGTCCAGCTTGTCGCCGGTCAACACGGCGCCGATGCGCGACATGTCGAGCACCCGCACCGAGGCATCGACCGCATCCAGCCCCTCGATCAAAGTTTGATCCAGATGAAAGCAATCCGAGTTGCTGAAAAACGCGCCGCCGCCCTGGACCAGCCACTTGCCGGTCACGCTCGGCAGACACGATACCGCATGGACGTTGGCCGACCCGTTGCGCGAGCGCGAAAACCCGTAGCCCACGCGAATAAACGCCCGCTGGGTCGCCCCGTATTCGCGCGCGAAGGCAACGATCTCGTCGACGCTCAACCCGGTGATGCCCGCCGCCCAGGCCGGCGTGCGCGTCTTGAGATGTTCTTCCAGCTTTTCCGGCACGTCGGTATAGCGCGCCATGTAGTCGCGGTCGGCATAACCTTCGGCGAACAGCACATGCATCATCGCCGCCGCCAGCGCGCCGTCGGTACCGGGGCGCAAACAAATGTGCTGATCGGCGACCTCGACGCTGCCGTTGCGGTAGGGATCGATCACCACCAGCTTGGCGCCGCGCTCCTTGCGCGCCCGCGCGACGTGGGTCATCACGTTGACCTGGGTGGCCACTGCGTTGGTGCCCCACAGCACAATCATGTCGGCCTCGGCCATTTCGTAAGGACTGCCGCCAACCATGCCGCCGACCCCGGCCTTCCAGCCCGGGTGCACCGTGCCGGTGCAGATCGTCTTCTTCATGCCCGAATAGCGCATGACGTGGCGCAACCGGTTGATCCCGTCGCGCTGCACCTTGCCCATGGTGCCCGCGTAGTAATAGGGCCACACCGCCTCGGCACCGTGCGCCTGGGTCGCTTGCACGAATTTCTCGGCTACCAGGTCCAGCGCCGCCTCCCAATCGATCGGCGCAAACCCGCCGCCCGGCTGTTTGAGGAGAGGTGTCGTCAGACGGTCCGGGTGATGCACCCGCTCGGCATAGCGCGCTACCTTGGCGCACACGACCCCGTCGGTATAGCGCTGGGTCTTGGCCCCCCGCACCCGCCCGATGGTCCGCGCATCGAGGCGCTCCACCTCCAGCGCGCACTGGCTCGGACAATCGTGGGGACAGGTGGTGAGAACCGTCTGGGGCATATCCATGCTCGCCACGTTAATCAGCACCCGCGAACGCGGCAAGGTGGGCGCGGCAAGACGGCCTCCGATACCGTCCATCACGAAACAACACCGACAAACCCCCACCGCCCAAGGACCATAGGGGGTTTGGCCCGGAATCCGCGGCCATGCTAAGGTCCGGCGCAACGACGACGGGACATGCATTGACCAAGACCAGCCCTGGCCCCGCGGTGAAGGGCACCACCAAAGCCCTCGTGGTTCGGCTCTTCCGCGGCTATATCGGCAAACATTGGCGCAAACTGACGGTGGCGATGATCGCGATGGCCGTCATTGCCGCCACGACGGCGGCCTATGCCCGGATCATGCAGCCGCTGACCGACCTCGTGTTCGTCAACCGCGACGCGACCGGGATGATCGTTGTACCGCTCGCCTTCCTCGCCATCGCGGTGACCAAGGGCGTCGCGACCTATATCCAAACGTACCTCCTGGGCGTGTTCGGCCAGCGCATCATCGCCGATGTCCAGAACGCGTTGTTCGCCCATATCATCCGCGCCGATATTGCCTTCTTCCACTCGACTGCGACCGGCGGGCTGATCTCGAACTTCCTCAACGACGCCAACCTGCTGCGCGAAGCGCTCAACAAGGCCCTGGCCGGCATTGCCAAGGATTCCCTCACGCTGGTGTTTCTCGTGGGCGTGCTGTTCTGGACCGACTGGCAACTGGCCTTCATCGCCACGGTGATTTTCCCGCTCGCGATCCTGCCGATCCGCACCCTCGGCAAGCGTATGCGCAAGGCATCGACGCAAAACCAGGAACGCACCGGCGCATTCAGCGCGTTGCTGGGTGAGACCTTCGCCGGCGCCCGCCACATTAAGGCCTATGGCATGGAGGCGCACGAAACCGAACGCGCCCGCCAATCCAACGAGCATCGCTTAGCCGCCATGTTCAAGGTGATCCGGGCGCGGGCCGCGGCCACACCGGCGATCGAAATCCTGGGCGGCCTCGCCGCCGCCGCCGTGGTGTTCTACGCCGCGGGCTTCGGCGAGGTGCAGAACCGGATGACCGCGGGCGAATTCTTCACCTTCATCACCGCGCTCGGCCTCGCCTACCAGCCGCTGCGCTCAATCGCCAACCTAAACACCGCCCTGCAAGAGGGCCTTGCCGCGGCTCAGCGCATCTTCGCGATGCTCGACACCGAACCCGCCATCCAGAACGCCGCAGACGCCAAGCCTTTGGAGATCACCGGCGGCATGATCCAATTCGAGAATGTCAGCCACGCCTATAGCGACGGCGCGCCCGCCCTGCGCGGAATCAGTTTCTCCGTGCCCGCGGGCGAAACCGTCGCGATCGTCGGGCCGTCGGGGGCCGGCAAATCGACCGCGCTCAATTTGATCCCGCGCTTCTACGACGCCGAGGGCGGCAGCGTTACCATCGACGGCCAGGACGTCAAAGGCGTGACGCAGGAATCGCTGCGCGCGGCCATCGGTTTCGTCAGTCAGGAATCGACCCTGTTCAACGACACCGTCCGCGCCAATATCGCCTACGGTCGCCCCGGCGCCGCCGACGACGAAATTGTCGCGGCCGCCAAGGCTGCCGCCGCACACGAGTTCGTCACCGACCTGCCGCAGGGCTACGACTCGGTCGTCGGCGAATCCGGCCTCAAACTGTCGGGCGGTCAGCGCCAGCGCATCGCCATCGCCCGCGCGGTATTGAAGGACGCGCCGATCCTACTCCTCGACGAGGCCACCTCGGCGCTCGACAGCGATTCCGAACGCCAGGTGCAGGACGCGCTGAAACGCCTCAGCACCGGGCGCACCACGCTCGTGGTCGCCCACCGACTCTCGACCGTCATCGACGCCGACCGCATCGTCGTCCTCGACGGCGGCGAAATCGTCGACGCCGGCACCCATGCCGAACTGCTCGCCCGCGGTGGGCTCTACGCCAAGCTCTACACGCTGCAGGGCCAACCCGATGCGGGCGCCGCGCCGGCCCGCGTGCAGGCCTAGGCCCGCGCCGCGACGTGCTCAAACGCCTGACCCGCAAACCGGCGGTCCGAACCTTCCTCGTATGGCTTGGGGCGGTTTACATCCTGTCCGTGCGCCACACCACCCGGTGGCGCGTCGAGGGCGATGACGCCGCCGCCGGTCTGTGGGCAGCGGGCAAACCCTTCATCCTCGCCTTCTGGCACGGCCGGTTGTTGCTGATGACGGTCTACTGGCAACGCAAGGTGCCGATGAACATGCTGATCTCCCAAAGCGCCGACGGCGAATTGATCGCCCGCACCATCGGCCGCATCGGCATCTCGGCAATTCGCGGATCCTCCAAACGCGGCGGCGCGCTCGCGGTACGCAGCATGGTCAAGGTCGCCCGCGCCGGCGAGTGCATCGGCTTCACCCCCGACGGACCGCGCGGCCCACGCATGCACGCCAGCAGCGGGATCATCGACGTCGCCCGGTTATCGGGCCTGCCGATCCTCCCGGTGACGCTCTCGACCCGGCGGCACCGTGTGTTGAATTCCTGGGACCGGTTTTGCGTCCCTCTGCCGTTCTCCCGGGGAATCATCCGCTGGGGAACGCCTCTCGAAGTAGCCCGCGATGCCGACGAGGCGGTGTGCGAGGCCGCGCGCGCCGACCTCGAAGCCAACCTCGTTGCGCTGACCGACGCCGCCGATCGCGCCTGCGGCCGCGACCCCGTCCAACCCGCCGAAGCCCCAGCGGCACAAGCGCCGCTCGACGCCGTGGCCCAATAGATGCGTACCCCCCGCCACTGGTCGCCGGGCCATGTCGTCCTACCCGCCCTGCTCGGCCCGCTCGGTTGGCTCTATGGACTCGCCGGTCAGGCCCGCCGCGCAACCGCCAATCCGGTGCGCGCCCCGGTCCCGGTCATATGCCTGGGCAACATCACCGCGGGCGGCTCCGGTAAGACGCCCGCCACGCTCGCGGTCACCGCTCACCTTAGGGCCCGCGGGCGCACCCCCCATATTCTCACCCGCGGCTACGGCGGCAGCGCCAAGGGACCGCTGCGGGTCGACCCGAACCACACCGCGCGCGAGGTCGGCGACGAGGCGATCTTGCTTGCCCGCGTCGCCCCGACCTGGATCGGCGCCGACCGGGTCGAGACCGCACGTTTTGCCGTCGCCGCCGGGGCCGACGTGCTGGTGATGGACGACGGCTTCCAGAACCCGCACCTGATCCAGGACCTCTCGTTCCTCGTCGTCGATGGCGGGTTCGGGCTCGGCAACGGGCGCTTGATCCCGGCCGGGCCCTTGCGCGAGAGCCCGGCACAGGCGCTCGCCCGTGCCACCGCGGTGATCTACATCGTCGATCCCGGCGGCGATGCCGCCGGACCACCCCCGCCAGGGATCGAACGCGTCCCGGTGTTCCCGGCACGCCTCGAACCGACCCCCGAGGCAGCGCTCTTGTCCGACGGACCCGTCGTCGCCTTCGCCGGCATCGGGCGACCGGCCAAGTTCTTCAACACCTTGCGCGCGATGGGCCTGCGCGTCACCGACACCTACGCCTACCCCGACCACCATGTTTTCGACCCCGAGGAATTAATGATGGTGATCGAGGATGCCGTGGCCGCGGGCGCCAAGGTCGTGACCACCGAAAAAGATGCCGTCCGGTTGCCACCCGAGGCACGCGGCATGGTCGAGGTCCTGCGCGTCGCGCTTCAATTCGACGATCCCCACGCGCTCGACACGCTCTTGTCGCCGATCCTCGATGACTGAGGCCGCCGCACCCGCGCACCCCCACCGGCTACGCCACGCGCTAGAGGCCGCCGGGGTCTATCTCCTGACGCTGCTGTGCCGCGCCCTGCCGCTCGGTGCCGCATCGGGCTTGGGCGGTTCCCTCGCCCGTACGTTTGGCCCCCGCCTTGGCATCACCCAGCGCGCCGCGCGCCATTACGCCCGCGCGTTCCCTGACGCCACGCCCGCCGACGTCACCCAAGCCATGCGCGCGATGTGGGACAATCTCGGACGTACCGTTTTCGAATATCCGAACCTGAACCGGATCGCGTGTTACACCGGGTCGCGTGTGCAGGTCACCGGGGCCGAGCACATCGACGCGCTACGCGACGACGGCCGCGCCGGGATTTTCTTTTCCGGCCACATCGCCAACTGGGAAATCATGCCGCTCGCGGTGGCCCAGCGCGGGTGCGATATTTCCCTCGTCTACCGCGCCGCGAACAACCCGCACGTCGATGCGATGATCCTGCGTGCGCGCGGCGCGATCACCCACACCCATGTGCCCAAGGGCACGCCCGGCGCGCGGCAAATGGTCAAGATCGTCAAGGCTGGCGGCCACCTCGGCATGCTGGTCGATCAAAAACTCAATGCCGGAATCGAACTGCCGTTCTTCGGTCATCCCGCGATGACCGCCCCCGCCATCGCCCAACTCGCGCTCAAATACGATGTGCCGCTCGTCCCCTGCGCGGTGCGGCGCACCGGCGGCGCGCACTTTGCCGTCACGATCCACCCGCCGCTCGCCCTCCCCAACAGCGGCGACCGCGACGCCGACGTGCGCAGCCTCATGACGACGATCAATACATTCCTGGAAGACGCCATCCGCGCCAACCCGCCGCACTGGATGTGGCTCCACCGGAGGTGGAAGGACTAGCGACTAGGTACGGCCACCGATAAGCCCCCAGAAATCGGTGCCGTATTCTTTCCAAATGTCGGAAACCTCATCGCTATCAATGTTTGAATAGGTGAGGAGCAGAAGCGCGCTCTTTACAATTGGTATGCTCCGCGCCAGCGCTTCATCAAAATCGGAATACGTTACCGGACCTATCACCTCACCGGCTTGACGAGCTTTGACCTCAAGTCGAGCTTCTTCAAGTGAGTGCGCCATCACCTTGTCCCGTAGCAGCCGCAACCTCTTGTTGAGATCACTACCCAAGACCGCCTGAACAAGATTGCGAAAGTTATCAAACTCTTCGGAAAACTGCGCATCAACGGAATCGGCCCGTTTCTTCGCATCTTCGCGCAACATCTGTCGAACAATTTCCTCATCTACCGGTCCGCTGATCTTTGCCTTATCAGGACGGGAAAGTTCGAAGTCTTTGCGGATCGCAATTGCCGATTCTCGAAGTGGCCCGTCCGGTGCAAGGCCCCGCAATGTAATAGGAAGCGAGTTAGCGCCGGGCGCGGTATCCCAGAGTCTGTTCAATGCAAGGAGACCAGCGAAAACAAGCTGGTTCTGCACAAGGTTGAGACAGTGTGCACCGTAGGTGTTGTTGAAAAGCCCCAAAACCTTTTCCGTTTCACTTGTTAGGAAGGTTTGGTGGCACGCAATTGCCAAGCGAAGATGATCGTCGAGCGCTTCGGCAAGTCGTTCGGACATCGTCCTGCGTTCAGTCAAGGGATGATCTACTCCATCGGCCCGACGACGGTCTGGGGGTCGATCCGCACGTCGAACCAATTGATGCGCCAGTCGAGATGCGCGCCGGTGACGCGACCAGTTGCGCCGATCGTGCCCAGCGGCGCGCCCTGCGCGACCACATCGCCGACGCGCACCGTCACGGTATCCATGTGCAGGAAGGCCGAGGACACGCCGTGGCCGTGGTCGAGAATGATCGTGCCGCCGGTGTAGTAATGATCGGTCGCGGCCAGCGTCACCCGGCCTGCCGCGGGCGCCACCACCGGGGTCCCGATAGGACCGGCAACATCGACCCCGAAATGCGGCCGCCGCGGTTCGCCGTTCAGAATCCGGCGCGAGCCGTAAACCCCCGAGATCGGCCCCTTAGCCGGCCAAATGAATCCTTGGGCGAACCACGTCTCGGGGAAATCGTTGGCCCGGGCCGCGCCGATCTCGGCATTGTCTTTCTTGATCCGGGCGAGGTCCTCGGCATTTGGCGTCACCTGGCGCGGCGGCAGACCGTCGATGCGCTGCTCCTGATAGGTCCGCTGGGCGATGTCGAGGCGGCGCGTCTCCTCGTGTCCATCGGCAAAGCGCACCCGCAAGGTGACCGCGCCGGCATCGTCGCGGCCGAAACCAAAAACGAAGCGGCCCTCGGGTGACACCCGCAACGCCTGGTCGTCCAAGAACGCCCGGGCCCCCGGGGCGGCAAGCCCGCGCACCAAGCCGCCCTGGATGATCGTGCCGTCCAAGATCAGATCGGCGGCGACGCTCGGCCCAGCAGCGCCGGCCCATAGAGCAAACGCCAACACCGCGCACCGCGACGCCGCGACCACGATCCATCGCTCGACTCGCCGCACCATTACTTCCGCCGCTGGCGCAGTTCTTCGGATCGTTTGAACGAAATTTCGGGGGTCGCGTAGGCTTCCTGCACGTCCCAGTCCCAATAGCGCAAATCGTCGAGCGGGATCTGCACACCGCTCACCGCGCACACGACGTAGCTGCCGGGGACGATGACGTCGAAACTGCCCGAATGGTAGTGAAGTTTGGCCTCGCCGCCGCCCCGGGGTCCGTGCATCAGAACAAATCTCCTTGCCCACCTGTGGGCGGCTTGGCCGGCGACCGCTTGGGTCGCGGCGCCGGCGTTTCTTTCTTGGCCGGCGCGTCGCCGCCGATCGTGGCGCCGACGACGCCGTCGGCGAATTCTATCACGACCGCGGCCCCGGCGCGGGTCTCCGCCGCGCGCTTGATCGGCCCGCGTGCCGCCTGGTCGCGCACCAGCGCAAAGCCGCGCTCCAAAACGTTCTGATAGGAAAGACTGTCGAGCAACCGCGCGGGCGCGTCCAGCGCCTCCCCCGCCGTCTCTATTTGCCGGGACATTTCGCGGGCCAACGCCGCAACGGACCGCCGCACCCGTTCCCCGGCATCGCCCAGCCGGTCGCGCACCAAGCGTCCCTGCAACCGTCCCGCGACATGACCCAGGCGGGTGCGGTGATGGCGCACATCGCCCGCGAGCGCGCGACCCAACCCGCGCGCTGCGACCGCCGTCCGGGTTTGCGCCGCGGCGACCCGGTCGCGCAACACCCCGGCGCGCAGGCCCTGCCGTGCGGTGCGCAACGCGCTCTCGCGCCGCTCCAACCCGCTGCCCAGCGCGCGGTCGAGTCGCTGAGACACCTCGTCGAGCCGCTGCACCGCCAACCCCAGCGTGTCGCGCGGATCGCGCAGGCCGCGCCGCGCCGCGTGCAGTTCGGCCCGCGCCTCGCGCATCCGCCGGTTCAATCCGCCCAGCAGGCGCTGCTGCAAATTGGTGACGTCGTAGATCAGTTCGGCGCGGACCGGCACCGCCATTTCGGCCGCCGCCGTCGGCGTCGGCGCGCGCACGTCGGCGGCATAGTCGATCAACGTCGTATCGGTTTCGTGGCCCACCGCCGAGATCAGCGGAATGACGCTGTCGGCCACCGCCCGCACCACAGCTTCCTCGTTGAAGCACCACAGGTCCTCGATCGAGCCGCCGCCGCGTGCGACGATCAACACGTCGGGCCGCGGCACGCTGCCGGTCCCATCGAGCGCATTGAAGCCGCGAATCGCCGCAGCGATCTTCTCGGCCGCCGTGTCGCCCTGCACCAGTACCGGCCAAATCAGCACGTGGCGGGGGAAGCGGTCGCGCAACCGGTGGAGGATGTCGCGGATCACCGCGCCGGTGGGCGAGGTCACGACACCAACGACCTGCGGCAAATACGGGATCGGTTTCTTGCGCGCGGCATCGAACAGTCCTTCGGCCGCGAGCTTCTTGCGCCGCTCTTCGAGGAGCGCCATCAGCGCGCCGACCCCGGCCGGCGCCACACTGTCGATAATAATTTGGTACTGCGATTTCTTGGCGAAGGTCGTGAGCTTGCCGGTGACCACGACCTCGAGCCCTTCCTTGGGCTGGAAGCGCAATTTCTCCCACGCGCCGCGGAAACAAATCCCCTCCAACACCGCGTCCGAATCCTTCAGTGTCAAATAAGCGTGCCCCGACGCGGCGCGGTAGATGCGCGAAATCTCGCCCTTGACCCGCACCCGCCCGAACGCATCTTCGATGCTGCGCTTGAGGGCGCCGGCGATTTCACCCACCGAATATTCGGGAATGTTCGCGGCGTTGGGAATCTCGGAAGCGTTATCGAGGAGGTCTGTCATGGTGCCGCCGGCATGGTACAAAGGTCGCGCCGAACCACCAAACACTCTCGCGACAATCGACGGACTAGTGCCATGAACATCCTCGTTGTCGGCTCGGGCGGGCGCGAACACGCGCTGTGCTGGGCCATCGCCGCCTCGCCGTTGACCGATACGCTCTACTGCGCCCCCGGTAACGCCGGCATCGCCCAGGTGGCGACCTGTCTCGACGTGGCCGCGGGCGACATCGAAGGCATCGTCGATACCTGTAACACCCATGAGATCGACTTCGTCGTGATCGGCCCGGAGGGACCGTTGGTCGCGGGCCTCGCCGATGCGCTGATCGCCGTCGGCATCAAGGTGTTCGGCCCGACCCGCGCCGCCGCCGCACTCGAAGGCTCCAAGGGCTTCATGAAGGACCTGTGCGCCAAATATGGCATTCCCACCGCTGCCTACGGCCGTTTCACCGACGCGATCGAGGCCAAGGAGTTCATCGCCCGCACCGGCGCGCCGATCGTGATCAAGGCCGACGGCCTCGCCGCCGGTAAGGGCGTCATCGTTGCCGAAACCGTGTCGGCGGCCAACGCGGCGGTCGAGGACATCCTGGGCGGCGCCTTCGGCGACGCGGGCGCGGAAATCGTCGTCGAAGAATTCCTCGACGGCGAGGAGGCCAGCCTGTTTGCGCTCTGCGACGGCGACCATGTCCTGGCACTCGCGGGCGCCCAAGACCACAAACGCGTCGGCGACGGCGACACCGGCCCCAATACCGGCGGCATGGGCGCCTACTCGCCAGCCCCCATCCTCGACGCGGCGATGGCCGAGCGGGTCATGGCCGAAATCGTCCGTCCCACCGTCGCCGCGATGAAGGCCGAGGGCCGGCCCTACCAAGGCGTGTTCTACGCCGGGCTGATGATCGGTTCGGACGGCCCCAAGCTGATCGAATACAACGTCCGCTTCGGCGACCCCGAAACCCAAGTGCTGATGGCGCGGCTGCAATCGGACCTCGTCCCGGCCTTGCTCGCCTGTGCCGACGGCCAACTCGCCCATATCGATTTGCGCTGGAAGGACGAGGCCGCGCTGTGTGTCGTGATGGCCGCCAACGGCTACCCTGGCACCTACGACAAGGGCAGCGTCATCGCCGGACTCGACGCCGCGGGCGCGCTCGACGGCGTCACGGTTTTCCACGCCGGGACCGCCGCCAAGAACGGCGCGACCGTCGCCACCGGCGGTCGGGTGCTGGGTGTCACCGCGCTGGGCAAGGACGTCGCGGACGCACAGGGGAAAGCCTACGCCGCTGTCGACGTGATCGATTGGCCGGGCGGCTTCTGCCGCCGCGACATCGGCTGGCGCGCGATCGCGCACGCGCGTTAGCGGTCCGTCACCCCGGCGGGTCGATACAGCCCAAGGGATCGTAAGGTGACGCCGGCGCCTGCAATTCCCCGGCGGCCTTCCCGTAGCGCGCCGCGCGGGCATCGAGGACGATCTGGCGTCCGCGGGTCATGTCGCCCATCGCCATCAACAATTCGCCGTGGGAAGTCCGCGCATGGAACGTCCGCTCCGCCGTATCGCCGTAGATCTCTTCCGCAACGGCGATCGCCTCCTGCGACAGGCGCTTTACGGATCGCGTATCGCACCTGCCGGCGGCCTCCTGCGCGAGCCATTCCAACACGGGGACTTGCGTGGGATGGTCGTCACCGAGGCGCGCTCGAGCCCGTTCGAGGTGAGCCAAGATATCGGCGTTGACGGCCCTGCGGGCCGCGTCGTCAAGACCGGTATCCGCCTCGGTGCCGTAGGCCAAGAGGTTGGCGCGGACGAAATCGATCCGCCCCAACCTTGGATCGTCTTCCCCGCCCTCCGCCTGCGCAATCTCCGCGCCCTGCGTCAGCAGTTCCTCGGCCGCCGCGATCGCAGCGCCGCGCGTGTCGTGGGCGACCACCCCTGGAACGATGGTAAGAAACGCCATTTCGCTTCGCACCTCGATCACGACCGGATGGGTCCCTAGATCATGCGCCGCGGCAACTGTCGCGGCGCGATCGAGTGGGGCCACAGCGTCAAAGTCCCGCCTTACCCCGACCAGGGCCGCGCCGAGGGCCCCTAGTCCCCGTACCGCCGACACCGGATCGCCCGCGGCAACGAGCTGGTCCGCCGTCGCGCCAAAATCCGACAACACGGCCTGCGCCGCCTCATATTGGCCGTGGCGCACCAGCAAGTGGCCAAGCCACGCCGTCGCCCGGCCCTTGGCAGCCGCCGATAGCTCCTCCTGCTCCTCCAGTCCTTTGCGCAACGTATCGATGACCGTTTGCCGTTCGCGGCGATCCATCGTGACGGCCCCCGACTCCGCCCGCGCAATGGCGTCCTCGAACGACTCGCCGCACGCGGGCAGCCACACCACCGCGAGAAACACCGCCACGTACCGTATTCGCTTGAATGTCATCGCCCCCTCCATCCCAAACCCGCGACGCCACCAAGTGGCCCGCGGTCTTTCTCCAGCCCACCGCGCCGCGGCGATCCGTGCCGCGACAACGCCAACTGCGCGCGCCAACATCGGCACCAAGCAAACAATAACCCGGCACCAAGCCCGGCCCGAAACCCACCACCGACACATCCCGAATTCGGGGACAGAGAACGTGAATTCTCGTAGCCCGCGTATCGCGCTAGACTACGCCCCGTCATGCCCGCCGCACCGTTTTCCTCCCCCCAAATGTCCGGACCGTTGGCTTTGTTTCGGCAAATCCCCCGGAGCCGTCACCGGCAACTATGAAGGGGTATGCAAAGATTTGGGTTCGTTTTGTATCCGTCCCTCCAAGTGGGCCTTTGATTCGTAAGGTTTTTTTGGCTTCGTTTGGCAAAAAAAATGGATGCCGCCCCGGTACGGCACCATGAGCGCCAACCCCGACGTCCTGCCCGCCCACCGCTTCGACGAAAATCGCCTCGAAGAATGGCTCGCCGCCAACCTGCCGGGCTTTGCCGGGCCGATGACGGTGGCCGAATTCAAGGGCGGCCAGTCCAACCCGACCTACCGGCTGACCACGCCGGGGGCGTCCTACGTGCTGCGCCGCAAACCGCCCGGCACGCTTCTGCCCTCGGCCCATGCGGTCGACCGCGAGTACCGCATCATGACGGCGCTCGCCGGGACCGGCGTCCCGGTGCCGCGTACCTATTTGCTGTGCGACGACGAAAGCGTTGTGGGCACGATGTTCTACGTGATGGATTTTCTCGACGGCCGCATCTTCTTCGATCCGCGTCTGCCCGAGATCGGCAGCACGACCGAACGGGCGGCGATGTTCGACGCGATGAACAAGGTAATCGCCGCGCTGCACACGGTGGACTACAACGCGGCCGGTCTGGACGACTTCGGCCGCGCGGGCGGCTATGTCGCGCGCCAAATCGGGCGTTGGTCCAAGCAATACAAGGCGAGCGAAACCGAAACCATCGACGCGATGGAACGCCTGATGGCGTGGTTGCCGGCGCACCTGCCCGAGGACGACGAAACCACGCTCGTGCACGGCGACTACCGTCTCGACAACCTCATCTTCCATCCCACCGAACCGCGCGTCATCGGCGTCCTCGATTGGGAGATCGCCACGTTGGGCCATCCGTTGGCCGACTTCGCTTACCACGTCATGGCGTGGCGGGTATCGCCCGACGAATTCCGCGGCCTGCGCGAGGTCGACATCGCCGCGCTCGGCATCCCGGACGAGGCCGCTTACACCACGGCCTATGCGCAGCGCACCGGCCGCGACGCGCTCCCGGACTGGGAGTTCTACATGGCCTACAACCTGTTTCGCATGGCCGCGATCCTGCAAGGCATCATGGGCCGCGTCCGCGACGGCACCGCCGCCAACCCCGAAGCCGCCCGCATGGGCGCCCTGGTGCGCCCCCTGGCGGAGTTAGCGTGGGCCCAGGCCGCGAAGATCGGGGACTAACTGTTGCTGTACTTCCGCAGCTCGCGCTTGGCGATGCCTTCGGCATGCACCTCGTCGGGGCCGTCGGCCATGCGCAGGCCGCGCGCCCAGGCCCAGGCGTAGGACAGGCCGTAATCCTCTGAGAACCCGCCGGCGCCATGCACCTGCATCGCACGATCCAAAATGGTCTGCGTCATCATCGGCACCGCGACCTTGATCATCGCGATTTCGCTGCGCGCTTCCTTGGCGCCGACTTGATCGATCATCCACGCGGTCTTGAGCACCAGGAGGCGCGCCTGTTCGATCTCGATACGGCTTTGGGCGATTTGTTGGCGGATCGCGCCCTGCTCGGCCAGGGGCTTGCCGAAGGCGACGCGATTGGTGACACGCCGGCACATCGTTTCCAGCGCCCGTTCGGCGACACCGATCTGGCGCATGCAATGGTGGATGCGCCCGGGCCCAAGGCGGCCTTGCGCGATCTCAAAACCGCGGCCCTCGCCCAAGATCAAATTGCTCGCGGGCACCCGCACGTTCTCGAACGTCACCTCGCAATGTCCGTGCGGCGCGTCGTCGAATCCGAACAGCGACAGCTTGCGCACGATGGTCACGCCCGGCGTATCGCGCGGCACCAGGATTTGCGATTGCTGTTGGTGGCGCGCCGCGGTCGGGTCGGTCTTCCCCATTACGATGAAGATCGCGCAGTCCGGGTGGGCCGCGTTGGTGATCCACCATTTGCGCCCGTTGATCACGTAGTCCTTGCCATCGCGCTTGATCGACGTTTCGACATTGGTCGCATCCGACGACGCCACGTCGGGTTCGGTCATGCAAAAGGCCGAGCGAATCTTGCCCTCCAACAGGGGTGTCAGCCATTCCTTCTTTTGCGCCTCATTGGCGTAGTGCCACAGCAATTCCATATTGCCGGTGTCGGGCGCGTTGCAGTTGAACACCTCGGGCGCGAACGGCACCCGGCCCATCACCTCGCACAGCGGCGCGTATTCCAGATTGGTCAGGCCCGCCGCCAACGTGTCGTCCGGCAGGAACAGGTTCCACAGACCGGCCGCCTTGGCCTTCGCCTTCAGTTCCTCCATGACCGGCGGCACCCGCCAGCGTTCCTCCGCCAGCTGCGCCGCATAGACGCTTTCGGCCGGATAGACGTGGGCCTCCATAAAGGCATGCAGCTTGGGCAGCAGTTTCTTGGTTTTTTCCGGATGTTCGACAACCATGGGCACTCTCTTTGTGGGGCGGACCTATTGTTTGTATCAGGAATTGCCGCGCGTCAGGCATTGACGCCCCGCAATTTCGAGGCGTCACCGCCGGCTCTTGAAGAACGCCTTCAGCAGCGCGGCCGACCGCGATTCGTCCAGCCCGCCATAGATCTCAGGCGCGTGGTGGCAGGTGCTTTGGGCAAAAATGCGGGGCCCGTTCTCGACGCCGCCGCCCTTGGGATCGGCCGCCCCATAGTAGAGCCGGCGCAGCCGGGCAAAGCTGATCGCCTGGGCGCACATCGGGCAGGGCTCCAGCGTTACGTAAAGATCGCAGTCGTTGAGCCGTTCGGCGCCGCGCGCCGCGGCGGCGGCGCGTATCACGACCATTTCAGCGTGGGCCGTCGGGTCGTTGTCGGTCCGGGTGCGATTGCCGGCGGCGGCGATCACCGCGCCGCCCGCGTCGACCAGGACCGCACCCACCGGCACCTCGCCCGCCCGGGCCGCGGCTTCCGCTTCCGCCAACGCCTGCGCCATCGGGGTTTCGCCGGGGGTATCCATACAGCCGACCTTGGGCCGGGCGATGGAGAGGGTCAAGCCTTCGGCGTCAATTGCGCCCGCGCGGCCAGCGCCCTAGTCTCCGCGCCATGACCACCGCCCCCCTCATCGGTATCACCGTCGATTCGGAAGAGCCCGGCGCCTATTCCAACAAGCCGTGGTTCGCCCTGCGCCAAAACTATTGCGAGGCCGTGACCAAGGCCGGCGGTACCGTCTTGTTGCTGCCCCACGACGTGGACGCGGCGGCGCGCTACGCCGACCTGCTGGACGGCCTCGTCGTGTCGGGCGGCAATTTCGACGTCGATCCCGCCCTGTTCGGGGCCAGCGAACGCCACGCCACCGTCAAGACCAAGGACCGGCGCACCGCGTTCGAGGCCGCGGTCACCCGCGGCATGTTGGCGCGCGACAAAGCCGTCCTCGGTATTTGCGGCGGTCAGCAGCTTTTGCACGTCATCCTGGGCGGCACCTTGGTCCAGCACATCCCCGATGAAGTCCCCGATGCGCTGGCGCACGAGCAGCCGAACCCGCGCGACGAACCGGGCCATACCGTGGCCGTCGCCCCGGACACCCTGCTTCACCGTATCGTCGGCACCGATGCCCTGCCGGTAAACAGCGCCCACCACCAAGCCGCGGCGCACGACGGCGAAGGCATCGTCATTAACGCGGTCGCGCCCGACGGCGTGGTTGAAGGGATCGAATCGCCGGCCTACCGGTTTTGCCTGGGTGTGCAGTGGCACCCCGAATACGACATCAGCGATGGCGACGCGAAAATCTTTCGCGCCTTTATTGCCGCAGCAGCCCAACGATGACCGACTCCGGAGAGGCCCCGGCCGGCGAGCGGATCGCCAAGCGAATCGCCCGCGCGGGGCTTTGCTCGCGGCGCGAGGCCGAACGTTGGATCGAGCAGGGCCGGGTCAGCGTCGACGGCACGCAATTGACCACCCCGGCCTTTACCGTCACCGCCGCAAGTCGGATCGAGGTCGACGGCAAACCGCTACCGGCGGCCCAGGAAAATCGCCTGTGGCGCTATCACAAACCGCCAGGCCTCGTGACCACCAACCGCGACGAGTTGGGCCGCGACACGATCTTCGACCATTTGCCCAAGACCATGCCGCGGGTCGTCACCGTCGGACGGCTCGACCTCAATTCGGAAGGCCTGTTGCTGCTCACCAACGACGGCGACCTCGCGCGCAAGCTAGAACTGCCGTCGACCGGATGGACCCGGCGCTACCGTGTCCGGGTCTACGGACGGGTCGATCAAGCGATGCTCGATCCGCTCAAACGCGGCGTCACCATCGACGGCGTGGGATATGACGCAATCCTCGCCACCATCGACAAACAGCAAGGCGCAAACGCTTGGCTCACCGTGTCGCTGCGCGAAGGCAAGAACCGCGAAATCCGCCGCGTCATGGAACACCTCGGGTGGCCGGTATCGCGCTTGATTCGCCTCGCCTACGGGCCATTTCAGCTCGGCAATCTCAAGCCCGGCGAAGTCTCGCCGGTGCCGCACAAGGTGCTGCGCGAACAGCTGGGCCAAGCGCGCTAGTGCTACGCATCATCGCGGGCCGCCACCGTGGCCGGAAACTCGAAACCGCGCCCGACAACTCGGTGCGGCCAACCGCCGACCGGGTCCGCGAAGCGATCTTCAACCGATTGACCCACGGCCTCGTCACCGAGGGCGGCGCAACGCTGACCGGCCTCCGTGTACTGGATGTGTTTGCTGGGTCGGGCGCGCTCGGGTTCGAAGCCTGGTCGCGCGGCGCAGACCACGTGACCTTCTTCGAGAACGACGCAAGCGCCGCAGCCCTCATCAAACGCAACGCCGAACGACTGGGTGCGGACGACGCCGTCACGGTGCTGCGCCGCGACGCGACCGAACCGGGACCGGCCCGAGTCGGCGCGGACCTGCTGTTCATGGATGCACCCTACGCCACGGGCCTGTCGGTCCCGGCACTGAACGCGCTCCGCGCCCAGGGTTGGTTGCGGGACGGCGCAATTGCAGCGGTCGAGGTTGGCCGGGGCGAGGAACTCGCAATTCCGGCCGGATACAGAGCGATCGACGACCGCCGGTACGGCGCCGCAAGGGTGTACTTCCTAAGCTGTGTAGAGATCGAAGGTCCCGAGACGCTCTCAGCGCCGTCCGAATAGCCGTTCGATGTCGGGCAATTGCAGCTCGATATAGGTTGGGCGGCCATGATTGCATTGGCCGGAATTGGGCGTGGCTTCCATCTCGCGCAACAGTGCGTTCATTTCCGCGACCGACAACCGGCGGCCCGCCCGCACCGAACCATGGCACGCCATGGTGCTGCACACATCGTTGAGCCGTTCGGTCAGTGTCGTCGCATCGTCGAATTCGGCGAGGTCGTCGGCGAGGTCGCGTAGCAAGCCCTGGAGGTCGACCTCGCCCAGAAGCGCCGGTTGCTCGCGCACCACGATCGCGCCCGCCCCGAACGGTTCGACCGTCAGGCCGAGTTCGGCAAGCTCGCCCGCCCGAGCCAACACGCGACCTACCGCCGCATCCTCCATCTCGACTACCTCGGGGATCAGCATTCCCTGGCGCGCAACGCCGTTCAGCAGCGCCTTCTTCATCCGCTCGTAGACCAACCGCTCGTGCGCGGCATGTTGATCGACGACGATCAGGCCGTGGGCGGTTTGGGCGACGATGTAGGTCTCGTGCACCTGGCCGACCGCCGCCCCAAGCGGATAGTCGTCAGCCGGTTCGACGCTCGCCTCGGTCGCGCGGGCGGCTGGCGCAAAGTCCTCGGGACTAGTACCGCGCGGCCGGTCCGCCGGTGCCTGGTACTGGAAGGCCGCCGCTGCTTCCGCCAAGCCCGGGTTGCGGGACGACCCATCCGGCGTTCCGTAAAACACTCCCTGACCGCCCGGACGAAATGCTGCAGATGCTGCCGCTGCCACCGTCGAAGAAGCGCGGTGCCCGGCTGTCCCCAAGGCGCGGCGCACTGCCGAGACGATCAAGCTGCGCACAAGCTGCTCGTCGCGAAAGCGTACTTCGGCTTTTGCCGGATGCACGTTCACGTCGACCGCATCCGGCGGCAACGTCAAAAACAGCGCGACGACGGGATAGCGGTGCCGCGACATCAAATCCTGATAGGCCCCGCGGATCGCACCGGTAAACACCCTGTCGCGAACCGGTCTGCCGTTGACGAATAGGTACTGGGCCTGGGCATTGCCTCGGTTCATCGTTGGAAGGCCCGCAAAGCCCGCGAGCCGCACACCGTCGCGCTCAACCTCGACTACAACGCTATTGGCGACGAAGTCTTCCCCCATCGCAGCGGCGAGCCGGCGGCGCAATGCATCGGGTCCGGTAGCCCCGGGATAGTCGAACCGCAATCGTTCGCCCTCGCGCAAACTGAAGGCAACCGTTGGATTGGCCATTGCCAGACGCTTGACGGTTTCAGCGACCGACGATGCCTCGGCGCGATCGGTTTTAAGAAACTTGAGCCGCGCCGGCGTCGCAAAGAATAGATCCCGCACCTCGATCCGGGTTCCCGCCGGCAACGACGCCGGCTGCAGTTCGCCGACGCGGCCGCCGTCGACACTCAGGTGCCACGCGGCATCGGCGCCGCGCGCCCGGCTGGTCAGGGTCAGGCGGCTCACCGAGCCGATCGACGGCAGGGCCTCGCCGCGGAACCCGAGATGCGCGATATGGACAAGATCGTCATCCGGTAACTTTGACGTCGCATGGCGTTCGATAGCGAGCATCAGATCGTCGGGTGCCATGCCGACGCCGTCGTCGGCCACGACGATCAGGTCACGCCCCGCACCCACGACTGAAACGTCGACTCGCGCCGCACCGGCGTCGAGAGCGTTTTCCACCAACTCCTTAACCACACTCGCAGGCCGCTCCACGACCTCGCCCGCGGCGATGCGGTTGACCGTGCCCTCAGGCAGGCGGCGAATGGTCATAGCTCGAAGGCGACGCGCCCGGTTCGAAGGTAGTCGCGGGCGCGTACTTTACCCTCGTCGACGGCCGGCTGATCGAACGCATCGACCCCCCATAAGCCTGCCGTGAGGATCGTCTCGAGCATGAAATGCATGAACAATCCGCCGATGGCAGCCTCATCCAACTGCGGCAACAGCATGACCCGCACGGGTCGTTGGTGCGCGACCAACGTTTCCACTGTCGCCCGGGCCGAAGCGGTCACGATATCGCCGATCGTCCGATCGGCGAGATACGACAGCGCGGCGATGTCGGCGACCTGATCGGCGGCCACTCGCATCCCTTGGCCCGCAAAGTCGGTGACGAGAACCGTGAAGACCTTGTCGACCGGCCCGTCCAAATAGAGTTGCAACTGGCTGTGCTGGTCGACCGGCCCGAGCGCCGTGACCGGCGTCGTGCCCCTCCCGGATTTCCCCAAGCTCTCCGCCCACAACTGCGCAAACCAACGAGACAGCCACCCGAGGCGTTCGTCATAGGGCAGGAGCACCGAGATCGACCGATCCTGGGCGCCAAAGGCTGCCATCAGCGCCGCGCCTTCGCTCACCGCCGACGTCGGGTCGTCCAGCACGGCGGCCGCGCCGCGGCGCACCGCCCGCACGTCCAACCCCAAGATAAGCGCGGGCAACATCCCAACCAACGTCAGCACGGAATAGCGCCCCGCGACATCGACAGGATGATCCAACATGGTAAAGCCCCACGCCGTGGCCAAACGGCGCAGCGGGTTGTCGCCAGGCACCGCAATCCCGACGACACGCCCCTCCACGGCGGCGCGTCCAAGGGTCGCCGCCAAGTGGCCCAAGACCACGGCGGCCTGGGCCATTACCTCGGCGGTCGAGCCGGACTTAGAAATCAGAATAACCCCAGTACGGGTCGGATCGACGGCACCCAAGAGCGTCTCTAGTCGGCCGGGTTGGAGATTGGCCAGAACATGCAGACGGCATCCAGCCGGATCGGCAATCGCCGAAAGGGCTTGCGCCCCTAGGGCCGAGCCGCCAATCCCGATCAAGATCACATCGTCGAAGCGATCCCTGAAATCGGCGGCGAGCCGTTCAAGTTCGGGCAGATCGTCCTGCCACCTAGCGGCAGCGATGCAATCGTACCGAGCATCCTTCCCGAGTACGCCGCAGATCGCACCGAGCGCCGCCTTCGCTTCATCCCATTTGGCAGCTAGCGCAGCGGGGTCTTGGCCCGCCGCCCCGATCGAGGCGGCATAGCAGTGTTGGGCGTGGTGGGTGAAGGGCGGGCGCATGGCTGGGCGCCAAAACTAGCAGAGGCGAAACGGGCGTCAAACGCCCTAGGGCGACGGCGTCGACTCCACGCCGACGGGGTCGCCGACAACAACGACCGTCATGGCTTCGATATCCAAGAGACGCCGTGCCACCCGTTTGACATCGTCGAGCGTCACCCGATTCACGAGCTCGGCACGGCGCTCGAGGTAATCGATTCCGAGGTCCAAAATCTGCAACGTCACCAGGACGTTGGCGATCCGCGCGTTAGTATCGAGACTGAGCGGAAATGCGCCGGTCGTATAGGTTTTGGCCGCCTTCAGTTCCGACGCGGTGATACCGTCGCGTGCCACTTTGTCGATTTCCGTGCGAATCAGGGACAAAGATTCGCCAAGCTGGCCATTTTGTGTCCCGACGCCCCCCAGGATGATGCCGGAGCGTTCATAGGGGACAACGGCGCTGTAGACCGAATAGGCCAAACCGCGCTTTTCCCGCACTTCGGCGTACAACCGCGACGTAAAGCTGCCGCCGCCCAAGACGCGATTCATCAGGACGGCGGCGAAATAGTCCGGATCGTTGCGTTTGATGCCGGGCATCGCCCACATCAGGACGCTTTGGGGAATGGGGCGGCGGATCACCTCGACCCGGCCTGCGGCCACTGCCGGCGTCTCGGGCACGTCGATATCTTGCCCACCCGCCGGCAATCCACCGAACGTTCGATCGAGCAGCACCGACAGGCGTTCGGGGGAGATATCGCCGACGACGCCGACGATCAGATTTTCCTTCGCGAACCGCTCGGCAACGAAGGTCCGCAAATCGTCGACGGTAATGGCCGCAACCGACTTCGGGGTACCGCGAGCGGGCCGGCCATAGGGGTGATCGGGGTAAAGCGTCCGAAAGAGTGTCTCCCCCGCGATCGTGTTGGGGTTTTCTGCACGCGCCCGAATACCGCTGATCACCTGAGAGCGAATACGTTCGACCGGTTCGGGGTCGAAGCGCGGTTCGGAAAGGGCTAGACGCAGCAAGTCGAACGCCGCCTCGGCGTTCTCGGTCAGGGTTCGCAAACTCCCGCTGAAACCGTCGCGCCCGGCGTCGAATGACAAAGAAATCGCGAGGTCTTCGAGACGGGCTTGAAAGGATTGGGAATCCAGCGCGCCGGCGCCCTCGTCGAGAAGACCGGAAAGAAGGTTGGCCAAACCTTCTTTGCCTGCCGGGTCGAGCGAGGTGCCGCCGCGGAAATGAATCTCGACCGCGAGCATGGGGATCGAAGGTTCTTCGACGAGCCAAGCCGTCACGCCGCCCGGAGAGCGCACCTCTTGGATGTTGGCGGCGCGCAGCGGTGTCGCCCATAGCAGGAGCCCCACCGCGACGGCGAAAAGCGCCAGAAAAACGCCAAACGGCGCCTTCAGAAACCCGATCAACTCGGCTCCCCCGCTCGCAACAGACCGGTAACCGAACGCCGCTTGTCGAAGACGTATCGCGCGGCGGCGTTCACCTCCTCTAATGTGACCTGACCCATCCGGTCGGGCCAGCTTTCGACGTCTTCGATCGTCCGACCGTTTGTCAACGCTTCTCCGAAAATCCGTGCGGCCCCCTGAACGTTATCGCGGGCATAAACCGCCTGGGCCAGAAGGTTCCGCCTGGTGCGGTCAAGCTCGTCTTGCGTGATGCCATTTTCGAGGACATCCGCGACCAGTGCATCCATCTGGGCTTCGATTTCGGCAAGCGTCGCATCGCCACGAGGTACCGCGAAGAGAAAGAACTGGCTCGGCCCGACATCGGTAGCCGAATAGAAGGCACTCGCCAGTACCGCTACTTGCCGCTCGACAACCATACCGCGGTAGAGCCGGCTGGTGGCGGGTCCACCGAGAACTTGAGCCAGAATCTGCAACGGCAACGCGTGTTTCTCTTCGCCCCAGTTGTAGCTGGGTGCGAGGTAGGAGCGCCGCCAGGTATCTTGCGTGACCTGGGGGTGGAACATTTCCAGCCTACGCGCGGCGAGCTGCGGCGGCTCCTCCGCCCGTGTCCGGGCCGGCGTGTCGCGGCGCGGAATCGCGCCATAGTATTTCTCGGCGAGCGGGCGAAGTTGTTCGACCGTAACGTCTCCCGCAACGATAAGGATCGCGTTATTGGGCGCGTAGTAGGTCCGATACCACTCAATCGCATCGTCCAGGCCAAGGCTTTTGATTTCGCTTTCCCATCCGATCACCGGCACCCGGTAGGGGTAGGCGAGATACTGGGCGGCATTCATTTGTTCGAAAAACAGACCCGTCGGCGTATTGTCGACGCGGGAACGGCGCTCCTCGAGAATCACCAAGCGTTCCGCATTCACCTGTTCCTCGGTGAGCGTCAGATTGGTCATGCGGTCGGCTTCAAGCCGCATCATCGTTTCGAGGCGGTCGGCGGCGACGGTCTGGAAGTATCCGGTATAGTCGAATGAGGTGAAGGCGTTCTCGCGTCCGCCGTTTCTGGTGACCACTTCGGAGAACTCGCCTGCGGGGACATCGCGGGTGCCCTTGAACATCAAATGCTCGAGGAAATGGGCAATGCCCGATTTACCGCGGGGCTCGTCCGCCGACCCAGCCTTGTACCAGACCATTTGAGTCACGACCGGGGCGCGGTGGTCTTCGATCAAGACGACCTGCAGACCGTTCGCCAACTCGAAGGACTTCGGGTTGAACAAACCGTCTGCGTCGGCGGGGACCCAAAGCAACGTTGCGGCCAGTATAACGCCGAGACCGAGCGCGCCAACGCCACGCGCGGCGCGACGAAGAAGTTCTTTCAGAGCAACTGCCATGGTCCTAGGTACTCACGGCGGCGGGCAGGATTCAAGGGGGTAAGGCTGAGCCGCCGGTCACATGATAGTCAGAGCGACGGTTAGAAGACCCCCGACAGGATCGAACGGCTCTTTCGCCGAATGGTCGGCGTCTGTTGGGCGTTCGCACCGGCGTTGGCGGAGGCTTGCTCCTGGCGAAGGCGCCGCTCCTCCGCAGTCGGATTAACCACGTCCGGGTTGTCCGCCGGGCCGCGCACACGCTCCAGCAACCGCTCGACAAACCCATCGTCGCGTTCGGCCAGTTGCGTAGTCTCCGTATTGATAATCTGCCGGATCGCGGGATCGACATCGGTGGCCCGAGCGATCTGTAGCAAAGCGGTTTCGCCCGGCGTTTGCGCGGCGGTCGGCGACCCCTGCGCGTCACCGACAAGCGCCGATCGCGCCCGCGCTGTCGGGCCCTGCTCCTGGGGCCGCACGGCGCCCGGCTGGGGCGGGCGCAAATTGAAATCGGGGGGGATCGTCAACGGCGCTTTGCTGACGACGGTAAATTCGTCGGGCGGCGGCGGGTCGAGACCGAGAGTCCGCGCCGGATTCGAGCAACCCGCGAGCACTAGAACACCGATCAACAGGCTCGCCGCGCCAAACACGGTTCGGCCACTAGACATCGTCATTTTCGTTTACCGTTTTGCGGCGACCAACAATAACGCCCTCCGTGAGGATCATAACCACACCCGTCACGATTGCCGAGTCGGCAGCGTTAAACGCGGGCCAATGATACCCGAACGCATGGAAATCCAAGAAATCGACCACTGCACCGTGAACCACACGATCGATCGTATTCCCCAAAGCACCGCCGATGATGGCGCCACCCGCAACTCCCAACCACACAGCGGATTGCCGTCGCAACCAGACCGCAAGACCGACGACAATAGCGAGCGCCAAGGCGCTGAACACCCAACGGCCCCACGCCTCCTGGAAAAGGCTGAAGCTAATTCCAGGATTGAAGGTCAAGACGAGGTTGAAAAAGTCGGTGACCGGGATCCGCTGACCAAGCAGGATCGTGTCGAGCGCCCAATACTTCGTCACCTGGTCGACGGCGATGACCCCGATTGCCACAAGCAAGCCAAGACGCAACATTAGTCGGGCGACCCATCGCGTGGCCCAATCGCATCGGCGCAGCGTGTGCAGACATCCGCCCCTTCGTCGGGTGCCGCCGCAACCTCGGGCAGTACCTTCCAGCACCGCTGGCATTTACCCCCGGTTGCCGTTGTCGGGACCACCGATATGCCCGGAACGTCCTCGATCCGGTACGCGTCTGCGGGTCCGTCACCGACGTTGAGTTGGAGGGCGGAGGTAATGCAAACCTCGGCAAGATCGACACCAGCGCAGGCCTGCGCCGTCCCTTGATCCACAAAGACCGTCGGTGCCGCCTGAAGGGAGGAGCCGATCCGCTTCTCGCGTCGCTCGATTTCCAGCGCGCCAGTAACGACACGGCGAAGGCGCGCGACCTTAGACCACTTTTCGGCCAGCGCGTCATTGCGCCACGCCGCGGGGATATCCGGGAACACCTGCAAATGAACGCTCTCGTCCTCACCCGGGAAGCGGGCAAGCCACGCCTCCTCTGCCGTGAAGCAAATGAAGGGCGCAAGCCATGCGGTCAAACACCGAAACAATTGATCGAGAACGGTCCGAACCGCGCGGCGAACGGGGGATTGGGCGCTGTCGCAATAGAGTGCGTCTTTGCGGATATCGAAGTAGACCGCGGATAGATCGTTGGTGCAGAAGTTGTAAAGCTGCACGTACATGTCGTGAAAATCGAAATCGTTGCAGCACTGACGTACATGCCGGTCCAAAACCCACAGGCGGTGCAACACCCACCGCTCAAGCTCTGGCATCTCCGCCGCCGGCACCTTTTCCTCGTCGGAGAACCCGTTGAGGTTGCCCAACATGTACCGCAGCGTATTGCGGAGCTTGCGATAGGCGTCGGCCTGACTCTGGATGATCTCTTTGCTGACCCGTAGATCGTCGGTGTAGTCCGATGCGACGACCCACAAACGCAGGATGTCGGCACCGCTTTGGTTCGTGACGTCGATCGGGCTCACGACATTGCCGAGGGACTTTGACATCTTACGTCCCTCGCCGTCCATGACGAAGCCATGGGTCAGCACTGCTTCGTAGGGCGCACGCCCGCGGGTGCCGCAGGACTCGAGGAGCGACGAATGGAACCAACCGCGGTGCTGGTCCGACCCCTCGAGGTAGAGGGATGCGGGCCATTTGAGATCGGGGCGCTGTTCCAAGACGAAACTATGAGTCGACCCGGAATCGAACCACACATCGACGATGTCAGTAACTTTTTCGTAGTCCGATGGGTCATAGTCCTTGCCAAGGAAACGGGCGCCGGTTTCGTCGGCAAACCAGGCATCCGCGCCCTCCTCTTCGAACGCGGCGGCAATGCGCTCGTTGACGGTATCGTCGCGCAGCGGTTCGCGGGTCTTGCGGTTAACAAAGACAGTGATCGGAACGCCCCAGGCGCGCTGTCGTGAGATGACCCACTCCGGACGGTGCTCGATCATGGAGCGAATGCGGTTGCGGCCCTGCTGAGGTACCCAGCGAACCTCGTCGATCGCCTTGAGTGCCTTGGCGCGCAAGTCGTTCGCCGACATGCTGATAAACCATTGCGGCGTATTGCGGAAGATAACAGGTGCCTTGGAGCGCCAAGAATGGGGGTACTGGTGGACGAGTTTCCCGGTGGCGAAGAGCTTGCCGTGGGCGAGCAAGGCCGCGATGACGACCCCGTTCGCGTCGCCCTCTTTGCCGCTTGGGTGCAGCACTTTGTGACCCGCAAACAGCGGCACGCTCTCGATATAAACGCCTGCGGCATCGACGGTCTCGGGAACGGCGATGCCGTGCTTTTGGCCAAGGTCGTAGTCGTCCGCACCGTGACCCGGGGCGATATGGACGAAACCGGTGCCTTGGTCGGTAACAACGAAATCTCCGGCTAGTAGCGGCACATCGAATTCGTACCCGTGCCCGGCGAACGGATGCCGCGCGATGGCGCCTTCCAAGGTCTGGCCCGCGAACGGTGCCGACACCGTCCAGGCTGCGACCCCGGCCTCGGCTTTGACCGACTCGACAAGCGCGGCCGCGATCACGACCCGTTCGCCCGGTACGACGGTGCTCCCGTCCTCGATCGCCGTAACCTCGCACACGACGTAGTCGATCTCGGCGCCGTATGCCACCGCCCGGTTGCCTGGCAGGGTCCACGGGGTTGTCGTCCAGATGACCACCTGCGCGCCCGCCACATCGGGGTTTCCGGGGGCGGCGGCAACGGGAAAGCGGACCATGACGGTCGTCGAGGTATGATCGTGGTACTCGACCTCGGCCTCGGCGAGGGCGGTCTTTTCGACAACCGACCACATCACCGGCTTCGACCCCCGGTAAAGTCCGCCGTTCATCAAAAACTTGCAGATCTCGCGGGCGATCTGTGCTTCGGCGGCGAAGGCCATCGTCGCGTAGTAATTGTCCCAATCGCCGAGGACGCCGAGACGTTTGAACTCGTCGCCCTGAACGCCGATCCATCCGTCGGCGAAGTCGCGGCATTCCTGGCGAAACTGGACGACCGGCACCTCGTCCTTGTTCTTCCCGGCCTTGCGGTAGTTTTGCTCGACCTGCCATTCGATGGGCAAGCCGTGACAATCCCAGCCCGGTACATAGTTGGCGTCCTTGCCCATCATTTGCTGGGAGCGATTGACGACATCTTTCAGAATCTTGTTGAGCGCCGTGCCGATATGGAGATGGCCGTTGGCGTAAGGCGGGCCGTCATGCAGGACGAACTTCTCGCGGCCACGGCTTTGTTCGCGCAAGCGCTCGTAGAGCTTCATCTTAGCCCAGCGCGCGAGGAACTCGGGCTCGCGCTGGGGCAAGCCGGCGCGCATGGGAAAATCCGTCTGGGGCAAGAAGACGGTCGATTTATAGTCTTGGGACATCGGAGAAACTCAAATCCAGATCGGGAGAGGAAAACGGCGAATGGAGTCCGGCTTCGGTTAGAGAGCCGGGGTAATAATTCGCGGAATCCGTTGCCGATTTTGCCTGGACATGGCCGATTATGTAGCAGGGGCGCCGCGGGCTGTCGAGGATTCCGGGCTTATGGCAGGGGCTCGTCACGGGTGTGCGGCGGGGTCGTCCCGTGGAACCGGCCCGCAGCGTATCGCGGCAAGGCCAGGATTTGCCGCGCATTGGCACAATCGGTCCGCATTTGGACGATCAGGCTGTCGAGGTCCGCAAACCGCTCTTCGGGCCGCAGGTATTCGATCATGGCCACGTCCATGCGCTTACCGTAGAGATCTCCGGAAAAATCCAAGAGATGCACCTCGAGCAGGATCGTTCGACCGTCGAACGTCGGGCGCAGCCCCAGGTTCGCCGCGCCGTCGTACCACGTCGATTCCCCGCCGTGATCGACCGCGGCACGAACGGCATAAATGCCCAACGACGGTTGCAGGTAAGCGCCAAGCGCAAGGTTTGCGGTCGGGAATCCCAGGTCGCGCCCCCGCGCATCGCCGTGCTGGACGACCCCGTCGATCGCCCACCAACGGCCCAGGGATTCAGCTGCGTCGCCGGGACGTCCGCTTTGCAGCAACTCGCGAATCGCTCGCGACGAATAGAGCGCGCCGGATGGCGCCAAGTGGGCTTCAACGATGGTGACTCCAAACCCGAATGCGGTCGCCCGCTCGGTCAAGAAGGCGGTATTGCCACCGCGTTTGTGACCGAAGGCAAAGTCGTGACCGACAACCAGGTGACCGACACGCAAACCGCCGACCAACCCGTCCGCAACAAAGGACTCCGCCGACGTGTTGGCCAACGCCGCGTCGAACGGTACCGCGACCATACAGTCGACGCCCCAGTCTTCGAGGATGGCCACTTTGCGCGATAGCGGCGTCAGGCGGAACGGCGGGTCGTTCGGACTGAAGTAATGGCGTGGATGGGGTTCAAAGGTGATAACGCCGCAGGGAACCCCACGCGCCTGGGCGATGTCCTTCGCTTGGTCGATGACCGCCCTGTGGCCAAGGTGGAGTCCGTCGAAATTGCCGACGGCGTAAGCCGCGCCGTGGAGCGCCCGCGGGAGTTGATCGAAACCGTGAACGACCTTCATGGAAGCCGTGTACTCAACCCCGCGAGGGCACCATCACCAGTGCCTCCCCATCGATCACAACAGTATCGGCAACCTTACAGGTCGTGCGCAACGTGACCCGCTTTTTCTCGGTGTTGATGTCGGCAACCTCGACCCGGGTCACGACGACGTCGTTGAGCCGCACCGGGGCGCGAAACTTGAGGCTTTGGTTCATGTAGATGGTCCCTGGACCTGGCAGGCGCGTCCCGATGATGGCCGAAATGAAGCTTGCCCCCAGCATCCCATGGGCGATCCGGCCCTTGAACACGGTGGTCGCGGCATAGTCGTCGTCGAGGTGTAGCGGGTTGTCGTCGCCGGATACCGAAGCAAATTGCTCGACCATCGCATCGGTCACGACATTGCTGATTTCGTCGGCCATACCGACCGAAAGATCTTCGATGAAATACCCGTCTCGCCCGCTCATCGCGCCCCCACCGTTAGGTCAGGCGTGTGGCATAGCGCCGCCGGTCGCACGATGCAACCGGACTGGGGTCGAGGAGATGAGCGGTAACGCCGGCCTGGCGGCGTGAGGGAACAGGCTAGGCACACATTACTGGCCAGGCCGGTGGTTATCGTCTGAGAGAAGCGGCCTGTTCCCCTGTCCAAGTACGCGCTTAAGCTGTTTACCCCCACCAAGCGCCGATGGAGGCAGTCGCGCGTAGAACTTAAGGAATTGATTTTCCACTGAATCTTAAATTGAGACATGCCCCTAGGGGATGACCACACCGTTGTGGCTAGGTTCCCGGTCGAATACGCGCCGGACCATTGGCTCGAAGAACTCCACCGGCTTGCTGGTGTAGTCTGGGTCGAAGGCTGGCATATCCCAGCGCTCGCAGAATTCATGTGCCTTGTCGAACCAAGGTTTACCGCGATGACGGTCGCGCATGTTCGGATCGGCACCGATTTTGTCGAAGAAGAAGTATCCCTGGAATTCGGGGTGGTAGCGCAAAATATTGTAGTTATCGGCAGACACGAAGGGGCGCATGATTTCGCTGACGAAGGCGCCGTGATTGTCCGGCGCCAGCTCATCACCGATGTCGTGCAGCAAAGCGCAAACGACCATTTCCTCGTCCGCGCCGTCCGCATGCGCCCGTGTCGCGGTCTGTAGTGAGTGTTCGAGGCGGTCGACTTTGAGCCCCGGACACTGCCCGCCTAGGCCGCGCAGCAGCGCCAGCACGCGATCGGCAAGTCCGGCGTGCTCCGCCGACATGTGCCGATGCATGATCTCAAAATCGTCCGGCGTCGCCTGATCGAGACGGGTAAAGCTGACTTGATCGTTCATTGCGTCCTCCCTATTCGCATCAGTACAGCGAATGGCGCGCGCGTTGACAAGCCGCGTGGGGCTATGGGTAGATGCCCGCCCCTAGCGTGGAGGACACGATGAGCGGCAAACCGGCTATTTTCTTAGAAAAAGACGGCCCGATCGGCTGGTTGACCCTGAACCAGCCCGACAAGCGCAACGCGCTGTCCGAAGCGATGTGGGCGGCCATGCCGGGCCTTCTCGACGACGCCGAACGCGACCCGACAATCAAGGTCGTCGTCGTTCGCGGTGTCGATCACCGGGCCTTTGCCGCCGGCGCGGACATCAGCGAGTTCGAAAAAGTTCACGCCACGCCGGAGACCTCGAAAGCCTACAACCTCATCGTCCAAACCGCTGAACGGCAGCTCTCGCGGTTCGCCAAACCCACGATCGCGATGATCCAGGGCCCCTGCGTCGGCGGCGGTTGCGGCATTGCGGTGGCGTGCGATTTGCGTTTCGCCGACGAGACCTCACGCTTCGGCATCCCGCCTGCCAAGCTAGGGTTGGTCTATAGCCTGCACGACACCAAACTGGTCGTCGATAAGATCGGACCGGCACGCGCCATGGACATGCTGTATACGGGTCGCCTCGTCGACGCTCCCGAAGCGTTGCGGATCGGATTGATCGATCGGCTGTTGTCGCCCGATACGATCGAATCCGAAACCCGGCACTACTGCGAAACGATCGCCGGGTTGAGCCAGTTTTCGGTCCGTGCCACCAAGCGAATCGTGCGCATGATTCTCGACGGCGGCGCCGAAGATACCGACGAAACGCTGCGACTGTTCGACGACGCTTTTCGCGGCGCGGACTATGTGGAAGGACGTACGGCCTTCATGGAAAAGCGGAAGCCGGTCTTCAAGTATTCTTAGGTCTTCAGGCGAAGGCCTTGTCCCGCACGCGCATGTTGTGATCTGCGGCCAATTCGTAAGCGCGGGCGTAACGCAGGATTTCGGCTTCGCTAAACCGTGGTCCGACGACCTGGAGCCCCATCGGTAGGCCGTTCGCGGAAAAACCCATCGGCACCGACACCGCCGGACGATCGGTCAGGTTGGCGATCGCGGTCAGATCCGCTTGATTGACCGGGACACCGTCCGAGAAATCGAACGCTGTCTGCGGCGTTGTCGGCATGACGACCGCATCGAAACCAGAAAAGGCCGTCCTGATCTGTTGTTGCGCGGCGGCGATATCGCGCTGCGCACGGACCAAACGGACGGCGCTCAAGCCGGCACCGTAACCGAGCATCGCGCGAAACTCGTCGGAAAATCGCTCAGGATGCTCGGCAAGGTCGGTCGCATGGACGACCGCGCCCTCGGCTTCGGAAATCATGAGACCGGCGCGACGCAACCCGCTGAAATCGTAACCGCTGATGCTGACCGGGGCGATCTCCGCCCCTAGTCCGGCGAGGACATCGATCGCGGCCCCGAACCCCGCCGCGACATCGGGATCGACCGCGGCGTCGCTGAGATCCAACCGGCCGAGGCGGACACCGGCTAGGCTCGCCGGTGCCCCGGGGTCGTAGGTCGGCGTAGCGGGCGCCGCGACAGACTCGGCGCACGCCGGATCGAAGCCAGCGAGGACGTCGAGCAAGAGCCCGAGGTCGCGCACCGACTGGGCCAAAGGACCGACGTGATCGAAGGTCCAGGACAGCGGGACAACGCCGCGCGGGGACACGAGACCGCGCGTGCCCTTGATTCCGGCGACACCGCAATAGGAGGCCGGCACCCGAATGGACCCCAACGTATCGGTCCCAAGCGCGGCCAGACAGAACCCCGCCGCCACCGCGGCGCCGGAACCGCCGCTCGATCCGCCCGGCGTATGGGTAACCCGATGGGGGTTATAGGTTCGGCCATACAGCGGGTTTTCGTTGGTCGCACCGAGCGCCGCCTCGTGCATATTGACCTTGCCGAGGATGACTGCGCCGGCGGCACGAAGCCGCGTCGTCACGACCGCATCCTCGCTCGACACGATATGCGCTCTGGTCGCCATGCCGGCGGTCGCCGGGGTGCCGACGAGATCGATATTGTCCTTGAGCGCGACCGGAATGCCGTCCAGTGGGCCCAGCGACGCGCGCTGGGTGCGGCGGACGTCGGAGTCCCGGGCGGCGGCCCTCGCTGCACCGGCCGTTAGTGTCGTAAAGACCTTGAGCGCAGAGTCCTGACGGGCGATCCGCGCGAGGCAAGCCTCGGTGAGGTCCAGTGCCCGGACCTCCTCCGCTGCGAGGGCCTGCGCCCATCCGGCAATGTCATGCGCAAAGATGTCGAGGTCGGCCACGCCGGGCGCCGCGTCTACTTGAACCGATTGTCGATCAATCGCACGGCCTTCTGCCGCTTTTCCACTTGGGTCAGTTCGGCGGTCGTGCCACCTGCCGCTAACTCGACATTGATGGCGATCCCGAGCCGGGTCTTGAGCTCCGCGGCGATTTCATCTCGCACACTGGCATCGCCCGGATCCTTAACCTCAACCGTGATCGTCATTTCGTCGCGGCCATCGGCGTCGCGATCGGCCCGGCAGATATATTCACCGGTCGTCGCGGCATGTTCGTTCGCGATGGCGCCGATCGCGATGGGGTAGAGGTTGATCCCGCGAAGCTTCACCATGTTATCGCTGCGGCCTAGAAATCCACGAATACGACGGAAGCTGTAGCCAAGTGACGACGGCTTGGTCTCAAACGCCGTGACATCTTTAGTGTCGAAACGAATCACCGGATAAATATCGTCCTTAAACAGGACGGTAATCACCATATTGCCCTCGCGCCCATCGGGGACGACCGCGCCAGTATCCGGATCGGTCAGGTCGAGCAGATAGGCATCCTCGTGGACGTACATCCCTTCGCGGTCGGCCGCCTCAAAAGCGACGATCCCGGTATCGCCGACACCGTAGAGATCGTAGATCTCCGCGCCGCCCCAGGCTTCGGAGATCGCTTCGCGGCTTTCGCGACCCATATGCCCGACGATCATCCGGACCGGGATATCTTTGCCCGGCACCAGACCTTCTTCACGAGCGACCTGCGCAAGTTTGACGATATAGTCGGCGAAACCGACGATTACCGTTACGCCGAAGCGGGCCATATTCTGTACCTGCTGCGCCGAGCGCGTCTCGTTGCCGGTACCGGCCGAGAGGTAAAGTGCGGGGCTGTAGTGCACGAAGGTCTCGCGCACGTAGTGACCGCCGTTGATCATCCCGTGGCCATAGACCGAATGCACGACGTCGTCAGGACCAATCCCCTGGATGTGATAAGCGCGCGCCAACATAACGTTCTGCAATTCGCGCGACCACGGCCCAAAGAACAAATTTTGCGGCGTGCCGGTCGTACCTGAGGTTGTGTGAAAAACGACCGGGGGGCGCTTGTCTTTGGCGAAATTCTCCATCCCATGGAAATCACCAAAGGGCGGATGTTCTTCGATGCTCTTCATCAGGTCGGCCTTGGAATAGCTCGGAATCTTCGCACTATCCTCAAGGCGCTTGATGTCGCCCGGCGCCATTCCGGCCGCCGACCAGAGCCGCTGATAGAAGGGAATTTTCCACCCACGGTCGATCAGCTTGAGCAACCGCGTCTCTTGCAGCGCGGTCAACTCATCGCGGCTCATCGTTTTCATGAGCTTGGCGAACGCGTCGCCGATCGGGTATTCGCGGACCATGCGCTCGTAATCGAGCGCCTCAAAATATGTCGGATTCGTCATAGTTACTCGGTCTCAGCCATTGTTAGATCGATAAGGGAACGAACGTCGGCAACCGACTCAAGGTTGTCGACATATTCGATCATGCGATCGGCGTTCGCAGCACTCAGCGGCCGCGCCGCGGACGCCCAAGCGCCCTTGAACTTGCCGACATTCTGCTCGTAGGACAGCGGATTCTCCGGGTGACCGAAGATTTGCGGCATGTCGACCGCCAGCATACGCCCGTCCTTGAGGTGCACCTCGAGGCGTTGCGGCGCGACGGCATTGGTGTTGGGGTTGGAGTCCTCGACCGGCTCCACCCGGGCGGCAATCTCGTGCACCTTGGGATTGCGGAGCCAGTCGCCCTTGAAATGCTGCACATCGACCGTGCCCTCAAGGAGCGCGGTAGCCGCAACAAATGGAATGCACAGCTTGGCGTAGTTTGGTTCCGGGTTCGGAATGTCGGGCCGCCCCGTCAAGCGGTGCGCGAGCGGCGGAACCAAAGCGACCATCCGCTCGACCTGTTCGGGCTTTAGCCCGTCGTTCTTTAGCAACTGCTGAATGCCATCGACAACCCCGTGGGTCAGACGCCCCGAGGGAAAAGGTTTGTGCGACACACGGGTGATTTGCCACGTCTTGCCGAGCGAAGCGAAGGCCGCGATATGGTCGTAGTCGCCCTCGTACATCGGCAAATACCCGTACATCCCGGTGATGACTTCGTGGGGACCGACCAAGCCCGCCTGGGCCAAATCGCAGGCCGAGATCGCGCCACGGGCGCAGAACCCGATCTGCATCCCGAGTACCGGCGACCCCTCGCGGTGGGGGGCGAGAGTGCCCGAGATCTGGCCATAGATGGCGCCAAAGGCGTTGATCAAAGTGGCTTCGTCGAAGCCCCGCAGCTTGGCGATTGCCGCCGTCGCGCCGAAGGCGCCAGCGGTGGAGGGACGGAAAAACCGCATCGGTGCACGGGACGAAATCCCCAGCACGCACGAGGCATCGACACCGAGCGCGACAGCCAGGATCAAATCCTTTCCGCTGTAGCCGCCGGCGCGATCGGCCTCGGCAGTCACGGCGCCGAGGATGGTCGCCATCGGGTGAATTACGGCGTCCTCGTTGACGCAGTCGTACTCTAAACAATGGATCTGGTAGGCGTTGACGATCGCGGCAGATGCCGCAGGCAGCCTCGTTCCGTGCACTAAGACGCGCGCCTCATCGCCCGAGCCCCATCCCTTGACCGTATCGATCAGTTGGCGGATCCAGGGTCCGTCGGAGCCGGCCACGCCGACTCCAATCGAATCGAGGATAAAAGTTTTTGCGGCCTGGACAGCCGCCGGCGGGAGGTCCTCAAACCGGGTACCGACGACATGCGCCGCCAGTGTCTCGACTGGATTGACCTCGTCGCCAATGTCCTGTGCGGCAGACATGTTCGTCCTCCCCTTCTCGTATTTCGCTAGGGCAGCAGTTCGGTGACGTCGTCGATGGTACCGCCGCGGCCCAAAGCCAGCGTTTTTTGCACTATGGCCTCTACCTTGGGCGTGGGCAATCCGCCCGCCGACAACAGTTCGCGCGCTTTTGCGACGACCGTCTCGTCGCCTACCGGGTTACCGGGGTCGCCAAGCGCATCCCTCACAACTGCTTTCTCGTGCAAACCGCCTTTGCCCCAAATCTCGACCTCGGCGCCGTAGTGGTGGGGAAAAGCCGCGCTGTAGACCTGTGCGGCCTCTACCGTCACTTTGCTCCGGACCGCGGCTATGTCGGCGCGGCGGAACACAGTGGGTTCGAACGAAGCGAGGGTCGGCTTGCCCTCGCCAAGGACCACTGCAACGACGTGCTGAAGGCTGAACTTTGCGTCGACTACGTTCTGGGGGTCGGGCCGGTCGCAAAACGCGACCGAATCGGCGTAGGTCCGTACGACGATCCGTTCGACATCCTCAGGTGCTGCGATGCGATCGCGCAGCAGCAACATAGCGTCGATCGTCGGATGCGCGTGGCGACAGGCCGGCCATGGCTTGAAACTCGTATCGTAGACCATCCACGGTGCGGTTGGATCCGCCATAACGACGGCAGAGTCTGCATCAGGGCACATCGCCGCGTAGAACCCCTGGGGCCCTTCGAGAATGTTGCGGGGACCAGTCAATCCGCGTTGGGCCAAGGTTGCCGCGACAACGCCCGACCGCGCGGCGTGAGCGTTGTGAAGTTGTTTGGACATGACGTCTTCGTTGCGAAGCTGCCACAGCCCGCCGGCAAGGGTGCCGGCATTACCCAGGGCATCGGCGAGTTGGTCGTCGCTCAAACCCAAGACGCTCCCTGCCGCCGCCGCCGCGCCAAAAGGACCGCAGGTGGCCGTGCTGTGAAAATACTTGTAGTGCCCAAGACCCACCGACGCCCCGATACGAATGACGACTTCGTAGCCGCGAATCAAGGCGTCCAAGAAGGCCGAGGTTTCGGTCCCTTGCGCCTGGGCCATGGCGAGCGCTGCGGGGATCACGACAGGTCCGGGGTGGAGGACCGAGGTGCGATGGATATCGTCCATCTCCAAGACGTTGCCGAAGGCGCCGTTGACGAACGCCGCCGTCTCGGCACGCACGTCGCCCACACCGATCGCCTTGCACGACCCGCCCGGTTCGTAGCGGCCATACGCCTTCATAACCTCGCCCGGCGCGGTCGTCGCCCCGATCACCGCGCAGCCGATCCAATCGAGGACATGCAGCGCCGCGCGGGCGCGGTCGTCCTGCGTGATGGGTCGGTGAAGCAACGCGATCAGTTGCTCGGTCAGGCTTTGATTGGTCATGAAAAGGCCGGGATGTCGGATCGACGCGGGTCGAGGGAATGGTAACATAGGGGTCCGCAAAGACAATCTGGCCGAAGGACCGTATGCCTAAATCACTTGCCCCCAACGACCTGACCTCGCTGCTCAAGCCCGGTCAATCGGTCTATATGCCCGACTGCGCCGGGGAATCCCTGCTCTTCGCCAAAATCCTGCAGGAGAATAGCGCGGCATGCGCCGGTATCCGCTTCGTTGGTGTCTGGATTCCGGGGGTTAACCAGATCGACTACGCCGCTCTGCACGAGGATTGCCGGGTGACATCTTTCTTCGTTACACCCGCGCTGCGCAAATCGTTCGCTGCGGGCAAAGTCGACTTCCTGCCGATGCACTATTCAGAGATCACGCCCTATTTGCAGAGTACGCCGCTGGACCTCGCCCTGATCCAGGTATCGCCGCCGGACAAGAACGGGCAGTGCAGTTTCGGAATCGCCGCCGACTTTCCGCCTTCGATCGTTGGCTACGCAAAGACCCTGGTGGCGCACGTCAATCCGAACATGCCGGCGCCACCCCATGCCCCTAAGATCGCCTACGACGCCTTGGATTACGTCGTTGAGGAGCCCTTCGACCTTCTGGAATACGACCTCGGCGCCGAGAACGATGCGCTCCGCGCGGTAGGTGCCAACGTCGCAAGCCTGATCCGCGACGACGATACGATTCAAATCGGGGTCGGCAAGATTCAAGCGACCGTCTTGGAACCGCTCACCGACCGCAAGAACCTGAGAATGCATGGCGGCATGGTGTGCGATCCGCTCATGGCGCTGGCGGCGTCGGGCGCGATGGCACGCGGCGGGCCGCGGCCCATGGTTCAAACCGGCGTCGCGGTGGGCAGTAGGGCGCTTTACGACTTTGTCGGCAACGATCCCGATATCGCGTTCCATCCGGCGACGTTCACCCACGACATCGGCGTTCTTGGTGCCATCGACAACCTGGTCGCGATCAACTCGTCGATCGAACTCGACATCCTGGGGCAGGCCAATGCGGAAATGATCAAAGGCAATCAGATCAGCGCGGCCGGCGGCCTTGTCGACTTCTTGCGCGGCGCTCGGCGTTCGAAGGGCGGCCGCGCCATTGTCGCCTTGGTATCGACCACGTCGGACGGAAAAACCTCGCGTATCGTCCCAGCACTGGCACCGGGAACCTCGGTCTCGGTCGCCCGCACCGACATCGAATACGTAATCACCGAAAACGGAATCGCCGACCTGCGCAACAAGACCCTGCCCGAACGGGCGGAATTGCTTATCGAGGTCGCGGCGGCACCGCAATTTCGTGACGAATTGCGCGCCGCCCGCGATGAAGTCCCTGCCCTAAGGAGGCGTTGATGGCCAAATCAAAACACCCGATTGCGACCAACCGAATCGACCATGTCGTCCTGCTCGTCTCGGATATTGAGCGCGCACGACGCTTCTATACGGACGTTCTTGGGATGTGGGAGGAGCGTTTCGTCGAGAGCATCAGTCTTCTGCAAATGCGCGCCGGGCGCAGTATGGTTGACCTCCAGCTTGCCCCAGGACGGCGCGCCGTGAAGACGGCCAGTACCATGAAGAAGGCTCGCGAAGTCGCCTTGAAGGGTCGCAACATGCATCACTTCGCCTTGAACCTAGAAACGTTCAACGAAAAGCGAATTCGGGCGCACTTGCGCAAACACAAGATCAAAGCCGGCGAGACCCGGCGCCTCTATGGCGCGGATGGCAGCGGCAAAGCAATGGATGTCCTGGACCCCGACGGCAATATCGTGGAATTGAAAGGGCCGATCACCATCGCCAAAGACAAGCGCGACGCCGCAAAAATGCGCAGCGCGGCAAAGCGCAAAGCGTTGGCTGGCTAAATCGCGCGACGTGGTCGCAGGGCGTTGATCAGAAAGATCGTACCGATCAGGCCGAGCAAGCCGACTCCGAACAGGTAAACGGCCGGCAGGCCCCAGGCTTGAGCGAGCGGCTGGCTGATAAGCGGCGAGAAGAAGTGCCCCAGCATCATCGCTGCGGTTAGGCCGCCGACGATTCGACCGCGGAGCACTGCGGGTGTCCCCTCCATCGACCAGACGATCGCGTTGACGTTGATCACGCCGAAGCCAAGTCCGGCAAGCAACAACCCAGGCATCACCGTTGCCAACGAATCGGCGACCGAGACAAGAGAAAAACCGAGCACGACGAGTGCAGCGGCTGGGACAAAGGTACTTGCCGCCTGGCGCACCCGTGAGCGGATCGGATGATAGAGCAGCGAGCCGAGTGCGATCCCCAGCGAAGAAGCCGCAAGCGACAGGCCGGCTGTCGACGCGTCAACGTAGCCAAGGGTACGAACGAAGAACGGTATTTGTGTCGGCACGAAGAAGAACGCGACGTTGACGAAAAAAACCATCACATAAACTAGAGCGATGAACGCCAGCGGCCATTCGCGAAACCGCATCCGTGGGGCTGCCTTGGCCTCAGCACTGACGACCGGTTCGGGTAGCGAACGCAGACCTAGTGGGACCAGCACCAGCGCGACCAGAAAAACTAGGAACGGCACGCGCCAGTCGATCGCCGCCAACACGCCGCCGCTGATGTTGATGGCAATGGCGCTGAAGTTGACGAACGCCGTGCGTTGCCCGAGGAACTTCTGGCGCTCCGGCCCGTCGAAATAGTCGCCCATCAAGGTAACGGTCGCGGTCATCACACCGCCCGCGGCAAAGCCGAGCAAGAGGCGCGTCGCCAGCACGACTTCGAGGTTGTCGACGAGGCCGCCTGAAGCACCCAGAAGGGCGTAGGCGAAGATTGCAACGATCAGAAACCTACGGCGCCCAAATCGGTCGATGACGGCACCGGCAAGGGGCGCCGAGATGGCAATCCCAATCGACGGCATCACCAGCACCAGCCGCGCGAGATACGCGGCATTGGGGTGGTCCGCGAAATGGGCAAGGAGTTCCGGAATCGCCGGCGAGATCGACGCCGCCTGGAACGGTGCCAGCACTGCCGCAAAGAGAAGTGTCGTCTTGCCGAGGGTGCCGACGACCGCTTGGCCGGTCACGGTGGAAACCTCGGACCCTGTGTCAGATCGCGCCCGCGGCCTTCAACGCGGCAATCTCGTCCGCCGAGTAGCCCAACCCCTTGAGGATTTCGGCATTGTTCTCGCCATGTTTCGGTAAATGAAAATTGACGCGACCGGGTTCATTCTTGAATTTGATCGGAATGCCCATGTGATCGTTCCCATCGGGATCTTTGATCCGCATTTCACGCTCCCACACCTGGGGCGTATCCCATGCTTCTTCCAGATCCATTACCGGCATCCAGCAGATATCGCGCCCCTCGAACCACGCTTCCCATTCAGCCCGATTTTTCTTGCGAAATTCCTCGCGCAGGAATGCGATCGCCGGCCAATGGCCCTCGCCTGCGGGGCCCGTCACTGGCTCGATGAATTCGGGACGGCCCAAACCGTTGAACAATTCCTCGACGAACTTGTGCTCGCCACCGCCCAACGCCATATGGCTGCCGTCTTTCAAGGCATAGATGTTCAGCATCGCGTTACCGCCGTGGGTTCGCTCCCGCAGCGGTTCGGGTGCTTGTTTCCCCGCGAAGACGGGGCCGACGATATTGGGCGAGGCATTGAGTACGGATTCGAACATGCTGATGTCGACGTAGTCGCCGTCACCGGTCTGTTGGCGGCGATAGAGCGCCATCATGATGCCGCCGAACGCGAGGTGCGATGAGAGCATGTCGGAAATAGCAACGCCCAAGATTGCCGGGCCCGATTCGCCTTCGGGCGATTTCGAAAGACCAAGCACACCTGCCGCGGCTACCGCAGCGGTGTCGTGTGCTGGGCGATCGCGCCAGGGGCCATCTTGGCCGAATGCCGACATCGAGCAATAGACGAGGCCTGGATTGATCGCCCGCAGCGTGTCGTAGTCGATCCCCAGGCGTTTCATGACTCCGGGGCGGAAAGACTCGATAAAAACGTCGGCTTCTTTCACCAGTTTGAACAGAACCTCTTTGGCAGCGGCGTCTTTCAGGTTCAGTGTGAGAGCTTTCTTGCCGCGCTGAGTGGTGCGAAACATGACTGTCCAGTCGCCCTGCACCCACGGGAAGAACTGTTTGAAACGCGTTGGCTCCGGCGCCTTGGGATTCTCGATCTTGATCACCTCGGCGCCGTGATCTGCCATCATCAGCGACACCGCCGGCCCCGGCAGAAAGAGCGAAAGGTCGAGAACTTTGAGCCCGTCAAGTTTCATGGTCTGCCCTCTTTAGCTGCGCCCGCGAAACGGACGATCAAACAATGCCTTTGTTGCGTAGTGCGGCAATATCGCCGTCGGCATAGCCGATATCGCGCAGGATCTCATCGGTGTTCTCCCCCAAGTCCGGCGCATAGGTCGTCGGCAGTCGTTGGCCGTCGATCTTGATGGGGTTGGCGACAACCCGGAACTTGCCCTTTTGGGGATGATCGTAGGTGTGGATCATCTCGCGTTCCTTGACGAAGTCGGTCTCAAGTGCGTCGGCCAAATCGTAAACCGGGCCAATCGGCACGAATCCGGCAAAGATATCGACCCATGCTTCGACACTCTTTTCCGCAAAAACCGAATCAAGGATCGGATTGAGTTTTGTGGCGTTCTTCTTGCGAGCCGGAAAATCGATGAAGTCGGGGTGATCGAACAGGTCCATCCGACCGGTCTTCTCACAGATGATCTTCCAGAATTTCGGGGTCAGGCCCATAAGGAAGATCCAACCGTCCTTCGCCGTATAGAGTTGGCTTGGGACCAGGGAGGGATGCGCCGATCGCGGCAAGCGCGGCGTGATTTCCTTTTCGTTGAGATACCAGGTCGCAGGATACGTGGTCTGATAGAGCGCGGTGTCGAACAAGGTGCAATCGATGTCGCACCCTTCGCCTGTCGCGCGCGCCTTGAGAATCGCCGAGATCAACGCCAGGACGGTGGTCGTACCGGTCATCCAGTCGACGATCGAGAGCCCCATGCGGGTTGGCGGTCCATCGGGCTCGCCGGTGATCGTCATGAACCCGGTCTCTGCCTGCATCAAATAGTCGTAGCCGGGCCAGGTCGCCCGCGAACCCTCGCGGCCATAGGCCGACAAATGGGCGCAAACGATCGCCGGGTTCACCGCTTTCAGGTCTTGGTGAGTGATTTTGAGTTTGGCCGGCTGATCGCCGCGCAGGTTGTTCATAACGCCGTCGGCTTTCTTGGCGAGCCGCCGCAGAACTTCCTGACCCTCGGGTTGCTTGAGATCGAGCGTAAGGCTCCGCTTGCTCTGATTCAGCGTTTGGAAAAACTGGCTGTCATGTTCTCCTAGGAGGTGGGGCGTCACCGAGCGCGAAGAATCGCCGCCAACGTGGGGGTTCTCGATCTTAATAATGTCGGCGCCGAGCGCGGCAAGATGGCCGGTGCCGAACGGCCCGGCACCGTAGTGCTCGACCGTGACAATCCGCACCCCTTCAAGAGGACGACTCATGAACTTCTCCGCAGTGACTAACGAGAAGAGGCGGGCCGACAGACGCGGCCCGCCCCGAACTAGGCCGGGTTCCGCGCGATCAGTTGTTTCGCGATAATGATGCGCTGCATTTCGTTGGTGCCTTCGCCGATGGTCATCAGCGGGGCGTCACGATAGTAGCGCTCGATGTCGAACTCCTTGGAATACCCATAGCCACCGTGAATGCGCATGGCTTCGAGCGACACCTCGACGGCCGTTTCCGAAGCAAAGTACTTTGCCATCCCGGCTTCCATGTCGCACCGCTCGCCTCGGTCGTAGGCCTGCGCGGCGTTCTCGACCAATAAGCGCGCAGCCTCGACCTTGGTCGCCATGTCGCCCAGTTTGAGCTGGATCGCCTGGTGCTGGCAGATCGGCTTGCCGAAGGTCTGACGTTCTTGCGAATAGCGGGTAGCGTCCTTGAGGGCCGCGCTCGCAAGTCCGACGCCGCGTGCCGCAACGTTAATGCGACCGATTTCAAGACCGCCGGCGGCCTGGTAGAAACCCTGCCCTTCGACACCGCCCACCAGGTTCGCTGCAGGCACCTTGAAGTTGTCGAATACGAGTTCGGCCGAATCGATCGACTTGTAGCCGAGTTTTTCCAAGCGCCTAGAGACCGTAAACCCATCGCCCTTTTCAACGATGAAGAAGCTCATGCCCTTGTGCGCCGGCTTGGCCTGGGTGTCGGTCTTCGTGAGCAACGCGTAGCACGTACCCTCGATCCCATTGGTGATCCAGGTTTTGGACCCATTGATGGTGTACCAATCGCCGTCCTTGTCGGCGCGGGTGCGGATGCTTTGCAGGTCGGTGCCGGCATTGGGCTCGGTCAAACCGAGACCGCCGCGCAACTCGCCTGTGGCAAACCGCGGTAAGAACTTTTGCTTTTGCTCTTCGGTACCGAAGCGTTGGACCAGTGTCGCCATGATGAGATGCGAGTTGAAGATGCCGGTAAGCGCCATCCACACTTCGGTAATCCGAATCACGACCTTGGCGTAGGTCGATGCAGACATGCCGAGGCCGCCGTATCTCTGCTCGATAATCGCTCCGAAGAGACCCATTTCCTTCATCTGCTCGACGATCTCGTAGGGATACTCGTCGGCATGGTCGAATTTCTTCACGACCGGCCGGACATCGCGCTCGAGCCATTTGTCGATCGTGTCGAAGATCTGGCTCTCTTCTTCCTTAGTCAGGCCGTCTTGGTCGAGTTGCTCGGCGACGCTCATGTTATTTCCTCCGTCGGTCCGCAAATGCGGCATTCAAGTTCAAGTTGATGGCGAATCAATAATTCTTTGATCGGTCGTCCACCGCGTGGCCGCGCTTGGGGATCAACATCGACCGCTCGAAGGAGATCACCACGGCGCCGTCCTGGTTTCGGCCGATAGTTTTGATTGTCACGATACCCTGATTAGGCCGCGACTTCGACTCGCGAACTGCGAGAACCTCGGATTCCGAGTACATCGTGTCGCCGACGAAAAGCGGCGTTGTCAGCTTGATGTCGGACCACCCCAAATTGGCGATCGCCTTCGACGAGGTGTCGGAAACGCTTTGGCCGACCGCGATCGCGACGGTGAGCGGGCTGGCGACAAGGCACTTACCGAACTCGCTGTCCTTAGCGAACTCCTTGTCGAAGTGAAGGGGGTGCTGGTTCATGGTGAGCAGCGTGAACCACGTGTTGTCGGATTCGGTAATGGTGCGACCAGGACGGTGCTCGTAGACCGCGCCAACTTCGAACTCTTCCAGATAACGCCCGGCAGACTCGCGGTACCGCTTTTCGCCGACTTCTTTGGCCACAACGACCATGGTCCCCTCCCATTGATAAACGCGTTGAGGAACGACTCTTGACCGATCAGGCGCGGGAATGCAAGAATTTGTTCGAACAAATTATCCAGAAATCGGACGAATGAGTGAAAAACCCCAATCCTTCGGCGTAACCGACGCCCACGAGGCGCTGCGAGCCGAGGGAATCGCCGCGCACATTCAAGTCGCGATCCAAGATGGCGTCTATCCCCTAGGGGCCGGTTTGCCGACTGAGGCCGCCCTATGCGCAGCGCACAACGCGAGCCGCTACGCGGTCCGTCAGGCCCTGGGCCGTCTGACGAAACTTGGGCTGATTGAACGCCGCCAGGGGTCGGGTTCGATCGTCAGAGCGACCGAACCCCAGGTGTCCTACGCACAGTCGATGGGCTCGCTCGACGAACTGCTGCAATATGCCAAGGACACCGCGTTAACCGTCGAGCGTGTGCGGCTGGAGTCGATCGGCGCCCGGACCGCCCAAACCATCGGCAGCGCCACACATAAACGTTGGCTCCACGTCAGCGGCCTGCGCCATAGCACGGGTGGAAGTGCCGATCCCATTGCGTGGACGGATGTCTATATCAATCCACGTTTTCGCGCGGTGACCGAACGTCTCGACAACAAGAACGTCCCGATCTATCGGCTGATCGAGGAAATGTTCGGCGAAACCGTTCATCAGGTCGAACAGACCATCACCGCGGCATTGGTGCCGAGCCGCATCGCCACGAAACTTCAAATGCCGCTACGCCAAGCCGGGTTGAGAGTAGTCCGCCGCTATTTGGCGGAAGATCGCGCCGTTCTGGCCGTCGCTATCAACCTGCACCCGGCCGACCGGTTTCACTACTCGATGGTCCTGACACGAAGTATCGGGCGCTAAACGGCGATCGGCGCTGCGTTAGGATTCAATAATCTGGGCGAGATTTTTCGGGCCCTCGTGGGCGTGCCACAGGAGGCTGGCGAGATCCGCCAACCGGCCCATAAGTTCGAGGTCCACGGGGCGATAACTATAGCGCGCCTGCGATCCAGCGATGAGCTGGCCAAACATCTTGCCTTGCCAAAACATCGGGACATACATCGACGATCCCATCCGCGAGGTCTTGAGGATTTGTTGGAAGTCGGCGTAGTCGTCGGTGTTCGCCAGGAGCAACGGTTTTTGTTCGCGGACCACGCGTCCGGGGTGGCCACGATCGATATCGATTTTCATGTGAATCTGTTCGGGCGGAAAACCGCTTTGCGCAACGAACACGTTGTGGGTGCCGCCTGGGGCAATCATCACCGTGGCCGCAACGGTATACTGAGCTTCGTCGCCCTTGAGGCCGCCGGGTTTCAGGTGCGCCGTTTTGTCCCCTAGAAGCGCCGCGACACAATCGGTCACCACACGCAATGCGGCTTCGGGACCCGGTGCTGCCATGCCGTTCGCCATTACAGCGACAAATTCATCCCACGCCTGGGGCGCCGACGTGATGGTATCGCGGGTCATGCCGTCGCCGGATATTGCTGAGCAAACGATTGAGCCATTTCCAACCGGGTGGCGACCCACACGCCTTCGCGGGCGCGCACGTGCTTGAGAAATCCTTCAAACGCGCCGATCCGACCCGGCCGGCCGATGATGCGCAGGTGCAAGCCCAGCGACATAATCTTTGGCTCGCCCGCAACGCCCTCGCTGTAGAGCCAATCGAAACTATCGGTGGCGTATTTAAGCCACTGGTCCGGGGTAAGCGCCGGGTCGGTCCAGAACTTCATGTCATTGGAATCGACCGCGTAGGGCATGATGACAAAGGGCTTGCCGCCCGCGTCGCCCCAGAACGGGACGTCATCGGAAAAGTCATCCATGTGATAGGTGAAGCCCTCTTCGGCGAGAAGCCTGCGCGTATTCTCGGTATGGAGATAGCGTGACAGCCAGCCGTAGGGACGGGTGCCGGTTGTTTTTTCGATCGACGTCACTGCCTTGCGGATGTACTCACGTTCTTGATCTTCGTCCATGCGGTGCTGGGCCTGCCAACGCCAGCCATGAGAACACGGCTCGTGGCCCCGGTCGCGGATATAGTTGGCGATCTGGGGGGCGCGTTCCAGTGCGAGCGCGCAGGCGGTCCAAGTCGCCTTGATGTCGTATTTGTCGAGCAACTTAGCGACCCGCGGAAAACCCGCCTTGATCCCGAACTGATAGTTCGATTCGTTGCCGAAGTTCCTCAGCGGTCCTTTGACAAACACACCGAGTTCGTCGACGGGTTCCATTCCTTTGTCGCCATCGAGGATGTTACCTTCCGCGCCCTCTTCGACGTTGACCACGATCGACAGCGCGATCTTCGCATTCCCTGGCCACTTCATGATTTTTTTGTCGCTCACGCTGCGCTCCTATTCGGCCGCCGCCCGCGCGGCTAGCGTCCAATGTTGTTGGGCATACTGGACCGAACGCGACAAGGCGCGCCGGGCGTCTTCCAGCATGAAGGTGTATTGATGCCAGACATGGATCATCTCCGGCCAGACCTCAAGGTCGGCCTTCACGCCGTGCCGTGTTGCCTGACCGTAAAGGGCAATCGAGTCGCCCATCATCGCCTCGCTACCGCCCACTTGAATCAGCATCGGCGGAAGGCCGGTAAGATCGCCGAAACACGGCGACACCTTTGGCGCGCGCAGGTCGTCGTCCTCACCGACATAAAGCTTTGCCATCGCCAACAAACGCTCACGCGTCGCCGTGGGATCCACGCCCTCAAGCATATCGTAGGTATCGAAGGAGCAACTCAAATCCGTCCAAGGGGATTGCAGGATAAGCGCTGCCGGTTGAGGTTGCCCGCGCGCGGCTAGCTCCATGCAGAGAGACAGGGCAAGACCACCGCCCGCCGAATCGCCCGACACGACAATGTCGGACGCCTTCAGTCCTGCGCCAATAAGCCAAGAAAAGGCCGCACTCGAATCCTCCAGCGCTGCCGGATAGAGATGCTCGGGCGCCAGGCGATAGTCGACCATGTAAACGGGCACGCCGGAATCTTTGGCAAGGTAGGCACCGATGGTGCGATGGGTCGCCGGGGACCCGAATACGAACCCGCCACCGTGCAAATGGATGATCGCACGAGAGGTATCCGCGCCGTTCGACGTGAGCAGCTCGGCGGCAATGCCCCCCATGTCGATCCGAGCGGTATTCACCCCCTCGGCGATGGGCCGGTCCGCCGCCGCTTCATTGCGCAGCCGACGAATCTCGTTGCGCGACGCATCGGCCGGCGGCGCTGTCTGCTTGATGTACTCCCGAACTTCGAGGATTTCGCTCATCGCTCCCCCTAATGCATTTCCTGGCCGCCCGACACGTCGAGATTTTGGCCGGTCACGTAATCCGCTTCGCTGGAACACAAGAACGCGCACATCGAGGCAATGTCGCTGGTGCGCCCGACCCGGCCCAATGGGATCTGTTTCGCGCGGGTGGCCAACAATTCCTCGACCGTGATGCCCAAGGATTTCGCACGAAACTCGTTCTGGCGCGCCCCGAGACCTGTCGTGATGTGGTTCGGGCAAACCGTATTGACGGTAATGTTTTGCGGCGCGAACTCGAGCGCAGCGGTGCGGGTCAGCCCAACCAACGCGTGTTTCGAGGAAACATAGGCGGCGAGATCGGGAAACCCACGCTTGGCCGCCTGGGAGGCAATAGAAATAATCCGGCCACCGCCGCCCTGGGCAATCATTTGCTTTGCGGCGTGTTTGATGCCGAAGAACGCACCGCGCAGGTTCACTTCGAGCACGGCATCCCAGTCTTCCTGGGACAGCTTGAGGGTCGAGTTCATGATGTAGCCGACACCTGCATTGTTGACCATCACGTCGATCCGGCCGAATCGGTCGACCGCGGTTTGAATGGCACCCCGCACCTGATCTTCGTCGCGCACATCACAGACGGCCGCTGCGGCTTCGCCACCGGCTGCTACGATTTTGTCGACGATGGACTGAAGCTCCGCTGCCGTGCCGATGTGTTCAGCACCGAAACGCTCGCCCTTTGGGGCGCCGATGTCGGTGAGAACAACTTTGGCACCCTCTTGGACCAACCGTTTGGCGACCGCTTCGCCGATCCCGCCTTGGCGACCGGCGCCGGTAACGACGGCAACTTTGCCCTTCAGGTCGTACATGATCAGTGCATCTCCTCGCCGCCGGAAACGTCGAGGTTCTGGCCGGTGACATAGGGTGCCTGGTCGGAGCACAGAAACGCCGCCATCGCAGCAATATCGCTGGTCAACCCGACGCGGCCCAACGGGATACGCGCGCGCATCGCCGCCATGTAGTCGTCCTCTCCTTGCCCGCCGGCGGCGCTGAAGTGTTCGTTCTGCCAGGCCCCGAGGCCTGTGGTGACATGGTTCGGGCAAATCGCATTGACGCGAATGTTGTGCGGCCCGAACTCAAGTGCAGCGGTGCGGGTGAGGCCGACAACCCCGTGCTTCGACGACACATAGGCCGCCGCACCGGCAAAGCCGCGTTTTGCCGCCTGTGAAGCGATATTAATGATCGAGCCGCCGTCGCCTTGGGCGATCATTTGTTGGGCGGCATGTTTGACTCCGAAAAAGACGCCCCGGAGATTCACATTCAAGACGGCATCCCAGTCCTTTTGGTCCAGGTTGAGGATGTCGCTCATCAAATAGCCGATCCCGGCGTTATTGATCATGATGTCGAGGCGACCGTAGGTGTCGACTGCCTTCTTTATTGCACCGGCGACCTGCGCTTCATCCAAGACGTCGCAGACGTGGGCGCTGGCGCGGCCGCCGGCCTTGACGATTTCCGCGACGATCTCTTCCATTTCCGCCGTCAATCCAACGTGCTGGGACGCGAACTGGGGGCCTTTCGCCGCGCCGATGTCGGTAATGACGACATGCGCGCCCTCGGCGGCCAATCGCTTCGCCATGGCCTCGCCTAGCCCGCGGTGCCGGCCTGCGCCGGTCACCACCGCAACTTTTCCCGATAAGTCGTACATCGTTTCTCCTCGCCCCCTCGTTACCACGGCAGCTGGCCACCATTCATCGCGATACATTGACCCGTTATGTATTCGGCATCGTCGCTGCACAGCCAAGAGACCGTCGCCGCGACGTCCTCGACCCTGCCCCAACGCCCCCACGGTACTTCGTCCTCGAGCGCCTTGTAGACTTGGTCGCGGGAGATACCTTGCGCACCGGCGATCTTATCGAGGAGACCGTTCATCATCGGCGTCTCGACATGACCGGGCGTGTAGCAATTGACCCGGATACGGTGCGTGGCGAGCTCGCCAGCCGCGGCTTGGCTCATCATGATGATCGCCGCCTTGGTCGCGCAGTAATGGGCGAAATTAGGTACGCCCTTGCGACCGCCACCCGACGATGCATTGACGATCGATCCGGCGGATCCCTGGGCGATCATCTGTCTTGCGCCAGCCCGCATACCCAGAAAGACGCCGTTGACATTGACGTCCATCATCCGCCGCCAATCATCGGCGCCGGTATCGACGACCGACGAGAACATGATGTAGCCAGCGTTGTTGACCATCATGTCGAGCTGGCCAAATCGCGACACCGCGGCATCGACGGCCGCATCGACGGCGGCTTCGTCGCGAACATCGGTTTCGACGGCGGCGGCGCGCGGGCCCAGAGATTTCTCAAGGGCGCGCGCCGCATCCATTGCGATATCCGCGATGACCACGTTGGCACCGTCGCGGTAGAGCCGTTCGGCGATACCGCGGCCGATACCGTTGGCTCCACCCGTGATCAGGGCGGTCTTGCCGACGTGGCGATCCGCCATGCTGGGTTAGCCGGCGAAGTTTTCAGTGACGACGAAAGTTGGATTGTCGGCGAACTTCTGGAATGCCGCGGCGACCGCCTGCATCCGAGGTTCCTTGCCGATATCGCCGACAAGGGCGTCCAGACCCGAAATATGGAGAATTTCGAAATAGCGATAGGGCGGCTTGGCCTTCGATCCGAGGATCCCCTCGGCGCGGTAGACCTTGAACTCTTTGACGGACTTCAGTCCGCCGGCAATCGGAACGTCGGTGTCGCGCGCCCATTTCTCGTAGGCCGCCGCGCTCACGCCCCGGCGCAAATTAAACAGAACGATGAGGGTCCGTTCGGTCCCCGCTACCGAGCGCTTGCTCCTTTGGATGGACGCCTTCTTTTTTGGCGCCGCTTTCTTCTTCGCTACGGCCTTCTTCTTGGGCGATGCCTTACGCACCGCCTTGGCAGCTTTCTTGGCCTTGGATTTGGCGGCGGTCTTTTTTCTCTTGGTAGCCATACTTATTTCCTCCCCCGCGCGCGACGCGCGCAATGATGCTATCACGCCCTGCAACCCGCCGATTATAGGAGCGCCCGCCGGCGATGCCAGTGGGGACGGTTAGGCCGCGCGCCCCAGAATCAGGTCGCTTGCCTTTTCGCCGATCATGATCGACGGCGCGTTGGTGTTGCCCCCCACCAGGGTCGGCATGATCGAAGCATCGGCCACGCGCAATCCCTCGACACCGCGTACGCGAAGTTGGGGATCGACCACGGCAAGGTCGTCGACGCCCATTTTGCAGGTTCCGACGGGGTGATAGATCGTTTGCGCGGTCTCGCGTATCCAGGCATCCATTTCTGCGTCTGTCGTCACCCCCGGCCCCGGCATCTTCTCGTCGCCGCGTAGCGCGTCGAACGCCGGTTGGGCGAAGACCTTTCGCAGTATTTTCACGCCATCGCGAATCGTCCGCATGTCGTTGGGCGCCGACAGAAAGTTGGTGTGAATCGCCGGCGCAACCCTTGGGTCGGTCGACGTCGCGCGCACCCACCCGCGGCTTTCTGGGCGCAGACAGCAAATGTTTGAAAAGAACCCGTGGGTGTGGAGACCGCCCATATCGGGCCCGAGGCCCGGCAGGAAATGAAATTGAACATCCGGCATCTCGAGTTCCGGCCGCGTCTTGACGAAGCCACCCGCTTCCAAAGGGAAGGCTGCCGCAACACCGGTGCCGAACAACGCCGCCTGGAGCAGCGCGAAGGGTGCAACGTGGGGACGGAACATGCTGAGGAACGTGATCGGTTGGGTGCACAGATGCTGGACGTAGACCGCGACATGGTCTTGCAGGTTTTGCCCAACACCCTTGCTTTCGGCGACAACAGGAACGCCCAGCGCGGAGAGATCCCCGTGCCGACCGATCCCGGAGAGTTGTAGGATGGCTGGAGAATTGATCGCACCGGCACTGAGGACGACCTCGCGTCCCGCGCGGGCCTGATGACGCTCGCCCACCCGGTCGTACTCGACGCCAACGGCGCGGGTGCCCTCGAAGAGGATCCGCGTGGTATGCGCATGGGTCAGGATGTCGAGATTCGGTCGCTTGCCGGCCGCGCGCAGAAAGGACACGGCGGTACTCTGCCTCCGACCCTTGGCAATCGTGAAGTCGTAACGGCCAAAACCTTCCTGCTGGGCGCCGTTGAAGTCGTCGGTAAAGGGGTAGCCAGCCGCCTGACCCGCTGCAACGAACGCGTCGAAGAGCGGGTTCTCCATGGTGCCCCGACCGACCCTCACCTCGCCGTCCGCACCGTGGAAGTTGTCGGAACGATCAAGATGCTGCTCCGACCGGCGGAAGTAGGGCAGCACGTCGTCGTACGACCAGCCCTCGCAACCGGTCTGCCGCCAGATATCGTAGTCGCGGGCATGCCCGCGGATGTAGACCATGCCGTTGATCGACGAAGATCCACCCAACGTCTTACCGCGGGGGATAAAGATTTCGCGGTTGTTGAGATTGGGATCCGGTTCGGAATTGTAGAACCAGTTGCTCATTTTTGACGGGTAGAGGACCCCGCAGAGCAACGGGATATGGATCATCGGGTTGATATCGCGACCGCCCGCTTCGAGCAGGAGAACCCGGTGGCGCGGATCTTCCGAGAGGCGATTGGCGAGCACGCAACCGGCGGAACCGGCGCCGACAATGATGTAGTCGTAGACCGTCATAGCCCCCGCGCCTATACGACCGGCTAGTGCGCGAGCGGTTCTTCGGGCAGGTCGCCGTCAGCGACGCGCCAGCACCGAACGCTGCGCCCGTCGTCAAGTTTGGTCAGTTCCTGCGGCATATCCCGGCACTTGTCGACCTGCGCCGGGCACCGACCGTAGAGATAACACCCCTTTGGCAGGTTTTCGGTGATCGGGCTCGGAATTTCGCCTTCGAGCGTTTCGCGAACCTCACGGTCGACCCGGCGGTTCGCGGTATCGGGAAAGAGATGCGAGGCCAAGAGCGCGCGCGAATACGGGTGGCGCGGGCGATTGAACACCTGGTCCTTGGTGCCGACTTCGACGATCTGCCCCAGATAGAGCACGACCACCCTGTGGCAGATGTACTTAACCGTGGTCAGATCGTGCGAAATGAACAGGTAGGCGATGCCCAATTTCGCCGATAGATTCATCAACAGCTGGATGATTTCAGCCGTGGTCTCCGGCGTTAGCGCGGAGGTCGGCTCGTCAAGGACGATGAAGTCCGGGTTCGACGCGATGGCCCGGGCGATCGACGCGCGCTGTTGCCGGCCCGCGCTCATCTCGCGCGGCAAGGCAAAACGCATCGACGGCTCCAGCCCCACCAACGCCAACAGCTCGGTGATGCGGTCTTCTTTTTCCTGGGCAGTAAGCTTGGTGTGAAGATTGAGCGGCTCGCTCAAGACTTGGTGGACGGTCCAGCGCGGATTGAGCGAATCGAGCGGATCCTGGAACACGATTTGAAGATCGCCGCGGAACTTGCGGAATTCATTGCTACGCAATTCGGCGATATTGCGGTCTTGAAAGATGATCTCGCCTTGGGTCGGCTCTACGAGGCGCAGGACGCACCTACCAATCGTTGTCTTGCCAGACCCCGATTCGCCCACCAGACCGAGACACTCGCCCGGTCGCAATTCGAAATCAGCGTGCTCGACCGCATGCACCTTGGATTCCGATGCGCGGATCGGAAACAATTTGCTCATGTCTTTGACTTCTAGAATCGGTGGAGCACTACGATCGATCTTGCCAAGGACCGATTCGCCCGCCGCTTGCGCCTCGCGTTGTAACTCCAGAATGCGGCGGCTGTATTCGTGCTGCGGCGACTTAAAGAAGGTGTAGACATCGGCGTCTTCGACGATGGTCCCTTCGTGCATGATCACGACACGGTCGCAGTAGTTGGCGACGATGCCGAGATCCTGGGTAACCAGCACGACAGCAGAGTTCGTCTGCCGGCAGCTATCCCACATTTGATCGAGGAACTGCGCCTGAATGGTGACGTCGAGGCCCGAGGTGGGCTCATCGGCAATCAGCAACTTGGGCCGCGAACTGAGCGCGATAGCGATAAGGACGCGCTGTGCCATACCGCTCGATAGTTCGTGCGCATAGGCTTTGACCCGGCGCTCCGGGTCGTTGATCCCCACCATACGCAGCATGTCGACTGCATGGTTCCAGGCTTCACGCTTGGTGACGTCGTTGTGGGCCCGGTAGACATTTGCGATCTGATCGCCGACACGCATCATCGGGTGCAACGAATAGCGTGGGTTTTGGACGATCATCCCGATATCGCGGCCGCGCATCTGCCGCACGGTCTCTTCATCCATCGTGAGGATGTTGTCGTCGAGGAAGTTAACGACGCCGCTATCGATCACACCGGGCGGCCGGACCAGGCCCAGAAAGGCCATCGCCGCCGTGGATTTGCCGCACCCCGGTTCACCCATCAGACCGACGAACTCACCCGGTTTGACCGATAGATTGAAGTCACGGACAGCGAAAACGTCCGGCCCCTCGACGATGGGAAATCGAACGGACAAATCCCGAACTTCGAGAATGTTTCCGGTCGACGACCGGACCTGCGTCGATTCTCTGGTTTCTGCGACCATGGTTATCCTACCGGTAATCTTCTTCGAGGCCGTGCCCAACCGCGGCAAACCCGAAAATGGTCAAGGAAATGGCGACGCCGGGGAAAATCGACTGCCACCACTCGCCAAGAATGATTTGCGGCGCACCCAACGCGATCATCAGACCCCACTCGGCGGTGGGCGGCCGAACGCCGGCACCGACAAAGCTCAACCCAGAGGTCAATAGGATCGCGAACCCAACCGTCGTCGACAATTGGATCAACGACGGGACGAGGGAGTTCGGTAGTACGTGCCGGAACGCGACGGTCCACTCGGAATTGCCGACGGCGCGCGCGGCCTCGACATAACCTCGTGGCATTTGCCCGAGAACCTCCGCCCGCGTCAGCCGGATGAAGATCGGCATGTAAACGATGGTTAGCGCGATGACGATGTTTCCTGTGCTGCGGCCCGAAAGGGCAACCAGGATCATCGCCGTGATGAAGACCGGAAATGCCTGAAGCAGGTCCGAGATCCGCATCAATATCTCGGTCAAGAAATTCCTGAAAAAGCCGGCTAGAAGACCGAGCGTCGTACCGATGATCATCGACAGAAGCGCCGCAATCAGGGCGATCTGCAAATCGGTTCGCGGGGCAGAAATCGTCCGCGAGAAAATATCCAGGCCCGAGTTGTCGGTGCCGAACCAATGCGGCGGATCGGCGCCGAGGAACACGGTATCGATGAAGAGACCCGGCCACTTGAGGATGGGCGGCGGACCGACCGAGACATTTCCGGTCGCGAAATTCGGATCGTAGGGCGAAATCAAAGGCCCGAAAAAGGCGAGAAAAATCGCGAGAGCGACAATGATCACACCGAACGCAAATAGTCGTTCTTCCTTGAACTTGCGAACTAGATCGATCTGTCGCCGTTTCGTGGGGATGCCTTCGGTCACCATGTGCGGTTCGACATGCTGGTCGATATCTTCCGGCGTGGGCGTGTGCCCCGGCGGGTTTGTTGGTTCGTTCATCTGCTATGCCCTAGAACGCGATGCGCGGATCGAGGAAGGCGTGGAGAATATCGATCGCTAGGTAGATCACGAGTGACACCATCGCGATGATAAGCACCGTCCCCTGAATTGCCGGAAAATCGAGATTGAGGATCGATCGAATCGAGTATTCGCCGATCCCGCCCAACGAGTAGATGAGCTCTACCGGTACGGCGCCTCCGAGGAGAAAGCCGTAAATGATCGCCGTCAGTGTCATGGCCGGAGCTAAAGCCGCACGCAGTGCATACCGCGCCACTTTCTTGCGCGATAGTCCGGCACTGCGCGCGTAGAGAATGTAGTCCGAACGCAACACGCGCAGCATATTTTGCCGCACCATCTTCACGATCGGACCGGAGACTACGAAGACCAGCGTGAATACCGGCAGCATCAGGTGCCTAGCGGCATCGTACAAAACGTCGAACCGGCCGCGCAGGATGGAATCGATCAAGATAAACCCGGTAACCGGGTCCGGCGCTGTCAGGAACGGATTAAGGCGTCCAAGGGGCGCCGGTGCTGAAGGCCAACCCGCTTGCTGGAACAGGAAGAAGAAGACAAAAACGAACATCAGCCCCCACCAGAACTCCGGCTGGGACCCAGCAAACAGTCCCCACACAAAGGTAAACCGGTCGGCGAAGCCACCCGGGCGAGTGCCGCTGGACATTCCGAGCGGCAGCGCCATCAAGAAGGCAAGGATAAGACTGTAGGTGATAAGTTCGAGTGTAATCGGCAGGAACCGCGTGACCTCTTCAAGGATCGGCGAGCCGGTCACCCACGAATCGCCGAGTGTCCCCTGTAAGATGCCATCCTTATCGGACGTCGAGAAAATGCCGAGATAGTTAGCGAGTTGCTGTATCTGACTTTCATGGAGACCGAGCGACTCTTTCGCTTGCGTCACAGCCTCAGGCGTTGCGTTCAAGCCGACAATCCGGGCAACCGGATCGGCGTCTAATCCACGGATAAGAAAAAACACAACGAGTGAAATGCCGATCAACTGCAAAAGAGCAATCGCCACTCGTTTGGCAATAAAGCGCCAGACCATCTCGCCTCCCCATTTCCCCATCCGGCCCGAAGGTCCGGCTTTCCACTTACAAGCTCACGCGACTATCCTGTCGCCTTTCTTGCCTAAGCGGGGGGCCGACTCTCCCACAACACCCCGTCAAGTCAAGAGGAATGACCGTACATTGCGCGAGGGCATTTTGCCGAGGCAGCACCACTAGCAGGGAAGTTTTAGATGATTACAGGCAAAGAGGTGACGTGCGAACCATTGAGCGCGGAGCAATTCGCGCCATTTGGAGATGTCCTCGCCCCGCAAGCGGCGCGCCTGGACAACCGCGACCTTCTCTCGATGGGCTACGCGCGCATGTCCGATAGCGTGCCCGACTCGCGTCTCGACGACTTCGACGTGCTAGACTACTGGGGTGGGATCGCCACGATATCCCCCGAAGCGATGCGGTTGGGCTACCTTCGGCCCAAGAAAAGAGATCTCGCCTTTTCCTGGTTCGAACGTCACCTCAAGGGTACCCAGACATTTGTGCCGCTAAACGGCGCCCGCAGCATCATCGCCGTCGCGCCACCCTATGAAAGCGACAATCCTGCGGCGCTGCCGAAACTCGACGAGGTGCGCGCATTTGTCCTCGACGGGAGTGCTGGCGTTAACCTCCATCCAGGCACATGGCACTGGACGCCGTTCCCCCTCGACGATCGAAGCGACTTTATAATACTGGTGCGCGCAAGCGTTGCGGAAGACGACTTGAACTTCATCGATCTGGAGAAGCGCCTCGGCACAAGGATCAAGATTCTGCTGGGCAATCAGTCGTAGTTCAGCTCGGTCGACACATCGACGAATAGCGCGCCACCTTCTTGTTTTATCGGATATATCAAGAGGTCGACCTCCGCTTCGCCAGTGGATTCTCCAGTACGCAAATCCCATTGCCATAGATGAAACGAACAGGTGAGAGTCGCGCCGTCGCACATTCCGGTCGACAACGGCTCATCCATGTGCGGGCAGCGCAGTGGGTAGGCGAAGACCTCGTCGCCTGCACGGGTCACAACAATCTTCGTGCCCTCGAGATCGAATTCCTTCAATTCATTGTCGGCTAGATCACTGAGTCCGCAGACTCGCTTCCAATCACTCATCGTTCGGCAACTCCCTAACTGAACTTGTCATAGCGAATACGTGCTGGCGGGACCTTACCCTGCACGATCAGCGTCCGCATCGCCGCTTCAACCATGGGCGGCGGACCGGCAAGGTAGGCCTGCACGTCGGCATACCGTCCAGTCATTATTTGGTCCATCGCTTCGTGGACAAAACCGGCAGCAACGGACGCATGCCCGAGTTGCGTCATCTCGTCCGGGTTCGGCATCGTTTCAGAAAACGCAATCGTAAGCGCAACTTTTTCGGGATACCGACCTGCGACAGCAAGCAACCGCTCAGTCTCATAAAGGTCGGCGAAGGACCGAACCCCGAAGAAAATGTCGGCCCGGTGACACTCGAAGTGACTGGCGCCCTGCGCCCGTTCGAGGATCGAGAGGATCGGCGCGAGCCCGGAACCGCCGGCGACGCAAAGGAGGTTCGCCGTATCACGCTCGGGACGGAACGACGCCTTACCGAGCGGTCCCACGACCGTGACGGTATCCCCGGCCTTCGCGCTACCCGCGAGCCACGCCGACGCGGACCCACCGGGCATCAATTTCACGGTAAAGACCAGCACTTTGCCCGTCGGATCGTAGGACGCCATCGACCAGCCCCGGTACCCAGGGAACGCCGGGGCGCCCACCAGCACGAACTGGCCAGCGTCGTAGGGGATCGACCGCTCCGGCCTGATCTCCAGACGCCGTACATTGTGATTGAGCGGCGTAATCGATTCCACGACGCCGTCGACCGTCGTCGGGAGAAATCCATCCAGATCGGGCAGCTTGGCGCGGACACTCAGGCTGCACGCGGTGAGCGGCCGAGCTTGGCACATTAGGATTTCGTTGCCGTCGGTCTTGAGTAAGCGCGAGGCTGGCGCGTCAACCCACCCCGGATCGACGTCGCCCTCGATCAAAGTGGCCTTGCAGTTGGCGCAGGAACCGTTGCCGCATTCGTAGGGCAATCCGAATCCCGCCCCCAAACCGGCCAACAGAATTTCCCGGTCGCCCGGGCAGTCGAAAACGATCGAACGGTCACGTCCGGTAACTTCAATGCGCATGGTACAAGCCGCTCAAATCGGGATGTGGGATCCTATCCCCAGGTCGCGCGTTTCCAGATGCGCCCGTCGCGCCTTCAACAGGCAACGCGCGCCACGGCAGTCCACCTCGTCGAAATAAGTGCCCGCGACGAAAAGATTCGACCGGCCTTCGGGGTCGGTATTGGTGACAATGAACGAACTCGTCACCGCGGCAACCCCGGTGTTTTCGTCACGGTCGATCAGATAGACCGAGACGTGCCGCTTGAGCGTCCCGAGGCGCTTTAGATGCTGCGGGACCATCTCAAGGAGCGCGCGCATCCCCTCATAGCCCTGGTCGAGCCAAATCATCTCCTTGCGGATTTCAGGACTGTAGACCGTGATTCGGTAATCCAGTTCCGGTGAGCACAATTCCATGAAGGCTGCAAATTCCTCGGCATCCAGCGCCATGCAGGCACGATAGACGACTTCTCGTATTTCTTGATCCGATGGCATGAACGTTCTCAACTATTACAGGGGCTATGCGCGGGGCGCCCAGTCATATCGCTCCACGCTTTATAGTAAGCTCTGAGCATCAGGTCATCCTGGCCCTGACCGCCTTCGTCTCGAGCGATAATCTGGTAGCGCGCGGCACCGTTGCCGAAGGCTTTCTCGCAAGCCTCCGCGGCAAACGCGTCTTCCGGCACATTACGCCCGAACGGCCCCCAATAGTCGTTGTGATGGCGGATGCGCATACGTCGATCGGCCGCCGATTCGCCCCGAATACCAAGGCCTCGCGACTCGACAATCGTTCGATGGGGATCCAACGGCGTGACCGTATCGATCCGCATCACCGTGCCGCGGGTAATGATTGTGGTGTCCGGGAACAAGGGCGTGAAACGCGCATCGTTCACAGTGAGCCCAGGAAACGCCGCCGAGGCGTCCCGCGCGCCATAGGCCTTATAGTTATTGTAGTCGGCCTTGAGCCCGCCGATCGCAAGGTGCCCGTTGGGATAGACCCGCAGATCGCGCGCCGCCATCGGCGCCGCGGTCATCTGGGTGGTACGTAGCACGACGTGCATGAACTCGTGATAGAGGTCAACGATGGTTTCCTGCCAGGCCTTCCAGTTCGCGTTCACCGTGCCGCGATGGAAATGAAAGACCTCGTACTCGATCGCCGGATCGCCAAACACTTGGTCGAAAATCTGGAGCGAATCGCCGAGGAATGCATCGAGCGAAACCGCATGGTCATCCAGCGTGACGAACACCAGACCGTGCCTGGTCGCCGTGCGGATCGGCCGCCCATCCGCCATGCACGTGATGCCCCGGTCGGCGCCGCGCATCACCGTCAAGGACCGCAAGGCATGATGCACCGATCGACGGTCACCGGGTTCGGGAACTTCGCTCTCGTGGCAGGCGAAATGCCACACCTTACCTAGCACCCGGTCGAGTTCGTCCTGGAACACGGCCGCGTCGCGGTAGACCTGTCCGCTGACATAATTCTCGGCGCTCAAGTTTGGCGGGCGATCACGGTCCCGGAATGGGCGGGAGGGCATTACTCGGCCGCGGCCACACCGATCGGATGGGCTGGCGAGCGATCCATGCGCCGAGCCCATTCGGCGTACCATGCCCTCAGCATGCCGTCGTCCTGGCCTTTGCCGCCTTCTTCGCGGGCGATGACCTGGTGGCTCGCGGCACCGTGGCGAAAACCGGCCTCGCATGCCTCAGCGGCATAGGCGTCTTCGGGAACATTGCGACCGAACGGGCCCCAGTATTGATTGTGGTGCTGCATGCGGGTGCGACGCATCTCGGGCGAATCGCCCTTCAGCCCAAGTCCGCGCCATTCGACCAGCATGGTTTTTTCGTCGATCGGTGTCACGACATCGATGCGGATGGCGGTGCCACGCGCCAGCAGCGCGGCATTGGGCCAAAGATCGACAAAGAAGAAGTCGTCCGGCGTCAATCCCGGGAGCGCCATGCTGGTATCGCGCGACGCCATGCCTTTGTATTTGTCGTAGCTCGCTTTGAGCCCACCACCCATCGTATGACCGTTCGGGAAAACTTTGACGACCCGCGCATCCATGCTCGCTGCGGTGATCTGGGTCCGCCGCAGTAGCACGTGCATCCATTCGTGGTAGAGGTCGAGATTGGTTTCCTGCCATGCCTTCCAGTTCGCATGGAGGATCGAGCGATTGTAGTGAAAGACCTCTAGCTGGCCCGAACCTAGGACCGGTGCAAAGGGCTCCAGGGCACCGCCAATATAGTCGGCTACCGAAGGCGCCCTTTCGTCCAGCGTCACAAAGACGAGCCCCAGGAAAGTTTCGGTGCGTACCTCGAAGAGGCCGCAATCCTCCTTCTTTAGGCCGGCCGATTCGTAGGCCTCGGGCCGCGGAATATCGACACAACTGCCCCGGTCGTCGTAGCTCCACAGGTGGTAGAAGCAAGTGAGACGTTTGGCGTTGCCGCTCGGCTCGTGAATGATCTTGGCGCCGCGGTGGGAGCAGACATTCATGAAGGTTCGGATGACACCGTCGCCGCCCCTGATCGAGATCAGCGGTGTCCCGATGTAGTCGAAAGTGCGGTAGTCGTGCAACTCGGCAAGTTCGCTCTCATGGAAGGCAAGGTGCCAGCACTCACCGAAGATGCGGCTCTTTTCATCCTCGAAGATTGTTTTGTCGGTGTAGACCGCACCGCTTACCACGTGGGTGTCGGATATCTCGGGTTGTACCCGCCATGCGTCGGCGTTACGCGCCATACACCTACTCCCTCGCCACCTGATCCTTCGAAGCCTAGATCATCCTACGCGGGACGGTCCAGTCCACATGCCTCAGCGGCGCGCGCCAAGCGCGTCGAGGCGCCAAGCAAGGACATCCAAGCGGTCCTGACCGAAGAACGCTTCACCCTCGACCGCCAACGTGGGTACGCCCCAGTGGCCCACTGCACTAAGGCGGCGTTCGTTGTCTGATATTTGAGCGTCGTACCGCTCCGGGTAGGCGGCGATCTCGGCATCCATTTCTGCGAGATCCAGCCCGGCGGTACGGACCGCCGAGGCCAGATGGTCGCCTTGGTCCCAACCGACAACTGCGCCGCCCCACATCATCGACGCGACCGCACCGATGAAAGCCATGCCTTTGTCTTTGACACAGGCCAACGCCCCCAAGCGCGAGAGCCGGTGGATATAGGGCTGATGGGCAGCAGGACGGCGGCGCTCGGTTTCGAACACCACCGGATCCGGTTGTGGCCGGGCGAAGGGGATACCGAGATAAGCCGCGGTGCGCTGCGCATCCATGGCGTTATAGGCACCGCGGGCTGGGGGCAGCGATTCGAAATAGTCCGGATCGCGCACCGCAAGCGGCATGACAACGCGTACCGCCAACTCAATCGCATAGCGCCGTTCGAGGTCCTGAATTCGCGGCAACCCGAGATAGCAATAGGGGCTGCGGAACGACCAAAACAGATCAACGGTAACCATTGGTTGGCCTCGTGCATTCGTGTAGAGCGATTGTCGGCCATAGCACCTGAATCGTCCACCGATCGGAATTGCGGCGGCGGCCGCTCCAAAAGGAGCGAAGCGCTTCGCCACCCAGGTGTCTCGGTGCCACGAACACCACCCCAAAACGAACAAAGGGCGGTCCAAATGGACCGCCCTTTGCCGCAGCATTGCTGCAGTGATCTAACGACCGCCGCGCCGCTTGCCGAACCTGTCGTACATGACCAGTCCAGTTGGCGACGCGTTCAGCGTCGTAGATTTCGCTACTTTTTTCTTTTTGCGGCCTTCCGCTTGGGGGCCTTTTTCGCCGCCTTTTTTGCGGGGGCCGCCTTCTTGGCTGCCTTCCGCTTAGCGGGTTTTCTCTTTGCTGCCGACTTCTTGGCCGCTTTCTTCTTAGCGACTTTCTTTTTGGCAACCTTCTTCTTCGCTACTTTCTTCTTCGCTACTTTCTTCTTCGCTGTCTTTTTGGCTGCCGCTTTCCGAGTCTTCCTCCGTGCCGCTGGCTTTGTAGCCGCCGGTTTTTTCCGGGCTGCGGGCTTTTTCTTGGCAGCGGGTTTCCGCTTAGCGGTTTTCCGTTTTGCTGCCAGGGCTGCGACTTTCGCCATTTAGAACCCTCCAATATGGTCCTGAATCAAAGACAAGTTTTCTTCACACGAGACTAACAAAAAAACGTGCAAGTCCCGGCGAGACTACAGAATTTCGTTTCAATAGTCACTGCAAAAAAACATCGGGCGCAAGGACTCCTCAAGCAACGACTCGACATGAGTCCTTCGTCGCCCAATCGACTCGTCACCAACGAAGATGAGAATGACTTGTCACCGACGATCTGTGTTCCGTCACAAAGTGATTCGACTGCGGCATTCGACGAATCGTCGACGCGAAAAGGCGTTGGTCTTCCAATCGGCAAAGACACAAAGCGCGCTATTTACCGGCGGCGGCGGGTTCTTCTTTGAAATTCTTGATGCCGTAAATTCTGTTTCTCTTCAGTGCGTTACACAGATTTACGGCGTGAGGCCGCCGCCGTTTACGTACAGAACCTGGCCAGTCATGAAGCAGGATGCGGGGCCTGCAAGAAAAAGAATTGGACCGACGATGTCTTCTGCCACGGCCAATCGATCCATCGGAATGGATTTGATGTAGCCGCTGAATTGTCCATCCCAGTCGCCGTCCTCGTCATCGACACGCCCGGTGCCGCCGGCGAGAAACGCTGTCTTGACCGCCGCTGGCGCAACAGCGTTGGCTCTGACACGCGGCGCATTTTCTATCGCAATACCCTTGGTCAGCGCGATGACACCGGCTTTCGCCGCCGAATAGGGGGCGTAGCCCGGCAGGACGCGGACCGCGAGACCGGACGAAACATTTACGATCGCGCTGTTGGCAGCCATGTGCGCCAACCCGTGACGGCAGATAAGGAAGGCCGAACGCAAGTTGCCCGAAATAATGTCGTCCCAGCTTTCCGTGTCGCGTTCGCCAACATTGATAAGATCGTCGCGGTAGCCCACGAGATTGATCAATGCATCGATCTCTCCGTCCACGCGTATCTCTTCAAATGCAGCGACGATGGATGTCTCCTCGTGTGCGTCGATTGCAACGAAGTCGGCTTCGTTTGGACTGGGATGACGCCGGTGGGATTCGGCAAGGTCCAGGACCGTCGTTCGCAGTCCGGTTTCGATACAGGCCTTTACGACCGATCTGCCGATTCCGCCGCAACCGCCCGCGACGACGACCTTGGCTCCCGGTGGAGGTCCCAAACGTTTGAAATCGAGCGAGGCTGGATCAAAACTCAAAGCACTTCCTCCTGTTGGAGCGTTCGTCCGATGAACTCGAACATCGCGGCATGGGCGCGCTCGGTTGCCTCGGGGTCGAAGACAGGCTGGCCTTCTCGCGAGAAACCATGATCGGCATCGGGATAGTCGAGGAATTCGACCGCTGGCGCATCCGAAAGCGCCGCTTTGATTTCTCCGACGACCTCGGGCGGTGCCCATTTGTCGCGGCCAGCGAAATGGATCTGAAGGGGCCCCCGGATCGCCGCAGCGACATCGAGGCGTTGTTCCATGCGAACGCCGTGAAAGCAGACGGCGGTCGGTGCGTCGCGTCGCGCTGCGGAAAGAAAGGCCAACAGCCCACCGAGACAATAACCGACGATGGCGACGCGACCATCGCAGTCGGGCTGCGCCCGCATAGCTGCAATGGCGGCCCCCACGTCGGCAACGGCAAGATCGTCGTCAAGGGCGTTTCGTGCCGCAAAGGCGCGCTTCCAGTCCTCACCGGCATAGTCGAACGACGCACCGGGACAAACACGGTGGTAGAGGTCCGGCGCCATTGCCGCATAACCTTGCGCATTGAACAAAGGCAGGCGCGATCGGAGGAACTCGGTCGCGCCGAATATCTCCTGAAGCACGATGATACCCGGTGCCGGCCCACCCGATCCGGGCGCAAACATGGCAGGCATGTCGGCGCCGTCGGATGTCCTGACGCGGACATCGCCGACCATTCCGCGGCCCTAGTGGGCAGGTTTGTCGGGGAAGGTGACCCCAACCATGCAATCGCGCGTCACCAGAGCGGCGAGTTCTCGTTCGTTCATCCCGTCAGTTCCCGCCGGTCGCGGCGGCAGGACGAGATAGCGCATGTCCGCCGTCGAATCGACAACCTTGATCTCGACATCGCCGGCAAGCTCGGTACCGAATTCCTGCAACACGCCGCGCGGATCGATCACCACGCGCCCACGGTATTGCTTGCTCTTATACCAATCGGGCGGCGGGCCCAGCAGAACGCGCGGATAGCACGAGCACAACGTGCAGACCACGACGTGATGTAGGGCGTCGGTGTTCTCCAAGACAACGAGATTGGGCGCGGGCCCAACGTCATAGCCCAGGCTTTCGATGGCCGTTTTCGGGTCGGCCAAGAGTTGGGTCTTAAACGCTGGATCGCTCCACGCCTTGGCGACGACCTTGGCGCCGTCGGCGGGGCTCACGCTATCCGTCTTGTCGACTTGGCGCCGCAGGTCGTCGGCGGAGAACACTCCCTTTTCGATCAGCAACTCGCGTACGGCCTGTTCGAGCAGGTCGAACTCGCTGGGGGCGCCACCTTCTTCGATAGCGGCATGGTCGTCGTGATCGTGGTCATGATCGTGATGGTGTTCTGCCATGGATCCTCAAGCGTCCGGGTCAAGCCAATGTTCGTAGATATCTGCGCTGAGCGTATCGTGGGCACCGCCGTTGTAGCCGGGCCATACCTCGGACTGCAGAAACCGCACAAGGTAGAGCGGCTTTAGCGGCAACCCCTTCTTGCCGTAGGCAAGTTCTTCCGGATTGCGGAATTCGCCGTGCCTGGATTCAATCAACCCCTCTTTACCGCGCAAATAGAAGGGCGTTCGAATATGGCCCGGCGGGTCGCCCTCTTTGACGCGTACGCGCTGGCCTACTTCGAAGGCAAATGTCACGCGACCCGTCCTTGGCGCAGTTTCGCCAGACGCGTTTCGATCTCCTCATTCGACACAAGCCCTTTTTCGACCACGAGCAGACGCATGGCGGCGATCCATTTCTCGTAATAACTAAACGCCATGTAATCCGACTCGGGCAAAGATTCGATTGCCCGCCGCAATTCGTCGACCCGAAAACGCCGCCTGTCGAGCATCAGCTTCAGGATGCCATCGACACGGTTGTCCCACGCGCTGCGGACATGTTCGCTACGATCGATCGGGCCGAAGTCTCGGCCGCCTAAATCATGGGGTCCCGGCATAGACGCCATTACAAGCGTTTCCGCGGGAGCCGTCAATTTGTTTGGGCAGAATTACTGCGCTGGCGCGCGGCGCGCGGCGAATCGTTGAAGCCAGCTTGAAGCGGCATTAGGCTCAGCACTGACCGGGAGGACCATAGAAATGCACGATCCTATCTTCCATGTCGCTTTTGCCGTGGACGACCTTGCGAAGGCGCGCGATTTCTACACCAACACGCTGGGGTGTCGCGAACGCGCGGACACTGGTGGCAAAGACTACGCGGTCATCAATTTTTTTGGCGCGCAGATGGTCTTGATCGACGCGCCTGACGAAGTCGAGCCAAGCAAGGCCGACCCAACCGTCGAGCCCTACAAGCATTTCGGCATCATCATGGATTGGGACGACTGGAACACGCTGGTCGAGGATCTGCGCGGCAAGGGCGTCGCGTTCCGGATCGCCCCAAATATCAAAGATCACGACTACATCGGGACCGTGGGCAACATGTTCGTTGCCGATCCCGCGGGCAACTTCCTGGAGTTCAAGTCCTATAAGGACAAATCCAAAGTTCTCTAAGGTTTGCGGGCAACCACACTGACATAGGCGATGTGGCCGAAGAACGCGCCCGTGGCGGCGCGGCGGCGGGCCTCCCTCTTGAGGGCGTCGGCCAGGTCTTGGCCGATGACGCCTTGTGCCGCCAGTACTTCGGCGCCCCGTTCGGCGTGCCCCAACATGTAAACCGGATCGACGACTTCGGCATACCCGTGGCTGCGGAATCGCCCGACAGAGAACCCCGCGGCCTTGGCCATCGCCGGGAGACGGCGCGCGATCCAACGATCCATGACGTTATGCTCAGTAACCGCGCGCGAGCAGGCCTGCAGCGGGTCGTGCTCGGCTAACGCAACCGTCGCCGATGCATAGTCTCCGTCAAATACGGCCAGCCAGCCCCCCGGTCGCAGAATCCGCATTGCCTCAAGCAATACCGCCTCGGGGTTGGGGATATGACATAGCGCGGTATGGAAGATTGCCACATCGAACGCGGCGTCGGGATAGGCAATGTTGCGGGCATCGCCGACCTCGAACGACAATTTCTTGAGATCGCCCGCGAGCGCGCGCGCTTTTTCGATCAGGATCGGCGAGGGATCGAGGCCCAGTACACTACCGGGCTCGGCGCGGGCCGCCACCACCCGCGCGACCGGCCCGGTGCCGCAACCGATTTCGATGACACGGGCGTCCTTGGGCCACGCGATATCTGCCAGATAGCTATCGAGCATGGCGCGTTGGTCCGGGTGGGCCGCGCGCACCTCAAGGCGATCGCCGATCGTCTTAACAACTTCGGGGTCGGTTTCGGCGATCTTCGCGTAGGGATCGGACGCCATGACAGCCGCCTAGTATTGCCGGTCGCGCTTGATCGGAAACCGCACCTTGGAGGCGGCCTCTTCCGGCGGTAACGATTGATCCCAAAGTTTGGCGACATACCGGTCGCCCCGCTTCCCGTTCGAGAGGTTCGAGGCCAGGTATTGAATGGGCGGCACCATAATGATCGGCTCGAACAGGTTGCCGTCCGCGCCGGCACGGGATTTATCGCCGACCTTCCCAGGGATCATCGCGGTATCGGTCGCGCCGCCGGGGAGCAACGCGTTAACCGTTACATCGGTATCTTCGAGATCCTGCGCCATGATCATGGTGAGGCCCTCGACCGCCCATTTGGAGGCGCCGTAGGGTGCGTAGCCGCGCCGTTGCATCGTGATCAGGCTCGTCGACACATTGACAATCCGGCCCCAACCCTCTTCCAAGAGATGGGGAACGGCGGCCTTGGCCATGTTGAAGACGCCATTGATGTTGGTGTCGATCATCATCCCCCAGGTATCGGTCGGGATCGCCCAAAACGGGGGGCGTTCCTTGACGAAGTTCTTATCGACATAGGTCATGCCCCGGCCGGCGTTATTCACGACGACGTGCAGATGGCCCCATTTGTTTCTAGCCTCGCGCATCACCCGTTCGCAGTCCTCGACGCTGGTGACGTCGGCTTGCAGCGCCATCACACAATCCTCGCCGCCGACGGCGACGCAATCGGCGGCGGTCTGTTTCAACTCCGCCCCTTCGCGCGCGGCGGTAATCGCGACCTTCGCGCCGGCCTGGGCAAGGCCAAGGGCCATCGCGCGGCCCAGGCCACGTCCGCCGCCGGTGATGACCACGACTTTGCCGTCGATCGATTCGTGCATTTTGTTTCCCCGTGTTTGGCGCCGCTTGGACTTATATGGAGCCAAAACCCGCGCGGCAATGCTTGTTGCGGCACACCATTTGGCGGCCCCCTTCTGCGTCCCCTATGCTACGAACCTTGGTGGCCCCAACAGGAGGACCCGAATGGCACGCGCTGAATCGCCGGCTAACAAACGGTTCAAAGGTCTCAAGGTCGCGCATCCCGAGCGCGCGGGGGACGGCCATGCGGTGATTATCGAGCCCAGTCCTCGGCGAGTCCGCGTGGCGTTCAACGGCGAAACGATCGCCGATTCTCACAACATGTGTCTCCTGCACGAAGACGGCCATCTGCCGATCTACTACTTTCCGATGGACGATGTGCGGATGGATCTGTTGGTGAAGACGGACCACACCACCCATTGCCCCTACAAGGGCGACGCGTCCTATTGGACGGTCCGGGTCGGCGGGCGCGAGGCGGAAAATGCGGTTTGGGGTTACGAGGATCCTTTGCCGGCGCAGCCCGCGCTAAAAGGCCTCGTGGCTTTTTATTGGGGACGGATGGATCATTGGTATGAGGAAGACGAGGAGATCGTCGTCCACCCCCGCGATCCCTATAAGCGGATCGATACAGTTCGATCGTCGCGGCGGGTCGTCGTTACCCTGGGCGGCGACGTCGTTGCCGACACGACGCGCGCGGTTTTCCTGTTCGAAACCGGCCTGCCGACGCGCTACTACATCCCGCGCGAGGATATTGCGGCGACGCTGACGCCCTCGGATACGGAAACCGCTTGCCCTTACAAAGGAACCGCGCGCTACCATGGCGTAAAGGCCGGGGGGAAGACCTACGAGGACATCGTGTGGTATTACCCCGATCCCATTCCCGAGATCCCCAAGATCAAGGACCTTCTGTGCTTCTATAACGAGAAGGTGGACGCAATCTCCGTCGATGGACAAGACATACCGAAACAACCGACCCCATGGTCGGACGGCTAGAGGAAGGCGCAAGAATTATGAGCGGCAAGACACTCTCACAGTTGCTGGCAGGCGACGGCATCGTTGTCGTTCCGGGGGGCGGCACCGCCCTTGAACTCCGGATGGCGGAGATCGCCGGTTTTGGGGCGGGATACGTCTCCGGTTATGCGACCGCGGCAGCGGTCTACGGCGTCCCCGACGTCGGGCTGATCGCTTTCAATGAGGTCGAGGCCAATGTGCGTGCAATCCGGGCGGTGACCTCGATCCCGTTGATTGTCGACTGCGACACGGGATACGGCGATGTCGCGAACGTCATGCGCACGGTGCGCGGCCTTGAAGGCCTAGGCGCGGCGGCGGCTCAGTTCGAAGATCAAACCTGGCCCAAGAAATGCGGCCATATGGAAGGCAAGGTGATCGAACCCGTCGAGCGTGCCGCAGAACGCATCCGGGCCGCCGTCGCGGCACGTCGGTCTCCGGACTTCAAGATCATCGCGCGGACCGACGCACGCGCACCGCTCGGCCTCGACGAGGCCATGCGGCGCCTTAAGATCTATAAGGACGCCGGGGCGGATATCTTGTTCATGGACGCCATCGAATCCCCCGATGAAATGAAGCGCCAAGTGAGCGAACTGCCGGGGCCGCACATGGTAAACATGTCGGAGACTGGCAAAACGCCCCTGATGTCGGCGAACGAACTCGAAGCGCTCGGCTTCAAGATCGTGATCTTTCCGTCGAGCATGATCCGCGTCATGGTGCGCCAGCTTTCTCAGTTCATGGCAATGCTCAAAGAGACCGGCGACTCGCGGTCCTGGCTAGACAAAATGGCTTCCCTCGACGAAACCAACGCCGTCCTTGGATTGCCGGAGCTGGACAACGTCTCCGCTAAGGTCCGCGCCGCCTGAGGGTTAGTGGACCGCGTCGCCGGCGCGCGGTCCTTCTTTAATATAGGCGCGGGCAACCGGCGACGCATGGTGGTGAACCATGCGCCAGCCCGCGGGCTCGCGGACAAAGACGTTGGTCGCGGCAAGCAAGTTGTTGCCGACCGCCTCGTTGCAGGTGACGAACGCGACGTCTCCGATGATGTGCGGCACAGGCTCCAGGCAGGCTACCTTGCCGGGCGCGTTCTCAAGAATGCCGACCCAGCTATCGAGAACCCGGGCACGGCCGGCAATCGCCGTCCATCCTGGATGGGTGCACGCAACCGGCGCAGCCTCAGACCAGAGTGCCGCCATCGCGGCACGGTCGCCGGCGCCAAACGCCTGATAGAATGCGTCGTTTGCGGCCAAGACCGCCTCGGTGTCGGTTGTCATTTTGTCCTAACCCTTGCACTCAGGTCGCCGATCATGACCGCTTCGGCGCGCACCGCAAGGGCGCCACCCGCGCAAGTTATCCACATCATTTTGCGGCTCACACCACTCCCCCTCACAATATGTGGTGCCGCATTGATTGACTCCGTGCGCCAGCGCTGACTACCATTCTCGATGCTATGCGCCCTTTTCTTCGCAGGGCAAACATAGCGTTAGTAATTGGTAAGTATGCGAAGCCTTTCTACTTACCGAGGACAGCCCGGAGGGGGGCACAATGTCTAACATCATAGAAATTACCAAGACCTGGATTTACCGGCTTACCGAGATCGGGATCGGATTGATCGCGCTCGGCATCGTCATCCAGATTCTTTTCGACAGGCCGGCACCGTTCCTGCCCGGTGACATCGTCGCCAACCTCACCGGCCTGATCGCCGATCTTGGGTCGAACGGTTTGGTTGGCCTGATCGCTCTGGCCATTATCCTTTATCTCTTTACCAAGCGCGGCACCTAGGGCGGATATTCTCAGGGACTGGATGCCCGGCGTGCCGCGCCGGGCATTTTTTTGCCGATGAACGATCGCAAAGCGGCATCGTCCAAACCTCGGCGACCGCGCAAGGTAACGCCGCAGTCGCTGCGCAATGCGGCGTTGTACTATCTACAGCGCTACGCCTCATCGTCGGCCAATTTGCGCGCCGTACTGACCCGGCGGATCCGGCGCGCCGAGCGCGACCAGGAGATCGACCACGATGCCGCGGCGGGGTGGATCGAGAAGATCGTCGCCGATTTCGAATCCAGCGGATTACTGGACGACAAAACCTACGCCGATGCCCGCATTCAAACGATGTTCCGGCAGGGACGTTCACGCCGCACCATGATGCTGGATCTGCGAAAGAAAGGCGTTGCCGCCGAGGTCGTCGACTCAGCGGTGGGTTCGTTGTCGCAGGAAACCCCGGCGCCGGACCGGGTCGCGGCAATCCGCTATGCCCGGCGGCGACGCCTAGGCCCATTCAGAGCGGCGGATCGGGCGGAACACCGAGAGCGCGACCTCGCTGCGATCGCCCGAGCCGGTTTCGACTACGAGACCGCCCGCTACGTGATCGACGCGGACGATCCGGAGGGACTGGAGGAAGACCCCTTGCAAGCGTGAGCCGGGTGCCTACCCTGTGGTCCCAGCCCCTGAGGAGGCCCCATGACCGTTACCGTCCGCGTCTGGTCCGACTACGTTTGTCCTTACTGTTTTCTCGCCGAACAGCCACTTGCCGACGCCATCGCCCAGAGCGGTGTCGACGCGGCGGTGTCCTGGATGCCCTTTGAGTTGCGCCCCGAACCGACACCGACTCTTCGGCCCGAGGACGACTATCTACAAACCGGCTGGGCGCGCTCCGTCTATCCGATGGCCGCCGAAATGGGCGTCGAAATCCGCTTGCCCGACGTATCGCCGCAACCCTATTCGCGCTTGGCCTTTGAGGGGCATTTGTTCGCGGAAGAGCACGGACAGAGCGCGGCCTACACGCATCGAATGTTTTCGGCGTTCTTCCAAGAGAGCCTGGACATCGGCGATATCGACATCTTGACCGCCCTGGCCCAAGAGATCGCCTTGGACGGCGCGGCGTTTCGCACCGCTCTCGAAGACGGCACCTATGCAGAGATGCATCAAATGCTCCTACGGGTGGCCTACGAGCAAATCCCGGTGACCGCGGTACCAACGTTCTTGATCGGCAACCGCCTATTGCGCGGTCTCGTACCGATCGACGGACTGATCGAGCAACTTCGGGCTGCGGCGTTGGACCCCACGCCGTGACCCACGTGCTGCATCAAATCGACGCGTTCACCGAGGCGGCGTTCGGCGGTAATCCGGCCGCGGTATGCCTTCTCGACGTCGAAGCAGAAAAGAACTGGATGCAGAAGGTCGCGCAGGAGATGAACCTATCGGAAACGGCATTCGTTTTTCGCCGCGACGACGGCGATTGGTCGTTGCGCTGGTTCACACCCGGCGCGGAAGTCGATCTCTGCGGTCACGCGACCCTCGCGAGCGCCCATTTTCTTTGGGACATGGGACTTCTCGATCCCACCGCGGCGGCGCGGTTCCATACGCGGTCCGGCGTATTGACGTGTGTGCAGGCAGAGTCCTGGATCGTAATGGACTTCCCGGCGTTGCCGACCGAGACGGCGGTAGAGCCGGTCGGTTTGGCAGCCGCGCTCGGCGCACACCCCATCGCAGTTTGGCGCAGCACCTGGGACCTTGTCGCCGAGTTCGCGACCGCCAGCGATGTCTGCGACCTCGCTCCCGATTTCCCCGCGCTCCGGCCCTTCGCCGAGCGGGGCGTGCTTGCCACTGCCCCCGGCGACGGTGATTACGATTTCGTCTCGCGGTTCTTTGCACCGGTGCACCGGATCGACGAAGACCCCGTGACCGGCTCGGCACACTGCATTCTGGCGCCCTTCTGGGGTAAGCGCCTCGGCAAAACCCGAATGCTGGCATTCCAGGCATCGGCGCGCGGCGGGGTCCTACGCGTCGAAACAAAGGGCGACCGCATCGACCTTGGCGGCAAGGCAGTGACGGTCATGAGGGGAACGCTGTCATGCTGACATCCGGCAACGACCAACCATGAGCCGATATTTGACATTGGCGTTGGCGGCGCTTCTTGCGGTTGGTTCGCTTCTCGCTGCGGTGTTCACTATCCCCTGGACGTGGATTCCGGCGACCGCGTTTGGCACGCTATTCGTGGTCGGAGTCTGGGACATAACCCAGCGGCGCCACAGTCTTTTGCGCAACTACCCTATCCTCGGTCATCTGCGCTGGTTGTTCGAAGGCATCCGGCCGGAGATCCGCCAATACCTGGTCGAAAGCGATCTCGATGCCGTGCCGTTCAGTCGTGAGAAACGATCGCTGGTCTACCAGCGCGCAAAGGACGAGGTCGATTCAGTCCCGTTCGGTACCGAACTCGATGTCTATGAGGCGGGTTTCTCATGGGTCACGCACTCGATCCGCCCAAAGCCGGTTCCTAATCCGGACTTTCGGCTGAGGATCGGCGGCCCCGCATGCGCAAAACCTTACAACGCGTCGATCTACAATATTTCGGCGATGAGTTTCGGATCGCTCGGCGCCAACGCCATTCGGGCCCTCAATACGGGCGCGAAGATGGGGAACTTCGCACAAGACACCGGCGAAGGATCGATCAGCCGCTATCACCGCGCCGGGGGCGGCGATCTGATCTGGCAAATCGCCTCCGGTTATTTCGGTTGCCGCACGAGCGACGGTCGGTTCGACCCGGCCCGATTCGCCGACCAGGCCGCGAGCGACCAAGTGAAAATGATCGAGGTAAAGCTGTCGCAAGGCGCCAAACCCGGCCACGGCGGCGTCCTGCCTGGCGCCAAGGTCACCGCCGAAATCGCCGAAGCGCGCGGCATTCCTATAGGTTTGACGTGCGTTTCGCCCGGCGGGCATAGCGCCTTCTCCACGCCCCTCGAATTTGTCGCGTTCATTCAGACATTGCGCGACCTGTCGGGCGGTAAACCGGTCGGCTTTAAACTGTGTATCGGGCACCCTTGGGAGTTCCTCGCCATCGTCAAGGCGATGGTCGAAACCGGTATCACCCCGGATTACATCGTTGTCGACGGCAAGGAGGGCGGCACCGGCGCCGCACCGTTGGAATTCCTTAACCGCGTCGGTACTCCCCTGGTCGAAGGGTTAACATTTGTGCGCAACGCGCTCATCGGCGCAGGCCTGCGCGACCGCATTCGCATCGGGGCCGCGGGTAAAGTCATCACCGCCTTCGACATCGTGTGGGCGATGGGTCTTGGGGCGGACTGGTGCAATTCGGCACGCGGCTTCATGTTCGCCCTTGGGTGCATCCAGGCCCAGGCGTGCCACACAAATCGGTGTCCCGTGGGCATTGCAACTCAAGACCCTCTTCGCCAGCGAGCGCTGGTGGTCGAGGACAAGGCGCGCCGCGTCGCGGCATTTCATCGCAATACCATGAAGGCTTTGGCTGAAGTCGTTGCCGCGGCAGGGCTATCTAGTCCCGCCGATGTGCAGCCAGGGATGCTCCAAGTACGCCAGAAGACCGGCGATGTAATCCCGGCGAACGAAGCGTTTCCGGTGCTCGCGCTGGGCGAACTCTTAGCCGGCAGCGAAGACCCTGCGTTTCGCAAGTATTGGGCAATGGCGCGCGCGGCGAGTTTCGACCCAGCGCGTTAGTCGACCGCCGGGATGCGTCCCGAAACCGGGTATTTCGGATCGACAAAGCCATGCGTCGACATCGCACCGCGTGGCACCAGCGAATCGACAAACGCTTCGTCGTCTTCGTGCCACTCCAAGGCGGCGATGCCGAGGTAGTCCTGCCACTGATCGAGCGTCCGCGGCCCGGCAATCACGGAGGTGACGAGCTCGTTGTTCAAACACCACAGGACGGCAAACTGAACCGGGGACATCCCACGGCTCCTTGCGCGCTCTGCGATCTTGGCGGCGATCTCTAGCGACTCGGGTCGCCACTCGGATTCCATCATGCGCGGATCGCTTCGCCCGGCCCGGGTAGCCGGGTCCGGGGCGTCGCCCGCTTTGTACTTTCCGGTCAAAATGCCCCGCGCCAACGGCGAATAGTTGGCGACGCCAAGACCGAAATGTGCGCAAGCCGGCATGACCTCGATCTCCGCCGACCGGCTGACCGCGTTGTAGTTGGGCTGGCACACGATCGGCGGTTGGAGCCCGGCATCGCTGCACAGAAGCACGATCTCGGCAATCCGCCACGATGGGAAGTTGGATACCCCGAGGTAATGCACTTTGCCCTGCGACACCACATGGGCGAGAGCGGCTACGGTTTCATCGAGCGGTGTATCGTAGTCGTCGACATGTAGGTACATGATGTCGACGTAAGGCGTCGCCAAGCGCGACAAGCTATCGTCGACCGATTGCACGATTGCTTTCCGTCCGGATCCACGCTGATTCGGTCCGCGACCGAATGGATTGGCGAGTTTCGTGGCAACGACCCAGGCGTCGCGATCGTTGGCAATAAGTTGACCGGTGACACGTTCCGACTCGCCCTTGTTGTAGACGTTCGCGGTGTCGATGAAATTGATGCCGGCATCTTTTGCGGCCGCCATGATCCGGCCCGCCTCGCCCACGTCTGTTTGGGCGCCAAACATCATCGTGCCGAGGCACAACGGCGAAACGCTCAGACCGCTTGCGCCGAGCCTTCTGTAAGACATGTCCATGGTATTCCTCTCGCGTTATCCCGCCGCGCGCCCGGAACGGGAACGGGGCTAACGGGGCTGGGGGTTGATCAGTTGGTCGATCGTCGTTCCCCAGGCACCGCGGCCCTGCGAATGGGCGATGAGCTCCAGCGTATGATACAGCGGTCGCGCCGTCGTTACTGCCGTCGCCCATCCGTTTTCGATCAGGTAAGCCGCGAGGTCTTCGGCAATGCCTGGTTCAGGAGTAATATGTAGGCAGGTCGCCGCCTCGGGGTTCGGCAGGTCGATCCGCCGTTGGCAAGAAACGACATGCTCGATTTTGCCGCGCAGCGCAACCGCCGCCAAGGTGTCGCACCCCTGCGACCGGCGTGCGTCGCAGCGCCGCCCGGTCGGTATGATCTCGATATCCGCAAGGACGAAACGGCGCCCGTCAATCATCAGCGAGGCGTCAGGCTGAACGACGGCGGGTCCGACGGTCTGCGCGCCCGCGGGGGAATGGAGGAAAACCAGCGACAGGGCCAGCCACAACAAAAGGTATTTCACAGCGAGAATATAGGCATTGGCGGCCCAAAGAACAGATCATTGGCGGTACAAAGATCGCTGTTTCTATCTTAAATACCTCGCATTCACTGTGCGCGCCGTCACCTTCGGGGTGAACGACGTCGCTATCTTCGGGACCAGCGACGATTGCGCGACATGCCGCATCGGAGGACACTTCCTCGCGGACGGTCGACGGGCGACATGCCCGCGTAGGGGAGAAATGCCATGTTGTTGAACAAACCACGGGCCTATGCGGTCATGGACCGTCATGGTTTGGACGGTCTGATCGCCGCGACGCGACAGAATGTCTATTACCTGTCGGACTTCTGGTCGCATACCTTGATGGTCGAACGTTCCTTCACGACGTTTGCCGTTTTGCCTCGCCGCGAGGACGCACCCGCGGCACTGGTCATGGGGATGACCGAAAACGGCCGACTGGCGGAGGAAGGGACGTGGATCGACAACATCGTTGGCGTTACCGGGCGGGCGTCGCCGACGGCCGCGAATGTCGGCGGCGACGAGAAGCTCGACCCGTTGAGCGTCTACCTGATCGGCCAGGAAGACCGCCTGACCGACCGTGAACGCGGGTGGATTGCCGCGGCCCGTTCGCGGAGCGACCATCTGGAGCGCACACCGGCGCTCGGTTTAAAGCGGGCCTTGATGGACGCCGGCCTTGAGAAGTCGCACGTCGGGACGGACGATCCACGGTTGATCGATTGGGTCAACGCGATGGGATTGGACGGATTGACCGGGGTCGATGCGACCAACGTGTTCCGTGAGATCCGCATGGTGAAAAGCGCCGACGAGATCGCCCTGCTCCGCGAAGCGGCCCACCGCAACGAACACGCCGTGGAGACCGCTATCGCAGCCATTAAAGACGGCGCCTCGGCTGAAGACCTTGAGCGTGCTTACAAGGTTGCGCTCGCGGCACAGGACGGGGTCGGGCTGTACATCTTGTTCGGGATGGTGCCCGGCATGCGGCATGGCAAGGTCGTCAAGGGAGAGCCCTTCCTGGTCGATGCTCTGGGGACCTATCGGCACTACCACGGCGACCTTGGCCGCACGGTCGTCGTCGGCGAGCCCGACGCAGAGACCAAGAAACGAAATCGCGCCATGCAAATCGGCTGGCAAACCGCCTGCGACATGATGAAACCGGGCTTGAAAGGATCCGACATCGTCAAGAAAGTCATGGACGTCATGCGCAAGGAGGGTTTCCCATCGTTTAACCACTGCGTTGCGCATACCGTCGGGTTGGAGCATACCGATCACCCGATCCCGATCGGACCGGACGGGCTCGGTGCGACACCCGACTTCACCATCGAAGCAGACATGGTGCTGAATGTGGATATGCCCTATCAGGAATACGGCTGGGGCTCGATGCACATCGAAGACACCTTGCGGGTTACCAACGACGGCTTCGAACCGTTGACCAGCCTGAAAACCGACATGCGAATTTTGTGAGGACGCCATGCAGCACCAAACGACGCGCGGTAAAATCGTCTATTTGCGGGACGGCGAAGAGACCGGCCGCGAGTGGTTTACGGTCACCAAACACCAAGACGGCCGGCGCGGTTTCCGCGCCATGTGCGAGATGGACGACCACGACCTCCTTCGCGATGTGACCTACAACGTCGGACCGGCGTGGGAACCGTTGGATTGCTTCGTGCGCCTAACGGAACACGATTCCTTTGTCGGATCGTCCTGGTTCCGCTTCGACGAACGGGGCGGCGAATGCGAAGGTTTCACGGTCAATGAAGGACGGTTCCGTCAGCGTATCGACGTAGGTCACCGACCGCCGTCTTTCGGCGCCCATCCGATCATTTGCGACATGTGGCATTTGTCGCAGTTCGACCGCGCGGGCCCCAAACGCCAGACGCTGAAGAACATCATGCTGTCCTCGCCAAAGCCCGACGGCGGTTCAGGCCCGATGTTGGCCTGTCACGACCTCACAATCGAATACTACGGCGTTGAGAGCGTCACGGTACCCGCCGGCACGTTCGACGCCGACCACTTCGCATTCGTTCTGGGCGCTCCGCATCCCGCAAACGAGGAACTGTGGTGCGTCGGGCCCGACATCCTACCCATCAAGATCGCCTACCCGATCTATGGTTCAACCTACGAACTGGCCGAATGGTTCGAGGAGTAGCGACAGCACGCGCGACTAGGGTTGCGCGCCCGCTGCCCTGAGCGCCTCGACCATCGCCATGTAGCCGCGCCCAAGCGCCAATGCCAATGGGCTGACGCCGCTGCGGTCGGCCAGATTGACGTCGGCCCCCGCCGCAACGAGGTCGCGCACGATCGCGGTATGGGCGGGGCCGCCGTCGCCAAGGACGATCGCTTCGATCAGGGCGGTCCACCCGAGGTTGTTGACGTGGTCCAGGGGCGCGCCTGCGGCGATCAACTCCCGGACAACCGCGACGCGCCCGAGGTGCGCGGAGGCGATGAGCGCAGTGCCCTGATAAGGGCTGGTGATTAGTCCCGGATTCGCGCCGGCGGAAATCATGAGACGAACGGTCTCGACATCGTCGATGACGCCCGCAATCGTGATGACATCGTAGCGCTGATTGTCGAGTGCGTCCGAGTCGGCACCCAAGGCAATCAAGACGGCGATCGCATCGTAGTGCCGGCCATAGGCCGCGACCATTAGAGGCGTTCGCCCGTGCGAATCGCGTTGGTTGAGGTCCGCACCCGCCGCGGCGAGTGCCCGGATTGCCGCAACGTCGCCGCGCGCCGAGGCCGCGAGCAGGCCCTCGTAACTGGCAGATTCGTCGGCGCTCGGCGCAATCTGGATGAACCCGAGAAGACCGTGGTCATCGCCAAGAGCGCCATCTGCGAGAATGCCTGCCCGCCCTGACCCGGTGGCAACAACCATTAGGAACGCGACGGCCATTCCGATGCCTAGGCGTCGGTAACCGTTGGGGCGGCGCGTTAGAAGCTTGCTCATCGGGGCTCCCCGTTTGTTCACTGTTGCTCCCAAGTTCGCGCCGAAACAAAGCCAACGGGCGCAGAAAACAGCGGTTTGGGAGGGGCCGCAAAAAAAAGGGCCGCAGGGTTGCCCCGGCGGCCCTTCGATAGGCGAACCCGACGTTAGTTGAGCGTCAGGCTATGAAAGTTGTAGCGCTGGAGAACATTGGTGAACCCGCTGACGCGCTTGTTGAGGCCCGTCATGTCGACCAGTTCTACGAAGAACAGGTTCGGCGCGTTGTCGTGATTCAAGACCATCAGTTCTTGAATCAACTTGCGCCGTTTCTCGACGTCGAACTCTTGCTCGGCTTCGGTCAGCTTGGCTTCTTCCGCGGCATCGCAATGCGACGCGAACGGTGCCTTGCGGCAGGTTAGGTTCGGATAGGCAAAGGTCGCAATGGCCGGATCGTTATGGCATGAGTTCTGGAAAATATCCGAGAAGCCCATCCCGCCTTCGGGACCCTGTTTTTTGCCAAACCAATTATCGAGCCATTGTGGGAACGTAATCGGTGTCAGTTTGGTCCGAATGCCGATCGCCGAAAGCTGCTGGGCGGCAAATTGATAGATTTCGCTATCAGCTGGAAAAGCGCCCGGAATGACCATCGCTTCGGTGTCGAATCCGTTGGGGTAGCCCGCGTCAGCGAGCAACTGTTTGGCCTTCACCGGATCGTAAGGATAGGCCTTCACGTCGGGGTTGTAGCCGAACGTGCCTCGCGTCGCGCACTGTCCGGCAGGCACCGTGATACCGCCCAGCAAGTCGTTCGCCATCGCGGCCCGGTCGATCGCTAGATTGGCCGCCTGACGCACGCGGACGTCATGGAAGGGGCTGTTCTTACGTACCGACATGAAACGCCAACCCATCGCCGACGGGCGCTCGGCGATATCTACCTTGTTCCCGCTGTCCTCGAGCTGAGTCTTGGCGTCGAAAGACACACCTTGAGCGATGTCCAACTGGTCGGACTCGATACCCGACACGCGGGCGGCGGCATCGGCCAGCGCAACAATGGTCAGATGCGCATACTTCGGCGGACGCACACCGGCGTCTGCAAAAGCGTCGAGTTTGATCGTCCCGTCGACGCCGCCGTCATAAGAAACGACCTTGTAGGGGCCCGTACCGATCGGGTTGCGAGAGAAGGACTCCCGACCCTGGTCGCGCCACGCCTTCGGCGCCGGAATCCAAAAACTCGCGGCAAAACGCGGAAACTCAGGGTTAGGCGTCGCCGTCTTGAACTCGACGGTGTAGGGATCGACTTGGGCGACGGAAACCGCCTTGAGCTGGTTGGTGTTGGTCCGTTCGGCGACGAGTCCCAGAGCCTTAGCTTCCGGAGTCAGCATCCAATTGAAGAGAGTGACCACCGCATCGGCGGTGACTTCTTCGCCGTTGTGGAACTTGATTCCCTTTTTCAACGTCACATGCCAAGTCGTTTCATCGAGGTTCTGCCACGACTGGGCCAACATACCGACGATGTCACCCTTCTCGCTGATCTGGGTCATCGAATCGTAGATCGGATAGAGCGAGTAGACCGCCGGGCTCGCGCCACCAAACTCGGGCAGGCCCAGGCCGGGTGAAATCGTCTGGGTGGCAAATCGAATCGTCTTATCTTGAATCTGGGCGTTGGCCACGCTGGCCGAAACACCCAGTGCCGCGATCGCGGCGGCGCCAAGCAAGGCGCGCAGACGCTTAGAACGCATAGAAAGTCTCCCTTTGTCCTCCCAAGGGCCATCCCCGTTCGGCGGCCCAATGGTCGCATTCTAGGCCTGAGGGTGACATCACGCAAAGAGAAGACAGGCCAGGCCAAGGAGGCCTCTGCACGCGGTTCCTAGGAAGCAGATTCGGCTATAGTTGCAGACCCCGCGTTTGCACAACGGCCCGACCATGAAACCCCAAGCCATCGGCGATATTGTCGTCTCCAAGCTAATCGAAGACATCCACCCCTTCGACACAGCGACCGGCTTGCCCGACGCGGAGGCGGCGGTTTTAGTCGCCAACCGTGAATGGCTCGCCCCTCACCTATACGACTTCGCTGCCGATACCCTGCTTTTGTCGTTTCATACGTTTATCGTTCGCACGCCCAGGCATACGATTCTTGTCGATACCTGCATGGGGAACGACAAAGAGAGGCCTTGGTCGGAGATCTGGCACCATCGGCGCGGGCCTTACCTCGACCAAATGATTGCGATGGGGGTAGCGCCGGAGGAGGTCGACTACGTGATGTGCACGCATCTGCACGCCGATCACGTCGGCTGGAATACACGCCTGCTGGACGGCCGATGGGTTCCGACGTTTCCCAACGCCAAATACATATTTTCCAAGCTGGATTACGACCACTACGCGGGAAGCGATCCCGACGATCATAGCCACAACGCGTTTCGCGATTCGGTTCTGCCGATCGTCGAGTCCGGCCAGGCTGTCTTGATCGGCAATGACTTTGCCATCGACGAATCGGTCACGATCCTACCGACGCCCGGCCACACACCGGGACACTATTGCGTACGCTTAGCCTCGCGCGGGCACGAGGCTATTCTCACCGGCGACCTCATGCATTTTGGCATTCAAGTCGCTCGGCCCGATTGGAGCGCCGCATTCTGCGTGGATCGTGTCGCCTCGGCCAGGACGCGAATGCGGTTCGTCGACACCTACGCGGAGTCTGGCGTCCTGATCATGCCGGCGCACTTCCCCGGTCCGACCTGCGGCCACATTGTCGGCGACGGCGATAGTACTCGGTTTTTGTTGGCCGAGTAGAGCGACACGATGGAACTGTATGCGACCGTCGTCGTCCCCATGGCGGTCTTTACTTTCGTCGGAACGATGACACCCGGGCCCAACAACATCATGCTGGCCGCGTCGGGAGCGAATTTCGGATTTCAGCGAACCGGGCCGCACATGATCGGCGTTGGCCTTGGCGCGACGTCTCTATTGTTTGCCGTCGCTTTGGGCATGGGCGCGGTGTTCGCGGCGGTCCCGTCGTTGCAGTTGGCCATCAAGATTGCCGGCGCGGTTTTTCTTCTTTACCTCGCATGGCGGATTGCCACAGCGACGCCCGCGGTGCACGACCGAGGCCAAGGAAAGCCGCTCAAGTTCATCGAAGCATTTGGGTTCCAGTTTGCCAACCCGAAGGCGTGGACGATCACAGCCGGTGCGGCATCGACGTTCATGCCACCCGATGGGGGCGCGGTCCGAGGCGCGCTCGTACTTGCGCTGACATTTGCCATCGTCGCCATCCCCGGGATTGTATTGTGGACCGCCTTCGGTGTCGGCATTGGGCACCTCTTGACATCGGGGCGCGCTCACCGCGTCTTTAACGGCGCAATGGCTCTCTTGCTCGTGGCCGCGGTTGGCTTGCTCTTCGCGTCGTAGTCTCGGCGTCGGGTTACACGCCCGTTCCGGGGCAAAGGGGTATCGGCGCGCCCGATGCCGACGCCGTCCGAACAACGAAATCAGTTGCCGTCACACCCGGCGCGCGCCAGCCGGCCCCCTGACACCCGCGCGCTGTGCCACGGATGATCCGACGCGTGCCATCGGGCGCGAGATAATGAAGTTCTATATCCAGGCCGACAATCTGTAAGAGGCCGGGTTCGTCGAGCTCGACGATCCGTTGCTCGACCGGCCCTACCGGCACCAACCAGGTCCGAAAAGCGGTCGATTCGAAGTCGGCGAGCGCGACAACGACAAAACGCAGGTCGACCGATTCACCGGAAAGCACGTCGAAGGTATTGCCTCCCGGCCCGGTCAGACGCACCGCGCGGTCGTAGGTATTGACGACACGCAACGTCAGTTCTGGCGACTCCGCCAGCGCCGCGCGGTGGCGCGATTGTTCCGGCGGAACGGCTGAACAGGCCGCAACAAGCAACGACACCAGCCCTAAGAAAACCAGGGCCCGGATTCCGGATCGACTTTCCGTTCGGCGAGGCATGTCCGTCAATTCATCCGCAGGATCGGTTTGATTGCGACACCCGATTCAGCATCGGCCACCGCTTGGTTGATATCGGCGAAATCGTACCACGATACCAGCCGCTCGAGGGGAAAGCGCTCGGACGCAATCAGATCGGCGAGGCGGGGGATAAAGACGTGCGGGACGCTCGAGCCCTGGACGATCCCGCGCAAGGATTTGCCGTGGATCAACATGTCGAAGGGGACGATCGGTGTGGTGCCGCGTCCTACCGGCGAGGCCACGAACCCGCACACGCCCCGCGAGGCAAGGCTCGCAATCGCCGCGGCAAACGACGATTCGACCGCGGCGGTTTCCAAGGCATAGTTCGCGCCGCCGCCCATCAGATCGCGGACCCGTTCGGCAACGTCGCCGTCGCGCGCGTCGACGGTGTGGTGGGCACCGAGTTCCCGGGCGAGTTCGAGGCGCGACGGCACAACATCCACGGCAACGATGCGGTCCGCGCCGGCTAGCGAGGCGGCCATGACCGCACTCAACCCAACAGCACCTGCGCCAAATACGGCAACCTTGGCACCGTGTTCGACCTTGAGTGAATTGAGGATCGCCCCGGCCCCGGTTTGGATACCGCACCCCAAGGGGCCGAGCAACGCGAGCGGAGCATCGCCGGTAACGCGGATTGCGTTCCGCTCCGTCGCCACGGCGTAGGTCGCGAAGGAAGATTGTTGGAAGAACGCGCCGTGCAGCGGCGCACCGTTCAGGCTCAAAGCTGTCGTTCCGTCGAGCCGAGTGCCTTTGAACTGCAGTGCGTGGTGGTCGTCGCAGTGGGCCGGCGCGCCCGATTCGCAGGCTAGGCACTTACCGCAAAACCCGAACGTCAAGACAACGGCGTCGCCGACCGCAAGGCGCGTGACGTCAGCGCCGATCCGCTCGACGATCCCCGACCCTTCGTGACCCAGCACAATCGGTTTGGGCACCGTGTCGCGGAACTTGATGTCGGTGTGGCAAATCCCGCTGGCAACGATGCGCACGATGACTTCGTCCGACCGCGGTTCGCCGATCTCGATCGAATCAAGCGCGAACGGTCCTGCTGCCGTGCGAAGTATCGCGGCTGTCGCCTCCACGCCCTGCCTCCTCGGAAAAGCAGGGATTGTCGCAGTATTGGGCGGCGTCATCCAGCCTGGCCTCCGGCAAACAAAAACCCCGCGGGTTGCGCGGGGCTTTCGATTTCTAACGGACGAAGGAGATTAGTTGGTCTTCATCTCCTTTTTCATCTTGTCGCCCTTGGCCATCGCGTCGTCCTTCATCTTATCGCCCTTGTGCATGCCGTCCTTGGCCATGTCGTCTTTCATCATTTCGTCCTTCTTCATGGCCGCGTCCTTGCCCATTTTGTCGTCTTTCTTCATCTCGGCCGCGACCTGGAAGGTGCCGTCTTTTTTCATGCCGTCGGCGACGGCGATCGACGCCGTGCCTGCCAGCGAACCCGCTATAACAGCCGCGGCGAGCGCGGCGGAAACGATCTTGTTCATGGGAGTCTCCCGGAAACTGAATAGAGGAGCGATATTGCTCAGTCGCCACTATGGCCTGACCGGGTCACGCAAGCCTCACGCGTTTATCACAAAAGCGTCCCGGCGCGTGACGCCTAGGCGAGGGTCTAGGCTGTGGCGAGGGGCAGGTCGAAGGTAAAGCGGGTGCCCTCGCCGAGGCGGCTCTTGACGTCGATCGCGACGCCGTGGAGCTGCAGAATACGGCGGGTGATGGCGAGACCGAGACCGGTCCCCTCGACATCGTCGGGCCGGTGACTTTCGACCCGGTAGAAGCGTTCGAAGATCTTCGGCAGATCGGCCTCGGGAATGCCGACGCCGGTATCGGCGACCTCCGCGCTGAGCGCCTGACCGCGCGGGGTTACGGCGATACGGACGGTGCCACCGGAGGGCGTATATTTGATCGCGTTTTCGATCAGATTTTCGAGGACGCGTTCGATCAAAGCGATATCGCCCGAGACGAACGGTGCATCGCGCGGAATGTCGGTCTCCAGCGTCAGCGATTTTTGTTCGGCCTGGAGGGCGAATTTCTGAGTCACGTCCTGGGCAAGTTCAGACATCGAGAACGGCTCGAACGCCGGTAGCGCGTCGGTGTTGTCCAAGGTCGCGAGCTCGAAGAGCTCTTTGATCAACCGCCCGAGGCGGGTGCCGTGGTTCAAGGCCAGCCGCAGGTAGCGTTCGGTTTCGTCGCGGCCCAGTACATCTTGCTTCATCAGCAAGGTCTCCAAGTAGCCCTGCAGCGACGCGAGTGGCGTGCGCAAATCGTGCGACACGTTGGCGATCAACTCGCGGCGGCTTCGGTCGCTATCGTGGAGTTGTTGAATTTGATCGGTGATACGCTGGGACATTTCCTCGAACGTGAGCCCGAGCTGGTCGATCTCGTCGGCGCCCGCACCCCGGCGCCAAACGCGGGCCGGCAGGGGTTCGGCAAACGATGTCCGCCGAAAGCGATCGACCTCACTCGTGAGCCTGCGCAACCGAGCGGTGATCGCGCGAAACGAGAGGACCCCCGCCGCTGCCGCCAGCACCAGCCCCACTGCGGCGATCCCCGTGATAATGCGGAGGATCAGGCTGCCCTCGAACATGGCTTCAACCGAATCATAGAGTTGTCCGCCCAGGACCACGTAAAGATAGCCCGCCATCGCATTGCCCTCGCCGCTGATCGGCGCCACCGAGAAGACCTTGGTACCGGTCGGGTCGCGCGGATCGGTGCCCCGAATCGGCAGGCTTCGGCTGCCCTCGAGGAAAGCGCGAATCGGCGCCATGTCGATGCGGTCGCGCTTGACCGCGCCTTCGGGCGCCGAAAAGGCCATGAGCCGGCCCTGGGTGTCGGTGAGATAAAGTTCGATCGCCGGATTAACCACCATGAGGTTCTCGAACACCGCCCTGAAGGCGGCCAAATCGACATCGCCGCCCGGCAGCAGCGTGTTGTGATCGACCAGACTTTGGGCGAGGGCGAAGTGCAGCTTTTGGTTCACTTCTTCGAAGTGCAGGCGGGTGAAGCTGATCGTGAGTACGACGTAGGTCCCCGCCAGCAGCGCAATCACTACCAAGAGGGCCGCGATGAGTTTCGCGTTGAGGGTGCGCAACATGGCTAGCTCCGCGCCGCCGCCTGCGCTACATGTTCGGCGCGGTCGTTGAATTTATAGCCGACTCCCCAGACCGTCAGGATGTGATCGGGCTTGTGCGGGTCCGCCTCGACTTTGCCGCGCAGGCGATTGATGTGACTGTTGACGGTGTGCTCGTACCCGTCGTGACCGTAACCCCACACGAGATCCAGAAGCTGCGCGCGCGTGTAGACACGACCGGGGTTCTTGGCGAATTGGACCAACAGGTCGAACTCGCGGGCGGTGAGGTCGATGTCGCGCCCGCCGACGGTGACCTTACGAGTGGCCCGTTCGATGACGATATCGCCGGCGGCGATGGTCTCGTTGGCCTCGTCGGTCTTGGACCACGATTCGCGGCGGCGAAAGATCGCCTTGACTCGCGCCAGCAGTTCGCGAATCGAAAACGGCTTGGTGAGATAGTCGTCGGCGCCGGTCTCCAGGCCCAAGACCCGGTCGACCTCCGCTGACTTCGCGGTGACCATCAGGATCGGGGTGAAATTCGCCTCGGCGCGCAAGCGGCGGCACAATTCAAGGCCTTCCATCCCGGGCAACATCAGATCGAGGATAATCAAGTCGTAACCGCCGGCCCTGGCTTTGTGCAGACCGGCGACGCCGTCGCCGACGACGGTCACATCGCAATCCTCGTCCTTGAGATGCAGCGCGATCAGGTCGGCAATATCCTGACTGTCTTCGATTACAAGGACGCGGCGGGTCATTTCACAAATATCCTAGGCACTACGCCAAGCTTGCACATAGCGAACCGACTTCACAAAAGATTCACGGTCGTACATTTCATTGCGGTACAAGCCGCATTCGACACATCGCGGTACACGCCGTAATCGACCGCAGCAACCTATTCGGGCATTCGCCGCCCGACGATCTTGCTATTCTACCACCGCTGCGCGTTAGGTGCGCGGCGAGGCCGGGCGGCCCCTGGGGCTCGCCCTCACGACATGCGAAGGGAATGAGCATGAGCCAAACGGACACGGACTTCGATGATTGGGTGGGTCGCAGCGACCAACGGACGGACGTGATGACCGTCGCGCCGGTCTGGGGGTTTTACGATGCGTTGGATTACACCCATGAGCCCAAGCCCGGCGAGCCAATCCCACCCGGGGCGCACTGGTGCTATTTCCACCCCCATGTGCCGATGAGCGAGGTTGGCACCGACGGTCACCCCAAGCGGGGCGGCTTCATGCCCGACCCCGCGGGCCTGCCCCGGCGAATGTTCGCGGGCGCCCAGATGGATTTTGTCGGGACCATTCGAATCGGCGACACCGTGACTCGGACCCAGGAAATCGTCTCGGTCGTGCCAAAGGACGGCAAGACCGGACGCCTTTTGTTCGTGAGCGTGCGGGAAACCTATGCCGGGCCCAAAGGCGTCGAGATGGTGCAAAAGAACGACATCGTCTACCGCGAGGCGGCCGCGGGCGGGACGAATACGCCGCCGCCGCCCAAAATGGCACCCACGACCGCGCAATGGAGCCGGACGGTCACGCCCGACCCGGTCATGCTGTTCAAGTACTCCGCCGTGACGTTGAACGGACACCGTATCCACTACGACAAGCCCTATGCGATGGCGGAAGAGGGCTATCCGGGCCTGGTCGTGCATGGACCGTTGATCGGCACGCTCTTGATGGACCTGTGCCGGCGGGAACGGCCCAAGGAGAAGCTCGCATCGTTTTCCTTTCGCGCGGTCGCGCCGATCTTCGATACGGCCCCGTTCACCGTCAATGCCGCGGCGAAGAACGGCGGCGGCGACGCTTGGACGTTGTGGGCGGCGAACGACCAGGGGCACCTGTGCATGCAAGGCGAAGCAACCTTCGAATGAGGTTTGACCGATGACGGCAAAAGCAAAAATGCGGGTCGGGATCGTCGGGGCAACGGGCCTCGTCGGGCAGGTCATGCGCACCCTTTTGGCCGAGCGCGATTTTCCCGTAGGCGAGCTTCGGCTCTTTGCGTCCGCGCGCTCGGCTGGCAAGAAAATCCGGTGGAACGACAGCGACATCGTCGTTGAAGACGCGGCCACCGCCGACTATGCCGGGCTCGATATCGTCTTTTTCTCCGCCGGCGGATCGACGTCGTTGGCCCTGGCACCCGTGGTCGCCGCGGCGGGCGCAACCGTGATCGACAACTCGTCGGCCTGGCGGATGGACCCGGACGTGCCGTTGGTCGTGGCCGAGGTCAACCCGGAGGCGCTGCGACACATTCCCAAGGGGATCGTTGCCAACCCCAACTGTACGACGATGGTCGCGATGCCGGTGCTGAAGCCGTTGCACCGGGCAGCGGGGCTCAGCCGGTTGATCGCCAGCACCTATCAGGCGGTGTCGGGCGCAGGCTTGGCCGGGATCGACGAACTGAACGCCCAGGTCCGCGGCGCGCAAGCCACCGAGCCCGAAGTGTTCGTGCATGGCGGCGGGGAGTACGGGTTTCCAGCACCGCAAAAGTGGGCGGCGCCGATTGCCTTCAACGTGGTGCCGCTCAATTACCGCCTCGTCGAGGACGGCTACACCGAAGAGGAAATCAAGTTTCGCGACGAAAGCCGGAAGATCCTGGGCATCCCCGGTCTGCCGGTGTCGGCGACGTGTGTGCGCGTGCCCGTCTATACCGGGCATTCGGTCGCGATCAATGCGGCGTTCGAACGGCCTCTATCGGTCGAGACCGCCCTCGGCTTGCTCTCAACTGCCGATGGCGTCGTGGTGAGCGACGTGCCCAATCCCCTGATGGCGACGGGCCGCGACCCGGTTTTCGTCGGCCGGGTTCGGGCCGATCCTACGGTGCCGCACGGCCTGACGCTGTTCGTCTCGGGCGACAACATCCGCAAAGGCGCGGCGCTGAACGCGATTCAGATCGCCGAGGTCCTGGCGGCCGGCTCCGCCTAACCCTACCGCAGACGCATCAGACCGGTTTGCGCGCGACCAGCGCCCAGACCCGGTGGGGGACCTCGACGGGGTCGACCGGAAACAACGCCTTCAGCATGTCGCCGTGTTCGGCATCGAATGCGTTGACGCCGTTGGGCGACAGGCTGGCCGCGATACCCGCGCTGGCGCGGATACGCCCGCGCCATGCGTCGTGGCTGTAGGGTACGGCAACATCGAACGAAAACGATTCGAGGTCGGCGAAACCGGCGCCGGTAAGATCGGCGAACCAGTCGGGGTAGATACCCTTGCCGCCGGCCAGTGCCCAGGCCGGGTTGTGCTTGAGGATGAGCCCTTCGGTCGCGGCCACCACGCTGCCCGGCAGGGGCAGCCAATCGAAATGCGCGATTGTGATAGCGCCCTCCGGGATCAGCACGCGGTAGACCTCGCGCGCCGCCGCCGCGCGGTCGAACCAATGCCAGCACTGACCGGCGCTGACAGCATCGAAGGCGGCCCCCGGAAGACCGGTGTCCTCGGCGCGGGCCACGCGGTAGTCGACGGTAACGCCGGCCGCGGCGTCGAGCGCGCGCGCCTGATCCAACATTGCGGACGCGGGGTCGATCGCCGTGACAGCCGCGCCGCGCCGGGCGAACTGGCGCGCCAGCGTGCCAGTCCCTGTGCCCAGATCCAGCACCCGGGCGCCATCGCCGCCGATTCCGAAAACCTCCAACCGGTCGAGCAACGCGGGCGGAAAGCCTGCGCGGTGGGTCGCGTAGTCCAAAGCGGTCTTGCCGAAATCGATGGTCCCCATGGCCCATCGTAGTCTGACCGCTTGCGGCGCACCATTCCGCCCGGATCGCCCCTGCCGGACGATTGTGTTTAGATGCGCGCCGGCGGAGGAGGCCGAGCGAACGACATGAGCGATCAGGCATGGCGGCCTGCGGGCGACCCCCCGGCCAAGGTTCAGTTCCAGCACAAGTTCTTCGCGTCGATGGAGAACCCGTATTTTCGTATTTCGCCGGAGACCGGGAAACCGGGGATGTACTTCCGCCTTGCCGACAACGCGGTGGTGCTGAATCTTCCCGGCATCAAACGCGAGTTCAAGCTGGACGACCACCCCGACGGGACCATGTTGGATTGGGTCGCGGCCAGCCTGCGTTTTGTCAAAGCGGTGATGGTGGGCGATGCGATCCCGGCCGAACTGCGGACCGGCGAAGCGTCGTGGCAAGTGGAGCCGCGCCACGTACAGATCGCCTATTCGAAACTGGCCGGCCAACTGATGGGCTGGATCTCCGGTGCCGGGTTCGACGTCACCGACGCCAAGATGCTGGAAGACATGGCGAACGATCCGGCCTTCAAGGAAGAGGTCACCGACGCCTTCGACCAAGCGGCCCAGGAATTGGGTCTCATGGGCACCGAGGGCCGTGAGCAGGTAGTGCGCCACATCGAACGGCTCGCGGCCGAATGGGCCTACGTCGAAGCGGTGCGCGAACGCTTCGCCAAGATCGTCAAACTGAAGACCAAGCTGGCGGAACTCGAGGGTAAATACCGCAACGACCAAATGGAGGCCGAACGTATCGGCCGCTGCCGCGCGCTGTTGGACGCCGGCGTCGAGGACTGGCACGCCCGCTTCCAAAGCGTCGATGCCGACCACGCCGACATGATGGGGGCGCTGCGCGACGTCGAGGCCAAGATCGGCATGCTGCGCGACACCCGCGACGACCTATGGCAACGGATGCTGGTGTGGGACGACTTGCTGCGGGAATGGGACTACGCGGTGATCAAACGCTCCGCCGAATCCCTCAAACTGACCGACAAGACCTACCGCTTCCTCGCCCCGCGGTTCATGGAAGTCGACGAATGGGTATTGCACAACACCCTGGTCGACGACAGCGGCGGCCAGTCGGGCGTGCAGTGGTAGTTACCCCACCACTTTCTTCTCGTATTCCACCAGCTCGTACACCGTCCCCTCCTTGTCGCCCTTAGCGACCATCTCGCGGACTAGGAAGCGTTCGGGGCCGTGGCACCAGATGTGGAGTTCCTTGCCGAAGGGGGTGTCCCAGGTGAAGCGCTCGCACTCGAAGGTCCCCGCCGGCACGTCGACGCGTTCGATGCCGTCGTAGCGCACCTTGCTCTCGAGCTTCATGCCGTGGCCGAGCGAGCGGCCGTTCCAGGTGTTGGACACGGTGTGGGTCAGGAGCGGTTGAAACTCTTTCGAATCGTTGCGCTCGATGAAGTTCATCTTCCAGGCTTCGTGTTGAATCGGGTGGAGGCCCACAGTCATCTTGGGCGGCGCGTCGAAGACCGCGTAGTCCATGTCGCTGTCGCCCTGCCACACCCAGGAATGCATTTTGTCGCCGATCACCCGCCGGATGATGGAGCCAGCGCATTCCTCTTTGAAGAAGAGCCGGCCAAAGGCCTCGATGGGGCGCCAGTCGGGCCCGTCAAGATGGTTCACGTCGCGCAGCAAATCGCCCTTGGGCGCGCGCGTCAGCGTGCGCATGGTGGCGCTGCCGTCGACGTTGCGGGTGACGGTAAAACGTTCGTAGTCGCTGCGGGTCCCGTCGGGTTCGACGATGTCCATCAGGCCGGCATGGATGACGAGCGTCATAGGGGTTCTCCGATGGATCCGGGGTTTCGGGGCAATCCTAGCGGGTCGGTGTAGCCGAGGAAACGGCAAGGCACCCAGAAGGGGCGGCGGTACGTGACAAGCTTGCGCCGCCCGGATAAGACCGGAGGGCCATTCGCAAGAGGTTAGTATGGACGCCATCCTCGTCGACAACCTGACCAAAACCTATAAGGGCGGCGTTAAGGCCCTCCAGGGCGTCTCGTTCGCGGTGCAGCCCGGCGAGATCTTCGGCCTGCTCGGCCCCAACGGGGCGGGCAAAAGTACGACCGTGCGCATCCTCGCCACCTTGACCCAGCCCGATGGCGGCAGCGCCGTCGTCGCCGGCCATGATGTTTTCAAGGACGCTGCCGGCGTGCGACGTTCGATTGGCTACGTCGCCCAGGCAACCGGCGTCGATCGCTGGGCGACCGGGCGAGAAAACCTGACGCTACAAGCGCAAATGCTGCGAGTGCCGACGCGCCAAGTCCGTGCGCGGGTCAGCGAAATGCTGGAATGGGTCAACCTGACCGACGCCGCCGCCAAGACGGTGAACACCTACTCGGGCGGGATGAAACGGCGCCTTGAGATCGCGATGGGGTTGGTGCACCGGCCGGCGGTATTGTTTCTGGACGAGCCGACCACCGGCCTCGACCCCGAGACGCGACGGGCACTGTGGCGCGATTTAGAACGACTGCGCGCTGAACGCAACATCGCGGTCCTGCTAACCACGCATTATCTCGAAGAAGCCGACGCGCTGTGCGACCGGTTGTCGATCGTCGACCACGGCCGCGTCGTTGCCGAGGGTACGCCCGAAGCCCTCAAGGCGGAAATCGCAGGCGATACCGTGACGTTGGATGTCGGCGAGGCTGTGGCGCAGGCGGCGGAGGTTCTTGGCACCGTCGAGGGCGTCCTCGAAGTGATCCCCGACGGCACGCTGGTCACCGTTCGGGTGCGCAACGGCGCCGCGGCCGTACCCGGCGTCGCGGCCGCATTGGACCGGGCCAACATCGCGGTACGGACGTTGCGCCTCGGCAGCGCATCGCTGGACGATGTCTATCTCAAACATACCGGGCATCATTACGACGCGGGCGCGAAGGCGCCCGTTGGAGCAAAGCCATGATTCTCTTCGTAGCCGATACCTGGCACCTGTGGCTGCGCTACATGCGCGCCACCATCCGCCTGCCGATCTGGATCGCGGTGACGCTGATCCAGCCGGTGATCTGGTTGACGCTCTTCGGTCAACTGTTCCGCCGCGTCGTCGAACTCCCAGGCTTCGAGACCGGCAGCTATATCGAGTTCCTATCGCCCGGTGTAATCATCATGACGGCGATGTTCTCAGGCGCTTGGTCGGGCATGGGGCTGATCGACGACCTGCACCACAACGTCATCGACCGGATGTTGGCAACGCCGCTCCATCGCGGCGCCATCATTGCCGCGCGCATCCTGCACGCCTCGTTCACGGTCGTGATCCAGTCGTTGATTATTCTGTTCCTCGCCCTTCTGTTGGGCGCGGGCTGGCCGAGCGTCGGCGGGACCATCGGCGTGTTGGTCGCGGCGGCGCTGGTCACGGCCGGCTTCACCGCGATGTCGACCGGCGTCGCGCTACTGGCCCGGCGCGAGGAAACCATGATCGCGGTGATCAACTTCTTCGGCCTGCCCCTGGCCTTTCTCTCCGCCACCTTCATGTCGGCGCAGTTGATGCCAGGTTGGATGCAAACGGTGTCCAAAGCCAACCCGGTGAACTGGGCGGTCAGCGCCGCTCGCCACGCGGTGCTCGGCACCGACCCCGGCGCGGTCTGGGTGAACAGCGGCCTGTTGCTGCTTTTCACACTGGTGATGGTGGTGCTGGCGACGGGCGCGTTCCAAATCTATCGGCGCTCGGCCTAGGCGCGCCGGGGCCGCGCCCAGACGTCTTAGGCGCTCCCCAAGGTCATCCGACCTAGGGAGCTAGACCCCTAGCTGCGGCGCTCGTACTGTTTGTTGCCGAAGTAGTTTTCCAGATGTTCTTTGGTTGGATTGTCGCGCTGGTCGGCGTCGGACATCCACGCCATGCCGCGTTGCACGGCTTCGCGGCCACCGACGGCCGCAAGCCACCGTTCGACATGGGGATAGGCGGCGATGTCGATCTCGCGACGCGAATAGGTAATCGCCCAGGGATAGGTCGCCACGTCGGCAATCGTGTATTCGTCGCCGGCGAGATATTCGACCTCCTTGAGACGGAAGTTGATGACGTCCAACAGGCGAAGAACTTCCCTGGTGTAGCGATCGATGGCGTAGGGCACTTTTTCGGGCGCGTAGTGGGTGAAATGGCCGTGCTGGCCCCACATCGGGCCGAAGCTCGCCATTTGAAACATGACCCACTCGCGGGTGATCCACATTTCCCGCGCGCTCTTCGGCATCAGCTTGCCCGACTTGCCGGCGAGGTATTCCAAAATCGTGCCGGATTCGAACAGCGCGAGGGGTTGGTTGTTGGGCCCTTCGTCGTCGACGATCGCCGGGATCTTATTGTTCGGATTGATCTTGAGAAACGCGGGCGTGAACTGCTCGCCCTTGGTGATGTCGAGGGGAATGACCTTATGCGCCAAGCCGGTTTCTTCCATCATGATGGAAATCTTGCGACCGTTGGGCGTCGGCCAATAGTAGAGGTCGATCATGCGCGGGCGTCCTTCGCACTGGTTTTCGGGGTTGCCCCACCCTACTCCCGCGGCGGCGTAAGGGGGAGCGCTTTAAGGCCCTCCGGCGCGTAGGTCTATTGCCGGTTCGGTCCATCGCCGGGCGGTGGGTCGTCCACCCTGGCGGCGTCCTCCTCCTCTTCGAGAATTTTTTCGACCGCTGCGGCCATGCGCGCACGTTCGGCGTCGCGCTCAACCACGGCGTCCTGGGTATCGCCCCAGCGTTGCAGGAAAGCGATCGCCGACACGACGCCCAGCACCAGGATGGCAACGGTCACGGCGGTCTGGGCCCGCTCCCAGGCACCGAACCGCGCCGCCAGCAGAAGCACAACCCACAGACCGACCAGGACGATCATTGCCGCGCGGGTGCGCAAGCGGTGCAGGATGCTCACCGGCCACGACCGACTGTGGGGCGCGGCCTAGACCGGCGGAAAACGTTTGTGCCAGTCGGTTTCATGTTGATAGGCGTGTCCGACCCGGCACAGCAGCTCTTCGTCAAGATGCCGGGCGACAAGTTGGAGCCCGAGCGGCATCCCAGCTTGGTTGAAGCCTGAGGGAATCGATAGGGTCGGACTGCCGGTCAGGTTGAAGGGCCCGGTAAACCGCAACAACCCGCCCTGATCTTCGATGTCGCCAATCGCATCGACGCTGATCTCCTGGGCCGGCGACGGCCACGAGGGGCACAGCAGCAAATCGATATCGTCGAACAGGGCACGCAGGCGTCCGCCAAACGCGAGGCCGCCGAGCCGAAGCGCCACGTAGTGCCGCGCGGCGATGGTGCTGCCGCGTTCCAACACGTCGCGGTAGACCGGCCCGAGCTTCTCCTTATGTGGTAACAGCGCATCGGCATGGGCGACCGCCGCTTCGACCGCGACTATGTCCGAAAAGTTGCCGATGAAATCGTCCATGGGCGGCACGGTAATGCGTTTGATTTCCGCCCCAAGTTTTTGAAAGACCGCTACCGACGCGATAATGGAATCGCGTAATTCCGGATCGACGCCGTCCGCGCAGTAGGCTTCATCAATACCGATGCGCACGCCTTTGACGTGCCGGTCGATCCGCACGAAGTAGTCGGGCACGCGATCGGTCAGGGACGTCGGGTCCGCCGGATCGTGACCGGCGATGACGGTCAGCATGGCGGCGGCATCGGCAACCGAGCGGGTCATCGGCCCGACGTGATCGAGGCTATCGGCCAGGGCGACGATACCGTTGCGACTCACCCGGCCCCAGGTCGGTTTGAGGCCGGTCACCCCGCACCACGCCGAGGGGAAGCGAATCGAGCCGCCGGTGTCCGAACCGAGCGAGCCGTAGGCCAGACCCGCGGCCATCGCGACCCCGGGGCCGGACGACGACAGACCGGTCAGATAGGCGGGGTTCCAAGGATTGACGGGCGTCGGCATGCCCGGCGCATGTTCGATGAAGGCCCCCTCGGTCATGGCCAGCTTGCCGAGCAATATCGCGCCGGCCTCGGCGAGACGCGTCACAACGGTGGCGTCCTGCTTGGGAATGCGGTCGCGCAACGCCATCGACCCGCCGGTCGTGGCAATGCCCTTGGTATCGCACAGGTCCTTAAGCGCGATCGGCACACCGTGAAGCGGTCCGCGCGGTTTGCCGCTTTCGATTTCGGCTTCGGCGCGCCGCGCCTGGCGCAGTGCCAGATCCTCGGTGACCGTGATGTAGGCGTTCAGCTTGGGGTCGAGCGCCTTGATCCGATCCAAAGCCGCTTGGGTGACCTCTACCGGTGAGTACGTACCCTTGCGATAGGCTTCTTGGAGTTCGGTGATGGTGAGGTAGTGGAGCGGGGTCATTTGGCAAATAGACTCGTTAGCTGTGAAACATCGGTGTCCTCGGCAAGACCGCGGATCAACGAACCGACCCGGGCTACGGGGAAGTCCGGGGTCGCCCCGGTCACTAGACCGGTGAATTTCTCTAGCAGCGCCGCTTCGTCCATCGGATTGGCCGGCGTCCCGTAGGAATCCATGACCTCCTTGTGCCGGCTCTTGCCGCCCTTGAACGTGACCTCTACCCAACTGCCGAAATGCGCCGGGAACGCCTTTTCGAGCTTGTCGTCGATCACCGCGCTGACTCGGTCGCCCATTGCCAGCACGCGGTCGTCGCCGAGGTTGTCGTCGGCAAAGACCTGTTCCGAATAAGGTCCCGCGACCAACGCCGCGCCTAGCACGAACGGAAGACTGTACTGCGCCGCCATCATCGACGTCGGTCGATACATCATGTGTTGGGTTTCGAAGACGGCGGGCCCGCCGACAACGATCTTCTCGATGTCGTCGTTGGCGGCGGCGAACCCGTCGGTCACCTCGCGCAACGCATCGATGGTCGAATGGAACAGACGGCACGAGGGATAGGGCTTGAAGCTGATTCGGTGGATTTCGTAAGGCGCCGCGGCGGGGCGGAGCAATCGGTCAAGGTCGGGCGACCCCGAAAACAGCTTGCACAGGCCATACAGACCGTCGAACGCCTGGGACGGCCCAGCGATCCCGAGCGCCGCCAACTGGGCCGCCATGGTGCCGTTGTGTGCACCGTAACCACCGTGCAACCGCTTGACGACGGTGCCGTGGGGGTCTTGCGAGAACTGCATGGAGCCGCCTGCCATCGACAGCATCAGACCCCAGGTTTCGACGATGCCTTGCGGCGACAGGCCGAGCAGCTTGGCTGCGGCGGTCGCGGCACCGAAGCCGCCGAACAGCGCGGTCGGGTGAAAGCCGTGGTGCATGATATCGGGACCGCACGCCATGCCGACCCGCGCCATTACCTCGTACCCGGCAACGATCGCGGGCAGGACGGCATTGCCGGGCAGCCCCTTTTCGCTGGCGATGGCCAGCGCAACGGCGATGACGATGGCGCCCGGATGGCTCATCCCTTCGTCATGGGTGTCGTCGTGCTCCAGCCCGTGCGCGCAGGTCGCGTTGACCATCGCCGCGACCGAGGGCGTCACGGTGAGGTCGCTGGCGAAAACGACGGCACGCCCGGTCCCACTGTAGGTCTGGGCATAGCGCTGCAAGGCCGCGCCCCAGGGCAGGAACGCCCCGCGGTAACACACCCCGAGGTGGTCGAGAATGAGTTTGTTGAGCTGCGCGCGGTCCGCGTCACTCAGGTCGGCCATGGTCAGCCCGGCGACCCAGTCCGCAAGCGCACGGGTCCGATCCTCGACGTTGGCTGCGTCCATTTAGGCGTCCTCCCTTGGCGGGTATGCTAGGGCGAAGGTCGGGAGCGGGCAACGCGGCCTGGCAAGAAAACGAATCCTTGGACGAAGCCCCGGCGCATCCCATTTAGAATGGCACCATGGGCCTGACCACCACCTTGATCGTCCTTGCGGCTTCGGCCGCCGCCTTTGCGATTGCGCTGTTTCAGCATCGGCGCCCCCGCGAGCTCGGCGAGGTTACAATGCTGCCCTACGGCGGCATCCAGTTCGCCGCTCTCGTCGTCGCCGTTTTGATGGTGGCGCATTTGCTTTCGCTATGGTCCGGCACACCCCTAATCGGCCGCTTTAGCGGCGGCGGCTTCTAGACACCGGGAGATACCCTGCCTCTGAGTTCTCACGTAAGTCTCCCCTGCAATCCTCACACTTTGATTCCGGTTGGACCGCGTCCTCTTCTAAGTTGCAGGGGAACTCAGTCAGGACGCATCCATGATTCCTTGGAACGACAGAAGCGGACAGTTTTCGGCCTTCAAACTGGCGGTGCTGGTTGCCGCCGTTGCACCGGGCCTCTATGTCGGCGGCGCTCTTGCAACCGGAATGCTGGGGGCAAAACCGATCGAAGCGGCGACCCATGAGACCGGCCTTTGGACCATCCGGTTCTTGGCGATCACGCTGGCGATCACGCCACTTCGCCGCGTAGCCGAGTGGCGGCGCCTGATTCATGTCCGCCGCATGCTGGGTGTCGCGACATTCTGCTACGCGTTCGCCCATCTCCTGCTGTATGTCGCCGACCAAAAGTTCAATCTTGGCCGCGTCGCCAGCGAAATCGCCGCCCGTTTTTACCTGACGATCGGATTTGTCGGCGTCTCGGGGCTAGCCGTTCTTGCTGCGACCTCGACGGATGGCGCCATTCGCGCGCTCGGCAAAAAATGGACCCACCTTCATCGCGCCGTCTACGTCATCGCGGCGATCGGACTGGCCCATTTTTTCATCCAGTCGAAGATCGACGTGAGCGAAGCCACGGTGATGGCTGGTATCTTCGGCCTTCTGATGGTCTATCGGTTGGCAAAACGCCTCGGGATAAAGCTCACGCCGCTGTCGCTGTCGCTCATCGCTGTTAGCGTCGCTTGCCTGACAGCCGGCCTCGAGGTCGCCTGGTATGCCGCCGCGACCGGCGTCGATCCCATCCGAATCCTGCAAGCCAACCTCGACTTCTCCTTTATGATCCGCCCGACTTGGTGGGTGTTGGCGGTCGGCCTAATCTTTGTGCTGGCGTCGCTCAGCACCGGTATCGAATGGCCGCGATTGCGCCGGACTTCGACAGAGGCTGCGCGTTGAGTGGGTCACGCCGTCCAACCATGACGTGCGACCTAGCGACCGTAGCAGGAACTTGATTCCGATCAGCGTGACGCCACCTATTGCCTGACATTCTGTGCCGGGAAGGCCGCACCTGCGGCCACCGTGCTGCAAGGGAAGACGATGGCAATCCGGGACCCCTATGAAGTATTGGGCGTAAAGAAGGACGCGAGCGAAGAGGACATTCGCAATGCCTATCGCGCCCTTGCGAAAAGCTATCACCCCGACCTCAATCCGGGGGATGCCGGTGCGGAGAGCCGATTCAAGGACGTGCAAGGGGCCTACGACATTGTGGGCGACCCGAAAACCCGCGCCAAGTTCGACAAAGGCGAAATCGACGCCAGCGGGCAGGAACGCCCGCAGCGGCAGTACTACCGCGACTTTGCCGATGGTGGCGGTCCGGGCGCTCGCCACTACACGTTCCGCGACGGACAAAACCCGGAGGACTTCGAGGATCTGAACGATTTCTTCGCCCATGCCTTCGGCGATCGCGCCTCACGCGGCGGTGCCACACCCGGACGTGACGTTCGCTATGAACTGACCGTCGATTTCCTCGACGCGATCAACGGCACGAAAAAACGTGTAACCATGCCCGACGGCAAGGCCCTCGATATCTCGATTCCGCTAGGTGCGACCGACGGGCAGGTTCTGCGATTACGCGGCAAAGGCCTCCCCGGCATTGGCGGCGGGCATCCCGGCGATGCATTGGTGGCGTTGCGAGTCGCACCCCACCGGTTGTTTCGACGCGACGGCAACGACATCCACGTCGATCTTCCGATTACCCTCGGAGAGGCCGTGCTGGGCGCGAAGGTCGACGTTCCGACACCTACCGGTTCGGTCGTTCTGACAATCCCAGCCAACAGCAATACGGGCAAGGTTCTACGGCTTCGCGGCAAGGGCGTGCCCAACCGCCGCGGCGACGGGCATGGCGACCTTTACGTCGCGCTACGGGTCATCCTGCCCGAAAAGGCAGACCCGGACCTGAAGGCATTCATAGAGACGTGGACGCGCGAACATCCCTACGAAGTCCGGCAATCGATGGAGCGGGCGCGATGAACGAGAATGACCTTCTGGCCGCGATTTTTGACTTGCGGCGGCACGACCTTGAGGTGTGGTGCGCGCGTGGCTGGGTTAAACCGGCGGCAAGCGGTGGAGCAACGGAGTATCGAGCCGTCGATGTTGCGCGCGTTCAGTTGATTTGTGAAATGCGCCGCGACTTGGCCGTCAATGACGATGGCATTGCCGTCGCGCTCGGCCTCATGGACCAGCTCTATGAGGCGCGTGCCCGCCTTCATGCGTTGGGCGAGGCTGTTATGCGCCAGCCCGACGACGTGCGAACTCAAATCGAAGCGTCGGTGCGAAAAACCTTGGGGGGATAGCCGTGGAAAAGAAGACAGAGTTTCACCTCTGGTACTTCGTCGTTGCGTTCGCGGCGATACTCTTGTTTCAGGCTTGGTGGCAACAGAGCCAGACCGTCGAAACGATCCCCTACAGCCAATTCCAAGTGTTGGTCAGCGGTGGCAACGTGGGCGAGGTCAAGGTCAGCCCCTCGCGGATCACCGGCACCTTCAGCAGCCCCGAAGACGGCAAGACCCGGTTCGTCACGACCCGGGTCGAGCCGGACCCCAATCTTTTGGCGACGTTGCGCGACAGCGGCGTGGTCTTTACCGGCACCAGCGACAGCAACCTCGTGCGCGACATTCTGTCGTGGATATTGCCGATCGCCGTCTTCTTCGGAATCTGGATGTTCATGTTCCGGCGGATCGCCGACCGCCAGGGCCTTGGCGGTTTGACCACGATCGGCAAAAGCAAAGCGAAGGTCTACGTCGAGAAGGAAACCAGCGTTAGCTTCAAAGACGTCGCCGGTGTCGACGAAGCGAAGGGCGAGCTTGAAGAAATCGTGTCGTTCCTGCGCACCCCGGACGACTACGGCCGATTGGGTGCACGCATTCCAAAAGGCATCCTCTTGGTCGGCCCGCCCGGTACCGGCAAAACATTGCTCGCCCGTGCCGTGGCAGGCGAGGCCGGGGTACCGTTCTTTTCGATCAGTGGGTCGGAGTTCATCGAGATGTTCGTCGGCGTCGGGGCCGCGCGCGTCCGCGACCTATTCGAGCAAGCCCGCCAATCGGCGCCGGCGATCATCTTCATCGACGAGCTCGACGCCCTGGGCCGCGCCCGCGGCGCCGTCAATATCGGCGGCGGACACGACGAGCGCGAACAGACGCTGAACCAACTCCTGTCCGAACTCGACGGGTTCGACCCAAGCCAGGGCGTCGTCTTACTTGCCGCCACCAATCGCCCGGAAATTCTCGACCCCGCGCTCCTACGAGCGGGCCGTTTTGACCGCCAAATCTTGGTCGACCGACCGGATAAGATCGGGCGCGAGCAAATCTTGCGCGTCCACATCAAGAAGATCCGCCTCGACGCCGATATCGCGCTCGAAGAGGTAGCCGAACTGACGACCGGGTTTACCGGCGCCGACCTGGCAAACCTCGTCAATGAGGCTGCGCTATTAGCGACGCGGCGGCGCGCTGAGGTTGTGTCTCTTGAAGATTTCACAGCAGCCATCGAGCGCATCGTCGCCGGCTTGGAGAAAAAGAACCGCCTGCTCAACCCAAAGGAAAAGGAGATCGTGGCCCACCACGAAATGGGACACGCCCTCGTGGCGCTATCCCTCCCGACAACCGACAAGATCCACAAGGTTTCAATCATTCCGCGCGGCATCGGCGCGCTGGGCTACACCATCCAAAGGCCCACCGAAGACCGATATTTGATGACTCGCGATGAGCTCGCCGACAAGGTTTCCGTTCTGCTCGGCGGGCGCGCCGCTGAGCAGATCGTTTTCGGCAAGCTGTCCACGGGCGCCTCCGACGACCTGGCGAAGGCCACCGATATCGCGCGGAGCATGGCGACCCGATACGGCATGGACGAAACGTTGGGGAACGTAGCGTACGAAACCGATCGAACAACTTTTCTTGGGACGAGCGAACGGCAGACTTATTTTGAACGCCAATTCAGCGAGGAAACGGCGCGCGAAATCGACGAGGCGGTAAAGGCCATTCTCGACGGCGCTTATGCTGGCGCACGCGACATCTTGGAGCGCAACCGAGCATTACTGGAATCCTGTGCTGCCCGCCTAATGGAGAAAGAAACCTTGAGCGAAACCGACCTTGCAGCGTTGACGCAAGGGCTCGTGGCCCGGGAAACCGAGCGGCGCCTTGCCAACGGTTGACCCGGATCAACGCAAACGATCCCCCGTTGATGGAGCATGAAAGAATGATCGGCAGGTTCATAGCGGTTGGCGTCGTTGCGACTGCGCTGGCATCGGCGGCGCACGCACAGGACGTTCAGCAGGGCAACTCAGATTCGGGCAAACGTTTGGCACTGGAGTTGTGCTCGGGATGCCATGTCGTCGCACTGGACCAACAGCGCCCGGCAATCGATGTCGTCCCCGCTTTCGCGACGATTGCCAACGATCCCGACACAACGGCGTTTCGGTTGCGGGTGTTCTTGCACGATACGCCGCATCCGGTCATGCCTAACTACATCTTCACGGACAAAGAAGTGGACGACCTGATCGCCTACATCCTCAGCTTACGCCAGTCGTGAGCGTTTCGACGGACCGCAGCGGTCAGGCGACCGGTATTTCGGCCAACGCCTCTTCGAGTTCGTAGAAGCTTGGCTTGAGTTTAGACGGGACCGCCTGGCGCCCGATCTCAACCGAGATTTGCGGCGAGTTGCCGTGTAAGTGAGCGACCATGACGTCCTTAATAACGTTGTAGAGCATCCCGTCCTCGTCGATCACGCCCTTCAACCGCGACGCAAGCGGGCCAACCACGCCGTAAGCCAGCAGCACACCTAGAAACGTGCCGACCAGCGCGCCACCAATCAGAAATCCCAGAATCTCGGGCGGCTCCGAAATGCTCGCCATCGTTTTGATCACGCCGAGCACCGCCGCCACGATGCCAAGCGCGGGGAGCGCGTCGGCCATGCCCTGCAACGCATCCGATGCCTTGATCTCCTCGTGGTGGTGTTTTTCGATTTCCTTATCCATGATCTCTTCGATCTGGTGGACATCGTCGAAATTCATGGTCGTCATGCGCAGATAATCGGTGATCAACTCGATCGCGAAATGATCGCCGAGGATCCTCGGATATTCGGTGAAGATCGCGCTTTCTTCAGGATTTTCGATGTGGGCTTCGAGCGCGATGGGGCCTTTTGTCCGCACCATTTTCGAGATCGCGAAGAGCAGGCTAAGGCTGTCCTGGTAGTCCTGCTTCTTCCACTTGGACCCTTTGATTGTGCGTCCGATGCCCTTGAGGCCTTTCCCGGCTACGGTGCCGCCATTCGACGCAAGGAACGATCCAACCGCGGCGCCCCCGATCATCATCCCTTCGAAGGGCAGCGCATGGAGAATGATGCCCATCTTGCCGCCTGACAGGACATAGCCACCAAAAACACCGACAAAAACGACTATGAGTCCGACGAGGGTAAGCATGCGGGAATCCCGTACAACTGCACGGTTATTATTCGCCAGCATAGGAACCCGCGCAACCCGCAACAAACCGAATCGCTAAAGCGTGACCGCCGAGTTGACGCCCATGAACGGAAAATCGTCGCGTTTTATGGTTAACGTCGCGCGACGCCAAGACAACCTGCTCCCCGTTTGTCCTTACCTATGGCGGCAGCGGCGGTGATCGCACTAAGGTTGGCCGAAGGGGAAATCATGACGACAGACATCACGGTGAGTTCGACGGTCGACGTTACGTGGCTGGCGGAACAGACCAAAGGCTCGGCGACGATCGAGATCGAGTTCGGCGGGGTAGCGCAAAGCGCCCCTGTCCATATCGGATTTGCTGTCCAGCAGCTCGCCCAAGCGCGGGCGGCGGCACGAGTTATTGCGTCTTTTTTTCTCCTCCTTGCCCGAGAAACCGCCGTCAGCGCGAGCGATCAAGCTTACGAAGTGAGCCTCGGCGACAACGGGTCCGCAGTGACCCTAGAGGTGCGCCCGGACGTGCGGCCCGTCACTGCCTTTCCCCTAACGGTTGCCGTGAGCGAGGATTGCAATACCCGCGCGGCCGCCGCCGACGAGGCCGCTGCAACCTTAATCGACGCGATCGATCGATATCTGACCGAACATGGACCGGCGACCGACGAGGCACTCGTGCGCCTACAGCCGGCGAAATCCTATTACCCGGAGGTCCTCCACCTCGCGATCCAGCGACTCGGCACCCTTTAGCGACCACTGGGCGAACACACCCGAGGCCATTGTGGCCGGGTCGCGGGCAAGTGCTAGCATCCGCGGAAATTGAGCGCCGCGACCGGCTCGGAGGAGATCGACGTGAAATATTCCTATACCCACCATATGCCCTACACCGGTATTGACCGCTCCGGGCAGGACTGGCCGGTCCCCAACAAGCAATTCAACGCCAAAGACGGGGTCGGGATGTTCAACCGATACGTCGAGGACAAGATCTACGCCGAACAGACCGGTTTCGACTGGATCGGCTGCAACGAGCATCACATGAGCCCGTACGGCCTGATGCCCAACCCTAATTTGGTCGGCGCGGTGATCGCCAATCGCACCAAGAAAGCCGGCATTCTGCAGTCGGGCAATATCATTCCGATCGTCAACCCGATCCGTGTCGCCGAGGAATACGCGATGCTCGACGTCATGAGCGGCGGGCGACTGGTCGCTGGCTTCATGCGGGGTATCCCGCACGAATACGTCGCCTACAACGTTTCGCCCGATGAATCCTATGCCCGCATGGAAGAAGCCGTTGCGTTGATCAAGAAGGCTTGGTCCGAGCCCGAACCCTTCGGATGGGAGGGCGAGTTCTACCAATACCGCGCCGTGTCGATCTGGCCCAAGCCGGTGCAGCAACCCTTCCCGACGATGGTAATGTCGGCGACAAGCGAACGCTCGACCCGACTCGCGGCAAAACACCGCGCTATCGCCGGCATCTTGGCGCTCACCGACATGGACGACGGGCGCGCCAACATCAACCGATTCAAACAGTTCTCGCGCGAAGAAGGTTGGGAACCGACCAACGACCACATCATGGTGGGCGTCACATGTTGCATCGCCCCGACCTACGAGGAAGCGAAAAAGATTCTGGAGACTGGTCAAGAATATTTCTTCGGCGTGCTGGGCGGCGGCATTCGTACCGCCCAACAGTTGGTCGTGCAGAAAACCCGCTACTATGGGTCTGCCGAAGAAAGCGCCAAGCTGCGCGGCAAGTTCGTCAATATGCGCTCCGGCATGAAGACCCGCACCTTCGACGAACGCGTCGAAATGGGCCTGATGATCTGCGGCACGCCCGAGATGGCAGTGGAACAGATCACACGCCTGCACAGCGAGTTGGGGATGGGTCGACTTGGCCTCACCATCAAGGTCGGCAATATCGACGACGATCACGTCACGCGGACCCAAGACTACTTGCGTGACATCGTTTTCCCGGCGACCCGCCACCTCGGCGAGTCGGTGGACCCGGCCCAAGCGGCCGAGTAGGCCAGCACCCTTCCCGTCGAAGCGAGGGACCATGCGGTTCTCCTATACCCATCACATGCCCTACACCGGGGTGGACGAATCCGGACAGGATTGGCCCGTTGCCAACAAGCAGTTCGACCCGAAGCTCGGGGTCGAAATGTTCCGCCGCTATATCGACGACAAGATCTATGCCGAACAGGCAGGTTTCGATTGGATTGGCTCGAACGAACACCACTTCAGCCCCTACGGCATGATGCCCAACCCCAATCTCGTGGGCGCGGTGTTGGCAAATCGCACGACGCGGGCGGGCATCCTGCAGTCGGGAAACATCGTCCCCATCACCAACCCGATCCGCGTGGCCGAAGAATATGCCATGCTCGACGTGATGAGCGGGGGCCGTTTGATCGCCGGATTCATGCGCGGCATTCCACACGAATACGTCGCGTATAACGTTTCACCCGACGAGAGTTACGGCCGAATGGCCGAAGCCATTGCACTCATCAAGAAGGCCTGGTCGTCGCCCGAACCCTTCGGCTGGGAGGGCGAATTCTACCAGTTCCGCGCGGTATCGATTTGGCCGCGGCCGGTTCAACAGCCGTATCCGCGCATGATGATGTCTGCCTCAAGCGACGCTTCGGCCAAACTTGCCGCGGAGGCAGGATCGTCAGCGGGCTTCTTGCGGATCGTCGACTTTGAAACAACCCGTCGTCAGATCCAGGTTTATAAGGATCACGCCCGTCTCTGCGGCTGGGTCCCCGCACCGGACGACATCATGATCGGGATGAACTGCTGCATCGCACCCACCTATGAAGAGGCGAAGGAAATCCTTCAGGCCGGACAGAAATACTTCTTCGGCGTCCTCGGCGGCGGTATTCGCACCGCACAGCAGCTCGTCATTCAGAAGACGCGATATTTCAAGGACGAGAACGCTGCCGAAAAGTTCATCAAGAAAGCGGCGGTTCAGAAGGAAGTATCATTCGACGAGCGGGTCGAGCAGGGCTTGATCGTTTGCGGCACGCCCGAAATGGCCATTGCACAGATCAAGCGCATCCACAGCGAGCTTGGCAACGGTCGCATGAATCTCAGCGTGAAGATCGGCAACATTGCCGACCATCACGTCACGCGAACCTTGGACTACCTGCGCGATATCGTCTTCCCAGCCGTCCGCGGCCTGGGCGAAGACCGCGATCCGGCGCAGGCAGCCGAATAAGAATCAACCGGGAGAACGGCTTTGTTTAAAGAGAAAACCAGCAAGCTTGCCAAAGGCAGTATCAAATATCACACGGGCGGTTCTGGGCGGCCATTGGTCCACCTCCACGGCGCCGGCGGGGTACGACCCAACGCCGGCCTGGAAGCGCTGGCGAAGAACCTGACCGTCTATATGCCCGTTCTGCCGGGATTCGACGGATCCTCGGAACTACCGGGCATCGATTCGATGGAGTCGCTCGCCGATCTCGTCGCCGATTTCATCGACCAAGAAATCGGCGAGGCCGCCGACGTTGTCGGGGTCTCGTTCGGCGGATGGCTCGCGGCATGGTTGGCCGTGCGCCACCCGACCAAGGTCGGCCAGCTTTGCCTCGAAAATCCTGCAGGCTTCCGGCCGAAATCCGCACCGAAGCCCAGCGACGATCCCGAGATCCGCAAACATCAAATGTATGCCTATCCAGACCGGCTGCCGCCGGAAACGAAATCCGACGCGGTTCTCGCGAAGAACAGGTCGATGTTGAGCCATTATCACGGCGCAACCAGCTTCGATGAAAAGCTTGCGGGCCAACTCGGCAAGATCGAATGCCTGACGATGATCATGCATGGGACACGGGATGGGCGTGTACCCGAAGAAGCGGTTCAGTTGCTAAAGCGCGACATTCCACGTTCGCACCTCATTTACGTGTACGATGCAGCCCACAGCATCGAGACAGACCAGCCCGCCCGCTTTGCCCACCTCCTCGCCGACTTCATGGAACGGGCCGAAGCGTTCTTGGTTAATCAAGGTACCCCGGACGGCAGGCCGCAGCAGGTTCTCTAGCTGCAGACGCCGCGCACGCCGTCGCTTTACGGCGACGCCGATTGACCGACGGGCCGTTCGCCCCTTAGGCTTGCGCCGAACGATGCAATTGCGTCTGGCGTCACACCGATTGGGGATCGGGGCCAGGCCGCGGCGCGCGTACGCGGAGAGCCGATGACCCCTGAAGAATTGGTCGACATTCTCAAGAAGCACCACCACTTCGTGGCGGGCCGCTTCAACCTCGGCCAACGCGCAACCCTCAAGAACGCCCGACTCCGCGGGCTGAAATTGCCAAAAATCGTGCTCCAAGGGGCAATTTTGGCGGGTGCCGACTTAAGTCACTGCGTGCTCACCCAGGCCGACCTGAGCTTTGCCGATCTGTTTTGCGCCGATCTTTCGTTCGCCGATCTGCGGGGTGCGAACCTGACTAGAGCCGACCTGCGCGGCGCGGTCCTGCACGGCGTGAAGCTCCAGGGCGCCAATTTATCGGAAGCCGACCTCCGCGCCGGGACGATGATCGATGCCAACGAAACGCGCGGCGATGTCGTCGACCTCACCGACGCGAACTTGGACGACGCCAACCTCGAAGACACTAAGTTGAAAAAAGCCCGGATGACGCGGAGCAGTATTAAGAACGCCAACCTCACCCGGGTCGGGATGGACGAGGTCGATTTGACCGGCGCGGATCTGACCGGCGCCAACCTGTCGGCGGCTCAGTTGAAGAACGCAAACATGACGGGTGCCAACCTGACGAACGCCAACCTCGATCAAGCGCGGGTTCAGGGCGCGAATATGCAAGGGGCCTTGCTCGCCGGCGTCGATCTAACCCTCGCAAACTTGACCGATGCCAAGGTTTCGCTCGGCACCGCGCGGCTCGCGGTCGACATTCAACGGATGCTGCGCGACCACGCCCTGTGGATCGATTCGAACGGCGGCGAAGGTGCGCGGGCCGATTTAGCAGGTCAAGACCTGAGCCACGAAGACCTGCGCAACGTCTATTTGAGCGGCGCCAACATGCGCGAATGCAACCTGGCAGGCTCCGACCTTTCCGATAGCACGCTGGAACTCGTCGATTTCGCTAACGCCAATTTGGAGGGAACGAGTTTGCGCCGGTCGGTCCTGCGCGGCGCCAGCTTGAAGGGCGCGAAGATGAAAGAATGCATCTTGACCTACGCTGACTTGAGCCCGATCGAACTAACCGGGCCGGAAGGCAAACGGACGGGGCAGATTCGCAAGACCGACCTGAGCGGTGCAGACCTGCAAAGCGCCGACCTGTTTCGGACCTTGTTGCAGGACGCCGACCTCAAAGGGGCCAATCTGGTCGGTACAATCTTGGAGCCGAAAAAGAAGGACGAAATCACCGAATACGACAAAGCGTTTGGGACCGGAGAAGAGGCCGCTACGGACGAGGCAGACGAGTGACCGCACCGTCGCCCAAGGCGCGCCAACGACGTTTGGCCGAAAAAGTCGACCCTCGCAATACCGCGCTTGTCGTGATCGATATGCAAAACGACTTTTGCGCCAAGGACGGGTTTTTCGGGCAGCGCGGGGCCGATTTGTCGCGAATGCCGGTTGTGGCCGCCCGCATCGACGATCTCGTTGCCGAGGCGCGGCGGCAGCGCATGTTGATCCTGTGGGTCCGTGCGCATTACGACGATATCGTCATGGGCAATCCGATGGGCGAGGTTCTCAATCGCCCGGGACGAACGTCGGGTAGCTGTATTGCCGGGACGTTCGGCGCCGACTGGTACGGGACTCTGCGCCCCAACGATGCCGAGAACGAAATCGTTGTGACTAAGCATCGCTATAGCGCCTTTTGGGATTCCCCGATCGACCTATACCTGCGCAGCAACGCGATCGAGAATCTCGTCGTCACCGGGACAAGCACCGACGTTTGCGTCGAATCGACGGTCCGTGACGCGTTCTTTCGAAACTATTTCATTGTCGTGCCCAGCGACGCGACCTACTCCTCACCCGACCGGCATGCGGAGGCGCTCGGCAATATCGCCCGGCTGTTCGGCGAGACCCCGACATCGGACGATGTCCTCGCGGTATGGACCGAATCGGACCCCAAGGGCCGGCGCTCGTGGACGCCCGAGGCCAAAAAGGCGCGCGCGCCGGATGGCTTCGAATCGGTGGTCGATCCAAGGCACACCGCCCTGGTCATCGTCGATATGCAGAACGATTTCTGCCATGCCGACGGCGTGATGGGACGGCACGGCGAAGACCTCTCCGACTTTCCGGACACGATCGATGCCATCAAAGGACTGCTCGATTCCGCCCGCGCATGCGGCGCCCTGGTGATTCATGTCCAGGGGTTGAACATGGCCAGCGCCCGTGCCGGCGGCCACCGGGGCCTCGTGAGCGAAGACGAGAAGGTCATGCAGTTGACCCTGCCCGAAACCTGGGGCGCGGCGCAGGTCGATGCGTTGGCCCCCATCGACGGCGAAGAAATCGTTCCTAAACATCGCTATAGCGGATTTACCGACACCCGGATGGAGACGCTTTTGCGAACGAACGGTATTCGCACCCTCGTCGTCACCGGCACCGCGACGCAAACCTGCGTCGAGTCAACGGTCCGCGACGGTCAAATGCGCGACTACCGGATTGTCCTGCCGCGCGACGGCGTGGCGTCTCGCGGACGACATGCCCATCTCAAAGAAGCGTCGCTCGAGACCATGGGGCTTTACTTTGCCGATGTCGTCGCGGCCGGCGAGATTTCCGCCGCCTGGTCGGCACGACGAATTAATCGCTAGCCTCCCCCACTCTCTCGAACTCTCGGCGCCCTTCGCCTTTACCGATAATTAACCTTCGCACGCCCAAACTGACGCTGGTTGAGTCGCGATCTGAGCAGAACGCCGCGCGGCTCGCCATCGTAGTGCAGCAAGGATTGGGCGCGCGCCATGGTTCAAGGGCTATCGATACTGACGAACGTCGGCGCGATGACGGCGCTACAGCAACTCAATGCCACCAACAAGAAACTGCAGAATACCCAACTCCGCATCACGACGGGCCTGAAGGTCAACGGCCCCAAGGACGACGCGGCAACCTTCCAGATTGCGCTGCGCCTGCGCGGCGACATTGCCGGCACCAAGGCTGTAAAAACGGCGCTCGCCAATGGCGAGGCCACGACCAATGTCGCGATCTCAGCAGGCAAGGCGATCGCCGACCTGTTGATCGAGATGAAGGCCAAGATCGTACAGGCGAATCAGGCGGGCCTCGACTCCGCGTCACGCACGGCTCTAAACAGCGATTTCACCGCCCTGCGGGAGCAAATCTCGACCATCGTCGCAACGGCGGAATTCAACAACCTCAACCTCATTTCGTCCGGCGCCACGACGACAAGCGTTCTCAGCACGGCGGAGGGCAGCGTCATTGCCGTCAGCGCCCAGAGCATGGACACCTCGACGCTAGGTATCGCCAGCATCGATTTGACGACGAGCGCCGGCGCGTCAACGGCTTTGACGGCGATCGATTCCGCCATCACGACGGTTGCCGATAAACTCGCCTCGTTGGGCTCGGCAGCCAACCGAATCGAGGTCCAGACCGAGTTCACCACCTCGCTCATCGACATTCTTACGGCAGGGCTTGGCAACCTAGTCGATGCCGACTTAGCCGAAGAGGCGGCGAGCTTGACCGCTCTGCAGGTCCAGCAGCAGTTGGGCGTTCAGTCCCTGTCGATCGCAAACGCCGCGCCAAGCACCATCCTATCGCTCTTCCAGGGTTAGCACGCCAGACGCTACCGCGCCCTCCAGCCGATACGCCAGCGGCATCGGACCTATTTTTTTGGCCCCGCTATCGCACCGTCACGCCGTGATGCACACTCCGCCGCATGGACTTCCAAGAACTCCTTGAACGGGTGGCGACAAAGGCCGCACCGGCATTGGCGCGGGGCAAAGTCGCGTCCTATATCCCAGCGCTCGCTGAGGTCAGGCCCGAACAATTCGGCATTGCCCTTGCGGCGGTAGACGGCGACTCCGCGACCCGGGGCGACGCCAACGTCGCGTTCTCCGTTCAGAGTATTTCAAAGGTCTTCACCCTGATGCTGGCAATTCGGCATGTGGGCGACGATCTATGGGCGCGAGTCGGGCGTGAACCGTCTGGCTCGGCATTCAATTCGCTCGTCCAATTGGAGACCGAACACGGGATCCCGCGAAACCCTCTGATCAACGCGGGCGCCATTGTTATCGCCGATATCCTCCTCAGTCATACCCGCGACGCTAAAAAGATGCTGCTCGACTTCGTCCGCGCGCTCAGCGGCAACCCCGAAGCCCGCTACGATTCCGAGGTTGCGGCATCGGAGCGAGAGACCGGTTATCGCAACGCGGCTTTAGCGAATTTTCTTAAGTCCCAAGGCAATTTGGTCCACCCCGTCGACGACGTTCTGGATCTTTACTTTCATCAATGCGCGCTATCGTTGCGGTGCACCGACCTTGCGCGCGCCTTCCTACCGCTTGCCAATGGCGGCTTTTCGCCATTGTTAGGGGAAGCCGTCCTCACTAAGCAGCAGGCCAAACGCATTAACGCCCTCATGATGACGTGCGGCCTATACGACGCCGCCGGCGATTTTGCCTACCGCGTCGGACTGCCCGCCAAGAGCGGCGTCGGCGGCGGAATCGCGGCCGTCCTGCCACGGGAATTCGCTGTGTGTGTGTGGAGCCCCGCACTCGAGGAATCGGGCAACTCAAGCGCCGGTGTTGCCGCCCTTGAGGCGTTGACTTCCATCCTGGGGCGCTCGGTATTCTAGCGACGCTTCAACATGAACAAAGCTTAATCCACGCGATAGATCGGCTTCATGTTCGATCTCTACATGGATGTCACCGGGCCCTGCTCCCTGCTACCGCCCGAACAGCATGTTGAGAGGAAGTTATGATCACCCGAAAGAACCGTCTTCTGCGTACCAGCGCCTTGACCGCGGCAGCGCTCGCGACCGGCGCCCTCCTCGTCTTCGGCGCCCCTGAGTCGTTGCGCGCCGCGTCCCCCCTCAGCCCACCCGCCGAGGTGGCCGTCCAGGCGATGCCCAACTTCGCCGACGTGACCGAGGCCGTGGCCCCGGCGGTCGTCAATATCCAGGTCACCCAAAAGATGTCTCCACAGGCGGCCCAGTCGGCGGGCGCGCCGCCCGAACTGCCGGACGGTCTCAAACGGTTCTTCGGTGAAGAATTCAGCGAACGGTTTGGCCAGCGCGCGCCGGAGTCGCGTGGCCCGCAACAGACCCAAGGGCTGGGATCGGGGTTCATTATTTCGCCAGACGGCTACATCGTCACCAACGACCACGTTGCCGGCGAGGCCGATAAGATCGTCGTGACGCTCCAGGACGGCCGGGAGTTCACCGCCACCCGGCTCGGGCGCGATCCGAAGACCGACCTTGCCCTGCTGAAGATCGACGGTCGAGACTTACCGTTCGTGACGTTCGCGGACGCGACGCCGCGCGTCGGCGAGTGGGTGATTGCCGTCGGCAGCCCCTTCGGATTGGGCAACACCGTCACGGCTGGGATCGTCTCGGCGCATGGTCGTAGCCTCGGCCCTAACGGCCCCTACGACGGGTTCATGCAAATCGACGCGGCGATCAACCGGGGGAACTCCGGTGGCCCCGCGTTCAACCTCAAGGGAGAGGTTGTCGGCGTCAACACCGCGATCTTCTCGCCGACCGGGGGCAATGTCGGCATTGGTTTCGCCGTACCGGCCGAGACCGCAAAGGCGGTGATCGCCCAACTTCAGAAATCCGGGGTTGTTGAGCGGGGCTGGTTGGGGGTCAGCATCCAAGCGGTATCGCCGGACATTGCCGAGAGCCTCGGATTGGAGACGCCCAGGGGGGCGTTGGTCTCGAACGTGGTATCCGATAGCCCCGCCGCGCAGGCCGGTCTAAAGGTCGGCGACCTTATCGTCGGGGTGGATCGATCCGTCATCGAATCGGTGCGCGACCTGCCGAAAGCGATCGGAACCATGGCACCTGACACCGTTGCCAAACTGAAAATCATCCGCGGCGGCCGTGAGCTTGGAATGAACGTCACCGTCGGTGCGTCGCCCGATACACTTGGGTTAGCCCAAGTCGCGCACCCCGAAGAGAACGCGGGACAATTGGGGATGGCTCTTGCCAGCTTGGATCCGGCCAAACGCCGGGCGTTCGATATCGACGACTCGGTTTCCGGCGTGATCGTTACCGACATCGACCCCGATGGGCCTGCCTTCGAAAAAGGGGTCCGGCCCGGCGACGTCATTGTCGCCGTCGGTGACGACAACGTGACAAGGCCAGCCGATGTGGTGAAGGGCATCGCAGTGGCCAAGGAACAAAAGCGCAAAGCGGTGCTCGTTCTCATAAGCCGCGCCGGTCACGAACAGTTTATCGCGCTACCGCTCGGCGTCGCGTGACAGGACAGGACGATGTCGGCCTACCGGTCCGGCATCGTCCTACTGCATGCCTTGCGCGAATTGAGTAGTCTTCGCGTCGTGGAACCGGCGACATGCACATATTGATTGTTGAGGACGACCGCGAGACCGCGGGCTATGTGGTCAAGGGCCTGCGTGAGAGCGGGCATGTAGCGGACCACGCGGCCGATGGTCTCACCGGTTATGCGCAGGCCAACTCTGGCACCTACGACGTGATGGTCGTCGACCGGATGCTTCCGGGTATGGACGGCATCGCCTTGGTCCAACAATTGCGCCGCGACGGCAATACCACGCCGGTGTTGTTCCTAAGCGCGCTTGGGGAGGTCGACGATCGCGTGAAAGGCCTGCGTGCGGGTGGAGACGACTACCTCGCCAAACCCTACGCGTTCGCCGAACTGCTGGCTCGGATCGAGGGACTGGCCCGGCGCGGGACCGGAAGCGGCCAGGAAACAGCGCTCAAAGTCGCCGATCTTGAAATGGATCTGCTTTCGCGACAGGTGACCCGCCACGGGCAGCAGATCGCCCTCCAACCGCGGGAGTTCGCGCTCCTGGAGCACCTCATGCGAAATGCCGGGCGCGTGGTCACCCGCACGATGCTCTTGGAACAGGTATGGGGCTATCATTTCGATCCGCAGACCAACGTGATCGACGTCCATATCAGCCGTTTGCGCGCTAAGATCGACAAAGGCTTCGAAGTCCCCCTGCTCCACACCGTGCGGGGATCCGGATACGTGCTGCGTGCCTAAGTTCACGCTTTTCCGTACCTATACCTTTCGAATCGCACTGGGATACCTGGGGCTCTTCGGACTGTCCGGCGCCGCCCTAATCCTGTTCGTTTTCTGGTCGACCGCAGCGTTCATCGAACGGCAGACGGACGCCACGATCAACGCCGAAATTACTGGACTGTCAGAGACCTACCGGAGTCGTGGGCTGCGGGGGTTGAGCGCCATTGTCGAAGAACGCAGCCGCAACCAACGGCAGAGCCTCTACCTCCTGATCGATCCGGCGGGCCGCCTTTTGGCGGGAAACCTGGACGGGTGGCCGCCGGGCGACGCCGATGCCCAGGGATGGTTAAACTTCCGCTTCGAACGCCCGATCGCCGGCACGCTGCAAGAACGCGCAGCGCGCGCGCGACATCTGCGCCTCGTCGGCGGGTTTCAGATGCTCGTTGGGCGCGACGTCGAAGAACGCAACCAAGTCACGACGCGCATCCGCCGCTCGTTGGTATGGGCTTTCGCGGCGATTTTGATCCTCGGCCTGGGCGGCGCGCTCGCGGTTAGCCGCGGGACCTTGCGGCGCGTCGAAGCGATCAACCGGACCAGCCGGGAAATCATGGCCGGCGATCTTACCCAACGCGTTCCCGTTGCGGGCGGCAACGACGAACTCGCGCAACTTGCGCTCAACCTCAATTCGATGCTCGACCGCATCGAGCGTTTGATGTTGGGAATGCGCAACGTATCGGACAACATTGCCCACGACCTTCGGACGCCCCTCAACAGAATGCGCACGCGGATCGACGTCGCGTTGATGGCACGCAGAACCGAACCGGACTACCGCGACCTCCTTGCGCAAACGGTCGAGGAGATCGATTCGTTAATCGCGACGTTCAATGCCCTCTTGGCCATTGCGCGCGCGGAGTCAGGGGCGCTCCACCAGGAGATGGAGTATCTCGACCCGGCCGAATTGGTGGGTGAGGTTATCGAACTCTTTGCGCCGGCGGCGGAGGATTCCGGTATCGATCTTTCAGGCGAGCTAGAGCCTGGCTTGCGTATTCGCGCGCACCGAGCGCTCCTGTCCCAGGCGATCTCAAACCTGCTCGACAATGCGATCAAATATGGACGCCAGCGTATCTCCGTGCGGGTCGTCGCCCGCGACGGAACCGCTGTACTCAGCGTGGCCGATGCCGGCCCAGGTATTCCCGCGGCGGACCGCGAGAAAGTGCTGGAACGCTTCTACCGCGCGGATACCAGCCGGTCGAACCCCGGGAGCGGCCTGGGCCTCAGCCTTGTGCGCGCCGTCGCGCGCCTACACGACGCCCAGTTGACGATCGACGACAATCGCCCCGGCGTCATCGCGACGCTGATATTTGCGCTGAGTCGGGGCGAGGCTAAGCCGAATTCTGCGCCGTGAATCGATTTGGGTGGTCGGTGAAGATCGCCGTCACCCCCCAATCGCGTAGCCGCGACCCGAGCGCGACATCGTTCACGGTGTAAACCAGGACGCGGTATCCGCCGAGAGTTAAGCGGGTGACATCGGCCTTTTCGGTAGCGTTTGCCGCCACATGGACCGAATAGAACGGCAGGCCCGACAAGGGCGCCCGGGTTTGCGGCGGTCTCTTGAAGAGCGCGCCGAGCGACAGATGCGGCGCGGCATCGTGAAACGCCGCGAGCGCCAGGATTGAGAAACTGCTGATCAGAAGCGGTTGGTCGGCACCGCGCAGGACATCGGCGACGGCGCGCGCCGTCGCCAAATCGGTACCTACGGCAGGCTTGAGTTCGACATTGAGCCCGAGACCGATCTCACGGCAGACCGAGAGCATTTCTTCTAGCGTTGGGACACGCTCACCGGCGAAGTCCGGGGAGAACCACGCCCCTGCATCCAGCCTCGCGAGTTGGTCCGCGGTTTGGGCAGCAACGGCGCCCTCGCCATTCGTCGTGCGCTCGAGCGTGTGGTCGTGGAAAACGACCGGAACACCGTCCTTTGCCAGTTGAACGTCGATCTCGATCCACCGGGCGCCGAGGTCATGGGCACGGCAGGCCGCAGCGAGGGTGTTTTCAGGCGCCGACCCGCTCGCCCCCCGGTGGCCGATCACAAAAGGAAGGATGCCGTCGATCACCGAAAGCACAACATATTGCGTGACCTGTGGGTAACTTTTAGTATATGTAGAACAAGGTGTTGGGTGGCGTTGCTCAACATTAACACGAAACCGGCACAGAGTGGGGCGGCTTGATGGGTCAACATGTCGATGTCAGGAAGCTTTCCAAGGTGTTGGCGATGACCACGTCGGACTCCGACGGAGAGGCCCTTTCGGCGGCGAGAAAAGCCGCGGCGATCGTCACCGGGGCCGGCCTGACCTACGACACCTTATTCACCGAACATCTGCCCAAGCATTATGAGGGCGTTGCCAATACCGCCTGGGTCGAGGACCACAAGCAGAGTTGGCTCGCCCGGGCGTTGATCCGCAAGCTACAGAATGAAATCGCCGAGTTGCGGCGGCAAACCAACTCGTCGACGCGGAGCGGAACCGGCAATTCGGAAGGGTTACGCCAGCGCTTGCTCTCTTCGGCCCCGCTCAACAACTGGGAACGTTCGACCCTCGACCGGATCGAATCGATACAGCCCAAGAGCAAGGAGGAGTACTACATCCTCTGGCTCGCGCGGCGCTATCAAATGCAGAACTAGCGACCTACCAAATTTCGTCCTGGTCATCGAGCGCCGCAGCGCTCGGCACTTCGTCATAGACGGCTGCCTTTAAGCGCGTCCGCATCGACGAAAGTTTCACCGCTTCGATCCCATGGTCGACAGCGACTTCGACGGCATCGCGGTGCTTCAACGATTCACCGATGGCGGCGAGCAGCGACGAGACGTGGTCGAGTTCCTGACTCATCAGGTCGAAATCTTGAAGCGCGGCGACGAAAGCGCTGTCGCGGAGCCACTCCGAACCCGACTCGGCAATCTTTTCACTGATACTGTCGGCAATCCTGATCTTCCGTTGGCGGACGATCGAGATCTCTTCCGCGAGCGCCCGTAGAAGCCGGTCGAGCCTAACCCACCGGTCTTTCTCGTGCCCGTCGATCGTCTCGTGTGTTTCCTCGTCAGACATATCAGTCGAACAGCTCGACGTCGCCGCTGGGTGTCGGCTCGACACGAACGGAACGCGCCATCTCTTTCTTGAAAATATCCCTCTGAGTGTCGTCGGCGATCAACAGCATTCGGGCGCGTCCGCTATTGGGCGAATAGTGAACCTTGCGTGCGGCGAACCCGCGCAGGTGATGGGATGAAACCGCCAAGCTTTCGGCCGCAAGATAGGCTTCGATGAAGTCCGCGTTCTTGTGGCCGATGCCGGTAATACCCTTCACGACATTGCCCCCGCCGAACAATTTTATTTCAAGCCGATTCCGCACCGCACCACGCTTCAACAAGCCGTTGATCAGCAACTCCATCGCATAGTTTCCGTACCGCAAGGCAAGCGCCTCGGCGCCACCCGCTTTTAGGTCGATGTTCTCTGCATTGGGGAGTAGGAAATGGTTCATCCCGCCCACACCTAGGACCGGATCTCGGATACATGCCGATATGCAAGAACCGAGCACCGTATGCAGGACAACGTCTGCGTCCGAGGTGATGTAATAGTCTCCCTGCGAAACGCGCACAAACCATTGCTGCTTGTTCGCATCGAAGAAGCGCCTACGGCTGTCGCTGTCGGTACCCGCATTCATGGTGTCAACCGGTAGGCGCGGAGAGAGCATCGAGCCCGCCCGGCCAGTTGGACACCGCGCCTTTGAGTTTCGCACCGGCGAGGTGCACCCGGTGTAGAATCGCGTCGGTGAGATCGGTCGGCGTCTCGTCCTGAACGGTGGCGCCGTCCTCGGCTCTGATCCGCGCCACGCCCAGGTTCGCCCCGTCGAGGTTCGCGCCACTTAGGTTCGCGCTGCGCAGATTGGCGCCGCGAAGATCGCATCCCGAAAGATCGGCGTGGGAGAGATCGGCCTCGGAAAGATCGGCGAGACGCAGCAAAGCGCCTGTAAGCTTGGCCGACCGCAGGTGCGCCCCGATGAACACGACGCCACTAAGGTCGCGTTTACGCAAATCGACGCCATCGAGGTTGGCGCCCTGAAGAGATGCCCGCTCGCCCTCGCCGGTGCGCAACCACACCTGGTGGCGGCTGAGCTCGGCCATTGCCAGTTCGCGCGCCTGGGCCGGGGTCGCGATACTCTCGTCGCGAATGGCACCAGCGACCTGATCCCGTTCGACCCGGGCCCCTTTGAGATCGGCCCCGGACAAATTGGCGCCGTCAAGTTTCGCCTTGTCCAAACGTGCGTCGCTCAACATCGCCTGGGCCAGATTGGCACCGCTGAGGCTCACGCCGGTCAGGTTCGAATCCCGCAAATCTGCGCCCGATAGATCCGCGTTGGTTAGATCCGCGTCGGCGAACTCTGTTTCGGTAAGGATAGCGCCTTTGAGCGACGCGGCCGTGAGGTTGGCGGCACTCGCGTCAACCCCGCGTAGGTCCGCATTGTCGAGGTCCGCACCAGACAGGTCTTGTCGAATGACCTCGGGCTCGCCGCTACCGTCGGCTTTCATCCGGAGGCCCCGACGAAAGCTCACCCCCAGCAAGCGGGCACCCTTCAGCTTGGCGTTGGCAAAGCTCGCCGCACGTACGTCCGCGCCCTCGAGATCGACATAACTGAGGTCTGCGTCTCTTAAGTCCGCTTTGAATAGGTCGGCATTTCGGAGCGACGCACCGACAAACGAACAACCGACCAACGTCGCTCCACGGAACTTTGCCCCATGGAGGTCGGCAGCCCCAAACTGGACGCCGGATAGGTCGGCGCCGCTGAAGTCGGCGCGAACGCCGCCTTCGCGGCCCTGACGCCATAGGGCATGGAGCCGTAGGCTATTTTTAACCGCGTCGTCCAAACGACTATTCGAGACGACCGACGACGGCTTCGATCTTCTTTTTCAGAATCTCGACCGTAAAGGGTTTGATGACGTAGTTGTTGACCCCTGCCTGTGCGGCTTTCGTCACCAACTCCTTATCTCCACGCCCAGTGACCATGATGAAAGGCGTTTTGCGCATATTTGGATCTGCGCGAACCGCCCGCAAGAACTGAAGGCCGTCCATTTCGGGCATGTTGTAGTCCGAAATGATGAGGTCGACAGGGTTTTTGGTCGCCGACTCAAAACCGGCCTTACCGTCCGGAGCTTCGGAGATCGTCTTGAAGCCAAGTTGCTCAAGACTGTATCGCGTCAGGCCACGCATACTCATCTGATCGTCAACGACCAAGACACGGATATTCTTTGGATTTGGCATTCCTATATTCCTGATTACGCTGCGTTACAGAACTCGAGAATTTTTTCAGCCACTTTGTCGAGCGAGACTTGTACTTCGACGCCACCGATTTCATGGGCTACCCGCGGCATCCCATAAACGACGCACGATTCCTCATTTTGGCCGATCGTATGACCGCCGCCATCGCGGATGAGCTTGAGCCCGGAGGCGCCGTCTCGGCCCATTCCCGTCAAAATTACGCCGATTGCGCTCGCGCTCGCGACCTTCGCCACCGAGGTAAACAGGACGTCGACCGATGGCCGATGGCCGGAGGTCAGCGGGCCTTCGACAAGCTTGCAAACCAGCCGCGCCCCGTCGCGTCGAACTTCAAGGTGGGCATCGCCGCCAGGCGCAACATAGACCCGCCCCGGCACGATGGGGTCGCCGTCCTGCGCCTCGGAAACAGTCGCCGCGGAAACGTTGTTGAGGCGGTTGGCGAAGGCCTGCGTAAAGGACGCAGGCATATGTTGGGTAATCACTGTGGGTGGGCAATTTTCAGGCAGATAGGGGATCACTTGGTGCAGCGCCTCGACGCCACCCGTGGATGACCCTATCGCGATCAACTTGCTCCCGGGCCGGTAGTTAGGCCGCACCAATTTGTTGCTCGCAGGCTTCTTAACAACAGCCGAAGCCAATCTTAGACCGTAGCCAGCCTTGGCCTTCGCGGCACCTTTGACCTTGGCGCACAGCGCTTCCGCGTCGGCTTCCAACTGATCCAAGACCCCCGCGGTCGGTTTTGGGTGGTAATCGACCGCCCCCATTTCGAGCGCCTTTAGGGCCGCCTCCGCGCCGTGTTGCGTCAGCGTGGAGACCATGACGACGGGCATCGGGCGCAGCCGCATGATTTTCTCAAGGAAGGACAGCCCGTCCATGTTGGGCATTTCGATGTCGAGCGTGATGACGTCGGGGTTGAGATCCTTGATCATCTCGCGCGCGACGAACGCGTCTTCTGCAGTGCCGACGACCTCTATTTCTGGATCTCGGCTGAGGATTTGCTCTAGAACTTTTCGAAACAAGGATGAGTCGTCGACGATAACGACACGTGTTACTGACCCCATGGCATGCGCCTCACAATACCTTGCGGTAGATGGTACGGCCCACCAAAGCGAACCGGTCGGTGACCCGACTTAGGTTCTCGGAGTGCCCTACATACAAGTAGCCATCGTCCGCGAGCATCGACCACATCCGGCCAAGGATGTCGCGTTGGGTTTCTACGTCGAAGTAGATCACGACGTTGCGGAAAAAGATAATGTCGAACGGACCCTTCATCGGCCATTGATGCAGGAGGTTTAGTTGCTTGAAGGTAATGAGTCGCCGTAACTCGTTGCTAAATGTCTGGCTCGCGTCGCCCTTCTTGCCCGTCAGGTATTTCTTCCGCGTCGCCGGCGGAATCGTCTCGATCTCCCGTGCGGCATATTCGCCTGTGGCCGACCGGGCGATCATGTTGGAATCGAGATCCGTCGCGAGGATCTTGGCATCCCAGCTCGCCAGATCGGGTACCGAATCGGCCAGGGTCATCGCGATCGAAAACGGTTCCTGACCGGAGGAACAACCCGCCGACCAAAGACGTATCTTCGACTTCCGCCGGCCAGCCGAGAACAGCTTCGGTACGACGTCCTTGCGCAGATGGTCGAAGTGGTGATCTTCGCGAAAGAACTTGGTGAGGTTCGTCGTCACCGCGTTGATCGTTTCAGGGAGCTCGTCCTCGCCTGCTGACGATTCCAGCAGGTCGCAATAATCTCGAAACGACGAGAGTTTCAGCAGTCGGATTCGCCGCGCAAGGCGCGAGTAGACGAGGTTTCGCTTATTGTCCCCAACGACGATACCGGTACGATCGTAGATCAGCGAAGCAAGGAAGCGAAATTCATCGTCTCCCAAAGAAAATTCTTGGTTCCAAGAGTTATTGGCCTCGGACGAATGCAACGTCGCCATGACTCTACTAGCCTCCGAAAGCCGCGCCGGCGGCCGCCAACTTGGACTGCGACATCAGTCGTTCGAGCGACAGAACGCCGACCAACCTCTTGTCGATCACGATAACCTCGCTGACCATCGCGTCACTCCCGCGCCGGTCGACCTCGGGGATCGGCTGAACGTCTGCGTGGCGCACGCTCAAGATGTCGGAAACCGCATCGACGAGAATTCCGGCGACGCGCTTGCCGATTAGCACGATGATAACAACGTGCGACTTTTCCACTTTGGTAAGCTCTTCGCCGAAACACGCCCTTAAGTCGAGGATCGGGATGATCGCGCCGCGAAGATTGACGACCCCGAGTATTTCCCTGGGTGAGTTTGGTATTTTTGTCGCCCTCGACCATCCCCTGATCTCTCGAACGGCCATAATATCGACGCCGAATTCCCGGTCGCCGATCTCGAACGCGATGTATTGATGGCCAGGCGCGTCCTCGGCATCGGGTTGCGCCGCATCGTTTCCTTGAACCTGCGAAGTGTCAGCCATTGGCTTTTCCAACCTAATTCAACTGGCTCGATTGACCGCCCGGCCGGTCGAGCCGGCCAAAGGCATCAACATCGAGAATGAGCGCAACCTGTCCGTTTCCAAGGATCGTCGCAGCGCCGACGCCATCGATTTGTCCGTAGTTTTCTTCAATGCTTTTGATGACCACCTGTTGCTGACCGAGCAGTTCGTCCACAGCCAACCCAAGCTTCGCGCCGCCCTCTACTTCGACCACAACCACGACGCCATCGCGCAGGTCGGAACGTGCGTCGGACACCTTAAAGTATGTGCCCAAACGGAGAACCGGCACGATTTCGCCACGCAATAGGAGGACATCGCCACCATCGCCGGCCCTCTGAATATCTCCCTTCTGCGGTCGAAGACACTCGACGATATTTGCGATCGGCATGATGTAGGTTTCCGAACCAAGCGACACCACCATGCCGTCCATCACCGCGAGCGTCAGAGGGAGCGTCAGTGTGATCGAGGACCCTTTTCCGGGGGCGGATTTGATTCCGATTCTGCCACCTAGGTCTTGAACGTTACGCTTGACCACGTCCATGCCTACACCACGCCCAGATAGGTTCGATACAGTCGAGGCCGTGGAAAACCCTGGCGCAAAAATGAGGGTGTCAATTTCTTCGTCGCTCAGGATTGCATCGGGCTGAATCAAGCCTTTCTCCAACGCCTTTTCCTTAACCCGCTCGCGATTTATTCCGCGCCCATCGTCGGATAGCTCAATCACGATTCGACCGCCTTTGTGTTCCGCGGAAAGGCGCACGACACCCTCCGCGGGTTTGCCCGCCGCAGTCCGTTCGTCGGGCGTTTCGATGCCATGGTCGAGGGCGTTTCGGATCATGTGGGTTAGAGGGTCGGACAAACGTTCAGTCACGGTCTTATCGACTTCGGTGCCTTCGCCCTGCATCACCAGGCGCACTTTCTTACCGGTTTGCGCCGATAGTTCGCGGACCAAACGCGGCATCCGCTGGAAGACCGAACCAACGGGTTGCGCACGGATCGCCATCACGCTCTCTTGCAACTCGCGGCTGATATGGAACAACTCTTCCAGGCCGCGCCACAGCTCTGTGTAGGTGCCGTCCGGAGGCAGTTCTCCGACGGTTTGTCGCAGCATCGCCTGCGTGATCACCAGTTCGCCAACCATATCGACGACCCGATCGACACGATCCAAATCGACGCGGATGGTCGTCGGCGCTGCCGGCCCTTCGTCTTTTTTCGCTTCTTTCTTGGCGGCCGGCTCCGTGGGCTTTGGAGTCTTGGCAGCGGTCGCAGCGGGTGCTGGCTTCTGCACTTCCGGCTTCGCCGGCGCGGCACCCGTTGGCGGCACCAAATCTCGTGCCGCTTCGGGCGGAACCGCATCGTCACCCGCGCCAAGCTTGACGATCTTTAGGTCGCAGTCGTCCTCGACAAACTCGAAAACCTCATGGATCGCATCGATCGGCGCGTCGGTCTCGAGCCGTATCGTCCAAGACAGATATCCGCCATCGGCGAACATCTGATCAAGGTTTGGGATCTTCGACAAATCGGCTCGAATCGTTAGGTTGCCGAGCCGCTTCAGATCCCGGAACAATAGAAGCGGTTCGTTCGACCTGCGGTATAGCTCCGGTCGGGGCGCAAACTCGATCTTGAACTCGGTCCCGTTGGGGATCTCGTGCCCCATTTCCTGCGCCGTGATCGGGTTAAAGGCGATGCCGTCGAAATCTTCCATCCCCTCGTCGTCTTCGTCGGACGTTGCGATGGGCGTGAATTCCAAATCGTCAAATTCCTCGGGTGCGGCATCGCCCTCATCGCCGCCCTGCCCACTGGCACCGGATTCCAAAGCATGCAGTTCGGCCCGCGCTTCGGCCCCAAATCCATCGGGGACGGGTTCCTCCGCTTCGGCCTTTCCCATGAAATCGGCCAGAATGTCGCCCGAACGCAGCAGAAGTTCGACGACAGGTTCGTCGGCCGGAACGACGCCCTGCCGAATTCTGTCGAGGACAGTCTCAAAAATGTGGGCGAACTCAACGAGTTCCTCAAACCCGAATGCCCCGGCACCGCCCTTGACCGAATGGACCGCGCGAAAAATGGCGTCGATATGATCGGTCGCGGGCTCGCCGGCGTCCATCGCCATGAGGCCCGACTCCATATCCTCCAAGAGCTCTTTACACTCGAGGAAGAAAGTCGCTTTGAATTCGCTTAAATCGGCCATGGTCTGTGTCGTTGCTCGCCAGACTAAGGGGAAACTTTACGGATAACGTCGAGCAATTTTTGCGGATCGAACGGCTTGACAATCCACCCCGTCGCGCCCGCCGCGCGCGCGCGGGTCTTTTTGTCGGCACCGCTTTCCGTGGTGAGAACGAGGATCGGCGTCGATTTGTATGCCGCGTCGCGTCGGACGTTTTCGATGAACTCGAACCCGTCCATATTCGGCATGTTGATATCGGTGATGATGACGTCGACAGTTCCGGCCGCCTTAAGGGCTCGTAGGCCGTCGACCCCGTCTTCGGCCTGGTGGACCTGAAAACCTGCCCCCGCCAACGTGAACTTAAGCATATCTCGAATTGTCTTCGAGTCGTCTACCGTGAGTACGCATTTTGCCATCGCTAATTGGCTCCCAACGCTAGTTCATCCGTCAACCCAAGGTCTCCGACAGCATCGCTCATGGCTTTCGAAGCATTCACGATCTTCCGACCCGCACCCGCCCGTAGCAGGGCAACCAAGATTTGGGCGCAAGGCGTCGAAAACCGGGCAACTTCGGACGCGTCGATTGCGCACGGACGATCGCCGATTTCCCGAGCAACCTGCAAGAAAGCCTCAGCCGCCGCAAAGTCTAGAACCGCGGGAAGCTTCAGGTTCACGCCCTCTGGCGATTCGTTCAGTACGAAGTCTCCCATACCGCCCCCGCCTAAAACTCAGCCCAAGAATCGTCGTCGGGTTTACGCGACGACGGACGCCCCTTGGGCGAAGCGGACACGGTCGACGACTTCGGTTTTGACAGGCTTGGAACCGACGTTGTCGGCCGCGGAACACCGCCCAACTGTCCGCCTGCGGTCTTGAAGAACGACACGAGTTGCAGGAGTTGCGAGGCTTCGCTGGCCAAGGAACGCGCCGCCGCCGTGCTCTGCTCGACCATTGCCGCGTTCTGTTGAGTCATTTCGTCCATCTGGGAAATCGCCGCATTGACCTCGGTCAGACCGGAGGCTTGCTCCTGACTCGCCGAGGCAATGTTGCCCATGATCTCGGAGACTTTTTGAACGCCCTCGATGATCCCACCGAGCGATTCGCCTGTTTCGTTAACCAATCGCACACCGGATCCGACGTGTTCGTTGCTCTTTGAAATGAGATCCTTGATCTCCTTTGCCGCTTCGCTCGAGCGCTGTGCCAGCGAGCGCACCTCCGACGCAACGACGGCAAATCCCTTGCCGGCATCGCCTGCCCGTGCCGCTTCAACCGCGGCATTGAGTGCGAGTAAGTTGGTCTGGAACGCGATGTCGTCGATGACGTTGACGATTTCACCGATCTCCTTGGACGACGATTCGATTTGCCCCATCGCCACCACCGCATCGTTCACGACGGAGCCGCCGGTCTGGGCCTGGGTGCGTGTTTCATCGACCAGCGCGTTGGTCTCTTGCACGTTTTCCGCGTTCTTGTGGACGGTGGCGGTCATTTCTTCCATCGCCGCCGCCGTCTCTTCGAGGTTTGCGGCCTGCTGTTCGGTACGTCCCGACAGGTCGTCGGTGCCTTGTGAGATCTCGCCCGCGGCATTGGCGACGTTGTTGGACGACGAGGTGATCTGCCCGACGATTTCGCCCAAGCGATCTTGCGTTTCCAGATAGCTGGACCGCAGCGCAGCGTAGGCCGGCGCGATGTTCGCGTCTAGCTTGAAGGTCAAATCGCCGCGCGAGAGGGCTTCAAGCCCGGCGCCGAAAACCGCAATGACTTGGGTCTGTTCGCGTTCGATGGCGGCCTGCTGCGCTTTTTCCGCGGCCGCTTGGGCCTCTTCGGAGTAGATCGTGATAACGACTTCGAGATCGAGCATCGCGGCCCGGACCAAGGCCGAAGAAAGTCGTTCGATCTTGTCGCCCGAGAAGATGCCCTTGGTTTGTTTTGCGACCCCTGCGACCAAACGGCCCAGGGAGACGGCATAACCACCGACATACCACCTTGGCTCGAGCCCGATCCGCGCGTGAGTCTTTCCGATCCGGAGGACGGATTCGGCATAAGTCTGATCGAAATTACCGGAGAAAACGCGAGTCCAGTGCGCGATTTGAGCGCTTTTCGCCCGCTCGATCGCCGCCTCGTTGTCAAACAGCGCCATAAGGTCGCTGTAGGCCGACAAATGCTCGTAGAACGCCGCGACAATCGGCGGCAACGCCTTGCTTAAGCGGGGCGCGAAATCCGCCAGGTCCTTTTTCGTCCGCTCGTCGATGGTATAGAAACGGAGGCGTTCAGATAGGTCCATCTTGCGTTCTCTCTTCGTTCGTCCGTCGGGTCAGGCACCCCATTGCCTTCCGCGCATCGGACATCAAATCCACTGAACGGAAACCCGCAACCCCCGATTCATGCGTCTTTTGGCGCTAGGGGCCAATGCGTACGGCTGCGCATTCTATGGGGATGTTTACGCAGCCCCATCCGACCCGGAATCGGCCGGAACGGCCGGATATTTCGCGATGACGCGGCTCAAGCCGTCCAGCAACGGCTTTTCCGCCGCCGCCTGACGCCCCTTAAAAGCCTCGGTACAGACCAATTGAAGTGCCGCCAAATGGGTTTGCAGCGCGTCGTAGCTATAGGCCCCCGCGTGGCGCAGTCGGTGGATTAGCTCGCACAAACGGTCGGCCACCTCGGTCGTCAACGGAAAGTCGAACGTCGCGCCGAGGTCGCGGATCTCGGCGGATTTCGCGTAGGCAGCGTCTAGGTCGTCGGGCCGCGCACCTTCAAGTTGATGCACCGCGTCGATGCACCGTTCTAGCGCCATGAGATCGCGGGCCACCCAGTCCAGATACCTAGCCTTCAACTTCTCAATACGCCGATCGGCTTGGGCCACCGCTTTTTCCCGGGTAACCCCACCCGGTCGCCGCGCCATAACCGCAAAACGGCTGACTTTCTTGATTTTCCGTGCTTCACCGGAGTCCATACGAATGACCTACCTAATCCGCCCGTTACTTGAAAAGCGCATCGATTTCATCCTGGGAAAGATCGGCCCCATCGCCCGATCCCACGTCTTCGATATTGTCTTCGGCCCGGCGTCCGACCCCGGTCGGAAACCCTTCTATCTTGAAGCGCCGGTCTGGCCCGCAGTAATTGGCGCTTTCGATGAAGGCCCGCTCATTTTCAGCGGCCCAAAGCAGCCGCGAATACAAAGATCGCGGCGAAATCGGCTTAGCCACGACCATGTTGGCCCCGTTGTCACGGGCCTTTTCGACCATCCCCAACTGGGTATGGCTGCCAAGGATAACGATTGGGATATAGCGGTGCGGGTTCTCATCCGATCTTATCTTCTTAGTCAGCTTCAGACCGTTGATCCCCGGCAGGGAGACATCGCACATCAGCATGTCCACTTGGGAGCGGCCCAGACGCGCCAAGACATCGTCTCCATCGCGCGATTCGAGGATTTCTGTCGCTCCGAAATCCCGCAGGATTCCCGCCGCGATCTTGCGAAAATTGTCCGCACCGTCGGCAATGAGAAAAGTCAGGCCGCTAAAATTTAGGTTTCTCAACATGAACTGCGCGCGCGTTCCATCGACCGTTGGGGATATTCTGGGGTCCACCGCCGGGTCACGGGCCCAGATGCGCCGGATCGAAGATCAAATACGCCGCATTTCATCCTAATCCTCAAGAAAAAACCGCAGGGCCTCGAAAATAGGCGGGATTTGCCTAATGCTCGGCAGTAGCGGCGCCGCAAACAAGGCGGTGCGCGCGGTCCCCGCTTCAAACCCCTTGTTTTCGGTCGTTTTTCCCCGCGCACACCTGGACAAAATATTGCATTGTGTCGGTCAGGATTGCGGAAGGCCCCCAATTGAGGGGCAAGGATTGACCCATGGCGATGCAGGACGACGACCTGGATGTTGCGCACGGCACGACCGAGGAGCAGGCGCGTGCCCATAAGGATGCCAAGAACCGGACCCAAGCCCGGCTTGCGCTCCGCAGCATGGGGGGACCGCAGAAGGCCGCCGTCATTTTGATGGCGATCGGCGAAGACCGCGCCGGCAAAATGTTTCAGAAAATGGACGACGAGGAAATTAAGGAAATTTCCTCGGCGATGGCCACATTGGGCAGCATCGGCGCGCCCATCGTGGAAGAGTTGTTCCGCGACTTCGTCAACGCGTTTTCTGGCGGCGGCTCGCTGGTCGGAAGTTTCGAGGGTACCGAACGGCTTTTGTCGAAGTTCCTCGATGGCGACCGCCTGGGCGACATCATGGAAGACATCCGTGGGCCGGCGGGTCGGACGATGTGGGAGAAGTTGGCCAACGTCAACGAACAAACCCTGGCGACCTACCTGAAGAACGAGTACCCGCAGACGATCGCGGTGGTCATGAGCAAGATCAAACCGGACCATGCGGCGCGGGTATTGAGTGAGTTGCCCGAGGAACTCTCGACCGAAGTAGTGATGCGGATCCTCACCGCCGAGCCGGTCAAGAAAGAAGTCCTCGCCCAAATCGAAGACACACTCCGGACGGAGTTCATGGCAAACCTCGCGCGCACATCCAAGCGCGACAGTCACGAAATGATGGCGGAGATCTTCAACAATTTCGACCGGTCGACCGAAGGACGCTTCATGTCGGCCCTCGAGGAGCGTAACCGGGACAGTGCGGAAAAGATCAAGTCGCTGATGTTCACGTTCGAGGATCTAGTGCGCCTCGACCCGAACGGCGTGCAGGTTCTGTTGCGCACCGTCGATAAGGGCGATCTCGCGACGGCACTCAAGGGCGCCTCGGATTCGCTCAAGGATCTGTTTTTGAGCAACATGTCCGAACGCGCGGGAAAGATCCTGCGCGAGGACATGGAAGCGATGGGTCCGGTCCGTCTGCGCGATGTCGACGAATCGCAGGGCAAGATCGTGACCTTGACCAAGGAGCTTGCCGACAAGGGCGAAGTCATCATCGCCGACGAGGGCGGCAGCGACGAGCTCGTTTACTAGGCCGCCCTTCTCGGTTCTCCGATTTGGGCCGTGCTAGGTCGCCATATCGGCAACCGCCGTCGCGCCGGGCATGATCGCCGCCGACTCCTTTTCGAGCGCTTTGTAGTCGCTGAACATCAAGCGCTCCATGTAGAGCGCATGCTCGCCGATCGAGATATCCTCGACCTCCTGCTCCAGCGCATCCAGCAAGGCCCCGGCAACAAAGGCCGGATCGAGCTTGTCGTCCATGTCGAGTGTCGCCACCATCTGGGTGTCGGTGGTCGCCGGAAATGCCGCCATTACTTGCGTGCCCTGGGCGGCCAGCTCGGCACGCACGCCCTGGGTCATGATCCAGGCGGCGGACTTGGACGCGCAGTACGAGCCGGCAAACGGTACGCAAACCCGCGCCGCCTCCGATAGAACATTGACGATCGCGCCGCCGCCGTTGGCACCAAGGACCGGCGCGAACGCGCGGCACAGGATGAGGCCGCCCCAATAGTTCACGTCCATCTCACGGCGCGCCGCCGCTAGATTCGGCGCAGCGATGAGACCAGACAGGCCGAAGACGCCGGCGGAGTTGATCAAAAGGTCGACGTCCGCAGCCTGCTTCGCGGCACGCGCGACGGCCGCTTCATCGGTCACATCCAGCGAGACATGTTCGACATTGGGGCCGAGGCTTTGAAGGTTCGCACCAGGGATATCCGCGCCATAGATCTTCTTGGCGCCGCGCGCCTCCAGGGCACGGCAGATTTGCTGCCCGATCCCGCCCGCGGCGCCCGTAACGAACGCCGTTGCATTCCTAACCTTCATATCGCTCACCGTCTTTCTACGATCGTTTATGGCCTCGACGGCATCGTAGAACGCAATCCCATCCAAAGAAATGCGGCACGGAACCGGCAAGCCGTTCCGCACCTGAACGATGCGGCGTCTGTCTTGGCGCGGTATTCTGGCACCGATGGCGCTGCGCGAAACAGACCTCTATCCGCCGATCAAGGCTTTCCTTGAGCGCCAAGGGTATCGCGTGAAGGGCGAAGTCGTGGACTGCGACGTCGTCGCGGTCCGCGGCGATGAAGATCCCGTTGTGGTCGAACTCAAAGCGACCTTCACCGTGCATCTCGTCTTCCAGGCCGTTCGGCGCCAAGCGCTCACCGACAGCGTGTACATCGCCTTCGGACACGGCGGGGAAAAGACTTCCGTGTGGAAGCGTCACCGGCGCGACGTTGTCGCATTGTGCCGCCGGCTCGGGCTTGGGTTGATCGTCGTCCCAACCGGCGGGCGCACCGGCGCGGTCGACGTCCTTCTCGACCCCGGCCCCTACACGCCGCGCCAGAACAAGCGAAAGCGCGGGCGACTCCTCGGTGAATTCGAACGGCGGGTCGGCGATCCCAATTGCGGCGGCTCCAGTGGACAGCCCGTGATGACGGCCTACCGGCAGGACGCACTCCGATGCGCGAGCTTCCTCCTAGAATACGGACCGATCAAAGCCAGCGCACTCAGGCAATCGACGGGCGTCGAGTCGGCGCCGCGGATACTCCAGCGCGACGTGTACGGGTGGTTCGAGCGAACCGAGCGCGGCATCTACGGCCTCTCGCCGCTCGGCGAACGTGCCTTGAAGACATTTGCCGCGACCGTGTCCGAACTGTACCGGGAACCTGCCGCCCACCGGGGTTGATTTCCGAAAGCGGCGGAAGGAGCGCCCGGTTGCTAATGGCTCTATCGGACAATTTTCTCGGCCGGTGGGATCGGGTCTACCGGGGGAGGACGTGACCCAATCCCACCATTGGCCGAGAATGGAGCCTACCGGGGCGAAGCAGGCTCCCTTCGAAGCGCCCTCCTGGCCACGAACGCTGGATCGTGCGCCGATCGACGGGCCCTTCGGCTGCGACGACGCGTCGCTGAGGCGCGCCCGTTTAGGCGCGAACCATCGACAGGAACTCTTGGCGCGTCGTCGGGTCGTCGCGAAAGCAACCCAGCAATGTACTGGTTACCATAGTGACTCCGGGTTTATTGACGCCGCGAGTCGTCATGCATTGGTGCGCGGCCTCGATGATGACGCCGACGCCACGGGGTTGGAGAACCTCGTTGATCGTGTTGGCGACCTGACTCGTCAACTTTTCTTGGATCTGCAAGCGATGGGCAAAGACATCCAGGACTCGCGCGAGCTTGCTGATCCCCACGACGCGCTTGTTGGGAAGATAGGCAATATGGGCCCGCCCCAGAATCGGGACCATATGATGTTCGCAGTGACTGGCGAGTTCGATATCCCGCAGAATGACCATTTCGTCATACCCGTCGGTTTCTTCGAATGTCCGCTCTAGGATCTGGACCGGATCGTCGAAGTAGCCGGCGAAAAACTCGTCATAGGAACGTACGACCCTGTCCGGGGTGCCTAACAGCCCCTCCCGGCTGGCATCGTCTCCTGCGTAACTAATAAGAGTGCGAACCGCGGCTTCCGCTTCTTCCCGCGTGGGCCTGCGCGCTTCTGCGGCGCGGCGCTCGCTTTGAAAGGTTTCGAGTAGAGCCAGATTTGCGGGGGCCATAGGTATCTCCGTGTTGCTTTCGAAGAGATACGCACGGCCGTCGCCTTTGGATCAGTCAAAAAATTTGTGCCCGGAATGATCCAATGCCGGTGGTCACCTGTATCCCTTTCGACGTTGCGCGAAATCGCCAACGCAGCAGAGTTTCAACCAAGGGAGATCGTTGTGAAGTTCACTAAATTCCTCGCCGCCGGAATTGTTGCAGCCGGTACGTTTGCCTCCACGTTCGCTGCAAATGCCGCGAACATCGTGGAAACCGCCATCGAAGCGGGCCAATTCAAGACCTTGGTTGCCGCGGTTCAGGCAGCCGATCTCGGTGGCGCGCTTTCGGGCCCCGGTCCGTTCACGGTCTTCGCGCCGAGCGATGCTGCCTTCGCCAAACTTCCGGAGGGAACCGTCGAAACCTTACTTAAACCCGAGAACCGGGATCGACTCATCGCCGTGCTCACCTATCATGTTCTGTCGGGCAAGGTGATGTCGGGCGACATCGCCGGCAAGAAGCTCAGCGTTGCGACGCTCCAGGGCAGCGACATCAATGTCGATGCGATGTCCGGTGGCGTGATGATCAACGACGCAACGGTGACCGCCGCCGACATCCAAGCGTCAAACGGCGTCATTCACGTGATCGACAAAGTCATTCTCCCACCGCAATAGGCACGGTCGATGGGGCCCGGTGGGATATTCCGGGCCCTTACCTTTTTTTTGGTACGCGCCAGCAATCGGTCTTTGTGAATGTCACTTGAACCCATGCCCGTCGAGCCCTCGCGACTTCAACCAATGCCGTTGATTTTGGAGGAGTATTTCGCCGACGAAACTAGAGCTTGGGGTGTGTTCGAGGATCGCTTCGGGACGCCGCGCGCCCAATTCGAAGTGGACACTGAAGGCGTTTGGGATGGCGAGACGCTCACCTTGAAAGAGCATTTTGTTTACTCAACCGGTCGGACCGACAATCGAACTTGGACGATCAGACGCCTCGGCGGCGGTTGCTACAGAGGCGAGGCGGATGACGTCATCGGAGCGGCGATGGGAGAATCCGATGGGAACGCGTTCGTGTGGCGCTACGTCATGGACCTTCCCCTCGCCCGTCGATCGGTCCGGGTTCGTTTGAGCGACCGCCTCCTCCTCCAAGGTAGCGGCGTCTTGATCTATCGGGCTCGTGTATCAAAATTCGGTGTGGAACTGGGTCGACTCTCGATGTTCTTTGTGAAAAAGAGAGCGTTCCAGTACGACCCGATAAACCCTGCAGGCCGATAAACGATGTTCGCTGCACGACTCGAGGTCGAACGGGCGGGGCCTATCGCGCCGCCCCTCCATAATCCCGGCAAGGGCCCTAACATGGTGGATGACAGCACGGATCCTTGGTCCAATCTGATCCTACGAATTGGCCGAGAGCGCGACCGTAACGCCTTTGCCGAGCTCTTCCGACATTTCGCACCCCGGATCAAAGGGTTCGCCCTAAGGCAGTCTAGGGACCCGGCTCTCGCCGACGAACTCGTTCAAGAAACCATGCTCGCTGTCTGGCGATCCGCAAGAACGTATGACCCGGCAAGGGCGTCCGCAGCAACCTGGATCTTCACTATTTGTCGAAACAAACGCATCGATCTATTTCGCCGCAGAAACAGACCGGAACCGGATTTGCCTCCCGAAGAATGGGTTGTCGAGCCCACCCAATATTTGCACACCGAGGCAGGTGCAGATTTCCGGAGAACCCGACGACTGATTAAGGAACTTCCGGAGGAACAGGCGCGGGTGCTGGCCATGTCCTTTCTTGAAGAGAAGTCCCACGGCGAGATCGCGACAGAGACCGGGCTTCCACTGGGCACCGTCAAGTCGCGAATCCGCTTGGCGCTCACATCGCTAAGACAGAGTATGGAGCAATAGGATATGTCAGCTCATCACCATCCCGATATCGATGCCCTCTCGGCCTATGCGTCGGGCAGCGCAGCCGAACCCGTCGCCCTCGCCTTGGCGGTGCATCTGTCGCATTGCCCATCGTGTCTCGCCGCGGTCAGACGTTACGAAGATGTCGGCGGCGCGCTGTTGGCAGAATCCGACGGAGCGCCAATCGATACCGAAGCGGCACTTGTCGGTGTATTGGCGATCGTGGAGAACGAGCTTGAGCGCGACACGGAGGTGCCGCCCCCCCTGAAAGGCGATGTCCCGTGCGCCTTGGCCGAACGCCTACCGAGCGTCCTCGACGATCTGCCCTGGAAACGCGTTGCGCGCGGTGTATCGGAATTCCAACTCACGACCAGCGAAGCCGGGTACACGGCAAAACTCTTGAAGATAAATCCAGGCGCCGCAGTTCCCCGTCACACCCATCGCGGCGACGAATTCACCGTCGTCCTGAAGGGGGGTTTTGACGACGGCGATCAAGGCTACCGCATGGGCGATTTTGCTACCGCGGACCCGAGTGTGCGCCACAGCCCGGTGGCGACGGCAAGCGAGGCCTGTATTTGCTTGGCTGTCACGAACGCCCCGCTCCGCCTCTTGACGCCGTTCGGTCGCCTACTCGGTCCATTTTTGCAGTTACGGGATCGAATTTAACCCTGGGAATCTGGTTCACCCGCGGCTTGGGAGGGGTGCGGAAATGTCATCGCCTCATCCACGGTCTTGTCCTCCGCGCGTGGAAAATAGCTTCTAGTTCGGTTTGCAAAGGCGACGAGCGAGAGCATCACCGGTACTTCGACTAGAACGCCTACAACGGTCACCAAAGCTGCCCCGGAGTTCAGCCCGAACAGGCCGATCGCGACGGCGACGGCGAGTTCGAAGAAGTTCGACGTGCCGATCAATGCGCAGGGCGCCGCCACATTGTGCGGCACACGCCATGCCCAAGCGGCGACGTAGGCGATGACGAAGATTCCGTAGGATTGGATCAGCAGCGGGACGGCAATCAAGCCGATCAGCAGCGGGTCGTCGACGATGACGTGTCCCTGGAAACCGAACAGCAGCACCACGGTTGCGAGCAGGCCAAGGATAGAGAACGGTTTGATCCGGGCGACGAACCGCTCGACTTGGCCGTTGCTTGACGCGTTGCTGTGGGCGTTGCTTTGGATGCCGTTACCAGACCTCCTGACAAGCGCTGCCCGCGTCGCGGCGCCGGCGCCGAGCGGAATGACCACATAGAGGGCGACCGATAGGAGCAAGGTTTGCCATGGCACGTCGATGTCGGTCACGCCGAGAAGCAGCGCGACGATCGGCGCAAATGCGAAGATCATGATGACGTCGTTGAGGGAAACCTGGACAAGGGTGTAGTTCGGGTCGCCCCGGGTGAGCTGCGACCATACAAACACCATGGCGGTGCACGGTGCGGCGCCAAGCAAGATGAGCCCGGCAATGTACTGACTCGCATCGGCCGGATCGATCAGATCGGCAAAAAGGAACTCGAAGAACAGCACGCCGAGCGCGGCCATGGTGAAGGGCTTGATCAACCAGTTCACCACCACCGTGATGACCAAGCCTTTTGGGCGCTTGTGAATGTGCCGCAGACTGGCGAAATCCACCGCGACCATCATGGGGTAGACCATTGCCCAAATCAGAACGGCGACAACCAAATTGACCGAGGCGTATTCCCAACCCGCGACGGTTTCAAAAAAGCCGGGCAGGAGATTGCCGAGGACCACCCCGGCAACGATGCACAGGGCGACCCACAGCGAGAGATAGCGATCAAATACCGACACGTTGACGTCCTTTGGTTTCTGAGAGCATGGGCCCGGGCACAGATGCGATCAGGCGAGCGCCGCTTTCGGGCGTCTGGACACGGTGGAACCGCCAATCTTGGCGTGGCCGCTTTCCTCGAACACCGCGTTCAAAAGCTCGAGCAGCGGAATCAGACTGTCCGGATTGAGTGAATAGCAAACCCGCGGGCGTTCGATTTCGCCGGTGATGATGTTAGCCGCCTTGAGGATACGCAGATGCTCCGAGACCGTGGACTGGGCCAGCCCCACCTCGTCTACGATGTCGCATCCGATACAGGATTGCTTTGCCAGTAAGAGGCGCACGATGTGGATCCGCGCCGGATGCCCGAGCGCCTTGGCAAGCGCCGCGATGTCGTCGCCAGGCGTTGGCTCACCGTTGGGCGAGCCGATGGATGTAGGGCGTGTTCTTGCGATCACTGGCATGATATTGCCCCTATATCGATAATCGTCGATGGACGATATATAGGCGGCTTATAGGCACCACTTAGGGGAAATACAACCGGATCGTCGGGGGAACGGCGGCGGCGTCCAGAGGTGAGGCAGCGTTGTTCACCTTGAAGGGCGAGGCGAGATCATGACTGTTCGTGGCGGAGCGGGTTCGGATGCGAGCCCAACCTCGCTCGTTGCGCTTCGTGCCACAACCCCGAGGCGTTACCCGGCTTGGCGTCCCCAAGGGGAATCGAACCCCTGTTTCCGGCGTGAGAGGCCAGCGTCCTGACCGCTAGACGATGGGGACAAAGCCAGCAGTTCGGGGCCAAATTGCGACGGGCGACCGGCCCTGTCAAGACCGGCCCCGCGCCCCTTACCCGAGCTGGCGCAGAATCTCAGCCGCCGACTTCTCCACTTGTTCGGTCGGCGCCGTGGACGGACCCACGCAGAAATCGCCGCGCACGGTGGCGCTGGGCAAGTACTTTTGAAACCACTCCGGGCCGATGACCGGGACCGTCACTTTGGCCAGCCGCTCGCCGCTCTTGTGGCGCAGCGCGGCGTTCAGCGGGACATGATACGTGCCGCACGCCTTGAGCAATTCCACCGTCTTCTCGTGGAGCTGTTTTGCGGTGGGCAGACCATTGTTGCGCGCGTGGGCGGCGTCGCGCGTGAACCACGGGAAGAACAGGTGCTGGTCGCGGGCCAAGTGCCAGAGCAGATTGAGTTGGCTACCGATCTGGTCGACCGCGATTTTCGGTGCGTGGCCCTGTTGCAGCGCCTTTTCGGTTGCCTCGTCGTAGTCGAGCAGCATTTCGACGTAGAGGCGCCGGACCCGCTTCGGTTGCATGATCGCGACCTCGATGGCGCAATGCGCCCCGGTCATCGACCCCCACAGATCGAACGACTGAACACCCATCGAATCGAGCGTGCGCAGCGCGGCATCGGCGAAATAGGCCATGTCGGTTTCGTCGTGCGCCGGCGCGGCCGAATCGCCCATGCCGAGAAGATCGGGCGCGATGACCTGGCGTTTCTCGCCGACGCGCTCGATCAGGGGAACGATCGCATGGGCCGATGTTGGGCCGGGATGCAGCATGACGAGCGGCACGTCCTCCGCCGCGCCCTTGTAGCGGTAGTGAACCTGCCCTTCGTCGATATCCACAAAACCCCGTTTGACGGTCATCGCGGTGCCTCCTCGTTCAATTGGCTGAAATGGTGCTTAGTCGGGAAAAGAAATGGCGCCGGCCGTGTTGTCGACGACGCACGGCACGTCAAGATAGGTCACCTGCGGAAGGGCCCCGTAGGACGCTTCCATTCGTGCCGACCACGCCTCGTCGAGGTAGCGTTCCGCGGAGGCGCGATCATCCCACACGTAGACGCCGCCGCTGTGGTCGCCGCGGACGAAATACTTACGCTGAAGTCCAGGGATATCCCGGAACCGCGGCGCAACCCGTTCGAACAGCGCCTTGCCCTCCGCAGCCTCGCCGTAGGCAGCGGCAGGCAACGCAACGACGGTAATGATCATGCGCTTACGCCCCCCTGGGTATCTTCAGCCGAGTATGCGTCTTCTGTGCGTTCGGTCTAGCCGCACAACGCCTGTGCGCGCCTGACGAACCGGTCGACGTCCGCCGTCGTCGTCGAGAACCCGGTCACGAGACGCACGGCATGGGTAGCGGGATCGCCCCACGGGTGGAAGCGAAAGCCGTCCGCGGCTAGTCCCTCGATGGCCTTGGCCGGCAATCGGATAAAGATCTCATTGGCATGCAGCGGGTGGACCAATTCTACCCCCGGCAGCGACCTAACCCCCTCGACCAAGCGGGCGGCGGCGGCATTGGCATGGACGGCATTGCGGCGCCACACATCGTCGCGCGCGTAGGCTTCGAGTTGGGCCGAAACAAAGCGCATTTTCGACAAGAGGTGCCCCGCGCGCTTGCGCAGGAACGGCATCCGCTCGGCGCGCGCAAGGTCGAAGAAGACCACGGCCTCGGCGGCCATCGCGCCGTTCTTGGTCGCCCCAAAGGACAGCACATCGACCCCCGCCCGCCACGTCAGGTCGGCAAACGAACATCCCAGATGGACGACAGCATTCGCGATCCGCGCACCATCCATATGCAAGGCAACGCCGTGGTCGCGGCACACCCCGGCGATGGCGGCGACCTCGTCCACGCCATAGACCGTGCCGACTTCGCTGGCCTGGCTCAGGGACACCGCCGCGGGCTGGGCATTGTGATGGCCGTGGGGCGCGGCGCCGGCGAGAACCCGTGCGAGGTGCGCGGCGGCGATCTTGCCGTGGTCACCGGGCAACGGCACGATTTTCGCCCCACCAGTATAGAACTCCGGGGCATTGCATTCGTCGACCGTAATGTGGGCGGCTTCGTGGGCGTACACGGCGCCGTAGACGGGTGTCAGTGCGGCAAGGGACAGCGCATTGGCCGCGGTGCCGGTGGCAACCGGAAAGACCGCCACCGGCGTTTCGAACAAGTCCGCCAGCGCCCGCTCGGCCCGCTCGGTCCATGCATCCTCGCCGTAGGCCGCCGCCGAGCCGTCGTTTGCCGCGACGATGGCGGCGAGAACTTCGGGGCAGACGCCGGTGACGTTGTCGCTGCGGAAATCCACTAGACGCCCGCCAACGCGATTTCGCGAAAGGTGTGGCCGCGGTCCTTCACATCCACCGCGAACGCGCGGGTTTCGCCGAGCGCACCGCCGTCAACCGCCGTTATTATCCAGATCAAATCGGGTTCCCAAATCGACTCGCGGTCTGTCGCCGACGGGGTCGCGTCGCCCGATGGATGGGAGTGAAACACGCCGACAATGGCCGCGCCCTCAGCCCGTACGTCGCGCTGGAGCCGAAGGCGAAAGCCTGGATCCACCTCGAAACCGGTACGCCGGTCAGGCGCCACGTTTTCGCTTTCGTGCGCCGCCGTGACGACGGTCCGATCGGCCTCGAAGCGGCCGACAAGGAGCCCGCAGGCTTCTTCGGGATAGCGGTCCCGGGCATGGGCCTCGATCTTTTGGAGCACCACCGGCCCAATCGCCACCGTCATGGCCGGGTAAGATCGAGGGTGCCGCGCAGACGGCCCCGATTGGTATCGATCACGAACAGGCGCTCGCGGCCATCGGATAACCGGTAGCGCAGGGTCACTTCGCCCGGCGCCACTGCCATATCGAGAATTTCGCCCTCCGGCAGCGCGATTTCCTTGCCGTACGGCGTCGATCGCTGCGCGGCATCCTGGGACCGGTTTATGATAGTGACGATGATGACCATCACCGCGGCAACGATCATTACCCCCATGACGATGACGAGAACCTTTAGTGCTTGCACGGTTGGGCGGGGCTCCCTGGCTCTATGACATACGGCGAGATGTCTGAGACCATTTCCGAATCGGCCAAGCAACGCAAGCACGTTGTCGCGCCCGCCGATGCCGGCGCTAGGCTGGACCGGTATCTTGCCCAGACCTGTCCCGACGTGTCGCGCTCGCGCTTGAAGGTCTTGATCCAGGACGGCAACGCGACAGTCGACGGCACGCCCGTTCGTGACCCGGCAACCAAGGTCAGAGCCGGCCAAGAGATCGGTCTGACGATTCCCGAGGCACGCGATCCGGTGCCGGTTGGACAGGAAATGGACCTTACGGTCGTCTACGAAGACGCCGATGTCATTGTTATCGACAAGCCCGCCGGACTGGTCGTCCACCCCGCCGCGGGTAACGCCGACCGCACGTTAGTCAACGCTTTGATCGCCCATTGCGGATCCAGTCTCTCCGGTATCGGCGGCGTCCGCCGGCCGGGGATCGTCCACCGGTTGGACAAGGACACCAGCGGCCTGTTGATCGCCGCGAAGAACGATGCGGCCCACACCGGCTTGGCCGCGCAGTTCGCCGATCATTCGATCATGCGGGTGTACCGCGCCGCCGTTTGGGGTATGCCGGCCCCGGCCGAAGGGGAAATATCGGGCTCCATCGGACGGAGTACACACAACCGCAAAAAAATGGCCGTGGTCGCAGAGGGGCGCGGCAAATCGGCGCTGACCCGGTATCGCACGCTGCACCGGTTCGGTCGGACCGCCGCGCTCATTGAATGCCGTCTTGAAACCGGGCGGACCCATCAGATTCGCGTCCACCTCAGCCACAAGGGGCATCCGGTAATCGGCGACAGCGTGTACGGCCGGGCGCGAAGCCCGAAACCGCCAATCGGGCGGCAAGCGCTGCATGCCGGCGTTCTTGGGTTCCACCATCCGATTACCGCTGCCTGGCTCGCCTTTGAAAGCGAACCTCCCAACGATTTCAAAGACTTAGTTTCTTGGCTGGGGACTCTCTGAATCTAATAACCGACTATTGAACTCGGATATAGGGACACTTATCTATTGTAAAAGCGCCGCCCGCCACCGCGCGGGGCGGCAAGTAGCATGAGAGGCAGACCATGACGGCTAGAACAACGACGATCCCAAGCGTCTCGGCGGAAGGCAGCCTGTCTTCCTACCTGCAAGCGATCCGCAAGTTTCCGATGTTGACGCCCGACGAGGAATTCATGCTCGCCAAACGGTGGCGCGAACATGAGGATTCCGAAGCGGCCCACAAACTCGTCACCAGTCATCTTCGCCTGGTTGCCAAGATCGCAATGGGCTATCGCGGATACGGCCTCCCGGTCAGCGAGCTGATTTCGGAAGGCAACGTCGGCATGATGCAGGCGGTCAAGCGCTTCGATCCCGACCGTGGATTCCGCCTCGCGACCTACGCCATGTGGTGGATTCGCGCCTCCATCCAGGAATACATCCTGCATTCGTGGTCGCTCGTAAAGATGGGGACGACCGCGGCGCAAAAGAAACTGTTCTTCAATCTGCGCAAGGTCAAAGGCCAGATCAACGCGCTGGAAGAAGGCGACCTCCACCCCGACAACGTCAAAGAGATTGCCGAACGGTTGAGCGTATCGGAAACCGAGGTTGTGAACATGAACCGCCGCCTTTCGGCGAGCGACCACTCCTTGAACGCACCGATGCGCATCGACGGCGACGGCGAGTGGATGGATTGGCTCGAGGACGAGGCACCTAGCCAAGAAACGGTGCTTGCGGATTCCGAAGAATTGGAAAGCCGGCGCGGACTGCTCAACGATGCGCTGAAGACGCTCAACGAACGCGAGCAGCACATCCTGACCGAGCGGCGATTGAAGGAAGAACCCTCGACCCTGGAAGAACTGTCGCAAACCTACGACATCAGTCGCGAACGGGTGCGCCAAATCGAAGTCCGGGCGTTCGAGAAACTGCAAAAAGCGATGCGCAATGCCTCGCTCGAGCAGCGGCTTTCCGGGCCCGCCGCGCTGACCTAACCCCGCGGCGCAGACCCCGCGTTAGTCGCGGAACGGGTCGTTGACCAGGATCGTGTCTTCGCGCTCGGGGCTGGTCGACAAAAGCGCGACCGGCGCCTCGATCAGTTCTTCAACGCGCCGGATATATTTGATCGCCGTCGCGGGCAGTTCGCCCCAACTTCGGGCGCCCTGAGTCGATTGCTCCCAGCCTTCGAGGGTTTCGTATATCGGTTCGACGCCGGCCTGGGCGCCCATCCCTGCCGGCAAATAATCGAGTTCCTTGCCGTTTAGCCGGTATCCAACGCAGATATTGATTTCGGGAAAGCCGTCCAAGACGTCGAGTTTGGTGAGCGCGATCCCGTCGATCCCGCCAACCTTCACCGACTGTCGAACCAATACTGCATCGAACCACCCGCACCGGCGAGCCCGACCGGTCACCGTACCGAATTCGTGGCCGCGCTCCCCCAGCAGTTGACCGACGTTGTCTTTTAGTTCGGAAGGAAACGGCCCCTCGCCGACACGGGTCGTATAAGCCTTGGTGATGCCCAGCACATACCCCACCGCACTCGGGCCGACCCCTGCGCCGACGGCGACCTGCCCGGCCAACGTGTTCGACGAGGTGACGAAGGGGTACGTCCCATGGTCGTTATCCAACAACGCGCCTTGGGCACCCTCAAACAGAATCCGCCGATTGGCTGCGCGGAACTCTTCCAATTGGAGCCAAACCGGCTTGGCAAAGGGAAGTATCTTTGGAGCGACCTCTTCCAAAGCGGTCCGGATCTCCGCTTCGTCGATCGACGGCTTGCCGAACCCGGCCCGCAGGGCATTGTGGTGGGCAAGAAGCGCGCGGATCTTTTCGCCCAGAACGACGGGGTCGGCAAGATCGCAAACCCGGATGGCACGCCGCCCAACTTTGTCCTCGTAGGCCGGGCCGATGCCGCGCCGGGTCGTGCCGATATTCATTCCAGAGTTGGAGTCCTCGCGCGACGCATCAAGCTCCCGGTGCACGGAAAGGATCAATGTCGCGTTCTCAGCAACGGCAAGGTTCTCAGGCGATATCTCGACACCCTGGGCGCGTAGCTTGTCGATCTCGGCCAGCAACGCCCACGGATCCACGACAACGCCGTTGCCGATGATCGAATACTTGCCGCCGCGCACGACACCCGACGGGAGGAGGCTCAACTTGTAGACGACGCCGTCGACGACGAGCGTATGGCCGGCGTTGTGACCGCCCTGAAACCGCACGACGACATCGGCGCGCTGGGACAACCAATCGACGATCTTGCCTTTTCCTTCGTCCCCCCATTGGGAGCCGACTACGGCGACATTAGCCATCAGTGCCTTCCGTTCGCTTTAGCTTTAGGAGTCATCCAGCGCGACAACAGCGCCGGCCGCCAACATGTGGGTGCAGCCGAGGCGCGCCGCTTCGGCTTTCGCATCGCTCGAGCCGTCGAGACCGCGAACCGTGCGCCACCCTTCAGCGTGGAGTTCTTTGCACCGATCGAACCCCGTCGACGCCGGTACGAAGACAAGACCGCCGTTGGCGTGGGGCGGTAACGCGCGGCGGAGCGAATCGAGATAGACCGAAAAACCCGTCGCCGGCTCGCCGTCGTTGAGCACGTAGCGCCCGCCCCGTCCCAGTTCGCCGCGCACACCGCGGGCAAAGAACGAGAAACTGATCCCGGTATGGTATTCGAACCCGCGATATTCCGTGGGATCGAGCGTCAACAGCATCCCGCCGAGATGGGGCCGCGCCGACGCCACCAGCGCCTCGGTTGCGGCAATCACCTCCGCGACCTCGGCAGGCAGTGCGATGGCCCGAAGCGCCTCCAGCGCATCGTCTACCGGTCCAGCGGCGCCGAGAAGCCGGCCGAACGTACCGCCGGGATCGCCTTCGGCCGCTGCCGATAGTGCAGCCGCATCCTTGCGGTCGAGCGCATCGCGCAGTTGGTCGAGCCGAGGTCCGACAATCCCCCGGTCCGCCGCAAGAATCCCGACTAGGTGCGGGAGGGTCAGATCGATGGACAGGTTCGATGCGCCCGCGCTTTGCAATGAATCTGCCGCAAGGAGAATCGCCTCGACATCGGCGTCCAAGCTTGCCGAACCGATCAATTCGAATCCCGCCTGGGAGAATTGCCGTCCCGGGCGCAACTGGCTGCCACGGGTTCGCAACACCTGCCCGGCATAGGACAACCGAAGCGGCCGCGCACGGTCGCGGAGCCGGGTTTCGGCAATGCGCGCGACCTGGACCGTCATATCGGCTCGCACGCCGAGCATCCGTTGGGACTGCGGATCCATGATGCGAAAGGTCTGCTGGGCAAGGGCCGCGCCGGGGCCCGCAAGGAGACTTTCCTCAAACTCGATGAGCGGCGGCTTTACCCGCTCGTACCCGTGGGCGCGGAATGTCGCCATGAGAGCGCCAACGACCTCGGCTTCGATGTCCGCTTCGGGCGGAAGATCGTCGGCCAAGCCCGCGGGCAGGAGCGCTTTGCTGGTGTCGGAGACCATGTCGGGCGGAAGTTTACTCGGTGCCGGACGATTTGTCCGACGGCAAGGCGCTAAACGAAGCGGAGAAATTTCGCGTTGTTCACCATCGGAAGTGCCCGAATCTTCGACAGAATTTCGTCGGAAACCGGCTCGTCCGTGGCAATCAGCGACATGGCCTCGCCGCCCGCCGCTTTGCGACCGAGATGAAAGGTCGCGATGTTCACGCCGGACTCGCCCAGTTCCGAGCCGAGACGCCCGATGAAACCTGGAAGATCGTCGTTGGTGACGAACAGCGTGTTGGCCGCAAGCTCGGCTTCGATGTCGATGCCATTGACATGGACGATTCGCGGATTGGCGTCGGCAAACAGCGTTCCGGCGACAGTCATGTCGCTTCCGTTCCCCTTTACCGTCAGCCGGATCAAGGAGTGATATTCGGCGTTCCGTTCGTTGGTCGCTTCGGTGACATCGATATCCCGGTCGCGGGCGATCACCGGCGCGTTGACCATGTTGACGCTGTCCATTTGCGGCTGGAGCAGTCCCTCGAGGACCACCGCGGTCAATGGCTTCGTGTTCAGCAGAGCAACCTGCCCCTCGTAGTCGATGCGGACGCTCTTCATCCCCGATTCAACGAGTTGGCCGAGGAAGCTGCCGACCTGCTGGGCCAATTTGAGGTAGGGCCGCAGCTTTGGCGCGTCTTCAGCGCTGATCGACGGCATATTGAGCGCGTTGGTGACGGCGCCGACCGTGAGATAATCCGCCATCTGTTCGGCAACCTGGATTGCCACGTTCTCTTGGGCCTCGTTGGTCGAGGCCCCCAGATGCGGCGTCGCGATAACGTCGTCCAAACCGAACAAGGTGTTCTCGCGGGCCGGTTCTTCGGCAAACACGTCGATGGCAGCGCCGGCGACTTTGCCCGACTCGATACCTGCCTTGAGATCGGCCTCGACGACCAAGCCGCCGCGGGCACAATTGACGATCCTTACCCCGGGGCGCATGGCTTCGATCGCGTCTTTGTCGATGATGTTTCGCGTCGCTTCAGTCAACGGCGTGTGCAGCGTGATGAAATCCGCGCGGGCGAACAGATCGTCCAGTTCCACCTTTTCGACGCCGAGGTCGGCCGCGCGATCGGGCGAAAGGTAGGGGTCGTACGCGACGACCTTCATCTTGAGTCCCTGGGCGCGGTCGGCAACGATCGACCCGATGTTGCCGCAACCGATGAGCCCGAGGGTTTTGCCGTAAACCTCGACGCCCATGAATCGCGACTTCTCCCATTTTCCCGCGTGGGTCGAGGCATTCGCGGCCGGGATCTGACGGGCGAGAGAGAGCATCATTGCGACGGCATGCTCGGCGGTGGTGATGGAGTTACCAAAGGGTGTGTTCATCACGATCACGCCCCGGGCCGTCGCGGCCGGGACGTCGATGTTGTCGACGCCGATACCGGCCCGTCCGATGACCTTGAGCCGCCCGGCGGCGGCCAAAACCTTTTCGGTCACCTTGGTGGACGACCGGACCGCCAAACCGTCGTAGTCGCCGATGCAGGCGATCAATTCCTCGGGCGTCATGCCGACGCGTTCGTCGACCTCGACGCCGCGTTCCTGGAAAACCCGGGTCGCGTCCGGACTAAGCTTGTCCGAAATCAGAACTTTTGGCATCGCTTCTCTCCGTCGGCTAGGCGTTCGAGGACTTTACTGCGGCGAACGCCCAGTCGAGCCATGGGGTCAGTAATTCCAGGTCGGTCTGTTCGATCGTCCCGCCGCACCAGATTCGAAGGCCCGGCGGCGCGTCGCGGTAGGCGTCCAGATCGAGCCCAACGCCTTCGGTCTCAAGCATTGCCCCGATCTTCTTCGCGGCTGCGGCTTGCGCGGCTGCGTCCAAGGCCACAAACCATGGATCGACGATCTTGAGGCAGACCGAGGTGCGAGATCGGGTTGCAGGATCGTCGGCAAGGAAGTCGGCCCACGGGGTCGCGGCAACCCATTTCTCGAGAACCGCAAGGTTGCGTTTGGACCGCTCCACCATCTCCGGTTGGCCGCCGATCGCGGCGACCCATTGCAGAGCATCGAGCGCATCCTCGACGCACAGCATGGAGGGCGTATTGATCGTTGCGCCTTCGAAAATCGATTCGTCGAACTTTCCGCCCTTGGTCATGCGAAAGAGCTTCGGCAGTGGCCAGGGCGGGCTGTAGCTCTCCAACCGGGCCACCGCGCGCGGCGACAGGATCAGCATGCCGTGCGCCGCCTCGCCGCCCAATACTTTTTGCCAAGAGTATGTCGTGACATCGAGTTTGGACCACGGCAAGTCGTACGCAAACGCCGCGGAGGTCGCATCGCAAATGGTCAAGCCTTCGCGATCGTCGGCGATCCAGTCGCCGTGAGGCACGCAAACGCCGGAGGTCGTGCCGTTCCAAGTGAAGACGATGTCGCGGGCGGAATCGGTCGCCGTCAAATCGGGGAGTGCGCCGTAGCCCGCGTTCAACACCCGCACATCGCCGAGCTTCAACTGTTTGACGACGTCGGAGACCCAGCCCTCGCCGAAACTCTCCCAGGCCAGGAGATCGACGCCACGGGCACCGAGCATGGACCACAACGCCATTTCCACGGCGCCGGTATCCGAGGCAGGCACGATGCCGATGCGATAGTCCTTGGGGATGCCCAGGAGATCGCGGGTTTGGTCGAGGATGGCTTTGAGGCGGGCTTTGCCGACTTTGGACCGGTGGGAGCGTCCCAGACACGCATCTTTCAGCGCATCGACGGACCACCCCGGTCGCTTTGCACACGGCCCCGAGGAAAACTGCGGATTCGCCGGTCTGCGGTTTGGCTTCGTATTCGTCATTCGCCTATCCCTTCCAGAATAGCGCAACCCGTTGGGGGGCTGTGACCCGCCGCGGGGTATATGGATCAACCGCGGGCTTGTCAACGCGCCTTAACGCGCCGCCAATAGAATCATGGTTGAGTTAACCGGCCCGGAATGGAATCATAATCCCAGGGCCGCAGGGATTTGCTGAGGAGGCGATACCATGGTGCGTGCGACAATTTCTGGCTTCTTTCTAGCCGCTCTACTCGTGGCGTCGATTGGGGTTGTGGCGCCCCTTGCGAGCGCCGCGGAAACGATAAGCGCCGCCGCGCCCCAACCCGACGCAGGCGCGATCAAGCCTGGGCTGAGCGTCAAGTACTACCAGGACCGCTTCGACCATATTGAAGAAGTGATCAACGCCTCCACTTGGATGAAGCCAGTCCGCGGCGAGCCCTTACCGATGCTGAACTACAACGTCGGCGCCGGCCCTGTCCTCACCAACAAGAACGACGACATGGTCGGCGCGTTCATCCAGGGCTACATCAAGATCGACAAACCGGGCACCTATCTATTCTCGGTCCAGCACAACGACGGCGTCCGCGTCTGGATCGGCGACAAGATGATCTACGACGCACCGTTCGTGGCGCCCGACACATGGTCCCCAAACCTTGAGGTCGTGGCCGAGGGGGCCGGCTGGTATCCCATTCGGATGATCTATTACGAGAAGAAGAGTACCTCGACCCTCGAGCTTTATTGGCAGGGCCCCGGCGCGTCGTCGTTCGAATTCGTTCCGGCTTCGGCCTTCGGCCACATTCCCGGCGAGGATGACAAGACCAGCTAGCCCGGCCCGATCCTAACCCGCGCCGGAACCGTTGCCCCGGCGGTCGAGCGGGTGGCTGTGATTCATCGGTCCGTGCCCAGACCCATACCGCGGCGCGGTACGGATCGCTTCGATGACATAGGCACGCGCACGCGCAACCGCCTGCGGCACCGTCAGACCTTGTGCAAGACCGGCTGCAATCCCGGACGCGAGGGTACATCCGGTCCCATGCGTATGGGTGCTGTCGATCCGGGCCGATTCGAAGCGTTGCATTTCCTGGGACCCAAACAGCAAATCGCAGACCCGGTCGCCCTCGAGATGCCCGCCCTTGAGCAGGACGCAACGGGCGCCCAAAGCTAGGAGGTCGTCCCCTGCCGCGACCATATCGGCCTCGGTACGGATCGGTCGCCCCACCAATAGAGCGGCTTCGGGCAGATTGGGCGTCAGCACCGCCGCACCGGGAATTAGCGCCCGCTTCAACGCATCAACGGCATCCACGGAGATCAGGGAATCGCCGCCCTTGGCCATCATGACGGGGTCGACGACCAGCGGAATATCTGCGAGGGACCCTTCGAGCGTTTCGGCAACGGCATCGATCACCGCCGCGTTCGGCAGCATGCCCGTCTTCACGGCGTCGGCCCCGAGGTCGGCGAGAACCACGGCAATTTGCTGGGCGACGAACTCTGCGGGGACATCGTAAATGCCGTGGACGCCGTTCGTGTCTTGGGCGGTGAGCGCGGTAATCGCGGTCATCGCAAAAGCGTTCAAGGCGGCGATGGTTTTGATGTCGGCCTGGATCCCCGCGCCACCGCCGGAGTCCGACCCCGCGATCACCAAAACGCGTCCGTGCATGCGCGTAGGCTAGGCCGCGGCCCGTTCGACAGCGGCGCTCACGTCATCGACAACGCGTGCAACAAGGGCCGAATCGAAGCCCTCCGCCATGACTCGAACGAGCGGTTCGGTCCCCGACTTACGAACGAGCACGCGACCTTTTTCCCCAAGCTGCTGCTCGGCGGTTGCGATAGCCGCCTTCACGCCGGCGTTCTCCAAGGGCGTCCCGCCCTTGATCCGAACGTTGCGGAGAAGCTGCGGTACGGGCTCGAAGAGCCGACTCACTTCGCTCACCGGCCGCGCTTCATCGGTAACAAGGGCAAGAATTTGGAGCGCCGCCAACAGCCCGTCTCCGGTCGTCGCGTGGTCTGAAATAATGATGTGGCCGGACTGTTCGCCGCCAAGGTTCAATCCGTGCGCCAGCATATGTTCCAAGACGTAGCGGTCGCCAACTTGGACCCGGTGGAGCGTGAGCCCACGTTCGCGGAGGAATATCTCAAGCCCGAGGTTGGACATAACCGTGGCAACGACCGCGTCGCCCCGTAGCCGCCCGGTTGCGTGCCAGCGCTGCGCGATCATGGCCATCACCTGATCGCCGTCGAGCACATGCCCGAGTTCATCGACGATGACGAGTCGGTCTGCGTCACCGTCCAGCGCAATGCCGATATCCGCGCCGTGGGCAACGACATGCTCGCTCAACACCGCCGGAGACGTCGACCCGCATCCTTTGTTGATGTTTGTGCCGTCCGGCCGAACGCCGATCGGCACCACCTCGGCGCCGAGCTCCCAGAGGACCGTCGGGGCCACCTTGTAGGCGGCGCCGTTCGCGCAATCGATCACGACTTTAAGATTATCGAGTGTCCGGCGGCTGGTGTAGGTGCTTTTGATGAATTCGATATAGCGACCGCCCGCATCCTCGAGCCGTTGGGCGCGGCCGAGACGCGCGGAGGGAACGAGATCAGGGCCCGCCTCCATGCGAGCCTCGATACGCAGTTCCTCGTCATCGGATAGCTTGTAGCCGTCCGGCCCAAACAATTTGATGCCATTATCCTCGAATGGGTTATGCGATGCCGACAACATCACGCCGAGATCGGCGCGGAGGCTTCGCGTCAGCATCGCTACCGCGGGGGTCGGCATCGGGCCGACCAAGATCACATCCATTCCCACCGAGGTGAAGCCCGCGGTCAGCGCCGGCTCAAGCATATATCCCGACAAACGGGTGTCCTTGCCGATCAGGACACGGTGCCGATGGTCGCCGCGATAGAACTCCCGACCGGCGGCCATGCCCAACTTCAACGCCGTTTCAGCCGTCATCGGTTCTTGGTTGGCTGCACCGCGAATGCCGTCGGTGCCGAAATATTTGCGCGTCATCCCGGAGTTGCCACTCTGTCCATTCGCCATCGAATCACATTCGCACGATTGAGTCTTGTCCAGTGTCGCTTCACGAGTTGCTGCGAAGTGTTTCATGGCCACCGCCGTGCATCCACACCGCCAGAGCCTGACGGGTCTCGGCGACGTCGTGCACTCGCAGGTACTGAATGCCCTGGGCGACCCCGAGAAGCGCCGCGGCGATGGAACCGCCGATGCGGCGGTCCGCCGGCTCGGGGCGATCAACCCGCCCAATGAAGCTCTTGCGCGAGGCCCCCAGCATCACCGGGCAGCCCAATCCGTGGAGGACCGCGAGATCGCGCATCAACACCCCGATGTGTCCGGCGGTCTGGCCGAACCCGATTCCGGGGTCGACAACAATCCTGCCGCGGGGGATTCCGCGCACAGCACAGGCGGCGACGCGACGCTCCAAATACGCGGCGATGTCGAGCCGAATGTCCCGGTAGCGCGGCCCCTCCTGCATGGTCTTGGGTGAGCCGAGGCTATGCATCAAAATGACCGGGCAACCGCTTTCGGCGACGATGTCGATCGCAGCCGGGTCGGCGGTCAGCGCGGAGACATCGTTCACAACGGCGGCGCCAGACTTTAGGGCTTGGCGCATGACGTCGGCGCTTCGGGTATCGACCGATAGCGGGACGCGCCCAGCTAATTTATCCACGACCGGGAGGACTCGGCGGCATTGCTCGGCCGCGGGGACCGGATCGGCCCCAGGGCGGGTCGACTCGCCACCGATATCGAGCATGTCCGCGCCGGCCTCGATCATGGCCAGACCGTGTTTGATTGCCGCCGATGTCGTTTCGAATCTTCCGCCGTCCGAAAAACTGTCCGGGGTGACGTTTAGGATACCGACAATCTTGGGCTTTTCGTGACCCAGCCCCGCAATGGGCGGCCGCGGATCGGACAAGGATGCCAATGCCGCCGCCATGGCCACGCCGTCGCCGGTTCTGAATGTCCAATCCTGAAACGACTGCAGCGACGCCTCGGCTTCCGACGCCGGCCCACCTTTTGGATCCGTGTGCCACAGGAGTCGCAGGCGGGTGTATGCCAGAGGCCCGCCCGCCAACCAGCAGGCTTCGCCCGCCGCAACGGCATTCGCCGCCGGTGCGGCGCCGACGATCCCGGTCGGCACCAGACGGGCACCGTCAAGCGATGAAAAGCCCCGCGCAAGCGCGGGGCTATCCAGTCCTGCAATCATTTTTCAGACTAGGATTCCGGCTGCGGCGACGGATCAAATCCCGGATTGGCATGCCCGCGGTCTTTTGTGCCGGTCGTCGGAATCGGTGAACTCGAGCCACCGCTGCCCGCCGGTTCTTCGGGGTCGACCCGGGTGATGGTCTCGCCGCGCAACAGCGCGTCGATCTCGTTCCCGGTTAGCGTTTCGTATTCGAGCAAGGCATTGGCGAGGGTATGCAGGCCTTCGAGATTCTCGGTGAGAATCTTGCGCGCCCGAGCATTCGCGGCATCGACGATGCTGCGAATTTCCTCGTCGATGATCTGCGCCGTCGCCTCGGAAACGTTTTTCCGCTGGGTCACCGAATGACCCAGAAAGACTTCTTCCTCGTTGTCCATATACCGAAGCGGACCGAGCCTATCGCTCATGCCCCACTCCGTGACCATGCGGCGCGCCAACGCGGTGGCTTGTTGAATATCGCTAGAGGCACCGGTCGTCACTTTCTCCGCGCCGAAGATCAGCTCCTCGGCTAGACGACCACCAAAGGCGATCGCGAGCGCATCCTTCAAATACTCACGCGACTGGGAATATTTGTCCTGTTCGGGCAACCGCTGGACTAGGCCCAACGCGCGCCCACGGGGAATGATCGTTGCCTTGTGGATTGGATCCGACGCCGGGCAATTGACGCCGACGAGGGCGTGACCGGCCTCGTGGTAGGCCGTCAGACGTTTTTCGTCGTCGGTCATGACCATCGAGCGCCGTTCGGCCCCCATCATGACCTTGTCCTTGGCGTCCTCGAACTCTTGCATCGTGACCACCCGGCGGCCCTTTCGGGCCGCGAGCAAGGCCGCCTCGTTGACTAGGTTCGCCAGGTCCGCACCCGAGAAACCAGGCGTGCCGCGCGCGATCGTCCGCGCCACAACGTCGGGACCTAGCGGCACCTTCTTCATGTGGACCTTGAGAATTTTCTCACGACCGAGAATGTCGGGGTTCGGCACGACAACCTGTCGGTCAAAGCGACCGGGGCGCAGGAGTGCGGGGTCGAGTACGTCCGGGCGGTTCGTTGCGGCGATGAGAATGACACCTTCGTTCGTCTCAAAGCCGTCCATTTCGACCAAGAGTTGGTTCAGCGTTTGCTCGCGCTCGTCGTTGCCGCCGCCCAGGCCGGCACCGCGGTGACGCCCGACGGCATCGATTTCATCGATGAAGATGATGCAGGGCGCGTTCTTTTTGGCCTGCTCGAACATGTCACGTACACGGCTTGCGCCGACACCGACGAACATTTCGACAAAATCGGAGCCCGAAATCGTGAAGAACGGAACGTTGGCCTCTCCCGCGATGGCGCGGGCGAGCAAGGTCTTCCCGGTTCCGGGTGGGCCGACCAGAAGGGCGCCCTTCGGAATCTTGCCGCCAAGGCGCTGGAACTTCTGCGGATCCTTGAGGAACTCGACGATCTCTTCGAGTTCTTCTTTGGCTTCGTCGATGCCCGCAACGTCGTCAAAGGTGACGCGCCCGTGGCGCTCAGTCAGCAGACGCGCCCGCGACTTACCGAACCCCATGGCTTTGCCGCCGCCGCCCTGCATCTGGCGCATGAAGAATATCCACACGCCGATCAGCAGGATGAACGGCACCCACGAGATCAGCAACTGCATCAAGAAAGAGGTTTCTTTCGTCGCGGCTTCGGCCCGGATCAGGACGCCGCGGTCGGACAATCGGCGGACCAGGTCGGGATCGTTCGGCGCATAGGTTTTGAATTGCAGACCGTTCTCGTATTTGCCGGCGATGTCGTTGCCGCGGATCGTCACTTCCCGAATGTTCCCCAACTCGACCTCGGCAATGAACTCGGAGAATGCGAGGTCGGGTTGTTGATCGCGACGATCGTTTCCATTCCCGATCAACTGGAACAACGCCACGATGAGTAGCGCAATGATGGCCCAAAGGGCCAAATTCCGTCCGAGATTGTTCAAATCCGCATTCCTTGAATCACAAAACTACGCTGGTGGCCGGGCACTGACCGGCACCGTCATGATTACATAGTGAACAATACCGGTTAAGCAACCGCAAAGGGGGCAGGAAGGAGCGTGCGATGTGGTCTAAAAACGGCGGAAAACCAGGGATAGGGAATCGTTTGGTAACAAAGCGAAGGAATTGCAACGGGTTTCCCGTCGCGCCAGAGCGTGGGCAACGACGCTAGGGCCGACCGGGGAACACCTTCAATCCGGTGGCTGGAAACATCGGCACGGACCAGGTTCCAGCCCACAGCGCCAAGGGCGCCAATGTGAATCGGCATCCGCAAGTCGGAAGCGCCGCTCCCTTCGACCCAAAACCGTCCATCCCACAATTGCCCTGACGCCGGCCCAAAGTGTGCGGGCGCCGGCAACCGAGCAGATTCCCGCACGATCGCCACGCTCCCCTTGCGGCGGCGAACCTTGCACCCGCCTAACGTCGCAACCCGTCCCGGCGAAAGTTCGAGAACCTGGGCGTAAAGTCGGTGCGCTGCGCGTCGACTAGGCCGGTACCTGCTGCCGCCGACCCATGCGACGGCGTGGATCAAACAGGAAGCAGCAGCCTCGCCGTCCAGGTGCGTTAGATCCACCGTGCAAAACCCAAGCGGATGGACCTGCAAGGACTGACCGAGGGAGCTCTGCAACAGACGTTCGCGTTGCTGCCGCACCGCGCCGGCGCGGTCCGCCTGGTTCGGGAGAACCGTCGCGGTCTCCGACCCCGCGCGCAGCCGCGCACGCTCAAACCTTGGGTCAGCATTGCTGGGATCCTCGACCCAAGGGATTCCCGCACCTGACAACGCGACTAGAAGGTCCCGGCGCGCGACCCGCAAAAGCGGCCGAAGAAGACGGCAATCCCGCCACTCGACAACCGCCGACATACCCGCCAGGCCGTCGAGACCGCTGTGCCGAGCGGCGCGCATAGCGATTGTTTCCGCTTGATCGGCGGCGTGGTGGCCGGTCAGGAGGTGGAGGACCCCGCGACGCCGGCACCAGTCGGACAGGAGGTCATAACGCGCCGACCTTGCCGCCGCCTGAATACCGCTTTGCGGTTTGGCGCCCCGCCATTCGAGAACCTCCGAACCCACCCCGATGGCGTCGAGGCGATCGCGGACCAACGACGCTTCGGCAGACGATCCCGAACGGAGGCCGTGATCGACAATCAATGCGGTGACCCTACCACCCCGTCGCCAAGCCCAGTCGCGCGACAAAACAGCCAACGCCATGCTGTCGGGGCCACCCGAAACGGCAACGGCGAGATGCGGCGCGCTCTCGAACGGACCGAAACGCCCCATCGCAGCATCGAACGATCCACCGAGTTCGGACCAGTCGTCTTGATGTGGTCGTTCGACCGGCATCGATACGCTCTGCTGTCCTAGGGACAGCCCAGTTTTTCTTTTTGCTGTTTAGCTTGTTCGCGCAGACGCGGATCGGCAGCAGGGAAGCGCGACTCAAGCTCCCCAAGTGAGGCGCAGGCATCTTCTTTGTTGTCCAAAGCCGCCAATGACATGCCGAGCTTGAGCAGATTGTCGGGCGCCTTGGACCCCTCCGGATAACGCGTGTAGCCTTCAATGAATGCGGCCGCAGCCTCCGCATAGTTCTTTCGCACGTAATAGGTTTCGCCGAGCCAGTACTGCGCATTCGCCGCGAGCGGGTGTCCGGCGTTCTGATCGAGGAAAGCGCGGAACGCCTTCTCCGCGGTATCGTAATCCGCCCCCGTCATCAACACCGACAAGGCACGGTCGTACTGCTGCGCGGGCGTCCCGTCGGGTAACGTCTGAGCCGGTACCGGCGTCACCGGCGATTGCCGTGGCGCGGTCGCCTGGGGCGTCTCTGCCGCCCTGGCGACACCGCGCTCGCCGGGAAGCGAAGCATCTGCTTGACCTTGATTCTGACCGCTTTGGGGGCCCCGTTCCAGGGCAGTAAGGCGGAAGTCGACATCGGCCACCAACTTGTCGAGGCGCAACCCCATTTGATCGGCCTGATGTGCCGCACGTTCGATGACCCCCGTCAGGCGACGAAGTTCCGCCTCAATATCGGACATCCGTTGTTCGTTGGAGACGAGGCGCTGGGTCAAGGCTTCCGGCGCAATACCGCCGCCGACGGGGCCGCTGCTCTGGGGCGCACTCGAACGTGGCGGCGGCGCGTCGCCGCGGTAGACGGCCCTTTGAAGGTCCTGGAGCGTACGTTCGATGTCGTTGAGGCGTTGGGCAATCGCGGTATCGCGGCCTTGCTGAGCAAAGGCACCCGCGCCCGGCAGTGCGAAGAGAACCGCCAGTCCTCCAAACAGCAGTAGCCGCGCCGCTAGTCCGTGCATCGTGAGATCCCCAACACCTTCGTCGCCACTATTGAACAGAGCAATTATGGCAGAACTAGGTGCGGCGCTGGAATCGAAAGCGCCCGCCCGGATTTCCGGGACGGGCGCTCAGATCGATTCGGTCTGGCCGACTAGTTGATGGCGGTGACACCGCGCCGGTTCTGACTCCACGCCGCTTCGTTGGAGCCGAGGGCGACGGGCCGTTCTTTGCCGTAGCTGATGGTCCGAACACGACGCGGATCAATCCCTTGAGAGATGAGAAAGTCCTTTACCGAGTTGGCCCGACGCTCGCCGAGCGCCAAGTTGTACTCACGCGTCCCTCTTTCGTCGGCGTGTCCTTCGATCGACACGTTGAGGTTCGGGTATCGCTTGAGCCATGCCGCCTGCCGCTCGAGAGTCGCCCGGGCGGTCGGCCGCAGATCGAATTTGTCGAAATCGAAGAAGACCCGGTCGCCGACATTAGCGATGAGATCCTGGACGCTACCCGGTGTAATTGCGGGCGCTTGGCGTGCCGCCTCCTGGGAGGTTTGCGCCTGCTCAACCCGAGCGGGGGCCGTCGTTTGGGCGGCACCGCCGGCACCACTGGTTGCAGAATCTTCCTCTCCGGCCGTCGCACAGGCTGCAACGACAAAGAGCGCGGCGATCATCGTGGTAAACTTCAAGCGCATTGATCTCTCCGTAGCGACATAACTCTGCCTCGAACACTCGGGCCGAGTTTGCGCATCATAGCGACACCGTACTGCCGGGGTAACCGGCAAATCGGCATCGGCCAAAAATAAGGTCCCCTAACGCGTGCCGCAAAATAGGGCGCACCGGGCCCATTGTCCAGTAGCGAACCACAATTTTTCTTGCTGTCCTAGGGGTTTAGAGGGGTTTTCTACCGGCTTTCCGAGAACAAGGGCGACCAAGCAGGGTCGGATCCGTCCAGTGGGGTCACCACCCGACGCTCGTTAAACCCTGTCAAATCGACCGACCAAAGGGAAACTTCGCCCCCCGAACCGTCGTCGTTCCGCGGTTGCTGGCGAAAAAACATGATGACCCGCCCATTCGGGGCCCAAGTCGGCGCCTCATCAAGGAAGCTTTCGGTTAACAGGCGTTCGCCGGAACCGTCGGGCCGCATGATGCCGATGTGGAAACGCCCCTGCCGGAACTTGGTAAAGGCAATCAGGTCGCCGCGAGGAGACCATACCGGCGTCGCATACCGGCCATCGCCGAAACTGATCCGTTTCTGGTCGCTGCCATCGGCGTTCATCACATAGATCTGCTGGGTCCCGCTGCGGTCGGAATTGAAGGTAATCTGCGTCGCATCAGGCGCGAACGATGGCGAGGTATCGATTGCCGGGTTCCGGGTGAGCTGTTCGACGCGGCGCGTCCGGATATCCATGGTGTAAACATCAGAATTGCCGTCCACCGCGAGGCTCATAACGACACGGTCGCCGTCGGGCGAGAAACGGGGCGCGAAGGTCATGCCGGGAAAGTCCCCGAGGATTTCCTGCTGGCCGGTATCGATGTTGTAGATGTAGACCCGCGGCCGGTCGGAGAAATAGCTCAGGTAGGTGATTTCCTGACGAGTCGGCGAAAATCTCGGCGTCAGAACCAGATCCTTGCCGTCGGTCAGAAACCGGTGACCGGCGCCATCTTGGTCCATCAATGCAAGTCGCTTGATCCGGCGGTCGGCCGGTCCGGTTTCCGAGATATAGACCACCCGGGTATCGAAGTATCCGTCCTCGCCGGTCAGCCGCTTGTAGATCGCATCCGAAATGAGGTGCGAAATCCGCCGCCAGTTCTCAAGATTGGCGACATACACCAGGCCGGTCATTTGCTGTTCGGCAAAGGTATCCCAAAGACGGAACTCGACCCTGAGTCGGCCATCGGGCTCGCGGCTGGCCGCGCCGGTCACCAGGGCTTGGGCGTTGATGAGGCGCCAGTCCCCAAATCGCGGCCGGAGCGTGATCCGGGTTGGATCCTCGATGAAAGCCGATCGTTCTATCGCGCGGAAAAGTCCCGACCTCTCAAGATTGGCCGCAACGACGCCGGCAATATCGCGCCCGACTTGGTCGGTGTTCGGCGTCGTACCGACCAAGTCGCCAATCGCGATCGGGAGGGGATCCACGTTGCCGCGCGTGATGTCGATCTGCAGTTGGGCGTGTGCAGTCCGGGGCAGCGTACCTAGCGCCGCAAAAATGGCACCTGCCAGACAAATCCCCAAGACGGTGGAGGGTAAGCGCTTCACGATGGTCATTTGGCTTCCTTCGTTTCCTAACTGCCGAGCATGTCCCTCGGGTTGAACGTCAGCGTTATTTCCTGCCAACGGTCGTATTTTGCGGTCGGCAGATTCTTAAGTGGCGTGCAGCGTTGGACGGCGCGGCGCGCGCTTTCGGCGGCCGCCCGGAAGAAGCCGTCGTTCATCCGGTCGCGGTCGAGGATTTCAGGTGGTGCCCGAAGCGAGCCATCCGGTTTAAGACTGATTCGGACACGGATCACGAGATCGCGCGCATCGCGCGCGCCTGCCGGTACGTTCCAGCACTGTTCGATTTGGTAACGTATCGCATCGACTTCACTCACCGTCAGTCGATTGCCAATCGCCGCCTGTCGGACCGGCGATTCCGCGACCGGTGGCGGCTGGAGGAACTTCTTCGGCGCGTCCTCGGCTTCGGCCTCCTCGGGCTTCTCCTTGCGAGACTTATCGATCAAGACGGAAATTTTGCCCGCATCGAATCGTGCCGTCTTCGACGGCGGCTCGGGTTTGGTCTGCGGCCGAACGTCGACCCGGGGTTCAATCGGTTTGGGTGCCGGTGGATCGGGGACCACGCGCGTCTCGGGCGGCGGCGGCGCCTTGACCTCGGGCTTTGGCTCGGGCTTTGGCGCGGGTGGCAGTGCGGCGACCTTCTCTTCGACGGGCGGCGCGGGCCTAGCCACCGGTGTTGGCGGCGGCGGGGGCGGCGGGGGCTCCGGCGCGGCCTGTACCGGTTCAGGCTTTGGCGGCTCCGCCTCTGGAACAGGTTCTTCTTTTTTTGCTACTTCCGGCGCGGCGCGCGTTTCATCGGCAATCGTGACCAGTTCGACGATGATCGGCGTTTCCTCATTTGCCACCTCCCTGAACAACGTGGGCACACCGGTCCAGGCAACCGCAACCATCGCAATGTGCAACGCTACCGATATGGCAATCGCTCCACGCACAGTTTGCCCCTAGTTCGCCCGGGGCCGCTCGGTGATGAGCGCCACTCGCCTAAAGCCCGCGCCGTTAAGGGTCCCCATCACTTCCATCACGCGCCCGTAGTCGATCGACCTATCGCCGCGGACGAAAATGCGCGCGTCAGGATTGTTTTGGGTAATTGCTTCGAGCCGCGGAATCAGCGTTTCCATACTGACTTCGGAATCCTGGATGTAGACCCGGCCCGACGAATCGATGCTGACCGCGAGCGGTTCGTCTTGGCCGGCGATTGGCGCCGCCGCCGTTTCGGGCAATTCAACCGAAACGCCGACCGTCAGGAGAGGTGCCGTCACCATGAAGACGATCAAGAGCACCAACATCACATCGACGAACGGCGTTACGTTGATTTCGGCCATGAGGCGATGGCCGCGACCGTCGCGCTTGGTCTGCCGAGATAGGAGCGCCGCCACTAACTGCTCCGCTCGTCAAGTTGGCGCGAGAGGATCGCCGAGAACTCGCCTGCAAATCCCTCCAGGCGCCCGGCAAATCGATTGAGATCGCTGGAAAATTTGTTGTAGGCCACGACCGCCGGAATCGCCGCGACCAGACCCAAGGCGGTGGCGAAAAGCGCCTCGGCAATGCCGGGCGCAACGACCGCGAGGCTTGTGTTCTTGCTCAACGCAATCGACTGGAAGCTATTCATGATACCCCACACGGTGCCGAACAGGCCGATGAACGGCGCGGTGGAACCGACCGTTGCAAGAAAGCCCATGTAACGTTCGAGCCGGTCGAGCTCGCGCGCGATGGTCAAGCGCATCACCTGACCGATGCGCTCTTGCACGCCGGTCGACAATTTGTCGTTGGCAACGAGTCCATGGGCACCGGACCGACGCCACTCCCGCATCGCCGACGAGAACAACATCGCCATCGGATGGTCGGCCTTGGTCCCGATCCGGTCGTAGAGATCCTCGAGCGATCCGCCCGACCAAAAGACCTCTTCGAATTCGCCCGCCTTGGCCGAGACCCGGCGAATACGGCGCACCTTGTCGAAGATGATTGCCCAACACCAAATAGAGGCACCGACAAGCAACACAAGGACGAGCTTGACGACGATGTCGGCGTGCAAAACGAGGCTAAGAATCGAGAGGTCTCCGGAGACCGACCCCGCGATTGCAGCCGCTTCAACTGCTTGTTGTTCCATGGTGCTCCCTGGTTAAGTCGCGGATAGCGGTTGGACGATTCGCGCGAACGCGGCGGCGATCCGTGGCGGCAAACTTTGAACCCGACCCTCGCCGTTCATGCAGGCGATGCGAAGGTCGATCGCAACCAAAAGATCGTCTGCGCGATGAACGTTTTGTACGACATCTAGCACTGGGCCGCGGATCCGCTCGATGCGCGTTCTTACGTCGAGCCCGTCGTCTAGCCGCGCGGGCTTGCGGTACTTAACGCTGCAACCTCGCACGACGAAGGAGAGGCCGTCCTGCGACGCCATTAGGGAATGGGTGACGCCGAGCAACCGCATCATGTCGGTTCGCGCGCGTTCGACGAACTTCAAATAATTTGCGTAGTAAACGATGCCCGCAGCATCGGTATCCTCGTAATAGACCCGCATCGGCAAATGATGGATGCCGCCGCGATCGATCCGCCCTGCACTCGGCTCTTCGGGAGACACATCAGTCATCGTCGACCTCGGCAACCGGCATCTCGAGTTGGCGCGTCGCCGCGGCGGGCGCGGCCAAGCCAAGATGGGCGAACGCCGCGGCCGTGAGTTGGCGTCCGCGCGGCGTACGCTGCAGGAGGCCCTCTTGAATCAAGAACGGCTCGACGATTTCCTCGATGGCATCGCGGGGTTCGGACAAAGCTGCCGCCATGGTTTCGATGCCGACTGGCCCGCCGCCAAAGGATTCGGCGATGCACGAGAGGTAACGGCGATCCATCGCATCGAGACCGCGCTCATCGACCTCCAACCGGCGCAACGCCTCGGAAGCGACAAGGCGATCGATCCGGTCGTGCCCCGCTACGGCGGCGAAATCGCGCACCCGGCGCAGAAGCCGCCCGGCGATCCGCGGCGTACCGCGCGACCGACGGGCAATTTCCAAGGCCCCCTCGTCGCTCAACGGCACGTTGAGAATTCTCGCCCCTCGGCTGACGATCAAGACGAGGTCGGCGGTATCGTAAAAATTCAACCGCAACGGAATTCCGAAGCGCTCGCGCAGCGGCGTCGTCAGGAGCCCAGACCGCGTCGTCGCCCCTACCAGCGTAAACGGCGGCAGGTCGATCCGCACCGACCGGGCGGCCGGCCCTTCGCCAATGATCAGATCGAGATGAAAGTCCTCCATCGCGGGATAGAGAATTTCTTCAACGGCGGGGCTAAGCCGGTGGATCTCGTCGATAAAAAGAACGTCGTGCGGTTGGAGATTCGTCAATAGCGCGGCGAGATCCCCGGACCGCGCGATCACCGGTCCAGCGGTTGCGCGAAAACTGACGCCAAGCTCGCGTGCGACGATTTGGGCGAGCGTGGTCTTACCCAGGCCGGGCGGCCCGACGAAAAGCACGTGATCCAATGCCTCGCTCCGCGCGCGCGCCGCCTCAACGAACACCCGAAGATTGGCGCAGACTTGGCCCTGGCCGACGAAATCGTCCAGCGAGACCGGTCGAATGCCGGGGCCGAGGACATCGTCCTCCTGGATGTCCGCCGCCACCAGCCGGTCCTGGGCAGCGCCGCTCACGCGACTTTCCCGGTCTGCGCCAACTCGCGCAACGCACTGCGGATGAGCGCTTCAACTTCGAGGTCGCCCGCCTGGTCCCGTGCGACCGCCGCTACCGCGGTAAAGGCTTCGACACGCCTGTATCCCAGATTGACGAGCGCCGAGACCGCGTCCGCTGCGGCGTCGCTGACCAAACCGCGCGCGGTACGTGTGCCGTCCGCGCCATCGGGCGCGCCCGACGACAGCACCTCGATCAACGAAGGAACTTTGTCTTTGAGTTCCGCGACAATGCGCTGGGCCAACTTCGCGCCGACCCCAGGCGCATGGGTCACCGGCGCTTTGTCTTGGGCGGCGATCGCTTCGGCGAGTTGTGCGGGGCCAATTACCGACAGGATCGCGATTGCCACCCGCGCGCCGACCCCTTGCACCGTTTGCAACAACCGGAACCAGTCGCGTTCCAGAGAATCCGAGAAGCCATAGAGGTGGATGTGGTCTTCACGGACGTGGGTGTCGATGAGCAACGTCGCCGCACCGCCCGGTGGGGGGAGATCCCGAAGCGTTCCCGCCGGACAGAAAACGAGGTAGCCGACGCCGTTGACGTCGAGCACGGCGCGGTCCGATCCGACCGAATCGACGACTCCTTTGAGCTTGGCGATCACTGCCTGCGCTCCGCGAGGTCCGTGCGCCGGACATTGGGTGGCGGCAGATGGTGGCCGTGACAGATCGCAACAGCCAGGGCATCGGCCGAATCGCTGCTATCGATGCGAACGCCGGGTAGAAGATGCGACACCATCGCTTGAATCTGTCTTTTGTCGGCGTGCCCCGTGCCGACAACGGTTTTCTTGACCAAATTGGCGGCGTACTCGCCCACAGGTATGCCCAGCGTCGCCGGTGCCAGCATGGCAACGCCGCGGGCCTGTCCGAGCTTGAGGGTGCTATCGGGGTTTTTGTTGACGAAGGTTTCCTCGATGGCGGCGGCGTTCGGCGCAATCCGTTCGACGACGTCGACGACGCCGCGAAATATTTCATAGAGACGCTCCGCGAGGGACGCGCTCGCGGTGGTGCGAATCGTGCCGTTCGCGATATGCCGAAGCCGACCTTCATCGAGGGAGATCGCCCCCCACCCGGTCGCCCGCAGCCCAGGGTCAAGCCCCAGCAGAATCATGTGCGCGTCCTATCCGCCAAGGCTTTCCAGTTCGGCGTCGCTGACGTCGTAGTTAGCCGACACGCTTTGAACGTCGTCGCTGTCATCGAGCGCTTCGATCAGCTTGAACAGAGCCCGGGCTTGGTCTCCCTCTATGGGCACCGTGTTGCTCGGCCGCCACATCATCTCGGCCGATTGCGGATCGCCCAACTTGGCCTGGAGCGCTTCGCGCACCTCGTAGAACCCGTCGGGGGCGCACAGGAACTCATGCATCTCCGCATCGGACTCGACCTCATCGGCACCGACGTCGATGGCGATCTCGAGAACGTCGTCCGCCGTCGCGACCGCCGCTTCGTAACGAATCGAGCCAACCCGATTGAATTGGAACGAAACGGAATTCGTTTCGCCGAGCGAACCGCCGTTCTTTGTAAAGGCGCTGCGCACTTCGCTGGCGGTGCGGTTGCGGTTGTCGGTCAGCGCCTCGACGATGACGGCGATACCGCCCGGCCCGTAGCCCTCATAGCGAATCTCCTCGAAGTTTTCGCCGTCGGTTTCGCCCGCCCCGCGTTTGATCGCCCGCTCCATGGTGTCTTTCGGCAAGTTCGCCGCCTTAGCCGCCGCAATAGCAGTGCGGAGCCTCGGGTTCGCGGCGGGGTCCGGTTGTCCGGACCGCGCCGCGATCGTCAGTTCGCGAATAAGCTTGCCAAAGACCTTGGCGCGCTTCGCATCCTGCGCGCCCTTTCGAAACATGATGTTCTTGAATTGGGAATGACCGGCCATGCTCGGGAATGCCACTCTAATGCTGGTAAGACAATATCCGGTTTATACCAGATATTGTGCGAGAAGCAGCCAGCGACAGGCGCCCCAGATGCTGACTTATCGAGGGTTTATGGCGATATTGCGGCGGCGGACGAGGAAATAGGCCACGCCGGGGCGAGCCGACCGCCCAAACGGACCGGCGCGACCGCCGTTGCAAGACCCGTTTTGTCGTCGGTTTCAACGTAAACGCCGCAGAGCGTTGCCTCGCCTAACGCCGGGGTCATCCGGGCGCGCACGACCCGTCCCATAAAGCGGTCGAGCGGCACACCCTTGTCCATGCCAATCACCGAATCGTAGTCGCCGCACATGCCGGCGTCGGTCTGATAGGCGGTCCCGCCCCCGAGAATCATTGCATCCGCGGTAGGTACCTGTTGGTGGGAACCGAAGACCGCGCTCACGCGACCATCCAGAAAATGTCCCATCGCCATCTTCTCGCTCGTCGCCTCGGCGTGGAAATCGACCAGGATGAAATGGACCGTCGCGCCGAGGCGGACGTTCGTCAGCGCCCTGTCGACCGCCCGAAATGGGCTGTCGTTGGGCTCCATGAACACCTGTCCCTGGAGGTTGATCACCATCACCTTGCGGCCCGCGAGGTCGTAGATTTGCCCCCCGCGGCCCGGTGAATCGGGGGCGATGTTCAGGGGACGCAACAACCGACTATCGCTGTCGATATAGCCGATGACCTGTTGTTGATCCCAGCTATGGTTGCCGCCGGTGACAATGTCGACCCCCGCGGCATAGAAGCTCTGGCAGATATCCTCGGTGATACCGAAACCGCCCGCGGCATTCTCACCGTTGACGACGACCAGATCGAGGCTCAGTCGCGCCCTTAGGTCGGCGACCTTTTCGATCACGGCGTCGCGGCCGGCCCGGCCGACCACATCGCCCAAAAACAAACACCTCATGTCAGAACCACTCTACTCCTACTTCGGTCACGACCGCGTCCAATCGCTGATCTGTCGGCAACGCGGGCAGCGCCGCGATCCGCTGCGCGGCGAAGGCGACCCCCACCGCCAATATCGTCGATACCCCCCGGAGCTCCGCCAGGGTCCGGTCGTAAAAGCCTTTGCCGGACCCCAGCCGGTGTCCAGCGGCGTCGTACAGAACCAGGGGCACGATCACCAAGGTCGGGCGCAACTGCGGGGCGCTCGTGGGCGGCGCCGGTATCCCGTAGGGTCCTGGTGCAAGATCTTCGGCCCCGTCCCAGGCGCGAAACTGTAGGGCGCATCCTTCTTTGACAACCGTCGGCAACGCCACCGCAAGACGTTCGGCCCGAAGGGCGCGCAGGAGCGGTCGATCGTCCATCTCGCGGCCAACCGGCCAGTATCCGGAAACGGTTTCATGCGCGCGGTAGGGGATGCTCGATAGAAACCGTGCGGCAAGGCTTGCGCCGGAATCGCCTACGGCAACCGCTGCGCGGCGGCGGCGGCCTTCCTGTCGGAGTGTCTCTCGGCTATCCATGGCTTGGATAGTGTGGGGCGAGACCGCTACGGCCGTCCGGATCTTTCGTTCCTCTGTGGCCTGCCGAAGCAGGTGGGTGCCGCGATACCGGGACCACAGTCCCGACAGAGGCAGCTCCCGGAGAAAACGGTATTGACCCCAGGGATACGTGGCCGATCGAACCGAGCAGAACTCGCCCGCCCGCAATAATTAGCCGCTCTCCAGGCGGGCGGCAATGCTCTCGATCCTGCTGGCGAACGCGGCGAACGTCGATTCGACCTCCCCGGCACGCTCTTCTTGGCCGTCTTCCGCCGTTTGCTTCAGGGAATCGACCAATTCGATAGCTTCCGACAGTTCGTCGGCGACCAGCAATGCCGCCATCAGGATAAGGCGGGCATCGCCAACTTGTCCCATGGTCTTGGCCAACTCGGCGACCCGCTTGTCGACATAGCCCGCGAGATCGACGAGATGATCTTCTTGTCCGTCGTCACAGGCGACCTGATAGGTCCGGCCGTTGACGACCACATCCACGACCGCCATCGGGTTATGCTTCCAAAACCGCTCGCAGGCGCTCGATGGTGGCATCGAGCCGATCGGTGACCTGATCGACCACTTTTTCCAACGCCTTGTAGTCGTCCTGCAAGCTTTGAAGCTGCCCGGTGACCGCCTTGTGTTCGGTGCGCAGCGACCCGAGCTCGTCGGACAATTGCGCCCGTTCTTTTTCCAGTTCCGAAGTCTTGGGACCGTCGGCGACGCCGGCGATCGCGGTCTCAAGACGGGCGACCGCTTCTTCCAACCGGTTTTTTGCAGACTCGCGCTCGGGCATCTCCGCCGACCAGCTTTCTAGGTTAGTGTTGTTTGCGTTTCTTTTCGGGCGCTTCGAGCGCGCTTTTCATAGATCAGGATAGGCGTCGCCGTGCGCGGGCGTCAACATTGCCGCGACGATTGGCGGGACGCTTCGGGTAGGCTCACGAAGTCGGTTGACGCCATTGGTCCCGCCCTTCATCTTGCGCCTCGCCTGCAACGCCAGCCGGGCGGTTCCGTGAACGCAAAAAAGACACACACTTCCCCTGCCGTGGACGCTCGCGAGCTCTCTAGCGACGAGGTGCGCGCTATGGCCAATGCCATCAGGGCGTTGGCGATGGACGCGGTCGAACAGGCCAACAGCGGACATCCGGGCATGCCGATGGGTATGGCCGATGTCGCGACGGTCCTTTTCTCCAAATTCCTGAAGTTCGACCCGGATTGGCCGGATTGGCCGGACCGCGACCGGTTTGTCCTGTCGGCCGGCCACGGCTCCATGTTGCTGTACAGCCTGCTCTACCTCACCGGCTACCAGTACATGACGCTGGACGAGCTGAAGCGCTTTCGGCAACTGGGTAGCCGCACACCGGGACACCCAGAATATGGCGCCGCGCCGGGGATCGAAACCACGACTGGGCCGCTCGGTCAGGGCTTGGCTACCGCCGTCGGCATGGCCTTGGGCGAACGTCTGCACAATGCCCGGTATGGCGACGAAATCGTCGACCACCGCACCTGGGTTATTGCGGGCGACGGCTGCCTCATGGAAGGGATCAGCCACGAGGCCATTTCCATGGCCGGCCATTTTCGGTTGGGCCGGTTGAACGTCCTGTTCGACGACAACAGCATTTCGATCGACGGCGCGACGTCCCTCTCGGTGAACGACGACCAGCTAGCCCGCTTCACCGCCTCGGGTTGGCACGTCGAACGGGCCGACGGTCACGACCCCGCGGATATCGCCCGCGCGATCGCGGCAGCGGACGCGGACCCCCGACCGTCGCTTGTCGCGTGTCGGACGATTATCGGGTTTGGCGCCCCGAACAAGCAGGGCACCGCCGCGACGCACGGCTCGCCCCTGGGCGCAGCCGAAATCGACGGTGCCCGTAAAGCGCTGAATTGGCCCCACGCACCCTTCGACATTCCGCCGGATATTCTCGACCAATGGCGCGCCGTCGGTGGCCGTGGGCGCGGACGGTCCCGCGCTTGGTTGCAACGGCTCCGCACACTCGACAAGAAGACCCGTGAAACGTGGGAGGCAGGGTTGGCCGGCGACACCACCCCGGTCGACCAAGCCGTCCTTGCCTATAAGGCGCGGTTGGCGGACGAGAAGCCGACCTGGGCCACACGGAAATCCTCGCAAGAGGCCCTCGAGGTCATCAACGCGGCGCTCGAAACGACGATCGGCGGCTCGGCGGATTTGACCGGGTCGAACAACACGAAAACCAAGAATCTCGCCGCCGTAACGCCAGACGATTTCGGCGGGCGTTATGTGCATTACGGTGTTCGTGAACACGGTATGGCCGCGACGATGAACGGTCTTGCGCTACACGGCGGTTTCATTCCCTACGGCGGCACCTTCTTGGTGTTCACCGATTACCTACGACCGGCCCTACGGTTGTCCGCCCTGATGAAGCAACGGGTCGTCTATGTGATGACGCACGATTCGATCGGGCTCGGCGAAGATGGGCCGACCCATCAACCGGTCGAGCATTTGGCGAGCGTTCGCGCCATGCCCAATGTCGTCACCATGCGTCCCGCGGACGCCATTGAGACGGCGGAGTGTTGGCAAATTGCGGTCGAGCGGGCCGACGGCCCCTCGGTGATTGCGCTGTCGCGGCAAGGGCTTCGGGCGCTGCGGGTCGATCACGTCGCGGAAAACCTGTGCCGCAAGGGCGCCTATGAACTGGCGCCCGCCGACGGCACCGCCGCCGTGACATTGTTTGCGACCGGCTCCGAGGTGGCCGTCGCCATGGACGCGCGCGACCGCCTCGCCGCCGCCGGTCACCCGACCCGCGTGGTTTCGGTACCGTCTTGGGAACTTTTCCGCCAGCAACCCGCCGCATACCGCCGCGCAGTCCTTGGGCAGGGTACGCTCCGCGTGGCCGTCGAAGCCGGGGTTCGGATGGGCTGGGACGAGTTCATCGGCGAGAACGGGATATTTGTCGGCATGGCATCGTTCGGCGAGTCCGCGCCGGCCGAGGCTCTCTACGAGCACTTCGAAATTTCGGCGGACGCCATCGTCAAACGTGTGACCGACCAACTCGCGAACGATACCTAGGAGGAAGATTGGATGCCGACTCGCGTCGCTATTAATGGGTTTGGAAGAATCGGACGCCTCGTCCTACGCGCGATCCACGACTCGAAGCGAAAGGATCTAAAGGTCGTTGCGATCAACGACCTCGGCCCCGTCGATGCGAACGCCCATCTCCTGCGCTACGACTCGGTTCACGGACCATTTCAGGGAACCGTGAAGTCCTACAAGGACAGCCTCGATATCGGCGGCGGAAAGATAGCCGTTTTCGCAGAGCGCGACCCTGCCGCGTTGCCCTGGGGCAAGCTGAAGGTCGACTTGGTTCTTGAATGCACCGGCATTTTTACCAAACGCGAACAAGCTGAAGCGCACATCAAGGCCGGTGCCCGCCGGGTTCTGATCTCCGCACCGGCGACAGGCGCCGACCTGACGGTGGTTTACGGGGTCAACCATGACAAGTTGCGCAAAGGGATGACCGTCATCTCCAACGCGTCGTGTACGACGAATTGCCTCGCGCCGGTCGCCAAGGTCCTCAACGACGCGGTTGGGATCGACCAAGGCTATATGACGACGGTCCATGCCTACACCGGCGATCAGCCGGTCCACGACACGCTCCATAAGGATATTCGCCGAGCCCGCGCGGCCAATCTTTCGATGATCCCGACGTCGACCGGGGCGGCCCGTGCCGTCGGCTTGGTCCTGCCCGAACTCGACGGCAGGTTGGACGGTACCTCAATTCGCGTGCCGACGGCCAACGTGTCGATGATCGACTTCCACTTCACCTCGAAGAAAAAAACTAGCATCGAGGAGATCCACGCGGCGATCAGCAAAGCCGCGCGCGGCAAGATGAAGGGCGTTCTGGCAACCAACGACGAGCCGCTGGTGTCGATCGACTTCAATCACAACCCTGCCAGTTCAACCTTCGACTTGACCCAGACCCAAGTCATGGGCGGAAAACTTTGTCGCGTGCTGTCCTGGTATGACAACGAGTGGGGCTTCTCGAACCGTATGGCCGACACCGCAACGGCGATCGGCAAACTGGGCTAAGAAGAGACATTGTCCACGGCCTTCACCTACTACTCGCGTCGACACGTCACAGCCGCTTTGGAGTCGGCCGCGGCGGTTGGATGCGCCGTGACCCTGGTGACACCCCCGAACGGCGCAACCTCAGCCGGGCCGGAAGTCTACTTCGAAATGATGCAAGCCGGTCGTACCGACGTCCCCCAGGCATCGGCGACCGCGATCGTCGACTGCGACGGCGACGCCGGCACCTTCATGCGCGCGTTGCGATGCGGTTGGCGGACGCTACGGTATTCAGGTGACCTTGAGACGCACGCCAAACTCGAAGATATGGCACACCAACTGGGCGGCACGGTTGCGCGTGCGTTACCGGTCGCAATCGACCTAAGGGCGGCCCGCGACCCCGCTTGGTTCTGCCGTCAAACGCTTTCAGCGAACGACACGATGAACGATAGCGACAAGGAACGGAGCGAACGATGACCAGCGCACACCTCGATGCCATTGCCCGCAAAATGGTTGCCCCGGAAAAAGGCATCCTTGCCGCCGACGAGAGCACCGGTACGATCGGCAAGCGCCTCGCAAGCATCGGTGTCGACAATACCGAGGAGAACCGGCGCAGCTACCGCGAGCTCCTGTTCACGACCGCTGGTGCCGGCGCGTTCATCAGCGGCGTCATTCTGTACGATGAAACCATCCGCCAAAGCGCCGCCGATGGAACGCCCTTCACCAAAATTCTGGAGGGCCAAGGAACGCTCCCCGGCATCAAGGTCGACAATAGCGTCCATCCGCTAGGCGGGGCGCCGGATTATCCGATTACCGAAGGCCTCGACGGCTTGCGTGGCCGCTGCGAAGCCTACGAAAAGCTCGGCGCCCGATTCACCAAATGGCGCGCGGTCATCAAGATTATCGGCAGTCATACGCCCGACATCGCCATTGCCGCCAACGCGCATGCCCTGGCGCGCTACGCGGCGATCGCCCAGGAGTCCGGCTTGGTTCCCATCGTCGAACCGGAAATCCTGATGGACGGCGACCACACGATCGAGGTCTGCCAGGACGTGACCGAGCGCACCTTGGCGCAAGTTTATGAGCACCTCCACCGCTTCAACGTTCGGCTTGAAGGAACGGTCCTAAAACCGAACATGGTCGTCGCCGGAAATGCCTGCGCCCATCAAGCCGGCATCGACGAGGTGACGGACCGCACGTTGGAGGCGTTGCGGCGCTACGTCCCGTCGGCAGTGCCCGGCATCGCCTTTCTCTCCGGCGGACAGTCCGAGGAAGACGCCACAGCGCACCTCAACGCGATGAACGCGAACGGCCCGCACCCATGGGAACTCACGTTCAGCTATGGCCGCGCGCTACAGCAGTCGGCGTTACAGGCGTGGAAAGGTTCGTCCGCGAACGTCGCTGCAGCCCAACGCGCGTTCAAACACCGCGCCCGCATGAATAGCCTGGCGCGCACCGGTGCCTATTCGGCCCAACTTGAGCAAGAGATTGCCCCCTAGCGCCGCGCCCGCGGCAGGGTCCACCACGGGCTGCCGGCTCTACCTGATTAGCCCGCCCAACGTCGGTGCCGATTTTCCAGACGTGGTTGCAGACGCGCTTTCCGGGGGCGACGTTGCGTGTTTGCAACTTCGGCTCAAGGGCTTGAGCGACGACGCAATTCTCCAAGCCGCAGCGCGCCTGCTGCCGATCACCCGTGCTGCCGATGTCGCCCTCCTGATCAACGATCGACCCGACATCGCGGTGAAAGCCGGTGCCGACGGCGTCCACATCGGGCAATCCGACGCATCGTATGAAGAGGCGCGCGGCCTGATCGGGTCTGACGGAATCGTCGGTGTCACCTGTCACAACTCGCGTCACCTTGCGATGGAGGCCGCTGAGCGCGGCGCGGACTACGTTGCCTTTGGCGCGTTCTTCGACTCGCCGACCAAACCGCCAAAGTTCCGGGCCGACATCGATTTGCTGGAGTGGTGGGGGAGCATCTTCGAAGTCCCCTGTGTCGCGATCGGGGGGATTACGAGCGAGAACTGCCCGCCTCTGGTGCGCGCCGGTGCGGACTTTATCGCAGTTGTCTCGGCGGTATGGGACCACCCGGAGGGACCGGCAGCCGCAGTGAAGGCGTTCAACGAAGCGATCGCCGCCGCGACTGCCTAGGCGTCGGCCACCGGTAGCCACAACACGTCGTCGATTCGTTCGGCACCGGTTGCAACCATGACCAGCCGGTCGAAACCGATCGCCATCCCGGCCGACTGCGGCAACCCATGATCCAATGCCGCTAAGAAATCCTCGTCGATCGGGTAGGCTGGCGCACCTAATTTCTCCTTTGCCGCAAGATCGCGCTCGAACCGCCGACGCTGAGCCGCCGCATCGGTGAGTTCACCAAAACCGTTCCCCAACTCCAGACCTGCGACATAAAGCTCGACCCGCTGCGCGACACGCGGATCGGTCGGATCGATCTGCGCCAGCGCGGCCAGCGGTGCCGGCCAGGACTCCAGCAACGTTGGACGCCCGATCCCTAGGCAAGGCTCGATGCGGTCCACGAAGACACGGAAGAACATGTCCTCCCAGGTGTCGGTGTCCTCCACCCTGACGCTGGCCGCTGAACAGGCGGCGGCAAGCGCGGCGGCGTCGGGCTTGCCATCCGCGCCAAGGGTCGCAAAAAGATCAATACCGGCGTCGCGGGCATATGCCGCGGCCACGCTGATGCGTTCGAACGGGAGGGACGGATCGGCCGTTTTCTCGGACCACCTTAGTTGGCCCTGGGAAAGCGAGCGGGGAGCAGCCTCCAGCGCCGCGCGCACCACGCCCTCGCAGTGGGTTCCCAGATCGCGCCACGGGGTATCCGCGGCGTACCACTCGATCATCGTGAATTCCGGGTGGTGGATCGGAGAACGCGCCTCGTTGCGCCAGACATGGCAAATCTGGAACAGCTTCGGAACGCCGGCAGCGAGCAGCTTTTTCATGGCAAACTCGGGCGACGTGTGCAGATAGAGACGCCGACGGCCGAGCCCAAAGGGTTCCTCCAACTCCGTAGGAAACGCCCGAAGGTTCGGCTCGAGACCGGGAGAGACTTGCAGCGCTGGGGTTTCGACTTCGGTGAACCCGTGGTGGACAAACCACGCGCGTACCGCCGCAAGCATCGTCGCGCGTGCCGTCAAATAGGGCGCGCGGCGGGCAAACTGGTCGGGTCGCCAGGCTGGCGATTTGCCATTGCTAGTCACTGAAACAAAAAACCCGCTATACCGCTTCGAATTCCGGAGCCCAAGACGACCACAAGGATGTTGCGATGACCAGCCCGCCAGCGAACAGGAAAGTCCACCGCAACACCGGAGACCTCATCGCCGCCGGCCTAATCGACGAGAACGCCCGCACGCTAACCGATGCGGTTGCCCAACGATATGGCGTCGCCATCACCCCAGCCGTTCGCGCCCTGATCGATCCAACCGACACCGCCGACCCGATTGCCCGTCAGTTCGTCCCATCCCCCCTCGAACTCGTGGATCGACCCAGCGAGAACGGCGACCCGATCGGCGATGAGGCCTTCAGCCCGGTCAAGGGAATCGTTCATCGCTACCCCGACCGCGTCCTGCTCAAACTGCTTCATACCTGCCCCGTCTACTGCCGCTATTGTTTCCGGCGGGAACGCGTCGGTCAGGGAGAGCCGCCCCTAGGCGCAGACGAAATCAGCGCGGCATTGGATTACGTGCGGGCGCGACCGGATATCTGGGAAGTCATCCTCACCGGCGGCGATCCGTTCCTGCTGTCATCCCGGCGCCTTCGAGAAACGGTCGCGGCCTTGGACGCAATCGATCACCTGGGCGTCATTCGCGTTCATACCCGGGTTCCGGTGATCGACCCGGAACGCATCGATGCCGCACGGGTCGCGGCACTATCTGCCGACAAGGCGGTATACGTCGTCATCCATTGCAACCACGCCCGGGAGCTGTCGCAGACCGCCGTCGCCGCCATCCGGCGGATCGTCGATGCCGGCATTCCGGTCCTCGCTCAGTCGGTTCTCCTGAAAGGCGTCAACGACGACGCGCCGACATTGGAAGCGCTGTTCCGAGCGCTCGTGCGGGCCCGGGTCAAACCGTATTACCTGCACCATCCCGACCAGGCGCGGGGGACCGGTCACTTTCGCCCGACGCTCGCGTCCGGGCGCCAGATTGTCGATAGCTTGCGCGGCAGACTGTCGGGGCTATGCCAACCGACATATGTCCTCGATATTCCCGGCGGCTACGGCAAGGTCCCGGTTGCGATCGATCGGACGACAGAAACCGGCGACGGTGCGTTCTTGATCCGCGATCCCCAGGACCGGATTCACCGCTACCAAGACGAAATCGACGGCGCACCGTAGGTTTGCCAGCGCAAAGGCAAGCTGATAGTTTCCGCGCCCTCAACCCCGCCCCAGAGTATGCGATGAAGATCAACGCCAATCAGATTCGACCCGGCATGGTGATCGAATACGAAGGCCGCCAGATGGCGGTCATCAAGATCCAACTGATCCAGCCGGGCAAGGGCGGCGCCTTTATTGCGGTCGAAATGCGTGACCTGACGAACGGCGTCAAGACCAATCAACGCTGGCGCACCGCCGATACCGTCGAGAAGCTCAATACCGAGGAGCGCGACTATCAGTACCTGTTCGCTGACGGCGACAGCTACACCTTCATGGAACCAGAGACCTACGAGCAGATCTCGATACCGGGCGCGATTCTCGGCGACGATGCAGCCTATCTTCAGGACGGCATGACGGTGATCGTCAATAGCGTCGAAGGCACGCCCATCGGAATCCAACTGCCCGCGACCATCATCCTGGAAGTCGTTGAGGCCGAACCTGTGGTCAAAGGACAGACGGCGTCGTCGTCCTACAAGCCCGCGAAGATGAACAACGGTATGCGGGTCATGGTCCCGCCGTTCGTCGAAACAGGGACGCGGATCGTCGTCAATACCGCCGACGGGACCTACCTCAAGCGTACGGACTAGACCGGCATGGCCGGACCGCGGTCGCCTATTCTCAATGTGATGTCGGGGGCGGCAAAACGGGTCGGTCGATCGCTGGTCCGCGACTACGGCGAGGTCGACAAACTTCAGGTCTCGCTCAAGGGTCCCGCCGATTTCGTCAGTTCGGCCGACCGCAAAGCCGACCAATACCTACGGGATCTGCTTGGCAAGGCCCGGCCGGACTGGGGCTTCCTGACCGAAGAAGGGGTTGAGACCAAAGGAAACGACCCCGAGAACCGCTGGATCATCGACCCACTCGACGGCACCACGAACTTCCTGCACGGGTTACCGCATTTTTGTATTTCCATTGCCCATCAACGCGGGCGAGAAATCGTCGCCGGCCTTGTCTACGATCCGTTGCGCGACGAGACCTTTGCCGCCGAGAAGGGCGCTGGCGCCTATCTCAACGACCAACGCTTGCGGGTATCGGCGCGCCGGCACCTCGCGGAGTCGGTCCTCGCGACGGGCATTCCAACCATTCGCGGCGCGAACACGGTAACCCCGTTTCTGAAGCAACTCGCGACCCTTTCAACCCAGGTGTCGGCCATCCGCCGGTTCGGCTCCGCCGCCCTCGACCTCGCCTATGTTGCCGCTGGCCGCTTCGACGGTTACTGGGAGGCCGATCTAAAACCTTGGGACATGGCGGCCGGCCTCGTCCTCGTACGGGAAGCAGGCGGGTTTGTAACCGACCTCACCGGCGGTGGGAGCATGTTGGAATCGGGCAATGTCCTGGCAACCAATCCCGACCTGCACCAACCCGTCATCAAACTGCTGGCCGCCGCCGCGCGGCTACCGGACTGGCCACCCACCGCCATTTAGGCCGGTTGTCCTGGCGCGCGGCACTAAGCTAAGGTGCCCGTGCAGAGCGGCGCTTTGAGAACGCCGTGCGCACACGGGCAAAGGGAGATTTCTCGATGGGCAAGCACGGGCAGCGAGTTCCGATTCGATACTCATGGCATTGGCATGCCGCGGTATCGGCAACGGCGCTCAGCCTCCTGCTCAGCACCGCCGCCGTCGCACAGGAGACGGTCATAATCGGCGGGAGCGGGCAATCGAGCGTCGATGTGAACCTCGGCGCTCTGCGCGACTTGGACGGTCGACAGCAGATGCGGACCTTGCGGTTTCCCGGTGAGAGAACCGACGACGCCATCGTTCTGAAACCACCCGGCGGCAGCCATACGGTATCGACTGCGCCACAACGGCCCGTCTTGACCGCCCCGGCCCCAAGTATTCGGCCAAGTGTATCCGCACCGGTCGCACCGGTCATCGCGCGGCCAGCCGCACCGACACCGATGGCAGCACCGCCTGTACGCGAGTCCGCGGCTGCAGCGCCCACCGCGATTGCGCCTCCGCCCCTACCAGCCCCCCCTGCCGTCGCCCGGCAGGCACCGGATACCGCGGCACCGGAGCGGATTGCACCGAGGGAGACAGCAAGGCCGCAACCCGCGCCCGAACCGCCGCCGCAACAGACTGCCGCGTTGCCGCCAGCCGCGCCGACCGGCAACGGCACGGCGCTCCAGTTGCTGTTCGAGGGATCGGCGACGCAGCTCAGCGCGGGTGCGCAGGCCCAACTCCAGCAATTCGCTGCAAGCCTAGGTGGCAACGAGCGCCGCATTCAGCTTAAAGCCTTCGCTAGCGGCACCAGCGACCGACCGAGCGCGGCCCGGCGCGAATCGTTGTCGCGGGCACTCGCCGTGCGTTCTTACCTGATCGAGAACGGCGTGCGCAGCACACGGATCGACGTACGCGCCCTCGGGGAACCCACCGACGGTGGGCCGAACGACCGTGTGGATGTCATATTGCTGACGCAATGATCTGAAGAACTTGGCGGGGCCGCGCGCGCCTTAAGGGGAGCGATCAGAACACATGACTGGAACCCGCACTTTCTTGACGAGGATGACCGTTTTTCTGGTCATTGCCGCCGTCGTGATCCTCGCGATTATCGGCCCCTTGGAACGCGCCTTCATGGCGAATCCGGCGATCAACGGACTCATTCTTGGGGTTTTGTTGCTCGGTATCGTCTACGCCTTCAGACAGGTGCTCCTGCTCCATCCGGAGGTGCGTTGGATCGATACCTTCCGGCGTAGCGAGCCCGGATTGTCCGTTCAGGATCCGCCGACACTGCTGGGTCCGATGGCGACGATGCTAGGCGATCGCACGAGCCGACGGATGCAGCTTTCAACCCTGACGATGCGCTCGCTATTGGACGGGATTTCGTCGCGGTTGGACGAATCCCGCGATATTTCGCGCTACATGATCGGATTGTTGGTCTTTCTGGGACTGCTCGGCACCTTCTGGGGCCTCTTACAAACGATCGGTGCGGTCGGCAGCACGATTGCATCCCTCAGCGTCGATGGGGGCGACTTCAGCGCCCAGTTCGATAGTTTGCGCCAAGGCCTCGAAGCCCCGCTGAGCGGGATGGGCACGGCGTTCTCCTCCTCGCTATTTGGCCTTGGCGGTTCGCTGGTCCTCGGGTTTCTCGACCTCCAAGCCGGTCAGGCGCAGAATCGTTTCTACAACGACCTCGAAGAATGGCTCTCGAGCGTGACCCGCCTGTCGAGCGGCACCGGAATCGCAGAGGGGGATCAATCGGTTCCGGCCTATGTCCAAGCGCTGCTGGAGCAGACCGCCGAGAGTTTGGACAATCTGCAACGCACGATGACCAACGCGGAAGGCGGACGCCATAGCGCCAATCAAACGTTCGTGAACCTTGCCGAGCGCCTCGCCACGCTCACCGACCAAATGCGCTCGGAGCAAGACCTGATGGTTAAGCTGATCGAGAGCCAAATGGAAATGAAGCCGCTCCTTCAAAAGCTGGCCGAGGATCGCGGCGGGGTCGACAAGACCGCCCAGACCCATTTGCGCAACATGGACGTCTACCTCAGCCAACTCCTCGATGCGACGACCCGAGGACAAGATCAGTTGGTCTCCGAGATCCGCAACGAGCTGAAACTGGTCGCCCGGACCATCGCGGCATCGCTCGATAAGCGGCGCGACTAGACCGAATCGCCATGGCGTTTCGAACCCGTACGCGCGGTCAGGACTATTGGCCCGGCTTTGTCGATGCCCTGGCCGCGTTGCTGGTCGTCATCATCTTCCTTCTGGTGGTCTTCGTCCTGGCACAGGTGTTTCTGTCGCAGGCGCTGTCCGGGCGCGATGAAGCCTTGCAACGCCTGACGTCACAAATCAACGAATTAACCGAACTTCTATCGCTTGAACGCCAGGGCAATGCCGATCTTCGTTTGAACGTGGCCCAACTCTCGGCGTCGCTTCAAAGCGCAAACGAAGAGCGCGACAACCTCGTGATCGAACTCTCGGAGCTCCGCTCGGAGGCAGCGCAGCTCAACGAAACCGTCGCCCTGCTGACGCGGCGGGCCGAAACCGCGGAACGCGGTCTCTCCGCAGCCCAGAGCGACCTGGCCGCCGCCAACGAAACGGTCGAACGGGACCGCGAGACCATTCGGACCCAACTCGCGGATGTCGAGCGGTTGCAACGCGATATCGATGCCCTGCGCACGCTCCGCGCCGAACTTGAGAGACGCGTCGGCGATCTGGCCGATGCCTTGGAGGTCTCCCGACGCGATGCCGAGGCCCTCCGGAAACAATCGGCCGACCTTGAAACCGCGCTGTCCGAAACCCGCGCGACGGTCGGCGCATTGAGAGACAGCCAGCGCGAACTGCGCACCCAGCTCGCCAGCGAAGAAGAGCGGACGAGGCTCGTGCAGGAAGACCTGAAAGACCGCGAAGTCCGCCTCGCCGAAGTCCAAGCGCTCTACCTTGCACGCGAATCGGCGTTGGAGGAGGAACAGGAACTATCGTCCGACGCCAAGGCCCGCGTGGCGCTGTTGAACCAGCAGATCGCCCTGCTGCGCGAGCAACTGCGGTCGATCCAAGCCGCACTAGGCGAGGCGGAGTCGAAGGACGAAGAACAGCAAGTGGTGATTTCGGACCTTGGTCGACGCCTCAATCAGGCGCTGGCCCAAAAGGTCGAAGAACTCTCGCGCTACCGCTCCGAATTCTTTGGCCGATTGCGGGAGGTGCTCGGCGATCGGCGCGACATTCAGATTGTCGGCGACCGGTTCGTCTTTCAGTCGGAGGTCCTGTTCGGGTCAGGATCGGCGGAGCTGGGCGAGGAAGGGCGCGCCCGGATGCAAGATTTGGCCAACACGCTGATTGAAATCATCCCGCGTATTCCACCCGATATCAGTTGGATTCTCCGGGTCGACGGACACACCGACTCGGTGCCAATCAACTCATCGCAGTTCCCGTCGAACTGGGAACTGTCGGCCGCACGGGCAACCAACGTCGTGAAGTTCCTCATCGAGGCCGGCATCCCTGCACGCCGGCTCGCGGCCGCAGGGTTCGGTCAATATCACCCGCTCGACGAAGGGAACGACGAGATCGCGTTCCGGCGCAACCGGCGCATCGAGATGAAACTTACCGAGCGCTAAACGGCCGAAACGTCGCGCAAGCCACCGACATTGAACTGAAGCTTCGCAAGCCGCGCGTAGAGGCCGCCCTGGGCCATGAGCGCGTCATGGGTGCCCTCGGCCACGATTCTCCCGCCGTCGACCACGACGATCCGATCGGCCTTCTGAACCGTCGCGAGGCGGTGGGCGATAACGATCGTTGTCCGCCCTTCCATCAGTATTTCTAAGGCCGACTGAACTGCGCGCTCGCTTTCGGCATCGAGCGCGCTCGTTGCTTCGTCGAGCAGCAAGAGGGCGGGGTTGCGCAGCAACGCCCGGGCGATCGCCACCCTTTGCTTTTGCCCACCCGATAAGGTGACGCCGCGTTCGCCGAGTTGCGTCGCGAACCCGTCAGGCAGGCGATCGAGGAACTCGGTGGCCGACGCGGCATCCGCCGCCGCACGAACCTCGTCATCGCTCGCGTCCGGACGGCCGTAGCGGATGTTGTCCCAGGCATCCGCCCCGAATATCACCGGGTCTTGGGACACCAACCCGATATTGGCGCGAAGGTCGCGGGGATCGAGACGGACGTATTCCAGGTCGTCGAAGGTCACATGCCCCTCCGACGGGTCGTAGAACCGGAGAAGCAGTTGAAACACGGTCGTCTTGCCCGCACCCGACGGCCCGACCAGGGCAACGGTTTCACCCGCAGCCACATCTAGCGAGAAATCGGACAGAGCCGCGACCTCCGGCCGCATCGGGTAGCGGAACGAGACGTTGCGGAGTTCGACCGCGCCACGGGCAGGGTGCGGCAGAACTAGCGGCGACACCGGCGCCTTGATATCGGGTTCGGCGTTCAGGAGCTCGGACAATCTCTCGGCGGCACCGGCGGCCTTTTGCACGTCACCGAACACCTCCGACAGCGCAGCAACGGACCCAGCAGTGACGATCGCATAGAACACGAAAGCGCCAAGGTCGCCGCTGGACATGTTGCCATTCATCACTTGAACAGCGCCGATCCAGAGGACGCCAACGATCGAGCCAAAGACAAGCAGAATGACCGACAACGTCAAGAAAGCGCGCGCGCGGATCTGATCCATCGCCGCCCGCAGCGCCGTTTCAACTTTGCCGCCGAACCGCGCACGGTCGACATCTTCATGTACGAACGCTTGGACCGTGCGGACCTCGTTGATACTTTCGTCGGCCGCGGCACTAACCGCGCCGATACGGTCCTGGGTTTGCCGTGACAACCGACGCACCTTTCGACCGAAGACCATCAACGGCAGAACAATAACGGGGACGGCAAGGATGATCAGGCCCGACAGGCGTGGGCTGGTGATGATCAGCATGATCAGGCCGCCGATGAGCAGCAAGATGTTCCGTAGCGCCATCGACGCGCTGGCACCGACGATCGACTGAATCAGTGTCGTGTCCGTCGTAATCCGCGACAGGATTTCGCCGGTCTTGTTGCGCTCGAAGAATGCCGGACTCAGACCGATGACACGGTCATAGACGGCGCGGCGCAGGTCGGCGACTACGCGCTCCCCGAGCCACATGACAAGATAGTAGCGGCCGAACGTCCCCACCGCGATCACCGCGACGACGCCGAGGAGCAAGAGGAAGGTCCGGTTGACGTCCGCGATCGAGTCGAAATTATCGATCAGGAGTTGGAGAACGCGTCCGATCCCGAGGGTTCCGATGGCGGCGGCGACCAACGCAACCCCCGCCACCGCGGCGACGCGCCAGTAGGGATAGGCAAATTCCAGAACCGGACGGAGTTGCGCGAGGTCTCGGCTCTTGGGGCGATCCTCGGTGTTGTTGCCGATGGAGCCACCATAGCTTCTTGCTTGTCGCGCCACGTTTTTTCCTTATCGATCAATCGGTTCGGGACCGGAGCATAGGCGAGCCGTGACCTCGCAACAACATCGCCCCGAGCCCCCGGTGCTATGGTTGCCCAATCCGGCTTCAGTCTGCTATAAGCCCGGCCTTCGAGCGGAGAGAAATCATGAAGCAGGAAATTCACCCGGACTACCACGAGATCACCGTGGTCATGACCGATGGCACCGAATTCACGACCCGGTCGACCTGGGGCGCCGCCGGCGACCGCATGACCTTGGATATCGACCCCAAATCCCACCCCGCGTGGACCGGCGGAAACCAACGCCTAGTCGATTCCGGCGGCCAAGTGGCGAAGTTCAAGAAACGGTTCGAGGGTTTCGGCATCAAATAGGCCGGAAACCCGTCCGCGCAAACGCCGCCTCCGGGCGGCGTTTTTGTTTCAAGGTCTTGAACCCCTTTTTCGACTCCCCAAATCAATGCCAAGCCGGGTGCCCTAGGGGCTCGGTGATATTGAGGCCCGGCCAATTGGCGGGTCTATGAACACATTGCTTCAATGGAGGATGTGACGCTATGCGCACGCAATTTCTAACACCCCTTTTGCGCTCTTCGATCGGCTTCGACCGGGTCGATCAGATTCTCGATGCCGTCACGCGGATGGACCACACCAACACAGGCTATCCGCCCTACGACATCGAAAAGACCGGTGAGGACGACTATCGGCTCTCGATGGCGGTCGCCGGTTTCGACGAGAGCGAACTTGATATCACCCAGGAGGCCGACGTCTTGGTCATCCGCGGCAAAGCGCGCGATGAACAGGAGAAAGGTTCGTACCTCCACCGCGGGATCGCCCGCCGTGCCTTTGAACGCCGCTTCGAACTTGCCGATTCGGTGCGCGTGACCGGCGCTTCTCTCGTCAACGGATTATTGCATGTGGCATTGGTCCGTGAAATTCCCGAAGCCCAGAAACCCCGGCAAATCGAAATCGGCACGGGCAACGCTCCGTCCAAAGTGATCGAACAACCCCGCGTTGCGGCCTAACGATCCACTGTGCGTCGTCGGCGTCGGCCATTGCCGACGCCGACGGTTCGCAACGTCCCGGCGTTAGACCGCGATCCTCTCTAGGGCTTCGCGCAGGGCTTCGGATAGCGGCGTCGGTCGCAACTCGGGCCGACGAACGTAGACGTGGACGAAATGCCCCGTTGCGGCGACGCCCTCGTCGCCCCGGCGAAACAACCCCACTTCGTAACGCACGCTCGACGTACCGATCTTGGCGACCCTGAGGCCAGCGTCGATCACATCGGGAAAGCGCAGCGGTCGGTGATACTGGCAACAGGTTTCAACGACGAAACCGATCACATCCCCGGTCTCGTAATCCAGAACACCGGCACTCATCAGATACTCGTTCACCACCGTGTCAAAAAACGAGTAGTAGTTGACGTTATTCACATGCTGGTAGACATCGTTGTCCATCCAGCGCGTAGGGATTTCCAAAAATCGCCGGTAGTTCCCTCGGGTCTCTTCCTTTGGCGCAACGCTCACATCGACCTCACGTCTTGAAAACGGATGCCGCCGTACCGCGGGCTTGTTCTTTGCTCCGGATCACCGCGCGGGCGCGGGCGATGGCCGCTTCGAGTTCGTCGATATACGCACCGAGGTCTTCGATCGACATCTCCTCGAGTACCGGCGGCACCAGTTTGTTCTTCTTTGGCGGCTCGAGATCGTCCGTGTCCATCGCACTCAACCCTCTATCGGTCTTGTCAGATCGTGGCCGATCATACTAGACCACAATCAGGCTTCCAGACCGCGAACCGTTGACCTCCCCCGGTACGCCCCAGCAAGGACGAGACGCATGACCCTTCCCCACAACATGACCGTCATCGAGATCAGCGCGCCAGGTGCCCCCGACGTTCTCAAACCCGCCACGCGGTCCGTCGACAAACCGGCGCCCGGCGAAATCTTGATCAAGGTTGCCGCCGCCGGCATCAACCGGCCGGATGTTTTCCAACGGAAAGGTTCCTACCCGCCGCCGCCCGGCGCTTCAGATATTCCCGGTCTCGAGGTGTCGGGCACCGTGGCCGCCGTCGGCGACGGGGTCGACGGTTGGAAGGTTGGTGACAACGTGTGCGCCCTTGTCGCCGGGGGCGGCTACGCCGAGTACTGTTTGGCGCCGGCCGCACAGGCGCTGCCTGTCCCGCGCGGTATGGATCTCGCGGAGGCCGCGGCCCTGCCGGAGACCTTTTTTACGGTGTGGACCAACGTGTTCGACCGTGCGGCATTGCGGCCCGGGGAGGTTCTTTTGGTGCACGGCGGATCGTCGGGCATCGGCACGACGGCCATTCAACTCGCCAAGCAGCTCGGCGCAACGGTCTATGCGACGGCCGGATCGCCCGAGAAATGCGCGTTGTGCGTCTCACTGGGGGCAAGCAAGGCGATCAACTACAAAGACGCGGATTTCGAAGAGGCCCTACGGTCTGCGACCGACGGCCACGGGGTCGACGTTATTCTGGATATGGTCGGGGGCGACTACATCGCCAAGAATCTCCGTCTTCTTGCCCCCGAAGGACGCCTCGTCTTTATCGCCTTCCTGAAGGGGGCCAAGGCCGAGGTCGATTTCAGCCGGGTCATGCGCAACCGCCTGCAGGTCCTCGGGTCGACCCTGCGCCCTCAGTCCATCGAGGCAAAGGCTAAAATCGCCCAGGAACTCCGTTCCAGGGTCTGGCCGCTCCTGGAATCGGGGGCCATTCGACCCATTATCGACACCCGGTTCCCCCTTGCCCAAGCGGCGGACGCTCACGCCCTCATGGAATCCAGCGCCCATATGGGTAAGATTCTTTTGACCGTTTAGGCCCGGTTTTCCGCTAGAAACGGGGTGGTTTGCCTCAACCGCAATCCACCCTATATTAGGGTTAGGCTGCGTCCTACCTAACGTAAATCAATAGAGTAATCGAGCGAGCGCCTGAACGGCGGCCGCGAAGGGTTTTGAAATGCCTCATCCGCTTATGCCTAAGGCCACGGCGGTCTGGTTGGTCGACAATACGTCGCTTGGCTTTGACCAAATTGCTGATTTCTGCGGTTTGCACGCCCTGGAGGTGCAGGGGATCGCCGACGGCGAAGTCGCAGTGGGCATCGTTGGCCGCGATCCGATAGCGAACGGCGAACTGACCCGCGACGAGCTCGATCGCTGCCAGGCAGACCGTGCGTCCCGTCTGGTGATGCTCGAACCTGAGATTGAGATGCAACAGCGCCGGCCGGGGCCCAAGTACACGCCGCTGTCGAAACGGCAGAACCGCCCTGACGCGATCGCTTGGCTGATCAAGTTCCACCCGGAACTGACCGACGCCCAGGTTTGTCAGCTGGTGGGGACGACCAAACCCACCGTCGTCTCGGTGCGCGACCGAAGCCACTGGAATACACCGAACCTCAAGCCGCAGGACCCGGTGAGCCTGGGCATGTGCTCGCAGACGGAACTGGATTCTGCCGTTCAGGCGGCGGCGAAGCGCCTCCAGCGCAAAGAAGATCGCGAGCGCCGCGCGGCGACTAAGGTTGCCAAGGAAAAGCAAGCTGCGCTCGAAGCGGCCCAAGAAGCTCGGGCAGCTTCCGCCGTCCCTAACGCTGACGCAGAACCCGCGTCGACGGAGAGCGCGAGCGAAGCCAAGCACGAAGACGTGCCTGACACAGCCCTTGGCGCGGCCTTGGCACGGGCCGGCGTCGCGCCGCCCGACTCTGGATCGGGCAACGAAAGTTCCGGCAGCGACACCTAGTCGGCGGCGCCCAACCCGGCCTGCCGCATCGCGGCAGCCACAATATCCAGGGTCGCAGGATCCTCTATCGTCGCGGGCATCGCCCATGGTTCGGCGTCGGCGATTCGCCGCATCGTTGCCCGTAGAATCTTGCCGCTCCGCGTCTTCGGCAACTGGGATACGACGATGGCGACCTTGAACGCCGCAACCGGTCCGATCTTGTCGCGTACTTCTTGCACCAGTTCCGCCGAGAGCTGGGCCACAGGTTTGTCGACGCCTGCGTTGAGGACGACCAACCCAACGGGCACCTGCCCTTTGAGCGAATCCTTGATGCCGATAACGGCACATTCTGCAACATCGGGATGTGCCGCCAGAACCTCTTCGATTGCACCCGTCGAGAGCCGGTGCCCGGCGATGTTAATCACATCGTCGGTACGGCTCATGATGTAGAGGTAACCCTCGTCGTCCAGATGACCGGCATCGCCGGTCTTATAAAACCCTGGAAAATCGCGCATATACGCGTCGAGGAATCCCTCGTCGTTGTTCCAAAGGGTCAGCAGGCTCGCGGGTGGGAGCGGCAGTTTGACAGCGATCGCCCCGTCTACACCGGCGGGAACTGGTCTACCGTCGGGCCCGAGAATGGCGATTTCGTTGCCGGGCGTTGCCTTCGTCGGGGACCCGTGCTTCACCGGCAACATACCAAGGCCGACACAGTTCGCCGCCATCGCCCAGGCGGTTTCGGTTTGCCACCAATGGTCGACCACCGGCTTCTTGAGCTTCTCCTCTGCCCATTGAACGGTATCCGGGTCGGCGCGCTCGCCCGCCAAAAAAAGAGTCCTGAAGCCCGACAGGTCGTAGCGATCGATCAACGCGCCATCGGGATCTTCGCGGCGAATCGCCCGGAAGGACGTCGGCGCCGTGAACAGGGCCGCGACGTTATGCTCGGCAATAACGCGCCAGTAGACACCAGCGTCCGGCGTGCCGATCGGCTTGCCCTCAAAGAGGACCGAGGTGCAGCCGTGCAGGAGCGGGGCATAGACGATGTAAGAGTGACCGACGACCCAACCGACATCCGACGCGGCCCAAAAACATTCGCCGGGATTGACGCCGTAGACGCCCGACATGCTCCACTTGAGCGCGACCATGTGCCCGGCATTGTCGCGTACGACGCCCTTTGGCCGCCCGGTCGATCCTGAGGTATAGAGGATATACAGGGGGTCGTTGGCACCGACGGGGACGCACTCTACCGCCGGGGCACGCTCGACGACGTCATTCCAATCGAGGTCGCGTCCTTTCTCGAGCGTTGCGACCAATTGTTCGCGTTGAAAGACAATAACGTTGTCAGGCTTGTGTTTTGCCAATCGAATTGCTTCGTCGAGCAGCGGTTTATAGGCGACGACGCGGCTGGGCTCGATCCCGCAACTCGCCGAAACGATCACCTTCGGCGTGCAGTCGTCGATCCGTGTCGCCAGCTCCGCTGCCGCAAACCCCCCAAATACGACCGAGTGCACCGCACCGATCCGGGCACAAGCGAGCATCGCAATCACCGCCTCGGGAACGGCAGGCATATACACGATGACCCGATCGCCTTTTGCGACGCCAAGGCCAAGGAGCGCCCCGGCAAAACGCGCCACCCGATCGCGCAATTCGAGGTAGGTCAGCCGCTCGATGGCACCGGTGATGGGCGAATCGTGAATGAGCGCGAGCTGCGCGCCCCGGCCCGCCGCGACGTGCCGATCGACGGCGTTGTAACAGGTGTTGACCTGCCCGCCGGGAAACCACCGGTAGAACGGCGGGCGAGCTGCATCGAGGACACGGTCCCAGGGTTTGAACCAATCGATGCCCTGGGCCTGTTCCGCCCAGAACTCTTCCGGCGCGCCTTGCCAAGCGGCGTATACCTCGGAATATGAACTGGTCATGTTACCCCCACCGTCGCGCGCGCATGATCTTCGGTTGCCGTCGATTTGGCAACGGCCCGGCATTGATCGGCCAACAGCACATCGACTAGTGTTCGCGCCCTAGGGGCGAGATCATCGACATGACTGAAAACAAATACGACGACGGGCTCGCACAAAATCCGGCGAACTATACACCGCTGAGCCCGTTGACGTTTCTTCGCCGCGCGGCAGCGGTATTTCCGGACCGCATCGCCATCATTCACGGCGACCGGCGCACGACGTACCGCGATTTCTATCGCCGGTGCTGCCAGCTCGCCAGCGCCCTCCAGCAAGCCGGGATCCGCAAGGGTGACACGGTTGCGATCATGGCGCCCAACGTTCCGGCGATGCTGGAGGCCCATTACGGCGTTCCGATGCTCGGTGCCGTCCTCAACACGCTGAACGTTCGGCTCGACGCCAAGGCCATAGCGTTCACCCTCGATCACGGCGAAGCAAAGGTTCTGCTGACCGACCGCGAGTTTAGCGCGACGATCGAGGCCGCGATCGCCGATCTATCGACCCCGCCGCGCGTGATCGACATCGACGACCATCTCGCGGCGGACGGCGACCTGATCGGGGACACCGATTACGAATCGTTTATCGCGACGGGCGACCCGGCATTCGAGTGGGCCTTGCCGGCGGACGAGTGGGACGCGATCTCGCTCAATTACACCTCCGGAACGACGGGAAACCCAAAAGGTGTCGTCTACCATCATCGCGGCGCCTACCTCCTTGCCACGGGCAATATCCTTGCCTGGCACATGCCAGCGCATCCGGTGTACCTCTGGACCCTGCCGATGTTCCATTGCAACGGCTGGTGCTTTACTTGGTCGCTAAGCATTAACGCAGGCACCCATGTCTGTCTGCGCCGGGTCGAGGCAAAGGCCATTTTCGATGCGATCGAGCAGCATGGCGTCACCCACCTGTGCGGCGCCCCGATCGTGATGAACATGATTGCCTCGGCGGCGGCCGATCATCCCGGCTTTGGGCGAACGATCGAGATTGCCACGGCGGCAGCGCCGCCGCCCGCCGCCGTGATCGGCAAAATGGAACAATCCGGTTTTCACGTCACGCACCTCTACGGCCTCACCGAGACCTACGGTCCGGCGGTGGTCAGCGAATGGAACCAAGACTGGGACGGTTTTTCGTTGGAAGATCGCGCGGCGATGAAATCGCGCCAGGGCGTGACCTATCAGGTTCTCGAAGACATCATGGTCGCCGACCCTGAAACGCTCGAACCCGTCCCGGCGGATGGCGAAACGATGGGCGAGGTCTTCTTTCGCGGCAACGTCGTGATGAAAGGGTATCTCAAGAATGCCAAGGCAACCGACGAAGCGTTTCGCGGCGGTTGGTTCCATTCCGGCGACCTTGGCGTCATGCACGAAGACGGGTACCTGGAACTCAAGGACCGGTCCAAGGACATTATCATTTCAGGCGGTGAAAACATTTCGACCATCGAAGTCGAAAATACGATCTACGGACACCCGTCGGTACTCGAAGCAGCAGTTGTGGCCCGACCGGACGACAGGTGGGGTGAAACGCCGTGCGCATTTGTCACGCTGCGACCCGGCAAAACCGCGTCAATGCAAGAAATCATCGATTTCTGCCGTGAACGGATGGCGCACTTCAAGGCGCCGCGGACCGTCGTCTTTACCGAACTACCAAAAACGTCGACCGGCAAAGTTCAGAAATTCAAACTGCGCGAGATGGCGCGCAATCTTTAATGCGGTCGGTTCTCTAGTAGGGCAATTCGGTCCTTAAGCTGGAGCTTCTCTTTCTTGAGCGTCGCAATCCGCTCTTCGTCCGGAAGGCTTCGCTTTTCTTCCTTCCAAATGACTTTGTCCAAATCGTGGTGTTTGGCCTTCAAAGCCTCGATATCCACCGTTGCCAAATCGTTCATCTAGCACCTCCGTTAGATTGCTGAATGATAATGCAACGGCGGGGGAAACAGAACCCTTTCTCCGTCAAACCCGATCAGCCGCGGCGACCAACAACGATCGTTGCTGCAGCCCGAATTGATGCGGGGAAATGTCGAGACTACTCAGATAGATCGCGAGGTTGCTTTCGGTGGTGGCGCCGCCTTTTTCCGTTGCTTCGCCATATCCCAGGGTTTCGAGGAATTCTAATTCGCATCGCTCCGCGTCCAGTTCGAGGTCCTTTACCCGCCTGCCGACGGATCGGGCTGCCACCTCAAAACCGTTGGAAAAGTCAGCTGATTCTTTGAGAGCGCGGCGCACCGCGCGAAGCGGCGAAATGGTGTGGCGCTGCCAAGGTGCAACCGACGACATGATCGCGGCGAAGTCTCCGCGCGACAGACGCTTTCCGCGAGTGCCGGCCCACAGCCCATAAATCAGAACAAGAACGTCGGCGTTGTACGAGTCCTGAAGCTCCACACACGCTGCCTCGACGCCTGGTCGACCGTAGACGCGAACGGCAAAATCCCACAGTGATTCTTCAGTCGTCAAATTGAGACCTGCCTGGCCCGCATGCTACTTTCTGTCATGGGCTTGGAGCTCCTTCGCCAGCAACTCGTTGCACTGAAAACGGAACATCGCGATCTCGATGCGGCCGTTGACGTGCTCCTTGAACATACGCCCTTCGACAGCTTGAAGCTGCAGCGGCTCAAGAAACGAAAACTGGTATTGAAGGATCAGATCGCGCGGCTGGAAGACCAGCTATACCCCGACATCATCGCCTAGCTGGAACCGCCATTCGATTTCATGCGCTTTTTGTGCGCGTACATGTCCCGGTCGGCCGCCGCGAGCGCATGGCCGACATCTTCGGCACCGGTGAACGTGTAAACACCTACCGCAACATGGATCGGCACCGCACGGCCCTGATGATCCATCGGGACCTTCATGATCGCCTGCGCCAGATGCTCTGCTTTTTCTCGCGCGGTCGATTGGTCGGTCCGGTCCAGGATGACCCCGAACTCGTCGCCCCCGAGGCGCCCTACGACATCGGACTCGCGCACACTGGAAAGCAGCAGGTCGGCCACGTGTTTAAGCGCTTCGTCGCCGGCGGAGTGGCCGTACGTATCGTTGATTTCTTTGAAGTCGTTGACGTCGATATACACAACCGACGATGGCGTTCCGTAGCGCTCGGCCAAAGCCATATTTCTGGTGAGTTCGCGCACAAATGCGCGCCGATTGGCAATCGGGATGAGCGGGTCGCGATCGGCCAGCCTTTCCAGATTGGCCAGTCGCTCCCGGGCGACCTGGAGCTCGCGGCGCATCTGGTCGACCTCGGCCATCAGATTCATCAGTGCGTCGCGAACCTTTGGCGTGATCTCGGCCTGCGGGATCCCCATGACCGAGACAGTGTCATCGACCTGACGAGCAGGCGCGGCTGTCCCGTAGGCGTCGGTCGCCTGAACGGACGACGCGCGGGTCGCGCCGGAAGTCCGTGCCACGCGACGAACCGGCGTCGTTCCCACAGGGCCGGTTGAGGATACTTTCATCGGTCAAACACTAGGTAATGTCGGCCTTTCGATGGGCTACACTAGCACAAGCCACCCGGAGGTAGAATCGGCCAGTTCGCCCGTCCCGCAGAAAATTAAACGTTAGGATGGTTAATAAACCGTTATCCGAGGGCCAAGCATTTGATCGGCCCGATCCCACCCCTATAATCCGCCGCTTTTCTGGGAGGTGCGCCCTATGGGAGCTGCCGTCAAAATTGGCGTCATCATGGGCAGTCAGTCCGATTGGGACACCATGCGCCATACTGCGGAGACCCTGGAAAAACTGGGCGTTCCGCACGAGGTGCGCATTGTGTCGGCCCATCGCACTCCCGACCGCCTCGTCGACTACGCTAAGAGCGCAGAAAAAAGAGGCCTTGCCGCCATTGTCGCGGGCGCAGGGGGCGCTGCCCACCTTCCCGGCATGACCGCATCCATGACCATCCTCCCGGTGTTTGGGGTCCCCATCGAGAGCAAGGCTTTGAACGGGATGGATAGCCTCCTGTCGATCGTCCAAATGCCAGCGGGAATACCCGTTGGCACATTGGCCATCGGGCGCGCGGGCGCGGTCAATGCTGCCCTCCTGGCGGCTTCTGTGGTCGCCCTCAACGACGGCGCGGTGCGGGACGAGCTACGCGCCTGGCGACAGGCACAAACCGATGCCATCGCCGACACGCCCGAAACGGCCTGAGCACCGGACATGGTAGAAGAGGTCGCGCCGGGCGCAACTATTGGGATTTTGGGCGGGGGCCAACTCGGTCGCATGCTGTGCTTGGCGGCCGCACGAATGGGTTACCGGACCCACGTCTATTGTCCCGAGACCGATGCGCCGGCGTCCTTCGTGACCGACCAAACCACCACCGCGCTCTATGACGATGTAGACGCCCTCGCGCGGTTCGCCCAAACCATCGATGTCGCGACCTACGAATTCGAGAACATCCCCCGCCAAACGATTGAGACCCTTCAGCGCGGCGTCCCGGTGCATCCTTCGGCCCACGCGCTCGGCGTCAGCCAGGACCGGCTCGCCGAGAAATCCTTGTGCCGGGATCTTGGGCTGCCAACCACGACGTTCGCCGCCATCGACGGTCCCGAGGATTTCAAAGCTGCGGTCGCCGAGACCGGCTTGCCGGCGATCTTGAAAACACGGCGAATGGGGTACGACGGCAAGGGCCAACGCTTCGTGCGATCGGCGAACGACCTCGACTCCGCCTGGATGGATCTCGGGGCAGGCCCGTGCATCCTGGAAGGCGTCGTCGACTTCGCCGTCGAGATCTCGGTGCTTATTGCCCGCCAACCCTCGGGAGCCGTGGCCACGTACGATATCCCGGAAAACACCCACCGTGACGGTATCTTGCGGGAGAGTCGCGTGCCCGCGCGCCTGAGCGGTGCCGCCCTCGAAACCGCGCGCGACATCGCCCATCGCTTGGCAGCGGCACTCAACTATGTCGGCGTCGGGGCTGTCGAGATGTTCGCGACCAAGGACGGCTCGGTCCTGGTGAACGAGATCGCCCCGCGCGTTCACAATTCAGGCCACTGGACGATCGACGCCTGCGCGACCGATCAGTTCGAGCAACATATTCGGGCGATTTGCGGCCTGCCGCTCGGGAGTACAGCGCGCGCGTTCGATGTCGTCATGACAAATCTTATCGGCCACGACGTCGATGCCTGGCGGACCTATCTCGACGACCCCCTCGCCAAACTCCATCTTTATGGCAAAGACAAAGTTCGGACGGGTCGCAAAATGGGTCACGTGACGAAACTGAGCCTCACCGGGACGTAGGCGACCCGAATCCCTTGCCAAACGGCGATTTTCGGAGCGTGTTCAACGGCGCGCCCATGCGCTCGGCGAATTTCTCGGCCCGCCCGCGAAGCTTCTGGATCCTGAGGACATCGGCGATGCGCCGGTCGAGGAACGCCCAGGTATCGGCGAACCCGTCGGACTCGTCGTCAAGCCAGTACCAGTAGGTTGCGGTCACAACGCCCGCGAGCAGGCCCCTTTTTGTATAGAAGCTAAAGTCGGTCGAACGGTCCCCCGCCGCCCGCCAAATAATGTCGGTAATCCGATAGAGGACGCCAAGACCGCCCGAGGTACCCCGCGAACGCGCCAGGGGGGACATACGCCTAACCTGCTCCCGGTGCTCGGCGATCAGACCGATGAAGGTTCGCACGCCAACGGTAACTCGTTTGCGGATCGACGGTTCGCTGTCCGCGAGCCCTTCTAACGCCACTTCCAGCTTGCGCACCACCGACATCCCGAAATACGCGGCAACGCCGTCGATCCCATTTGAGAACGCCAGCGCCGCGCGATCCGACGCTACGCCGGACTCCCGGACGCCGGCGGCATATGCCGCGGCCGACCAACCGTCGAATGGCACATGGTCGAGGACAGCCCTAAGAATCGCGTCGCGATCGCTCGATGGGGTCACATATCCTCCTCTTCATGTTCGGCCGATAGGTGAAACCGCCATTCCGACTCGAACACCAGGTCGGCCAAATCGGCCATGCGCGTCGGGTAAAGGCGTCCGTCGAGGTGATCGCACTCGTGCTGCACCACGCGGGCATGCATGCCCGCCGCGGTGACGTCGACCGCGGCGCCGTTCTCGTCCAGCCCGGTATAGCGAATTCGATCGAACCTAGGGACCTTGCCGCGCAGACCCGGCACCGACAAGCAGCCCTCCCAACCGAGCTGCGTTTCATCGGTCAGCGCCGTGATGACGGGATTCACCAAAACTTGGGCGCGCATCTCCTCTTCATCCTCGCTGGGCACATGAAACACGACGAGCCTCAGGGGGACGTGGACCTGGGGTGCCGCCAGACCGAGCCCCTGGGCATCCTCCATGGTCTCGAACATGTCGTCGATCAGGGCTTGGATATCCGGGGTTGTCGGATCGTCGATCTCCGCGGCGCGTTGGAGGAGGACGGGATGGCCCATTTTTGCGATCTTGAGAATTGCCATGGGCCATCATGTCTAGAGTGCGGCAATGGGTAAAGGGCCCGCATTTCGGCCATATTCCGCTGCAGACGCGGCGGGGTGGCGGCCCCCTTCGGGCTGTACAACGCCGCAACCATGTGGTACTCACCGCGCCTCGTGTGTTCCCCAATCTGGAACACCCCGAAATACTACGAGCTTTCCGGGAGAAACCGTTTGCAAGTCCACGTCCGTGACAACAATGTCGATCAGGCCCTCCGCGCGCTGAAAAAGAAAATGCAGCGGGAAGGTATCTTCCGTGAGATGAAGCTCCGGAACTTTTACGAAAAGCCCTCCGAAAAGCGCGCCCGGGAAAAAGCCGAAGCCGTTCGCCGCGCGCGCAAACTCGCGCGCAAGAGGGCGCAGCGCGAAGTCTAACCGGATTTCCTGAAACCGCTCAAAAGCCGCCTCCGGGCGGCTTTTTTGTTGCGCTAGAGTGCGCGGATGACGCCTTCGACCATCTTCTTAGCGTCGCCGAACAGCATCATCGTGTTGTCGCGATAGAAGACTTCGTTGTCGACACCGGCATAGCCGGGCGACAGGGAGCGCTTCACAAACAGCACCGTCCGGGCGTTCTCGACATCGAGAATCGGCATCCCGAAGATCGGGCTTTGCGGGTCGGTCTTGGCCGCCGGGTTGGTCACGTCGTTGGCGCCGATCACGAAGGCGACGTCGACGGTCGAGAAGTCGCTGTTTATCTCGTCGAGTTCGAACACTTCGTCATAGGGGACATTGGCCTCGGCAAGCAGCACGTTCATGTGGCCCGGCATCCGACCGGCGACGGGATGAACGGCGTAGCGGACGCTGACCCCCTCTTCCTTTAGCCGATCCGCCATTTCACGGACGGCGTGCTGGGCCTGCGCCACCGCAAGTCCGTATCCCGGCACGATGATGACGGACCCGGCGTTCTTCATGATAAATGCCGCGTCGTCCGCGCTGCCGGCCTTGACCGATCGATCGCTGCGGCTCGCGCCGGACGACCCCGCGACGGCATCGCCGCCGAAGCCCCCCAGAATCACGCTGATGAACGATCGATTCATCGCGTGGCACATGATGTAGCTGAGGATCGCACCCGAGGACCCGACCAATGCCCCAGTGATAATCAGCGCAGTGTTCTCCAGTGTGAAGCCGACGCCAGCCGCCGCCCAACCTGAATAAGAATTGAGCATCGACACCACTACGGGCATATCGGCGCCACCGATCGGGAGAATAATCAGGAAACCGATCAGGAACGCGAGTCCGACCACGACCCAGAACAGGGGAACGGACTCGTGCAGGACGAACACCGTGCCCAACCCAACGATGACAAGGCCGATGAGGAGGTTGAGCCAGTGTTGGCCGGGAAAAACGAGAGGATTGCCGGAGACGAGCCCCTGGAGCTTGGCGAAGGCGACGATCGACCCCGAAAAGGTGATGGCCCCGATGGCTGCGCCAAGCACCATTTCGATCAGGCTCGCCGTCTTGATTTGGCCTGTGACACCGATTCCGTAGGATTCCGGCGCATAGAAGGCAGCAGCCGCGACGAGAACCGCGGCCAAACCGACGAGGCTGTGAAAGGCCGCGACCAGTTGCGGCATCGCCGTCATCTGAATTTTGAGGGCGATCACCGTGCCGATTACCGCGCCGATCCCGAGGCCCAAAATAATGAGATCGAAACCCAGGATATGGGGGTTGAGCATCGTCGTGACGATGGCAATGAGCATTCCGGCAATGCCGAAGTAATTGCCGCGCCGCGCGGATTCCGGGGAAGAAAGCCCGCGCAGCGCCATGATGAAAAGGACCCCGGCGACCAGGTAGGCGATGGCAGAGAGGTTGGCGGCCACGCTATTTCTTCTTCTTGAACATCTGCAGCATGCGCTGGGTTACGACAAATCCGCCGAAGATGTTCACTGCCGCCAGGACGATCGCAACGAACCCAAATATCTTGGCAAGGTTGATGTCCTCGGGCCCCGCGGCAATCAACGCGCCCACGATAATAACGCTGGAAATCGCATTGGTAACGGCCATGAGCGGCGTGTGAAGCGCGGGCGTGACGCTCCATACAACGTAGTACCCAACGAAGATCGCCAGCACGAATATTGCGAGGCGAAAAACGAATGGGTCGATGACGACCGCCTCCATTACGATGCCTTTCCCTCGGATTTTGGAAGGACGACTTGGCCGTCGCGGGTCAGCACAGTCGCCTTCAGGATCTCATCCTCCCAATCGATCTTGAGAGATTTCGACTCGGCGTCGATCAGGGGAGAAAGAAAGTTAAACAGGTTCTTGGCGTAGAGTGCCGAGGCGTCCGTTGCCAAGCGGCTGGGCACGTTGAAGTAGCCGACGATCATGACGCCATTGACGTCGGCAACCTCACCGGGGACGGACAATTCGCAATTGCCGCCTTGCTCGACCGCCAGGTCGACGATCACGCTCCCCGGCTTCATGCTGCGAACGGTATCCGCATTGATCAACGTCGGTGCGCGGCGGCCCGGTATCAGAGCCGTACAGATGGCGATGTCGGACTTTTCTAGTGTGGACCTAACCAGCGCCTGCTGACGTTGCTGATAATCGGCACTCATTTCGCGCGCATAACCACCGGCGGTTTCCGCGTTTTCCGCTTCGGGCGACTCCACCATGACGAACTTCGCCCCCAGCGACTCAACCTGTTCCTTGGCCACCGGCCGCACATCGGTAGCGGAAACGATCGCGCCAAGGCGACGCGCCGTCGCAATCGCCTGGAGGCCAGCCACGCCTGCGCCAAGGACGAAAACCTTGGCCGGGGCAACCGTCCCCGCCGCGGTCATCATCATCGGCATCGCCCGCCCATAGACGCTCGCCGCATCCAGGACCGCCTTATAGCCGGCCAAATTGGATTGGGACGACAGCACATCCATGCTTTGCGCCCGCGTGATCCGCGGCAGCAATTCAAGCGAAATCGCGACGATGCCGCGATCCGCGTATCCCTTGATTTGATCCTCATCGGCGGTGGGCGCCAGCATGCCAATCAGCAAGCCGCCGGGTTTCAGACTGGAACTCTCGTCCCGGCCTTCGCCCGGCCGTTGAACCTTGAGCAAGACATCGGCGTCCGACGTCGACGAAATATCGCTTACGACGTCGGCACCGGCCTCACGATAGGAGTCGTCCGTGATGTTGGCCGCCGCGCCCGCACCCGCTTCGACGGCAACGGTGCACCCCAGAGACACCAGCTTTTTCACCGTCTCGGGCGTCGCGGCGACACGGCGTTCGTTAACACGCGTCTCTCGAACAACCAGGACTTTCATGGCCGCGACCGAACGCCGAGGACGAAGCCCGCCCAGGGCCTATGGGACGAAACCGTCGTCACCTAAAGGAGGAAGATGGCCATGAGCCCGAGGGTGACGATAGTCAACCCGCTAACCCACTGAACGAGGCGGGTAAATCCGGCCCAGGTTTGCTGCTTCTGAGGCAGATCGATCTGTTGATTTTCAGCCATAGTCCGCTCCTTCGCATTTCGGCAGGGCCCTTATAGCAGACCCTGCCGGGCATCAACATTGCCTTCGTTACGCGCGGTCCGCGCCCGAACCGTCGACCAGCGCTTCACCCTTTTTTGTCGGCACCCATACCCCGCCCGGCCCATCGTTCCAGCCTCGGCAGTGAATCAGTCCATCGGCAGCAAGCGTATGGATGGCACGGGCGGATTTGAACGTCCGCAGCAGCATCGCTTCCGACATGCCGCGCACCGGCCGCGGCATCTTGCAAAGCGTTTCGAGGATTTCGAATTCCGGGGATCCTTGCTCAACCATGCGCACCTGCCTCGCCGATCTCTTCCAGTTCATCGATGAAGCCCGAAATAAGGTCGAGCCCCTGTTGCCAAAATGCCGGCTCGGACGCGTCTAACCCAAAGAGGGCCAGCAACTCCCTGTGCCGCTTGGTGCCGCCCGCCTTCAGCATCGCGATATAGCGCTCCTGGAACCCGGCCTCGGAATTCTGAAACACGGCATACAGCGCGTTGACCAAACAATCGCCAAAGGCATAGGCGTACACATAAAACGGCGAGTGGACGAAGTGCGGGATGTAGCACCAGTAGTTGCGATAGTCCGCGCCGAGCGTGAAGGCAGGTCCGAGGCTTTCGGTTTGAACTGAGAGCCATATCTCGCCGAACCGATCGACGGTGATTTCGCCCTGCCGCCGCTCGTCATGGACCGCTTTTTCGAAACGGTAGAAGGCGATTTGCCGGACGACGGTATTGATCATGTCCTCGACTTTACCGGCCAACATATACCGGCGCCGAACCGGGTCCGATTCGGCGTCAAGCAATGCCCTAAAGACGAGCTGCTCGCCGAACACGGAGGCGGTTTCAGCCAACGTTAGCGGCGTATCAGCCATCAATGCCCCTTGGGGGCCGGCCAACACCTGATGGACGCCGTGCCCAAGCTCGTGCGCCAATGTCATGACGTCCCTGACTTTGCCCTGGTAGTTGAGCAGCAAGTAAGGATGGGCTGACGGGACGGTGGGGTGGGCAAAGGCACCCGGCGATTTGCCCGGCCGCGGCGGCGCGTCGATCCATGCATGATCGAAAAACGTGCGTCCAACTTGCCCAAGGTCGTCTGAGAAGCGCTCATAGGCGCCAAGGACTGTGTCGCGCGCGTTTGCCCACGAGAACTTCCGTTCGTCGGCTTGCGGCAAGGGTGCGTTGCGATCGAAATGTTCAAGTTTTTCGACGCCGAGCCAGCGGGCCTTCATTCCGTAATACCGGTGCGACGTGCGCGAGAACGAGGCCGCCACCGCATTTTCAAGCGCATCGACGACCTCAGGTTCGACGAGGTTGGCGAGATGCCGTGCCGCGGCTGGCGCCGGATACTTTCGCCACCGATCTTCGATCTCCTTGTCTTTGACGAGCACGTTCGTCACGAGCGCAAACAAGGGCGCTTTTTCCTCGAAGGTCGCCGCCAAGGCCGCTGCCGCGCGCCGCCGTTGCTCACGGTCGGGGTCGGTCAAAAGGTTCAGTGCATGCTCGAGGGTTACGGTTTCTCCGGCGAGGTCGTAGCGCGAAGCGGCAAGCGTCTCGTCAAACAACCGTCCCCACCCGATCGAGCCCGTGACGGCCTTTTCGTGAAACAGTTTTTCCACATCGTCGGCTAATTCGTGCGGCCGGTAGACCCGGACATTTTCGATCCAGGGCCGGTATTTCTCACAATCCTTATGCCCCGCTAGGTTGGAGAGGGCCGCGTCCTCAATACGGTTTATCTCAAGGGCGAAAAAAATAAGGTCGGATGAAATCGTGTTCAACTTTTCGCCGATATCCTGGGCGAATTTCGCGACGGCGGCGTTGTTGAGGTCGCCCGCCCGCAACAACTGGGCGTAGCTTGCCAGCTTCCCCAGGCTCTCTTGGATATCCTCGTAGCGTTCGATGGCCTGCGTGAAGGCGGCGGGCTTGAGCGCCGCAACGGCCCCTTGGTATTCCTTACAAAAACGCTTTGCGGCACCCTGCAGCGCGGCAAGATCGGCGCCGACCTCGGGCGAGTCGGGCGCGGCATAAAGATCGGATAGGTCCCATACCGGCAGGTCTACGGTGGCCTCAACGCTCATTGCCGGTACCTCTTGTTGTTCCTGTGGCGAGAAGGAAGTGGCCATGCGCCGCTGCAATCAAACGCGAGGGATCGTCCTGCCACGCCTCGGCACGGACGTTTGCAACGCGGCGACCCTGCTTTGTGATTCGACCGCGGGCGTAGGTGCCCTTCGCCTGCCCGCTCCGCAAGAAATCCAGGGATGTATTGATGGTTCTGGGCAGCGCCGTACTCTCCAATGACCATATCAGTTGCAAAAGCGCCACGCTTTCCAACAGACTTCCGATCACACCGCCATGGAGTGCTGGCAACGTCGGGTTGCCAACGAGTTTCTCTTGAAATGGGAGGAAGCACACAAGATCGCCCCCCTCCTCTTGAACTGTAACGCCGAGGAATTCGAGATAGGGAATGGCGCGAACGATCTCCTGCGGTGCCCCTCTGGCTTTCGCGTCGCGCAATTTCTCGAGGCGGTCGTCCATGGTCAAAGAGCGCTAGAATCCAGCATGAAGGTTGCAAGACCGCTGGCGATCTCTCGGTCGGCCTCTTGGTAGGCGCGTCCTCGCACAAAAGCGATGTTATTGCTCAACCGATAGCAATCCGCTTCCGCCTTGATGGCAACGCGCGGGAGCGCGGGCCGCAAGTAGTCGATTCGAAGGTCGAGCGTCGCAACCTGCATCACCCGTGGAATTACAGAGAACACAGCCATCCCCGAAGCCGAATCGAGGAGCGTCGAAATGACCCCGCCATGGACGACGCCGGTGGCGGCATCGCCGACAAGGTTCTCTCTCCAGTCCAACGATAGACCGCAGCGACCGCGGTCGAGAAAGTCGATGCGCGTCTCGAGCGCCTTGAGAAACGGGATCTCCGCGCCGAAGCTTTTGATGAGGTCTAGCGCAATAGCTGGTTCTTCGGAGCGATGCCGGTCAGGCATGATAATCTAGGTACCATTCGACGAAACGCGGGATTCCGACCCCAATCGGGGTAAGCGGCTCAAATCCGAGGTCGCGGCGGCTCTCGGTAATATCGGCGTAGGTCGCCTTCACGTCCCCCGGCTGCATCGGCTCGAGGAGCTTTTCCGCCTTTTTCCCTAACGCATCCTCCAACAACCCGATCACGCCGAGCAACGGTTCGGGCGTGTTATTCCCGAGGTTGTAGACGCGATGCGGCGCCCCTTCTTTATCACTAGGCGGCCGGTCTAGTGCCGCCAATATCCCAGCGACGATATCGTCGATATAGGTGAAGTCGCGCACCATGTCGCCGCGGTTGAAAACCCGAATGGGCTCGCCCTTCAAGATCGCTTTCGTAAACGAAAACAATGCCATGTCTGGACGGCCCCACGGACCATAGACGGTGAAAAAGCGTAATCCTGTCTGCGGAATCCTGAAAAGGTGACTGTAACTGTGGCTGAGCAATTCGTCGGCCCGTTTTGTTGCCGCGTAGAGCGAGACAGGTTCATCGACACGATCCTTGATCGAGAACGGCAGTTTCGTATTTCCCCCGTATACCGAACTCGAACTGGCATAAACGAGGTGTTCGAGTCCGGGGAGCGCCCGGCAATACTCCAAAATCCGCATGTGGCCGACCAAGTTAGCCTCGACATAAGCGAACGGATTCTCGATCGAGTACCGCACGCCGGCCTGGGCGGCCAAATGCACAACGCCGGTCACGCCTTCGAATCTGGCTAGCTCCTCAAAACACGCAGGCGTCGCGATGGACGATCGAACAAACGAAAATGCGTCCGAGGGCGCGAGTTGGGCGAGGCGCGCCTCTTTTAGAGCCGGGTCGTAATAGTCGTTGACCGAATCGACCCCGATAACCCGCTCCCCGCGCGCCAACAATGCGCGGCTCACGTGGAATCCTATAAACCCGGCCGCGCCGGTAACAACGATCGCCATTCGTCGATTACTCACTTTTCCTTGGGCGCGCACCATAGCGCCCGGCACCATCAAAATCACGTCGCGGTGGGCGCGCGCAAGCGACCGCTCGGCTACAATCACAACCCCGGCAGGGCATTGCAATAACAGTCGACAGCCCTAACCTAATGAGCGTGGAAGCAGATCATCCGATGACGGTCGCAGCCAGCCTCGACGACAAATATACGCTCGAGTCCGGACGGGTCTACCTGACCGGGACGCAAGCCCTCATCCGCTTGCCGATGATGCAGCGGCAGCGCGATCTTCGCGACGGTCTGAATACCGCCGGATTCATCTCTGGTTATCGCGGGTCGCCCCTCGGGGTGTACGATCTGAACCTATGGCGCGCTAAGCCGTTTCTCGACTCCAATCACATTCGCTTCCAACCCGGGGTCAACGAGGAACTTGCCGCCACCGCCGTGTGGGGCTCCCAGCAAACCAATCTGTTTGAAGGCGCGCGGTATGACGGCGTCTTCTCCATTTGGTACGGCAAAGGCCCCGGCCTTGATCGAGCCATGGACGCAATCAAACACGGCAACGCGGCTGGCACCTCGCCCCATGGCGGGGTCTTGGTGCTCGCCGGCGACGATCACGGCGCGGTCTCCTCGACGCTCGCTCACCAAAGCGACCATGCGATGGTCGGCGCCATGGTCCCGGTCATCAATCCTGCCGGCGTCCAGGACTATATCGACTACGGGCTGCTGGGATGGGCGATGTCTCGCTACGCCGGGATATGGGTCGGTTTCACCGCCGTCGCCGATACCGTCGAAAGCTCCGCCAGCGTGCTGGTCGATCCGCATCGGCTCAAGATCGTAAAGCCCGAGGACTTCGAGATGCCCCCCGGGGGCCTGAATATTCGCTGGCCCGACACCGCGTTGGAGCAAGAGGCCCGCCTCCACGACTACAAACGCTATGCCGTGAGGGCTTTTGCGCGGGCCAATCGTTTCGATCGAATCGTCATAGACTCGCCGACCCCGCGGCTAGGCATCATCACCACCGGCAAGGCTTATCTCGATGTACGCCAAGCCTTGAGTACGCTCGGCATCGACGACCGGCGGGCTGGCGCGCTCGGTATTCGTGTCTTCAAGGTCGGCATGAGTTGGCCATTGGACAGTGCAGGCCTACTCGCGTTCGCTAAGGACCTCGAGGAAATCCTCGTGGTCGAGGAGAAGCGCCCCCTGCTCGAAGACCAAGTCAAAGCTCAGTTGTACGAACTGGCGGGTTCGCGGCGGCCGCGCGTGATCGGAAAATTCGACGCCGAGGGCAACCGGGTGCTGTGCACCGCCGGTATCCTTTCGCCAGGCGAGGTCGCCCAGTTGGTCGGCAAGCGGCTCCTAAGGTTTGCTGACGATTCGGTGATCAGAGGGCGCCTCGAATATCTTTCCGCGCGCAACGATCAGCGGCGAAACCGGGCCCCCGTCGACGCACGAAGCCCCTTTTTCTGTTCTGGCTGCCCCCATAACCGCTCGACCAAGGTGCCCGAGGGCAGTCGCGCGCTGGCTGGCATCGGTTGCCACTACATGGCGCTGTCGATGAATCGGGACACCGCGACGTTCAGCCAAATGGGTGGTGAGGGTGCGGCCTGGGTCGGACAGGCGCCGTTTACGCGGACCGAGCACGTCTTTGCCAATCTTGGCGACGGCACGTTCGTCCACTCGGGCAGTCTCGCCATTCGCCAGGCCTTGGCCGCGGGCGTCAACATCACCTACAAAATACTCTTCAACGATGCGGTCGCGATGACCGGCGGCCAAACGCCGGACGGCAGCCCCGGTGTCGACCGGTTTGCCCAAATCGTGCGGGCCGAGGGCGTCGATCGGATTGCCATCGTCTCGGACGAACCGGAAAAATACACTAGCCCGGCGATATTCCCGGCGGGCACCTCCATTCATCACCGCGACTCCCTGGATACCTTGCAGCGCGAATTGCGGGCGACGCCGGGGGTTACGGTCATGATCTACGACCAAACGTGCGCCGCCGAAAAGCGCCGCCGGCGCAAACGCGGCACCTTTCCCGACCCGTCGAAACGCGTCTTCATCAACGAACTCGTGTGCGAGGGCTGCGGCGATTGCTCGGTCCAATCGAACTGCCTGTCGGTCGTTCCGGTCGACACGGAATTCGGGCGAAAACGCGCGATCGACCAATCTTCCTGCAACAAGGACTATTCTTGCCTGGAGGGCTTCTGCCCCAGTTTCGTCACGGTCAAGGGCGGCGTAATCCGCAAGGAAGAGCGCACTTTGCCGGCCTTCGCTCCGGACATCGACCTTGCCGAACCCGCTACCTTCCCGCTGACAGCGCCGTTCGGAATCGTCGTGACCGGGATCGGTGGCACCGGCGTCATCACCATCGGCGCATTGATCGGCATGGCGGCACACCTCGACGGCAAGGGCGTTACGGTCCTCGATCAGACCGGCTTGGCGCAAAAGGGCGGCGCCGTCACCAGCCACGTCCGGATCGCGCCATCCCCGGACGACCTCAGCGCCGTGCGCATCGACACCGGCGGCGCCGATCTGATTCTGGGTGCGGATCTCGTCGTTGCCGCGAGCGCCGATGTAATCAATACCGTCGAGAACGGTCGGACCTGGGCCATCGTCAACAGCCACGAAACACCGACCGCCGACTCGACGCTCGACCGCGACTTCGAACTGGATGTCGACCGCTTGAGAGCCGAGGTGTCCCTCGCGGCGGGCGAGGCCCATACCCACTTCATCGACGCGACGGCGATTGCGACCCGGCTGTTCGGCGATTCCATCGCGACAAACATGTTCCTTCTCGGCTTTGCCTTCCAGCACGGGCGCGTGCCGGTTTCCTTGGCATCGATGGTCCGGGCGATCGAGTTAAACGGCGTATCGGTGACCTCGAACAAACGCGCGTTCGACATCGGGCGCCGCGCCGTGGCGAACCCCGACGCCCTGCACGCCGTCCAACCGAGTGACATCAAAAGTGCACCGCCGACGCTCCACGGTCTCGTCGACCGGCGAGCCGCTTTCCTCGCCGAATATCAGAACGACGCCTACGCCGATCGCTACCGCCGGCTGGTTGCCGCCGCCGAGGCAGCCGAGACGAACCGGACGCCCCATTCGAGGGACTTTACCGAGGGCGTGGCGCGGGGCGCGTTCAAACTCATGGCCTATAAGGATGAGTACGAGGTCGCGCGCCTGTTCGCCGAAGGCGATTTCCTGCGCAAACTGGATGACCAATTTGCCGGCCCCTACCGGATCAAGTTTCACCTAGCCCCGCCGCTTCTAGCGCGCACTGATCCTGCGAGTGGGCGTCCAGAGAAAATGACTTTCGGCCCGTGGATGCTCTCTGTGTTTCGTCTGCTCGCAAAATGTCGGGGATTACGCGGGAGCCCCTTCGACCCCTTTGGGTACCTTGCGGAACGGCGCGCCGAGCGGCAACTCATCAAGGACTATGAGGCGATGGTCGCAACGGTCGGCGACAAACTCACGCCCGAGAACCACGAGATCGCCATTGAACTCGCGCGCTTGCCTGAAACCATTCGGGGCTACGGGCCGATCAAGGACAAAAGCGTCGAAACCGCCAACAACACGCGGGCGGACCTGCTAAACCGGTTAGAACATCCGCTTCCCCAACGCAACGCGGCGGCATGACCCCATCACCATGAGGAACCAATGACCAATAAAAGCTGCATCGTCCTTGGCCTTGGCCCTAGTACCGGCGCATCCGTCGCGCGCCGTTTCGCGCGCGAAGGTTATGCGGTTGCGGTCGCCGCACGCCGCTTAGAGGTGCTGGAACCGGTGGTCGCGGAGATCGAGGCGGCGGGCGGCCGCGCATTGGCGATCCCGACCGACGCGACCGACGAGCAGGCGGTAGTGGGCCTCGTGCGCCAAACCGAGAAGGACCTTGGACCCCTCGGTGTCGCGGTCTACAACGCCAGCGGACGGGTTAAAGGTAGTATTCTGGACCTGAAGACGGACGAGGTCATCAACGCTTGGAAGGTGTCCTGCCTCGGCGGCCTGTTGTTAGGGCGCGAGGCGGCGAAATGCATGGTGCCGCGGAAAGAAGGCACCATCGTTTTCACAGGTGCAACTTCGGGCATGCGCGGCAGCGCCGAATTCGCGGGCTTCGCCATCGGCAAGTTCGGCCTCAGAGCGTTGGCGCAGAGCATGGCCCGTGAACTCGGCCCCAAAGGCATTCACGTCGCTTACGTTAATATCGACGGCCAAATCCACACGCCGCGCCAAGCTCATCTCGCCGCCGAACGCCCGCCCGACGCGATGCTCGACCCCGAGGCGATTGCCGAAACCTACTTCCAACTCCACAGCCAACACCGCAGCGCCTGGACCCAAGAACTCGACATCCGGCCATGGGTCGAAAAGTTCTAGCCTGAGGCACGATCGCTAGGTCGGCACCCGTCTACAGCAGCGCCTCGCCGCCTAGGCCATCCCGAGAGCAGACTTGTAGGTGTCGAGCAGCGCCTCTTGTTCCTGGAGTTCGTTGGTATCCATTTTTCTCAGTCGAACAATCTGGCGAACAATCTTGGGATCGAACCCCGTACCCTTAAGCTCCGCGTAGACCTCGCGGACATCGGCGGAGAGTGCGGCTTTTTCCTCTTCCAAGCGTTCGATTCGTTCGATGAAGGATCGAAGCTGGTCGGCCGCAATCGTCGTATCTGCCATGAGTTCGTTCTTTCCGATCTCGTTAATCTCTACCACTAGGACTTCCCTGCTTTTTCCGCGGCCTGGTGTGCCGCGAACGCTGCGAGTTGTTCCGGCGTCGCTTCGGTTTGGTGCTTGGCCTTCCACTCGGCGTAGGGCATGCCGTAGACGACCTCGCGCGCGCCTTCGTAACTGATTTCTTGGCCCCGCTCCTCGCCCGCGGCTACGTACCACTTCGCGAGGCAGTTACGGCAAAAATCGGCGAGCCCCATGAGGTCGATGTTTTGCACTTCCGGATGATCTCGAAGGTGCTGGAGAAGGCGCCGAAATGCAGCAGCCTCGATTTCCGTCTTTAGCTCGCTCGTCTTGGTCATGATTTCGCCTCGGCTATCGTAGGTTCGTCAACAAGGGCCGTTCGCTCGACCAGCATGTCGACGACGGACCTCAGGGCCTGTTCCGTATCGGCACCGGCCTGCTTCGCCGACCGAAAAGCCTCAATCTGCCATGTCGCGCTGGTACCGCGTTCGACAATGGTTCTAGCGTGCGCGACTTCTTTGGCACAGCCCAATTTGTCGGCATCTTCTTCGATAAGATCAAGTATCTCTTCAAGCAACTCGGCGTAGGGAACGACCGTTCCTTTCCCGAGATCGACCAGCCCAGCCGAAATGCCATGGCGTTGCGCCAGCCACCGATTCTCGTTGACGAGACTCACCGGATAAACGCGCCACCGCTGGTTATTCTTGCGCAACCGTATCAACATGCTCATCAGGCACTGAAATAGGGCGGCGATGGCGATTGCATCGTCGAGCGAAGTGCAAACATCGGTCGACCGCATTTCAAGCGTTGGAAACCGGGCGCTCGGTCGCAAGTCCCACCAAATCCGCGTGGCGTCCTGAATGACACCGGCGTCGACCATCGCCGACACCAGCATGCTGTACGCGCTATAGCTCGAAAACTGCTCCGGCAAACCCGTCCGCGGCAATCCGTCGAACACGCTGGTACGATAGGACATCAACCCGGTTTCTTGACCTTGCCAGAACGGAGACGACGTACTCAACGCCAACAAGTGTGGCAGGAAATAGGCTGCCTGATTCATCAGATCGATCCGCAGGTCGTCGTCATCGATACCGATGTGCACGTGCATCCCGCAAATGAGCAGGCGTCTTGCCGCAACTTGCAGGTCGCGCGCCAGGGCATTGTAGCGATCCTTGTCGACGTGCTGTTGTTCTCCCCACCGTGCGAAGGGATGCGTCGCCGCAGCGACGGGAGCCATGCCGAAGTCCGCCGCAACCTCGCACACGGTCTGCCTGAGGTAAGCGAGGTCGCCTCGTGCAGCGGAGATCGTTTTGTGGACGCCGGTCTCAACTTCGACTTGGGCTTTGAGGAATTCCGGCGCGACCCGACCTGAGATTCGCTTTTCCAGCACTTCCATCAATGCCGTGGGCGGATTCGAGGCCAGATTGCGGGTCTCGATATCGACCAGCAGGTATTCCTCTTCGATGCCGATCGTCAGCGGCGGGTCCTTGATCATCTGAAGAACCGCTTCACGAAGAGGTCGGAGTCCGTTTCGAACGGGGCGAGGGCTGTCGCGATAATCCCGGCCCAACGATCAACGCCGGCGTCGTCCGAGATCAGGTCCTGACGGACCTCGATCATCACATGGGGCCGGCCAGCCGAGGTCCCGTAGGCTTCCAGGCCATAGCCCGGCGGATGTGCCGCCGAGTAGGGCTGATTGTCGCCGACGCAAATGCCGTCCACCGCCTGGAGCGCGGCAAGGAGCGGGCGCGCCATTCGCTCGTCGCGTCCGTAAAGCACCCCGACATCCCACGGCCGTTGCGCCCCCGCCATTCTCGGCGTGAACGAATGCACCGCTACGTAGGCGGCGACCGATTTCTCATGCTCAGTGAGATGCATCGCCTTTTCTACCTCGTGGTGGTACGGCCAAAAGGACAGCTCGGCCCGGCGCACCGCTTCCTCGGGCGTCACATTCTGGTTGCCCGGCACCATGACCCCATCGCTGACCCGGAGTATGGAATCGGGGCTCCCGAGTTTTCGATTCGGATCGATGAAGAGGCGAGAATACATGGCGAGAACCGCCTGGGCGTCGAGTCTATTGGCCAACGCCTGGGTGAGCGACGCCGCCCCGATATCCCAGGCTATGTGCTCCGCCAACCGCGATTCGGGCAGACCGAGGGCGTCGGACGCTGCGGGAACATGATTGCCGGCATGGTCGCAGGTCAAAATGAGACGGGATGACCCAGCGGGATTAACCACCCTAAAGGCTTCCATTGCACCTTCTGCAGAATCGTGATTCATCGCCTTGTTATACTGGGACCACCCGCGTTGATCGACCCATCCCTGACCGTTGAGCCCTCATGCCGAACCGATTTCTTCTGAGCGGCCCAACTTTGGGGCTCGTCGCATTGGTGATCGGCGCGCTCGCCATCTCGTTCGCACCGATCTTTGTCAAAACAAGCGAACTGGGGCCCGCGGCAACGGCATTCCATCGCATGTTGCTCTCGCTGCCGCTCCTTATTGGCCTTTCTTTCGCCCAATACAGGTCGGGGCCCTCGCCGGCGCGTTCGGTGAAGTCGCGGCGGGACTACGGGCTGCTCCTGTTGGCGGGAGCCTTCTTCGCGGGCGATCTCGCGGTCTGGCATTGGTCGATCCAACTCACGACCGTCGCGAACGCGACCCTATTCGCGAATGCCGCGCCGATATTCGTCGCCGCCGGGGCGTGGTTGCTCCTCGGTGAAACATTCGGCGTGCGCTTTTGGCTGGGTCTATTCGTCGCGGGGGCTGGAACCGTCATGGTGTTGGGCGCGAGCCTCGGTGGTCATGGCAACGTCCTCGGTGACGCCCTTGGCCTCCTGACGGCGGTGTTTTATGCGGGCTACTTCATTTGCGTGAAACTTCTCCGCCGCTCGATCGGCACGTTTGAAATCATGGTGTGGTCCGGTCTGTCCGCGACACCGATTTTGCTTCTCGTGGCGCTCGTCTCGGGCGAACCGTTGTTGGCGGTAACGTGGCATGGGTGGCTCATTCTCATTGGCTTGGCTGTGATTTCACATACCTTTGGACAGAGCTTGATTGCGTTTGCACTGGCCCATTTGGCCGCGTCCTATTCGTCGCTCACACTGCTCATTCAACCGGTCGGTGCGACGATCTTGGCGTGGGTCCTATTGGGGCAGGGAATGCAGGTCCAACAGGCCCTCGGTGGCGTTACCGTGCTTGCCGGCATCTTTCTCGCCCGCGAACGGTCCCGCGTTCGGAGGTCGTTGCCATGAACCGGTATCCTTCTGGATGGATGATCCCCTGGCTGATTTGGGGTCTCGCCGCCGCGTTCTATGGCTATGCCTATTTCCAACGTGTTGCCCCGAGCGTTTTGACCAGCGAGCTGATGCGCGACTTTCAGACCAACGCTGCGGGGCTTGGCAATCTCTCCGCCTACTATTTTTACCCCTACGCGCTGGCACAAATACCAATCGGAATCCTGATCGATCGTTTCGGCGTCCGCCGCGTCCTCGTGACATCGGGCGTTGTCTGCGCCGCCGGTAGCATCCTGTTCGCGCTTGCGCCAACGCTCGGCCTCGCCGCGATAGGCCGTTTGCTTGTTGGCGCAGGAGCCGGCGTTGCCTGGGTTGGAACCCTGGCTCTTGCGGTCATGTGGCTCCCGGCCAACCGATTCGCGGCCGTCACCGGGCTATCGCTCCTTGTTGGGTTGATCGGTGCCGTGCTCGCCCAAGCGCCACTGGCGGCACTGGTCGAGGGCGTAGGATGGCGCCCCGCGATGTTGTGGTCCGGCATCTTGATGGCGGCAATCGCCGTCTTGATGTTTCCGTTTATCCGGGACAAGGCGATGCACGGTGAACCGCGGATGGTCGGACCTGTTTTTGGCGGCCTCAAACGGGTTCTACGAAGCCGCCAGACCTGGAAAGTAGCGATTTTTACCGGATCGTTGGTCACTCCCATGGCGGCCTTTGCCGGCCTGTTCGGCATCCCCTTCGTCCAAGAAATCTACGGGGTCAGCAGGACGACCGCAGGCGCAACGGTATCGCTGATCTTGATCGGATGGGGCGTGGGCGGCCCGATCGCGGGTTGGACGTCCGATCGCCTGCAGAGACGCAAACCGGTGATGGCGTCGGGTGCGGGAATCCTAATCATCGCTTGGCTTGCGATCCTGTACGTACCGCTGCCGCTATTCGCCTTTCAAGCGCTCTTGTTATTGCAAGGGTTGGCAAGCGGCGCGGTGATCATCAATTTCGCCGTCACCAAGGAAAGCAACGCGTTGACGGCAACGGGGGTCGCGATGGGATTTGTCAACATGGCGGGGATGAGCGCCTCGGCGCTGTCATTACCTTTTGTCGGCTGGCTGCTCGACCTTGGCTGGGATGGCACGCTGGTCGACGGCGCCCGGGTCTACGGAGAGAGCGCCTATCGATACGCTTTCACGATCTTCCCGATCTTGATGACCTGTGGCTTTGTTGCAGCCCTTACGTTACGCGAGACATTCTGCCGCCCGCTGGCCGAAGCATCTACGCCGCCAACATCTCGCGGGCAATGATAAGCCGGCGAATCTCCTTGGTACCGCCGCCGATTTCTTGAATCTTGGCCGAGCGGTAGAGCCTATTGACCTCGGTCTCCCGCATGAATCCGCTGCCGCCGTGGATTTGGACCGCCTCGTCGCAAATTCTCATACACGCTTCGCCGGCATACATGAACGCGGCGGCAGACAGCTTGTGGATCTCGCCACGTCCACCCTCACCGGCGCCGACGGTATTGGCCATCGCGAGGGCCCGGTAGACAATCCCCCGCATCGTCTCCAACGCCACATACATTTCCGCGAGCTTGGCCTGGATGAGTTGGAAATCGCCGATCCGCTGACCGAACTGCCGTCGATCCTTGGCGTATTCGACCGACAACTCGACTGCGCGCTCGGACATCCCAAGGACCATCATCGAGCAAAACGCACGCTCGATATCCAGCCCCGACATCATGACAGCAATGCCGTTGTTCTCTTCTCCAACCAAGTTTTCGGCCGGAACGCGGCAGTCGTCGAAGTAGAGAGCGCCGGTGGGGCTCGACCGAATACCCATCTTGTCGAACGGCGGACTCGCCGAGAAGCCCACGAACTTCTTCTCGACGATGAAGGCCGAGATCCCCCGCTTGCCGCGCTCAGGCGCGGTTTTGGCATAGACGAGGACAATGTCGGCGATTGGCCCGTTGGTAATATAGGTCTTGCCGCCGTTCAGAATGTAACAGTCTCCGTCGCGAACCGCCGTTGTCGCCATGCCGCCCAGCGCGTCGGATCCGGCATTCGGCTCGGTCATGCCGATGGCGCCGACTAGCGTGCCGTCGGACAGGCCAGGCAAGTAGCGGCGGCGTTGGGATTCGCTTCCGTTCTGATAGAGGTTGTTGACGCAAAGGTTGTCGTGGCTTTGCCAGGACGTCGACACCGCCGGATCCACACGACCGATGGCCTGACCGACGAGCCCGGCGGAGAACAGATCCAAACCGGCACCGCCATAGATCTCGGGCACGCTCGCCCCAAGGACGCCCATTTTGGCAAGTCTCTTGAAGCCATCTTCAGGCCACTGACCCGAGAGGTCGCGCTGGAGTGCGTCGGCCTCAAAATGGGCACGGGCGCTCCGCGTCATATCGTCGAGCAATGCTCGATGCTCGTCGTTGAGGCCGAAGTTCGGGGCGGCGATATCGGTCATTGGAGGCGGCACTCCTGCGGCATGGGAGATGGAAAACGGGTTAGATGTCTTGTTCGATTTTCTTCTTGATGTCTTCGATGTTCTGCTTTGCGCCCGGCAGATGGGGGTTTACGCGCAGCGCCTCTTCATAGGCCTTCACCGCGCTGTCCCAACGCTCGAGTGCGGTGTTGATCAGACCGAGACCGGACAGCGCACCGAAGTGCCGCGGCTCGCGGGCCAGCGTTTCCTGTATGTCACGGACCGACGCGTCGTAATTCCCCATGAGATAGTACAGTGTCGCCCGGCGATTCCAGCCTTCTGCGAACGTCGGATCGGTTTCGATCACACGTGAAAACCTGTTCAATGCTTCGTCGAACCGTCCTGCACCCATGGCATCGTTGCCGGCCGCTATCATGCGATCGATGGCGGGGATTCCCGATTCGAACCAGAGCGACCAAATCAGGCCTTCAATCAAGCGCGCTTCTTGAAGGTCCGCGGTTTGTTGCAGGCGCGAGAAAAGTTCGGGAAGACGAACATCGTCTTGGCGAGCGATCGCGGATCCTAGTGGCTGCGAGAACAACGCCAAGCCGATGAGAAGGGCGACAATTGTCTGTTTCATGGTGATAGGATAGCCCCTACCCAAACAGTTGAAAAACCGGATTCCGCGAGCACCGCTGTCGCATTGCTCGCCGGCCCGCTAGGATCGTCCCATGTTTCGGGGGCGAAATACCAAAATTCTCGCCACACTCGGACCCGCGAGTTGCACGCGTTCCGTGATCGAAACCCTTGTCGACCACGGCGCCGACGCCTTTCGGCTCAACATGAGCCATGGCACCAAGGAAGACCACGCGCAACGGATCACCCTGATCCGGGAAATTGAGGTCGCGCGGGGAAGGCCAATCGGCATTCTGGCCGATTTGCAAGGACCAAAGATTAGGATCGGGAGGTTTGCCGGCGACACGGTTTTTCTCAAGGCCGGTGACGCATTTGTGCTCGACAACGATCCGGCGCCAGGCGACGCAAACCGAGTTGAGCTTCCCCACCCCGCGCTGTTTGGCGCGATCGGGCCCGGCGCGGAAATCCTTTTGAACGACGGGCGCGTCAGACTGTCTGCAACGCACACTAGTGCGGATCGAATCGTTTGCACGGTCGTCGTCGGAGGGCCCCTCAGTGCGGCAAAGGGTGTGAACGTTCCCGGCACCGTCCTTCCGATTCGCGCCATGACCGACAAGGATCGGCGCGACCTCGATTTCGCGCTCTCCGCCGCCGTCGACTGGATCGGTTTGTCGTTCGTCCAAACACCAGACGATGTCGCGGAGGCCCGCAAAATCATCGCCGGCCGGGCCGGGTTGATGGCCAAGATCGAAAAGCCGTCGGCTATCAATTGGTTGGAGGAGATCGCCAGCCTAGCGGATGGAATCATGGTTGCGCGGGGCGATCTCGGCGTTGAGATGCCCCTCGAACTCGTACCGGGTCTGCAGAAAAAAATCGTCGCCGAAGCGCGCGACCAAGGTAAGCCCGTGGTGGTGGCAACTCAGATGCTCGAATCGATGATCGACGCACCCACGCCGACCCGTGCCGAGGTTTCCGATGTCGCCACAGCGGTCTACGACGGCGCCGACGCCGTTATGCTCTCGGCAGAATCGGCTGCCGGTAAATACCCGGCCGAGGCCGTCGCAATGATGGACCGAATTGTTCGTCAAACCGAAACCGAACCGACCTACGTTGCATTGCGCTCGGCATGGCGGCCCGACGTCAAGGACACGACCGCCGACGCGATCAGCGTCGCGGCAAAACAAGTCGCCTCGGCAATTTCCGCCGCCGCCATCGTGACCTATACGACCACCGGCTCGACGGCTTTGCGCGCGGCCCGGCAACGGCCGTCTGTGCCCCTTATTGTAGTCACGAGCCGCCGCGGTACGGGGCGGCGGCTGGCGCTGCTGTGGGGCGCCCACGCCGTCCATACCAGCGACACCCACGACTTTGCGGAAATGGTGGAAAAGGCGTGCCGCATTGCCGTTCGGGAAGGGATTGCCGAGCCGAACGACCAGCTTGTCATCACCGCAGGCGTGCCGTTTGGAACCCCTGGGGCGACAAACGTTCTACGCGTCGCGCGCGTCCCGCCGGTCAAGGGATAGGGGCCGGGGGCCACCTGTCGCCCAGTCCAGCAATTCGACGGTATGAACGACCGGGACGCCGGTGTAGTTGCGCAACTGAAGCATGCAACCGACGTTGCCGGTCGCGACAACGCTTGGGTCGGTGCGCTCGATATTTTGGGCTTTGCGTTCGCCGAGGCGTGCGCTGAGATCGGGCTGCATGATGTTGTACGTACCGGCCGACCCGCAACACAGATGATCTTCTTTGATACCGCGGACACGGAAACCGGCTTCTCGCAACAGGGTCTGGGGAAGGTCGCGGATCCGTTGCCCGTGCTGCAACGTGCAGGCCGATTGGTAGGTCACCTCTAGGTCCGGGGTTGGTACGGCGTCGGGCAGACCCAGGGCGGCGGCGACTTCAGAGACATCGCGCATCAGCGAGCCGAGTTCGGCGGCGTGAGCCGACGCCGGGCCGGCGCTTTTCTGCATTTGGAAAGCGATATCTTTGAGGTGGGCACCGCAGCCGGAGGTATTCGAGACGATGTAGTCCAGGCCAGCCTTTTTGTGCGCTGTGTGCCAGGAGGCGAGAGCCTGCGCGCCGAACCGGTGGGCGCGGGCGGTATGCCCCAAGTGATGGTCAAGGGAGCCGCAACAGCGCGCATCGGACAGGACCACGACCTCGCACCCCATGCGGCGGAGGAGCCTAACCGTCGCCTCGTTGATTTCGGGCGCGACCGCGCGCTGGACGCAGCCCGTGAGGAGCGCCACCCGAGCCCGTTGCGGGCCGACCGCGGGGAACACCCTTGAGCCGTCTACTGCGCTCCGCCTTGGATCGGCGCCGCGCGCCACGCGCGCTGCCGCGCCCGCCGACCCGGGGATCGGAAACCGTGACACGGCCTTGCCTACTACCACGGCGAGACGCAAAAGCGTCGGACGTGTCATAACCACGGCCAGGGCGCGCCGGGCCAAACCTTGAAGCGTCCAGCGCCGTCCTTCAGCAACCTGAGCACGGCCGAGGTCGATGAGGCGCGTGTAATCGACGCCAGACGGGCATGTCGTGCGGCAGGCCAGACACGAAAGGCAACGGTCGAGATGGGGCACCAGAGACCGCTCAACAGCGGCGCCCTCCAGCATGTCTTTCATTGCATAAATTCGGCCGCGCGGCCCGTCGCGCTCGTCCCCGAGCAGGGCATAGGTCGGGCAGGTCGTATTGCAAAATCCGCAATGAACGCACGCCTGAAAGGCCGTTGCCGCGGCGGCAAAGAAGGGGTCTTGGTGCTTCGTTGGGGGCAACGAGACGTGCATGTCAGTAGTCCGCGTAAAGTCGGCCGGGGTTCAAGATGCCCTTTGGGTCGAAGTGATGTTTGATTCGCCGTGACAATGCCGCCACTGCAGGTGACTGCGGGTGGAACACCGAAGTCTCTGTCGGCCGGTGGTCTGCCGCGCGGATCACGGTGGCGTGGCCATCCGGTCCCGCCGCCGCATGAAGCCGGGCACGGACATCGATGCCTTGCGGTTCGGCAAACCAAATCTGGCCGCCGACCCAGTCGACCATCAGCGGCGCCCCTTCAGGGAGGTCGAGGCTCTCGACAAACGCGGCGATCGCGGTACGACGGAGCGACACCCGCCAGATGTTTCCGTCGCTGCCTAGGAGGGGCGCAAGGTCGCGGATTGCGGCCCACAGTTCGGTACTCGCGTCCGTTTCAAGAACGTCTGTATCGGCGGGGCCAAGACGCTTTCGCGCTGCATTAGCCGCTGCGATCGCGGTATCGCCCTCGAAACGAACGGCAATAGTTGCTTGTCTCGTTCCCGCCAAGTGAGGGAAGTCTACCCGCGCGCCCGCGGTCAAATAGGCGCCGCCCGTCAACGCGCCTGCGCCCGATGCGACGTCGAGCGTCGCAGCAAACCGGTCGATTTCTCTGCCAGACACAATCAACGTGCCGGTTTCAGCCGGTCGGGGCGTCACCCGCAACGTTACCTCGCTGAGGATCGCCAACGTGCCAAACGAACCGACAACGAGTTTTGACAAGTCGTAGCCCGTGACGTTTTTGACCACCCGCCCGCCGGACTTGAAGATTTCGCCCCGCCCGGACACCGCCCGAAACCCGAGGAGATGGTCGCGGACCCCCCCGGCGGCGAACCGCCGGGGGCCGGAAAGGTTTGCGCAGACTAAGCCGCCCAAGGTCTCATCACCGTTGGCGCCCAAGAGCGCTCTCAAGTCGCGCGGTTCAAACGCGAACTGTTGCGACCGCGCGGCGAGTGCTGCCTGCACCTCGTGCACAGGTGTGCCGGCGAGAGCCGTAATCACCAACTCGGTTGGGTCGTAGTCGACGATGCCGGCCAAGCCGCGGGTGGTCATACCCTGCTTTGCTTCGACCGGCCTTCCAATCGCGCGCTTGGTCCCGCCGCCACGCACCTCTAGGGGCGTGCCGGTTGTTACCGCTTCTTTGACGAGGCTGCTGAGTTCATCCTCGTTCAAGGGTTCGGACATCTCCAAAGTCAGAACCGCGGCAACTCGGGAAACGGCACCTTACCGCCGTGGACATGGAGGCGACCGAGTTCGGCGCACCGGTGCAACGTCGGGAACACTTTGCCTGGATTGAGGAGGCCTTCGGCGTCGAAGGCGCATTTCAACCTTTGTTGATGGGCAAGGTCGACTGGACCGAACATTTCGCCCATAAGATCGCGCTTTTCGACGCCGACACCATGCTCCCCCGTTAGAACGCCGCCCATGCGGACACAGGCTTTGAGAATCTCGGCACCCAACGCCTCCGTGCGTTCAAGTTCTCCCGGAACCGCGCTGTCGTACATGATCATCGGATGTAGGTTGCCGTCACCGGCGTGAAAGACGTTGGCAACACGTAGACCGGCGCGCGCCGACAGATCGCCAATCAGTTTCAGCATTTCCGGTAGGCGGCGCCGGGGGATGGTCCCATCCATGACGTAATAGTCAGGGGAGATCCGTCCGATCGCCGGAAAGGCGTTCTTCCGCCCGGACCAGAAAACCAAACGCTCTTCTTCCGTACGGCTTTGGCGCACCTCGGTTGCGCCGCAATCGGTTGCGATATCCTTTACCCGCTCGATTCCAACGCGAACATCTTCGGCGCTGCCATCGACCTCGACGATCAGAAGCGCGCCCGCATCAAGAGGATACCCAGCATGGCAAAACGCTTCCGCCGCAGCGATCGCGGCTCCGTCCATCATTTCCATCCCGGCAGGGATCAACCCGGTACCGATAATGCGCGCGACGCATTCGCCGGCGTGCGTGTTGTCCGTAAAGGCCGCTAGGACCGCTTGAACCGCTTGCGGTTTGCGCAACAGACGTACGGTTACCTCGGTGACGACACAGAGCAGTCCTTCGGAGCCGGTGATGACACCAATAAGGTCGTAGGCCTCGCTATCGAGATGTTTTCCCCCGAGGCGGATGACTTCGCCGGTTATCAGGACGGCTTCGAGGCCCAACAGGTTGTTGGTCGTCAATCCGTACTTGAGGCAATGCACGCCCCCGGCGTTCTCGGCAACGTTGCCGCCAATCGTGCAGGCGATCTGGCTCGAAGGGTCAGGCGCGTAGTAGTAGCCGGCGTCAGTAACAGCCTCGGTAATCGCGAGGTTGGTCACCCCTGGTTGGACGACCGCGCATTCATTGGCGAGGTCGACGTCAAGGATACGGTTGAGCTTTGCCAGTGACAGAACGATGCAATCGGCAAGCGGTAGCGCCCCACCGGACAACGACGTGCCGCCGCCGCGCGGCACCACTTTGATGCCCTGTTGGTGGCAATAGGTAAGGACTTGGGATACTTCGGCCGTATCGGCGGGCAGGACGACGGCGATCGGGACCTGGCGATAGGCTGTTAGCCCATCCGTTTCGTAAACCCTGAGGCCCGACCGATCGGAAATCACGCCGTTCGATGCGACCAGCGCTTCCAGCGCCGCGACGATCTCAGCTTTGCGGGCGATTACGGCTTGATCCGACTCCGGCATATGCATGGGCAAATCATACAGGCCTAGACCGCGGACAAACAAAAAGGGCGCCAAACGGCGCCCCATTCCGATCCATCGTAGGATTCAGCCCTGGCGGGCTTTGAACCGTGGCTTGCGCTTGTTGATGACGTAGACACGGCCTTTACGGCGTACGACGCGATTATCGCGGTCGCGCGTTTTGGCAGATTTCAATGATCTTAGAACCTTCATGGCACCCGTCCACCCGGTTTGGGAGGGCGCAAAATATGGTCAGGCCGAGGCCGAGTCAACCGGTCTTTGCCCGAACCGGCGGCCTTGACCTAAGCGCTCAAGCCTGGGAACCCGCTGTTTGACAATCGGCGGCGCCTATTTGCCCGCGACCGCCATGAGTTGGCTGGCCCACTGTGGCCCCCTTCCCTCCTCATCGCCCTCAAAGAAGGCGAAGGTCTCACGCCAGTCCACGGCCAGGATTCGCTTTGCCCACTGAGTAAGAGAGTCTTGGGTGTACTCACCCTTTCTGAGGCGAAGATATCCCCAGTCCGTCGTGGCCTCGAACGGGACTAGCTCCTTTTCGTCGTCGGCAATGCACAGGGCAGCTCCGTGGTCGCGTAGAGCGTCAAGCGCATCGGCCTCAAACCAGGTTGGGTGCCGGAACTCGAAGGTGACTTGGCGGTCAGCCGGGAGAGTCCCCAGAAACACCTTTAGCCGTTCCGTGTTCTTTTTCGCGTTTGGCGGTAATTGGAACAGCACCGGCCCGAGCTTGTGCTTGAGGTGTGCTGTCGACGACATCAGGTAGGTCGTCGGCTCCTCAACGTCGTTCAGCCTCTTGATGTGGGTGATGCGGCGCGACGCCTTGATCGCAAAGCGAAATGTGTCCGGCGTCTGCTCGAACCAACCTTCTAGGACTTCGGGCTTGGGCAACCGGTAGAAGGTATTGTTGATTTCCACCGCCGGAAGGCGGGCCGCATAGAAGGGCAGGAGTTCGGTCTTCTTGATGTCCTCGGGGTAGAACGTCCCTTTCCACGGTTTGTCGAAACCGCTCGTTCCCGCAATGATCTTGGAAGTCGTCATCTGCAGCACCGGTACGCGAGATACTCAGGTTCTAAGCGGTTAACGGCCCGTCGAGTTGGTAGCGTCGATCATAGTCCTCGATTTCCAAGACCCAAAGATCGCGGTCCCACTTGAGTTCGCGCTCGATATAACTGGCCGCCTGGTCTTCATCGATCTCGTCTTTGCCGCCAACGATCATCCATGCTTGCTCGCCGTTCTCCGCGAAAATCCGGCGCAGGAGGAGGCATTTTCGTTGATCTCGCAGGAGCTTCAAGAGCACGCCACCGGCATCCGGGTCGCCGCGCCGCGATACCGCTACACCCTGAAAACGGATGTCGCACAACCTCACCTGGGCCTGAACCCACAGAGAGGTCTTCAGCCGCGATGTCACGTCGGGATTCCGTTGACAGCCGGGTGCGGTCTGCGTACCGGTCGGCTATGAGCGCAAAACCAACCGTCTTTCCGCCCATCCATCCATACCGTACCGGGCACTTGCAGGTCTCCGACCTCCATCGCATCTACTTCGAAGAATGCGGAAATCCGAATGGCAAGCCTGCTTTGTTCATTCACGGCGGTCCGGGCGGCGGGATTGAGCCCGCACACCGGCAGCTTTTCGATCCCGCAACCTATCGGATCGTCCTGTTCGATCAAAGAGGTTGCGGACAAAGCACACCCCATGCCGAGTTGCGCGACAATACGACCTGGGATCTCGTCGCCGACATGGAACGCCTGCGCGATCATCTTGGCATCGAGTCCTGGTTGCTGTTTGGCGGATCCTGGGGCAGCACATTGGCCCTAGCCTATGCTACTCGACATGCCGACCGAATCTCGCAGATGGTGCTACGCGGCGTTTTCCTGCTGCGACAGGAAGAGATCGACTGGTTCTATCAAGATGGCGCGGACCGCTTTTTCCCCAAAGAATGGGCCGCCTACTGCGCACCAATTCCGCCGGACGAGCGGGTAGACATGGTACGGGCGTACTATCGGCGACTTACCAGCGACGATCCGGCGGTGCGGCAACAAGCGGCAAAGGCTTGGAGCGTCTGGGAGGCATCGACGTCGACGTTGCGACCAAGCGCCGCGAAGATCGTCCAGGCATCGGAGGATGCCTTCGCCGACGCCTTTGCCCGGATCGAGTGCCATTACTTCTTGAACCGCGGGTTCTTTCCGCGAGACGGTTTTCTGCTTCACGAGGCGACGAGGTATCGGCACCTCTCGGCCGCGATCGTCCAAGGACGATACGACATGGTCTGCCCGATCAAATCAGCGTGGGCGTTGTCCGAGGCATGGCCGAACGCGGACCTGTCGATCATAGAAGACGCCGGTCACGCCTACTCTGAACAGGGTACGTTGGCCGCCCTGATCGACGCTACGAATCGATTCGCTCGCGAAAGTTAGCAGTTTCTTGGTCTTCGGACCGACCGGCGGGCGGAAATGAAATAACGAACTTAGTGCCGCCATCATGCGGAGATTCAAACCGAATATTGCCGCCCATATGCTCGACGAACTGCTTCGCGATCGAGAGACCTAGTCCCGACCCGGCACGTACGCCCGACCTTAGATCGGCCTGGGCGAATTTCTCGAACACCTTTGTTCGAAACGACTGCGGAATTCCTGCGCCGTGGTCGCGCACGGCAACGCAAGCCGAACCGTCAATCGTTTCCACAGAGACTTCGACATGACTCGACGTCGGCGAGAACTTGGCGGCATTGGAGAGGAGGTTCGCCATCACCTGATGTAACCGATCCCGATCCGCCGTAATGAAGGTGCCGGACTGGAGTCGTGCGTCTACGACCATGTCCGCTTGGTCGAATAGCGGCGCCGCCTCGGCGATGGACTCCTGGACGACCTTCGATAGATCGACCAGTTCGGTACGGAAATGCATTCGTCCGACCTGCAGCCGGTCCAGGTCGAGCATGTCATTTACCAAACGAATAAGCCGCGCGCCGTTTTTCTCGGCAATCTGCACCATCCGCGCACTCTCGGCGGGGATCCGCCCGGCAAGACCGGAAGCCAGCAGTTTGAGAGAAGCGTTGATGGCGGTCACCGGTGTGCGCAGTTCGTGGCTGGCCGTTGAAATGAACTGCTCTTTGACGCGCTCGATCTCCTGCTGGTCGGTGACATCGACGGCGGATATGTAGGCTAACGACCCGACCGGGTCGTTCACCGCATTCCACTGTAGCCATCGATAGCTGCCGTCTTTACAGCGATACCGATTGATAAGGTTTTGGGTCTGATGCCCAGGTTGCCGTAGTTTTTCTAATTCGATCTGAGTGCGCGAAAAGTCCGACGGGTGAACAAACTCGATAAAGGGGCACGCGAGCAGATCCTCTGCGGAGAAACCAAGAACCTTTTCCCACAGCGGGTTAACCTTGCGGAAAATGCCGTGCGAGTCCGCGACTGCCAACAGAACGTTCGATTGCGCAAAAAACCGCTCCAGCTCCGCTTCGGCCCTAACTCGGCCTTCCGATTCGTTGACGGCGGTCAAACGATCCCGAACGCTCTGCTTGAATGCCCGAAACGCGTTTCGAGCAAACGCAAGAAGGACAACCGCATAGGTCGCCAGCATCGCCGCCAGGACCAACGGCACTTGATCGCCCTCGATGGCGAAGCGACCGGCGGTGGGCACCACGGTTGCCACCGTCCAACCAACCCACACCAAAGGCATGCTCGCCAGACCACCGGAAACACCCGCCGCCATTCCTCCGATGACGAAGGTGAAGACAACCTGCAGGACGAGATTGTCTTCGGGGAAGAAGACCCAGGCCGCCGGGCCCCACAGCCCCGCTGCAATGATCGTGGTCCAGACGATTCGGACCTGGGCCCGCCTAAGGTCACGGGGAGGACGAGCCGCGCCGCGGTGTCGGAACCAGCTCAGGAGACTTCGTACCGATCCAAACCAGACGAGGACGAGCCACCCCAAAAGCAGTCCGTGATTGGTCTCCGCATAAATGGCGATTGCGACCAAAGCCGAGAGCACGACGTTGGCGACCGCGTTCCAAAGCAATTGGCTCCGGAAAATCTGGACCTGGCGAAGACCAACTTCGCGGACGAAATCCGGACTACCTTCCAGTCCCCAGTTCAACAGGCGCTCGTATCGCATGCCTTCAACCTAACACGATCGCTAGGTCATGCCCCCTGTATACGTCGACCGGCCGGGGCTCGCCGAGTTCGGCGGCCGATCCAATCTTCCCGAAATCGACGATGCGTGGTGGGCGCGGCTGGGATTGAACCAGCGACCCCTACGATGTCAACGTAGTGCTCTCCCACTGAGCTACGCGCCCGCGCGGCGCCACTCTTAGCGGCATTTATCCGGTGGTTTCAAGTCCCGTCGTCGTATTAGCCGCTATTGCCCTGCCCCCAAGCCGGCAAAGAGGCTAGTCTCGGCGCATGGAACACCCGACCGATGTCGTCCGAAACGAGGCCTACGAACTGATCCGGCCGCGCGCGCAAGCGCTTCCCTTCGTGTTTGCATCCCCACACTCGGGCGACGCGTATTCGAGCGCATTTCTGGCCCAATCCCGCCTTGACGCCACCGCGATCCGCCGTTCGGAAGATTGTTTCGTGCACGAGCTCTTTTCCAGCGCCCCGAACCTGGGTAGCCCGCTTATCCGCGCCGTTTTCCCGCGTGCCTATCTCGACCCCAACCGGGAGCCCTACGAACTCGACCCCAAGATGTTTTCCGACCCGCTACCCAGTTTCGCCAACGTCCGTTCGGCACGGGTGTCGGTCGGGTTGGGAACGATCGCCAAAGTGGTTAGCAACGGCGCGGAGATCTACCGGAAAAAACTCCGATTTGCGGAAGTCGAACAGCGCATCGACCGTCTGTACTTTCCTTACCACGCGATGATCAAACAGTTGTTGGTCGCGACCCGGGCAAAATTCGGTGCGGCTGTCTTGGTCGATTGTCACTCGATGCCGTCCACGGGCACGACGATCGAGGGCGACCTGGGGCGCCCGCGCAGCGACATCGTCCTGGGGGATCGATTCGGGACGAGTTGCGATCCAGCTGTCGTCGACCTCTTCGAGAAACATTTCGTCGAAATGGGCTATACCGTGGCACGTAACGACCCTTATGCCGGAGGGTTCGTCACCCAAAACTACGGTCGTCCCGGCAGCGGAATCCATGCGCTGCAAATCGAGATCAATCGGGGTCTCTATATGGACGAGAACACCATTGCACGAATGCCTGGGATCGCGTCCCTGACCGCCGATCTGGGCACCCTAATCGCCGCATTGGGCGAACTCGACGCGCGGACCTTGCGTCCCCCGCCATCCGCTTTCGCAGACGCCGCCCAATAGGGACACACCTGACGAAAAAGGGGCCCACCTACAGTGCAGGAGGGCCCGAGTTTAGGGAGGAAATACCCAGAAAGGGTATTCGGCATCGAGGCATGAGACTACGATGCCGCACACTACATATAGTGGCTGTTGATAAATCCGACCAAACGAATAATTTTGGACTGCCGCACATTTGTGACACTTGTGACTATTTTACCACAGGCACTTTTGGCACGGTCTTCGCACACGTAGGGGAGACGCCTAGCGGAGAATCCGATGATGCCGAAATTTACCGCCACTGCGAGCCTCGTTGGTGCGGCTCTTCTGCTGTTAGCACTAACCACACAGGCCCGCGCAGGCGAGGCCGATTTCCCGACGTCGGTAGGCCAGACTTGCCGAGCCCAGGCGCGCGATGCCGAGCAGCGGCATCAACTGCCTAAACTCGTCCTTTCAGCTATTTCGCTCGCCGAGAGCGGCCGTTGGCATCCCGCAAAGCGCAAGAGCTATCCTTGGCCCTGGACAGTCACCTCGGGGGCCGATTCAGCCTATTTCTCCGACAAGGCCAGTGCGATTGCCGCAGTCCAACGCCTTCAGGCCGAAGGGGTGAGCAACATCGATGTCGGCTGCATGCAGGTCAATCTTCACTACCATCCGGATGCCTTTTCCAACCTAGAGGCGGCTTTCGATCCGGCAGCAAACACCGAATATGCCGCTGTGTTCCTCAAAGGGCTATTCCGGTCGACTAAGTCCTGGGACCGCGCCATCGGCCGCTATCACTCGGCAACGCCAGCACGGGCCGAAGGCTACATCCACCGGGTCAAAGCGCTGTGGCGGACGGAGCGGGTTCAAGTCGCCGAAAGTAGGCGGGAAGCCGTCAAAGCCGCCTATCGGGAGCGCCAAGAGGCGCTGCGCGCCGCGCGCACCGACAGCTAGGGGTCGCGCCGGATCGGTCTCCGCCGGACACCGGCTGTCCGGGCCACCGGTTGATTGTGCTTTCGACCGCCCCGCTCGTAGTCGGCCAAGCGCACCGGCAACCGCCGCCGACCCCACGTCCCAGGCGGTCCATCGATGACACCAGCCATCTGCTCCCCGCAACGCCGACAGCGCCCGTCGGCCTCAAGCGCCCACGTACCGAGCCGATACCAATCTCGCTCGATAAGGCGGGCGCCGCATCCATGGCAATAGGTACTCGATCCCTCGATGTCGTGGACGTTGCCAACATAGACGTACCGTATGCCATGTTGTCGAGCGATCGCTCTGGCCCGCAATAGAGTGGCGTGCGGTGTGTGCGGATGGTCTCGCATTTTCCAGTCCGGGTGGAACGCCGAAAAATGCAGAGGCACGTCGACGCGAAGTTTGTCGGCAATCCATGCGCACATTCGGTTCAGTTCGGCGTCCGAATCGTTCTCGCCCGGGATCAAAAGCGTCGTGATTTCGGTCCAGACGCTGGTTTGGTGGACGAGGTATTCGAGGGTGTCGAGGACCGGTTGCAAGTGGCCGCCGCAGATCGTTCGATAGAAGTCCTCGCTAAACGCCTTGAGATCGATGTTGACCGCGTCGATCTCGGCAAAGAACGCGGCTCGCGGCTCCGGCGTAACATAGCCCGCAGAGACCGCCACTCGCTTTATCCCAGCTTCACGGCAGGCAACCGCGACATCGACAGCGTACTCGAAGAAGATGACAGGATCGTTGTAGGTGAAAGCGATGGAGCGACAGCCTAGCTCGGCAGCGGCCCTGACAAGGGTTTCCGGCGAGGCGGCGTCCGCCAGCGTATCCATCTGGCGCGATTTGCTCATGTCCCAGTTCTGACAGAACTTGCAGGTGAGGTTGCACCCGGCCGTTCCGAACGACAGGACCGAACTGCCGGGGAGAAAGTGATTCAGCGGCTTCTTCTCGATCGGATCTACGCAAAACCCACTGGACCGGCCGTAACTGGTCAGAACCATCCCGTCCGGACCGGCGGCACGGACGAAGCAAAGACCGCGTTGGCCAGTGTGGAGGCGGCAGAATCGAGGACATAGATCGCACTGGACCCGACCGTCGTCGAGACGGTGCCAATACTGGCCGGGCTTGGTTGACGCCGCCTCAAAGACTGCGTCGGGGACACGCTCTGTCATCGATTAATTTCTCGGTACCGCCAAGCCTCTATCTTAGTAGGATCATGTGGAAATGCGCGAGACGCCCTCTCATGCCATACGCCGCCCTGCGGTTGCGGGTTCGTTTTACCCGAACGACCCTGGTGAACTGGCCCAAACCGTCGACACCTTCTTGGCCGATGCCAAGCCTGCACCAAGCCCCTTGCGGCGGCCGCCCTACGCCCTCATCGTGCCCCACGCCGGTTACGTCTACTCGGGGATCGTCGCCGGCGCGGCCTACCGGATACTGAGACGATATCGGCGGCAATTTCACCGCGTCCTCTTGCTCGGGCCTGCGCACCGCGTGGCCTTCAAGGGCGTGGCGGCATCGAGCGCCACAACCTTCCGCACGCCACTAGGCGATATTCCAGTCGATACCGAAGCGATTTCGGCGCTGCGCAGCTTGAGCGACGTATCGATCCGCGACGATGCGCACGAACATGAACATAGTCTTGAGGTCCAACTGCCGTTTCTGCAACGCACGTTAGGCGCGTTCCAATTGATTCCGTTGGTCGTTGGATCGGTAGCGCCGTCCCGCATTGCGGAGATCATCTCAGTCGCAACGTCGACGCCCGGTACACTCGTGGTCATAAGTTCGGACCTGAGCCACTACCTCGACTATCTAAGCGCAGAACGTCTCGATTCCCGCACCGTCGACGCGATTCTTCAACTAGATGAGGCCGGCATCGCCGACGCCGGCGCTTGCGGGCGTCTGCCCATCAAAGGATTGCTTGGCGTTGCACGGGAAACGGGACTGAAAGGTACGTTACTTGATCGGCGAAACTCGGGCGACACCGCGGGCTCGAAAGACCGGGTCGTGGGATACGCCGCGATGGGTTTTTACCGGACGGACGAAAGCGACCTTGGATCGACCGGAGGGGAGGTCCTGCTGCATATTGCCGACCGCGCTGTTCGCCGCGGCCTTGCGACCGGAAAAGTCATGAACCTTAACCCGGGCGGATACGACCAACATCTAGCGCGTCCCGGCGCATCCTTTGTTACCCTAAAACAAGGCGGCCGGCTGCGCGGATGTATCGGCTCCCTTGCCGCTCACCGGCCCCTTGTCGTCGACGTTGCAGAGAATGCCTTTGCGGCAGGCTTTCGCGACCCGCGTTTCTCGCCCCTCAACGACCAAGACATCGAGCGCCTCACCACAATTGACGTCTCCGTTCTGAGCGAACCGGTGCCGCTTCGAGTGCGCACGCAGGATCAACTCCTAGAGTCCCTTCGGCCAGGGATCGATGGCCTAATCTTGCGTGAAGGCGATCATCGCGCCACGTTCCTCCCCCAGGTCTGGGAGCAGTTACCCGACCGCTTGACCTTTCTGCAGCACCTCCGCCACAAAGCCGGTCTGCCGCCCGACCACTGGTCCGCGCACATCCGGTTCTGGACCTACCAAACCCAGTCCTTCGAGCGATTTCTCTCGCCTTGATCCTTCGCCGATTGGGAACGCAACACCCTGACTAAGTTATTAAGATACGGGCAGAGCCCTTTGTTTTATAAGATTTTTTGTTGACAACGACGCTGCCGATTCGCATCTTGGCCACCGCAATTGCGTTTAAGGGCACGATGATCGACATCATCCAACGAATTCGCCGCAGGTCGCGCCCTGACGCTACCCGGGTTGGCGCCAGCCACCGCATGTTCACGTGGGGCGTCCTTGTAGGCGCGGTCTTTGCAGCAGTGGCACTACCGCTGCTGGAGCCCGGCGTCCTCGCAGCGCGGAACCAAACGCGCTACGACACAACGGCGGATCTCGTCCTCACTGCGCTACCGGTGGAAACCGCGGCACTCCTCTCCGAAATTTCCCTTCAAAAAAACCGTCATTCGATCGTCGCGCAGCAGAACGAAACCGTAAAGAACGGATCGAACTTGATGGAAACATTGCTGCGCGCAGGCGTTTCCGCAACTGAAGCGCACCAAGCGATCGTAGCCCTGGAAGAGGTCTTCGACCCGCGCGCGCTTCGCGCCGGCCAACGCATTCGGATTGAAATCGACCACGCCGCCGAACAACAACTGTTGTCGGTTGCCATCCCGCTAAGCCCAGTCAAGACGGTCAGCGCACACCGTCTAGACGACGCACAGTTCTTTTCCGAAGCAATCGAAAAACCGCTTTCGCTCAATGTCGTCGGCGCGAAAGGGACGATCCAGGACAGCCTGTTCCAGTCCATGAGCGCGGCGGCCGTACCCGACCGGCTGATCATGGAACTTATTCGCGTCTACAGTTGGGATGTCGACTTCCAGCGCGATATCCAACGGAACGACCGCTTTGAGATCATGTACGAGACACTGGCCGATCCCGACGGCAACGTCATTCGGACCGGGAACGTCCTCATGGCAGCGTTGACGCTCAGCGGCACCGAATTGCGGCTCATCCGGCACGAACTCGCCGACGGCGCCTCGGATTATTTCAACGAAAAAGGAGAGAGCGTCCGTAAGGCACTTCTACGGACGCCTATTGACGGCGCGCGTCTCAGCTCCGGATATGGGAAGCGCCGACATCCGGTTTTGGGATATACGCGAATGCATCGTGGCGTCGATTTTGCCGCGCCGTCGGGTACGCCTGTTATGGCGGCGGGCGACGGAGTCATCGAGTTTGCCGGGACCAACGGTGGCTACGGTCGATACCTCAAGATCCGCCACAATGCTTCTTACAAGTCGGCCTATGCCCACCTGAAGAGCTTCTCAAAGGGCGTTCGAGTCGGCTCACGTGTTAAACAAGGTCAGGTCATCGCCTATGTCGGCTCAACCGGGATGTCTACCGGGCCGCATCTGCACTATGAAATCCATCAGGGCGACAAGCAGATCAATCCCTTGAGCCTAAAACTGCCGACGGGTCAGCAACTCGCGGGAACCGCGCTCCGTACTTTTCAAACGCAACGCGCTGAGCTTGAAGAAAGGTTCGCCACCCTCGTCCGCCCACTACAGACGGCCGCAAAAAACTAGTCGCATGCCTTTCTTGGGCGCAGAACGAGTTGCGCGTCCTCCGCCGCGACCTGCACGATGTCTCCCTCACCTACCGAGCCCGCCAAGATCAAGTTTGCTAGTTCGTTCTGAACGCTGCGTTGGATCACACGGCGTAACGGTCGTGCGCCGTACACCGGATCATAACCGGCATCTGCCAACCACGCGCGCGCCGAGTCGTCGAGCTGCAAGCTAATTTTGCGGTCGACCAGAAGCGCCTTAAGGCGTCGCACCTGAATGTCGACAATCGTATCCATGTTCGAGCGGCTCAAGCGGCTGAACAGGATCACATCGTCCAACCGGTTCAAGAACTCCGGTCGGAAGGCACCGCGAACGACATCCATCACGTCGGATTCCGCTTCCGCAGTGTCCGCACCGTCGGGAAGCGCTGCCAAGAACTCCGACCCGAGGTTTGAAGTCAAAATAATCAAGGTATTGGAAAAATCGACGGTGCGCCCTTGACCGTCGGTCAAGCGACCATCGTCCAGAACCTGGAGCAGGACGTTAAATACGTCGCCGTGCGCCTTTTCGATTTCGTCAAATAGGATCACCTGATAAGGCCGCCGCCGTACCGCTTCGGTAAGGGCACCGCCCTCCTCATATCCAACATAGCCGGGCGGAGCGCCGATCAAACGGGCGACTGAGTGCTTCTCCATGTATTCCGACATGTCGAGGCGAACCATTGCCGCCTCGTCGTCGAAAAGAAAAGCTGCAAGGGACTTCGTCAATTCGGTCTTGCCCACACCGGTAGGACCAAGAAATAGAAACGAGCCGATGGGACGGTGCGGATCTTGCAACCCGGCGCGCGCGCGCCGCACGGCGTTCGAAACAACGTCGATGGCGCGGTCCTGACCGACCACCCGGGCCTGCAGAACTTTCTCCATCGCCAGAAGTTTCTCGCGTTCGCCCGCCAGCATTTTGTCGACCGGTATGCCGGTCCAACGGGACACCACCGCCGCAACATCCTCTTCCTTCACTTCCTCGTTTAGGATCGCGCCGCTCTGGCTGGCTTCGGATGCGCCGAGTTGCCGCTCGAGTTCAGGAATAACCCCGTAGGTAAGTTCGCCTGCCTTCGCCAAGTCCCCTTCGCGTTGCGCAATATCAAGCGCGTTGCGAGCAGTATCGAGCTCCTCTTTCAATTTTTGCGACCCAGCAAGGTGGTCTTTTTCGGACTTCCATTTGGCCGAGAGGGCATCGGCTTTTTCTTCCAACTCGCCAAGATCCTGCTCCAGGACTTCGAGGCGGTCCTTCGATGCCTGATCAGTTTCCTTCTTCAGTGCTTCGCGTTCGATTTTGAGCTGAATGACACGTCGATCGAGTTCGTCGAGTTCTTCCGGTTTTGAATCGACTTCCATCCTTAGGCGACTGGCCGCCTCATCGATCAAGTCGATTGCCTTGTCCGGTAAAAATCGATCAGTGATATACCGGTTGGACATAGTCGCCGCAGCGACAATCGCGGTGTCGGTGATGCGGACGCCGTGGTGAAGTTCATACTTCTCTTTGAGACCACGAAGGATCGAAATTGTGTCTTCGACAGTAGGCTCGTTGACAAATACGGCCTGGAAGCGTCGTGCGAGCGCGGCGTCCTTCTCGACATGCTTGCGATACTCATCGAGGGTCGTTGCACCGACGCAATGGAGGTCGCCACGGGCAAGAGCCGGTTTCAACAAGTTCGAAGCGTCCATCGCTCCTTCTGCCGCGCCCGCGCCGACGAGCGTGTGCATCTCATCGATGAAGAGAACCACCTCGCCTGCGGCTGTCGCCACTTCGTTCAGAACGGCTTTGAGGCGCTCTTCAAATTCCCCGCGGTACTTGGCGCCCGCGACCATTGCCCCGAGGTCCAACGCCATCAGGCGCCGGTTCTTGAGGGACTCCGGAACGTCGCCATTGACGATCCGCAACGCGAGGCCCTCAACGATAGCGGTCTTGCCGACGCCGGGTTCGCCGATGAGCACGGGGTTGTTTTTGGTGCGACGAGAAAGCACTTGGATGGTGCGCCGAATTTCTTCGTCTCGCCCAATTACGGGGTCGAGTTTTCCCTCGGCCGCCGCGGCCGTCAAATCGCTGGCGAAGCGTTTGAGTGCGTCGTACTGCGACTCGGCACCTGCGCTGTCGGCAGTTCGGCCTTTCCGAATATCGTTGATTGCACTGTTCAACGCCTGAGCCGTTACGCCTGCAGTGTCGATGATTTTGGCGGCGACCGTGCCGCTGGCCATCGCCAGCGCGAGGAGCAGGCGCTCCGCGGTAACAAATCGATCGCCAGCTTTTTCGGCGATTTGCTCGGCTGCTTCAAACAGCCGAGCGGTTTCCGGCGCCAAGTAAACTTGGCCGGCTCCACCGCCCTCTACCGCGGGTAGCTTCGCGAGAGCCGCATCCGTCGCCGCTTTGATGTCGTTTGGGCGTCCGCCCGCCGCCGAGATCAGGTTGGCGGCAAGGCCCTCTTTGTCGTCAATCAGGACTGAGAGTAGATGCTCGGGCGTGAACCGCTGATGATTGCGGCGTAATGCCAGAGTTTGGGCGGACTGAATGAACCCTTTGGAGCGGTCGGTAAAGTTCTCAAATTCCATTTTGGCGGCCTACCGGGCGAAGGTTGAAGCCAACCGGCGGGCCGGTGGGCGCGGATATCGCCTAGTAGATAGTGTTGCCGTTCAGCAACACAAGGGGTCGCGACGATTAGACCGCAGTTTCAGCTTCGTCGTTCTTCGCAGCGCTGCTCCGCCGTCGACGGCGCGGTTTAGCGGGCGCTTTTGGAGAGTCCTCCCCGTCGTCGTCCGACTGGTCGCTTGAATCAGGGGATGAACTCGCCGTTTCCACTTCCGAAGCGTTAGAAGACTCGGCCTTTTCAACGGTTGCGCCGGACGATGTTTGCGCCTCGCCATTGCCCCGGTTTTCTTCCTGTTGATACCGCTGATCCTCGTCGTCCGCCTGCTCGCTCTCTGTTCGGAGCTTCTGCTCAGCATTAAACGTGCTGTGAAGGCGGTAATAGTGCTCGGCATGCTGATAGAAGTTCTCTGCCGAAACGCGGTCGCCACTAGTCGAGGCGTCGCGCGCTAGGGAGAGGTATTTATCGAACACTTGGGCAGCGGTGCCGCGCAGTTTGACGCCAGGCCCATTGCTTTCGAAACTACGATTGGGACCTTGACCAAACGAACGTTTGCCATTTGGCCGTCCGCGCGAACGCCTCGAACCGGATCCTTGTCTCATCTGCACTTTCTCGTTGTTGTTTCCCTGTGCGCGACCCGGCCATAAGCGGACCCTAGGTTGTCCGCCAATTATCTGCTTGTGTCGGTTTGCGCTGGGATAACGTCGACCCGCCATCGTGTCGGCTTCGTTCGTTATCCAAGAATGAACCTAGTCCGGCAGGGACTCTAATCCAACATCTTTTTTTCAACCCGGGCCGGGCATGCCAATAATGCATCGGGGGATCCCGGCCAGATCCGGCACAACCTCGACAACCTCTAGCCCTTCTGCGGCCAGTATCGACGTCACCGATGTGGACTGGGCAATCCCTATTTCAATGGCAACAAGGCCGCTCTCTCCGACCAGCCTTCGAAGTTGCGGCGCCAGATCGCGGTAGCACGCCAGACCGTCATACCCCCCATCCAACGCCAATTTCGGATCGAAATCGCGCACTTCGACTGCGAGTTCATCGATCGTCCGGGATACAATGTAGGGCGGGTTAACGATGACCGCGTCAAATTGCGCCGAGATAGTCGCAGCCCAGTTGCCCACGAGAAATCGGGTCCGATCCGCCATACCCAACCTTGCGGCATTCCGCCGGGCGGTGTGAATTGCTTCAGCGCTCAGATCTACGCCAACGCCTGTCGCACCGGAAATTTCCGATACCGCGGAAATCAGAAGGCAGCCTGTGCCAGTTCCCAGATCCAGGAGTCGGGGGGCCGCGATAGCCCGTTCTCTAAGCCGTTTCACGACCGCCTCGACCACATGTTCGCTATCGGGTCGCGGATCGAGGGTGGCCGGCGAAATCTCGAAGTTCAGACTCCAAAACTCCCGAAACCCGCGAATCCGGGAAACCGGTTCACCGGAAACGCGACGCTCGATACTTGCGCCGTAGGCCTGGGTTACGTCGTCGCCGAGCCCAGCGACACGACCTGCCAGCATGTCCTCGGTCGTTAGCTTGCCGATATGCCCCAGGAGCAGCCGTGCCTCGCGGCGCGCATCGGCGATGCCGCCGTTGGCGAGCATTCCGCTCCCCCAAGCCAGCAGATCGTCAAACGACCCCGACCTAGGGGTCGGCATTTCCGCTTTCCAAATCGGCAAGTCGTTGCGCTTGGTCCGCAGCTGCCAGCGCATCGATCATTTCGTCGACGCCTTCTCCAAGGATGATTCGATCGAGCTTGTGCAGCGTGAGATTGATCCGGTGATCGGTAATGCGATTCTGCGGAAAATTATAGGTTCGAATCCGTTCGGATCGGTCGCCGCTACCGATTTGGTTGCGGCGATCCGCGGCACGCTTCGAGTCCCGAGCCATGCGTTCGGCTTCGTAAAGGCGCGCCCTTAGTATCTTCATCGCTTTAGCGCGGTTTTTGTGTTGGGATTTCTCATCCTGTTGGGTGACGACAATTCCAGTTTCGAGGTGCGTGATTCTTACTGCGCTATCGGTTGTGTTGACCGATTGCCCGCCAGGACCGGACGCCCGATAGACATCGACTCGGATATCCTTTTCCTCGATCTTGATATCGACTTCTTCCGCTTCCGGGAGGACCGCCACCGTTGCGGTCGAGGTATGGATGCGCCCGCTGGACTCCGTCACCGGCACTCTTTGGACGCGGTGCACGCCGGATTCGAACTTTAAGCGCTCGAAGACGCCGCGACCGGTGACCGTCGCCGACGCCTCTTTGTATCCCCCAACGTCGTTTTCCGAGAGGGACATGATCTCGAAACCCCAGTTCCGCGTCTCCGCGTACCGCTGGTACATGCGCATAAGGTCGGCTGCAAATATTGCCGCTTCGTCGCCGCCAGTTCCTGCACGGATCTCCAATATCGCATTGCGTTCGTCGGCTTCGTCTTTGGGAAGAAGCAGAACCTTGAGTTGCTGTTCGATTTCTTCCAACGCGCCGCGCTTCTCATATCGTTCTTCCGAGGCGATCTCCCGCAACTCGGCGTCGATCGCCTTGTCTGCAAGCATCTCGTCGAGGCCGACAACCTCAGCCCGTAGGGCCCGCAACTGTCGCGCGACCTCGATCGTCGACCCCATGTCTGCGTATTCGCGCGACAATCGGACGAAGTCGCCCTCTTTGCTGTGCCCGGCAGACAGAGCGCCTTCCAGGTCCGCGTATCTCTTGAGTAGGTGGTCGATCTGTTCGTCGGAGATCACGCTTTGTATTTCTCCAAAGTCTTGGCGACCTGATCGAGCGATGCCGTTATTTGGTCGCCGCTGTCCATGTCACGAACCGTCACCGTACCGGCGGCAATTTCATCGCCGCCAATCAACACAGCAACGCACGCGTTGACCTTGGCGGCTCGTTTCATTCTGCGACCTATGTTGCCGCTATATCCCATGTCCACGCTGAACCCGGCGCGCCGCAGTTCGTGCGCCACCCGGAAAGCGACATCGGAAGCGACATTTCCCACCGGAACAAGGGCAATCGGCCGTACCTTTTCCGGCTTACCATCCCTAAGGAGAGCCAGGCGTTCGATTCCAGCGGCCCAGCCCACGCCCGGTAGGTGAGACCCACCAAGTGCTTCAACCAGCCCGTCATAGCGTCCGCCCGCCATCACGGTACCCTGGGCACCGAGATCGTCGGTTATAAACTCAAAGGCAGTATGACAGTAGTAGTCGAAACCTCGGACGAGCGTCGGGTTTACGACATAAGCGACGCCAAGATCGTCGAGGCGCGCGCGAACTTCATGGAAGAACGCTGCCGATGCCGCATTCAGGTAGTCGGAATACATCGGGCCCGCTGCAACGATCGCCCTATCGCCCTCATTCTTTGAGTCTAGGACCCGCAGCGGATTGCGATCGACCCTGACTTGGCTTTCTTCCGACAGATCGCCGCGGCGCCCGCTCAGATAGGAGACCAGGGCCTCCCGATACGTCGCGCGACTCTCCGGATCGCCCAACGAATTCACCTCTAACCTGATCTTCTCGCGAAGACCGAGTTGATCGATGATGTGCGCGCCGAGGGCAATGACCTCGACGTCGCCTAAGGGTCCAGCGACACCGAACAGCTCGACCCCGACCTGGTGCAACTGTCTGTAACGCCCTTTTTGCGGGCGCTCATGGCGGAACATCGGGCCTTGGTAGTAGAACCGCAACGGTGCATCCTGCGCCAGTCCATTGGAAATGACCGCCCGGGCGACGCCGGCGGTCCCTTCGGGCCGCAATGTCAGACTATCGCCGTTTCGATCGGCGAAGGTGTACATCTCCTTCGTGACGACATCCGTCGCCTCTCCGAGAGTCCGGGCAAAGACTCCGGTAAACTCGAAGATCGGCGTGGCGATTTCGTCGTAACCGTAGCGGCCCGCGAGATCGCGCGACGTATCGACAACGCTTCTGAATTTGGCCGAATCTTCGGCTAAAATATCGCGTGTGCCGCGGACAGGCTGTAGCGCCACGATCTTGTCCGCCTACGACGCCGCAGAGGCTGGCGCGCCCGCCACGTTGCTTGTTTGAATTTCCTTCGCCCGAGCTTCGACCAACTCAACGACATGGTCGACGAGGCGATCGTCATCGATCTTGTGGTCTGCAAGCCCATTGACGTAGATCATGTGGTTTCCCCGTCCGCCACCGGCCAAACCGACATCCGTCTCTCGAGCTTCGCCGGGGCCATTTACAACACAGCCGATAATCGACAGCGTCAGCGGCGTCGTAATGTGCGCCAAACGCTTCTCCAAGGTCTCGACCGTCTTGATCACGGGGAATGCCTGTCGGGCACATGACGGACAGGAGATGATGTTCACGCCGCGGTATCGCAGGTTCAACGACTTGAGAATATCGAACCCGACACGAATTTCTTCTACCGGATCGGCGGACAACGAAACGCGCACGGTGTCGCCGATACCGGACCACAAAAGCATTCCCATTCCGATCGACGATTTCACGGTCCCGGAAATCAAACCACCCGCTTCGGTGATTCCGAGATGCAAAGGATAGTTACAGGCCTCGGCCAACTGCTGATAGGCAGCGACGGCTAGGAACACGTCTGAAGCCTTGACGCTGATCTTGAAATCGAGGAAATCCTCGTCTTCGAGGATTTTGGCATGATTCAATGCGCTCTCGACCATCGCTTCCGGGCACGGCTCGCCGTACTTCTCGAGCAGGGCAGGTTCGAGCGACCCGGCATTGACGCCGATCCGCATTGAACAACCATGATCGCGCGCGGCACGAACGACCTCCTTCACGCGCTCGCGAGACCCGATGTTTCCGGGATTTATCCTCAAACAAGCAGCGCCGGCCGTGGCCGCCTCGATAGCGCGCCGATAGTGGAAATGGATATCGGCGACGATCGGTAGGTTGACCTGGCCGACGATCGCAGACAACGCAGCCGTAGACTCTTCGTCTGGGCACGACACGCGGACGATGTCGGCCCCAGCGGCCTCCAGTTGTCTTATCTGCTCAACCGTCGCGGACACATCGTGGGTCAACGTATTGGTCATCGACTGGACCGTGATCGGCGCGCCACCGCCCACAGGCACTTTGCCAACCATTATTTGACGGGAGTCGCGGCGGATGATGTCGCGATAGGGCCTGACGCTCATAGCGCGGGACTAAACTCATTAGGGGCGAGATGGTGGGGACTATGCATCCCGACCGCGGTGCGAATCAAGGGTCGGTCTGGGTCTCGCCTGTTCCCGTCTCGACTGGACCGCGCCGGTTGCGTAGGTCCTCTACAGCTAACGAAATGTCGCGGCCGATGACACCCACCGGACCAAGCCGCGGGATCGGGGCGCCATCGACGATGACTTCGAGCGCGCCCAAATTGCCGGTCATGAGCAACAAACCGGGACGGTTGGGAACTAAGTATCGGTCGCCCGGCCGCAAGACTCGGGTGAGGAGGAGTTCACCCGATGTTGCCCGGACCTGAACCCAGCTATCGTTTTCCGCGACGAGAACGACTCTGGCGTTTTCGTTACCCGCCCCAAAGACACGTGGGACGTAGCCGCCATCCCCCGGGGAACGGGCCTCGTCGATCTGGGTGGCGAGCGGCGGCGGTGCCGTCTCCGGACCGCGTGCGGCGACGGTGGTTTCCCCTTGCTCGCCAACGACCGGCTCAGCGGGCGTCGCGACGATAATAGGTTCGGGGGTCGGCGGCGACGTCTCTGCGATCGGCGCGGACGATGCGTCCGCCAACTGCCTGATTTCGACATCGCCGGAGGACCCCGTTTGCGAAGCAGCGGTAGCAACCCGCGATGGGGATGCCGAAACGCCCCCAGGGCTGGATTCTGGCAAGCGGTCGGACGGGGCGGGCGGCTGCGCTAACGGCGCGGCAACAGCCGGTACCGATGCCGCACCCGACGCGTCTTCCGCAGCGGTTCGGGCGCCTACCGCAGCGACCGTAGCACTCTCGCGGTCGGTGTCGTTCGCGGTCGGCGATGAGCTTAGCACATCCGGTTCGACCACCGCTGGCACGGGGGAGTCGTTAGTTTCGACGGCTACGAGCGGGGATTCCGGTTGTTCCGCCTCAAGGACCGGCAATCCCGGTCCTGAAGGCACGGCATCTGCGGAGGTTTCGCTCGTTGGTGCCGGGTCAGCAGCCAAATTATTTGTCGGCAAATCGACAGGCTCTTCGGCTGTGGGTGGCGGCAATAGAGCCGCAGGCGCCTCCGTTGCCTCGGTCAAACGTTGGGGAATCGGCGCGACTCGTTGGGCCGTACTCCTTTCCTCGCTTGTGAAGACGAACCAGCCCGCATAGGCGAGAACCGCGAGAAGAACGCCCCCTAACAGTAGTCGTCCGGTTGGCATGCGCCCTCGGTCCATTGCCGAGGGAAACGCCAATCTGGCCTCCTTTCGGGGGCCAGTCGTCTCAGCCCGGAACCGGTCGACCACGATGCTTTCGTCGAGGTCGAGGAACCTTGCGTAGGACTTCAAGAATCCAATGACGTAAACATGTCCAGGCAGCGTGTCGAACTGCCCTTTTTCGATCGACTCGAGATAGGCGGCGGAGATCCTGAGCTTCTGCCCTATATCCGCGATGTCCATGCCCGCCCGAATTCGAGCTGCGCGTAGTTCGGCGCCGATCCCGTCGTAATCGCCGGATTCCGAACGCACCTCTCGGAGGTGAAGCCTGCGCCGGGAAGATTCCACAGGGGGGTAGTCCTCACGCTGAGGATCTTGACTAGCCATCACTGCCCTCGCCGGTTCGATCCACTTGGGCGAGCCTCATGGAGACACGAACCAATGGGTGCTGCAGAAACCAATCGAGGGATGCGCCAGTCTACCGTTGTCAAACCCATAACCCCCGACGGCCCAGAACTGTGCGGACGGTCCCGCCATCCTAACCACCTATGGAAAAAACCCACCCCACGCGTTCGAGGGGGAGTTTTCCACACTTCACACAGGGTGTGAGTAAACCAGAAAATTGACTATTTGCAAATAGTTAAAAGGAAAAACCGCGATCTTGGACGAAGAGTCTTACTTCGTCGCGCAGTGAACGGTCGGCGCCCCCCATACGGCCCTCAATGTAGGATGCAATTGCGGCGCAATCGAGGCTACGCAAGGCTTTCTTGACAGCACCATAGGCGGGTGCCGGCACCGATAGCGTCCGAAAGCCCAGCCCTGCGAGGCAGACGGCCTCAAGCGGATTCGCCGCCATGTCACCGCAAATAGCCACAGGCGTTCCTTTTAGGTCGCAAGCTTCGCGGATGCTCCTCAGCAGCCTGAGAAAGCTAGGCGAGAGGGCATCGTAACGATTCGCTAAACGCGGATTGGTCCGATCGCTTGCAAAAAAATATTGGAGAAGATCGTTGGTACCGATCGAGACGAAATCGGCGGCCTCGGCCACTTTATTTGCCTGCCACGCCAGCGATGGCACTTCGATCATGGCGCCGACCTGCACCGACGACGGTGTCGGGCGACCTCTCTGGCCTTGGCGAGCGATTTCAATGTCGAGAATCGCTCGTGCACTGGCAACTTCGGCAAACTCAGCTGCCATCGGGAACATGATCGTGAGGGGTTGCCCACGAACGGCCGAGATCAATGCCCTCAACTGGTTGCGCAAAACGGACGGTCGATCGAGGCCGACGCGCAGAGCCCGCCAACCCATCGCCGGATTTTCCTCGCGCATTAGCGGTCGATCTAGATTTGGCAGGACCTTGTCGCCGCCCAAGTCAAAAGTTCTGAACACGACGGGACGACCTCGAGCCGCATCCAGAACCTCCCGGTAGGCTGCCTCTTGATCGCTAACAGAGGGAAATGTTGGGTGAGTCAAGAATAGGAGCTCCGTCCGCAACAGACCGATTCCCGTCGCACCGGTGGAGTCAAAGAACGGCAGCTCGCTAAGGAGACCGACATTCAGCTGCAAATCAAAATCCACACCATCGACCGATTGCGCCGGCATGCTCCGCACGGTTTCGTAGTCGGCACGACGCCTCGACTCCTCCTCAATCGAATCGACGAGGTCATCGTAGACACTGTCGTCAGGTCGCACGTGAACCAAGCCACGCCAACCGTCGACCACGACCGGATCCCCGGGTTGAAATCGCGTCAGCGCGCCGGCAATCCGACCGACGACCGGGATGTTCAACGATCGAGCGACCAAGACCATGTGCGATGTGGGCGACCCCTCGCCGAGCACGATCGCGCGCAATCTTTCGCGGTCGTATTCCAGTAGTTCGGCCGGCCCAAGACTTCGTGCAACGAGGACGGCGTCTTGGGGCAGATCGTTGGCCACCAAGTCGGCGCCCCCTCCCAACTCTCGCAACAATTGGCTGGAGAGGTCGTCGAAATCGGCAATGCGGTCCCGGAAATAGGGCGACGGCGCTAATCGGCGGCGGTTCTCCTCTTGAACCCTGCAGACCGCTCCCTCCGCAGTCAGCCCGTCATGGACTGCCTCGCGCATTCTGCGTTGCCAGCCAAGATCTTGGGCAAACATCCGATAGGTTCCGAGAATCTCGCGCCCGGCATCGCCGATTCGCGACTCACTTTGCGCGATCAAGATTTGAATACGCCGAAGAAATGCGTCGATCGCCTCATCAAGCCGTTCGCGTTCCCGTTCCGAGTCTTCCGAAACGAGGTCGTGGACAAGACGCGGCCCACGATGAAGGAACGCCTTTCCATGGCCAATCCCCCCCGCAAGGGGTAGCCCTTCGAACCGAAGGGGCAGCGTGGCGTTGCCGTCAATATCCGCGGTCTCGCCCTCGGCAACGAGCGCTGACGCAAGAACCAGCTCGCAAAGGACCATCGCGACGGTTTGCAGAACCTCGGCTTCTTCCGTCGAGTATTGGCGCTTGGCGCGATTTTGGACCGACAGCGCGCCAATGACCCGCCCGCCCCGCTGTAGAGGTACGCCTAGAAGCGAATGAAAGCTCTCCTCGCCGGTTTCCGGTCGATAGGCAAATAGCGGATGCGCCTGGGCATCGGCAAGCGCAAGGGTCTTGCCCTTTGCAACAACTTCGCCGATCAAGCCCTCACCGACCCGTAGCCGCGTCAGGTGGACCGATTCGGGACGAAGTCCGTATGTTGAGAAAAGCTCTAAAACATCCCCGGCCCGCCGCAAATAGAGCGAGCAGACGTCAGCCGCCATATTTGTTGCAATGATCTTGGTGACGGTATCCAGTCTGGCCTGAGGGGCGCCCTCTGCGGCCATCAATGCGCGAAGCTGGTGCAACAGGGCGCGGGGCCCCGCGACCTTCTCCGGGCTCATCTCAGTGTCGCAGCCTGCCCAAACGGTGCCGGACCGGCGGAGCGAATCGCTACCTTATGAAGCGCCGCCGCAGCCTCGTCGACGAGGTGTTCAATGATTTCGGCAACAGGCTCTTCCTTCGTGACCAAACCGACGCTCTGGCCGGCCATCACCGAACCGAATTCGACGTCACCTTCGATCGCCGCCCGTCGCAAGGCTCCGGCCCAAAATCGCTCAATGGCCAACTGGGCTTCCGCTTGAGACATCGCGCCAGCATCGACCTTTGCAATGACTTCGCGTTGTTTCTCAACGAAAAGCTGCGTTCCTTTGTTGCCCAGCGCACGGACGGGTATAACCGGAAACCGCTCGTCGAGTTGGGTCGAGGGCACCGCATCGCGCGCGTGCCCGCGCAAAAACGCCTGCTTGAACCTCGGATGAGCGATACACTCGGTCGCACATACGAAGCGGGTGCCCATCTGGACGCCCGATGCTCCGGCGGCGAGATACATCGCGATCGCATCGCCATGACCGATTCCGCCAGCTACGAAAACCGGAATGTCTTGAATCGCAGGAAGAATTTCTTGTGCGAGGACGCCGGTCGACACCGGACCGATGTGCCCACCCGCTTCCATACCTTCGATAACGAGCGCGTCCACGCCCGACCGGACGAGCCTTTTCGCGAGAGCGAGGGCCGGCGCAAAGGCGAGCACCCGAATGCCGGCGTCCTTCAGTTGGGATATGGCCGATGCCGGAGGTAGGCCGCCGGCAAGGGCAACATGGCTCACGCCTCGTTTTCCGCATGTGGCGATCAACTGACCTAGGTCGGGGTGCATGGTAATGAGGTTGACCCCGAAAGGACGGTCGGTCAGCTCATATGTCGCCGCAATCTCGACATCCAGCTCGGAAGGGCTAAGCGACCCACAGGCGATGACCCCGAACCCACCGGCATTCGAGATCGCCGAGACAAGGTGACGATCGGACAACCAACTCATCGCTCCACCGAGAATGGCGTAGTCGGTACCGAGAAATGAGGCGCCCCTGTCCCAGAGACGCTTAAGCTGCGCGTGGGAAGTTAGCGACCCATCATCATTCATCGTCCAGCCCATAGGCGGTGTGCAGCGCCCGCAACGCGAGTTCAGTGTACTCTTCTTCGATGAGTACGCTGACCTTGATCTCAGACGTCGAAATAACCTGGATGTTGATTCCGCGCTCGGCCAGGGTCGCAAACATCCGCTGAGCAACACCTGCGTGGCTTCGCATTCCGACGCCGATGACCGAGACTTTGGTTACTCCCTCGTCGGATTTCAGCTCTTCGTAGCCAACATCCGGACGCGCCTTCTCGATAACGGCAATGGCCCGGTCCAGATGGGCGCGCGTGACGGTAAAGGTTAGGTCGGTAAACTTATCGTCTTGGGAGATGTTCTGGACAATCATGTCCACATTGATATTCGCGTCGGCCAGTGATCCGAAGACCGCGGCGGCAACGCCAGGTCGGTCGGCGACTCGCCGCAACGTGATTTTTGCTTCATCGCGAGAATAGGCGATGCCACTAACGATCTCTTTTTCCACAATCTCATCCTCGTCGACAACGAGCGTACCCGGTGAATCGCTGAAGCTCGAAAGCACTTGAAGTTTGACTCCATGGTTCATCGCGAGTTCGACGGACCGCGTTTGCAGTACTTTTGCCCCAAGAGACGCAAGTTCGAGCATCTCCTCATAGGTGATTTTCTCAAGTTTCCTTGCCCGGGTCACAATTCGAGGATCCGACGTATATACCCCGTCCACGTCGGTATAGATGTCGCAACGGTCGGCATTTAGCGCCGCCGCCATGGCAACCGCACTCGTATCGGAACCGCCTCGCCCCAGTGTCGTGATTCGGTTTTCTTCGCTCAGCCCCTGAAAGCCCGCGATGACGGCCACCTCACCGTGCTCGAATCGCTTTCGGATTTCGCCGACGTCGATGTCCTTGATTCGCGCCGCGCCATGGGACGAGTCGGTGTGGATGGGTAGCTGCCACCCCATCCAGGACCGCGCGGAAATCCCCATATCTTGCAGGACGATCGCGAGAAGGCCTGCAGTCACCTGCTCTCCCGTGGCAACGATCGCGTCGTATTCACGAGTATCGTACAGCGGCGACGCCTCGTCCGCCCAGCGGACGAGTTGGTTAGTCGTGCCCGCCATCGCCGAAACAACAACGGCGACATGGTTCCCGCGGTCGCACTCGCGCTTGATTCTCGACGCGGCGTTTCTAATCCGCTCGAGATCAGCGACGGAAGTACCGCCAAATTTTAGAACGACAACAGACATAGTACCCGGAATAGAGGTAGCGGCCGCATACGGCCCCCCTGATTACGGCGCCCGAAGTATTTTCTTGTTCCGGCAGGGGCGCGTATACATATACGCGACACAATCGCCAAGCAAGCAAGGCCCAACCCAGTGACCCTTGAGTCCGCCACAGCGAGGAGCTCGATCGACCCCGTCGAGGTCGATCGTTTTGCGAAAATGTCCACGATGTGGTGGGACGCGCAGGGCCCCTTTCGGCCGCTGCACCTCATCAATCCGGTAAGACTGCGGTACATCCGAGACCGGCTGTGCCAGCGATTAGCGCGTGACCCCGATAGTCCGACGCCGCTCCGTGGCCTTCGGGTCGCCGACATCGGGTGCGGTGGGGGTTTGTTGTGTGAACCGATTCGGCGCCTCGGGGCGGATGTCGTGGGCATCGACCCGTCGGAGGAAAACGTCGAGATCGCACGCCGGCACGCTGCCGATGCCGGCCTTGAGATCGACTATGTCCAAGCGACGGCGGAAGATCTTGCGGCGTGGGGCGAAACGTTCGACGTCGTTCTTAACATGGAGGTCGTCGAGCATGTCGCGGACGTTCCGGCGTTTCTTACGGCGAGCACACAAATTCTTCGAGGCGCCGATTCGGCAATGGTCCTCGCGACCCTTAACAGGACGTTGAAAGCCTATGCGTTGGCGATCGTTGGCGCCGAGTATGTTCTAGGGTGGCTTCCGAAGGGCACCCACGATTGGAACCGATTCCTCCGGCCCTCGGAACTTCGTGCGCACCTAGCCGGAACGGGGCTGAAAATAACCGATCTAGCGGGGCTGTCCTATGCGCCCCTCGCGCGCGAATGGCGATTGACGAGCGATTTGAACGTCAACTATCTGGCGTTTGCAACGCCAAACTAAGCATCTTCCTTGGTCGGCCATGGGAGAACGCCGAACTCGACGCCCTCTTCACGTAGGTCGGCCGCTTCGTCCGGAGTCATTTCGCCGTAGATGTTGCGATGATCCGTTTCCCCATAGTGGATTTTTTTGGCTTCCTCGGCGAAGGTCTCGCCGACGTGGTCGAAATTTTTCTCCACCTCTTCGCGCAACGCCCGGGCCATTTTCATCAACTCCGCCGCCCGATTGGTCGCGCCAGTCGCCACCGGCAACGGCGCCACATTGGAACCGGACTTGGAGATCTCCGGCGCCTGCGTGCTGATGTGGGGCGCCATGAGCGCTTTGTCGAGACAGGTGTCGCCACAGATCGGGCATGCCAATTCGCCCTGTTGAACTTGGCGCTGGTATGCCTCGCTATTCGAAAACCACGCTTCGAATACGTGAGCATTTGTACAACGAAGATCGAATGAGATCATGCTGAACGACGAGTCCTAACTGCAATCAAGTCTCGATATAGAAGGGTATTCCCGAGTTCAAGGCCGATGCGCTGGAAACAAAGCCTTGCGGCTAAATCCGTTCGGCTTCCGGAGATACCGAGGCGCGAAATTCAGCGAAGGTCGACCACGCCGGAATGGCGGCGCGCGCAGCCTTGACCTTGGCGAAGTCGAGATCGGCGTAATATACGCCGGGGGCCGCGCCCGCATCGAGCAGCACCTCACCCCACGGTCCGACCACCATGGAATGGCCATAGGTTTCACGGTTCGCCGGGTGTCGCCCGACCTGCGCCGGTGCCACGACGAAAGCCCCGGACTCGATCGCGCGGGCCCGGAGCAAGACTGCCCAATGGGCCTGCCCCGTCACTTTGGTGAACGCAGAGGGAATGCTGACCAACTGGGCCTCCATGCGGCCGAGCGTTCGATAGAGCTCCGGAAACCGGACGTCGTAGCAAATCGTCATGCCCAGCGCGCCCCAAGGAAGGTCGGCGATTACCACGTCGGACCCTGGTCGGTAGTTGCGGGACTCCTGGTAGGTCTCCCCACCCGGCAAGGCGACATCGAACATATGGATCTTATCGTAACGGGCGGCGACGCGACCGTCGGGCCCAAACAATAGCGAACGGTTAAAGACCCGACCGTCGCCAGTTGCGACGCCGACCGACCCGGCAAGCACCCAGCACCGGACTTCCGCGGCGAGCGAGGAGAATCGCGCAACTGCGGGGTGAACGGCTTCCGCGACGGCCAATGACAGAAGCTGTTCGCGGCTTGCCGCCATCAGCGCAACATTTTCGGGCGTCGCGATAAGGTCCGCGCCCGCGCTGGCTGCCTCGCGGATCGCCTCGGCGGCGGTCGCAAGATTGCGGTCCATATCGTCGCCTGCACAGACTTGGACGCAAGCGACTTTCATGGCTTTGAACCGCTAAGCCGAGGTTTCGGCCAGCAAGGTGTCGAGGCGCCCCTCGCGCTCCAACGCGTAAAGCTCGTCGCAGCCGCCGATACCTTTTCCGTTAATGAATATCTGCGGCACGGTGTAGCGCCCTTCGGACCGCGACATCATTTCCTCGCGTTTTGCATCGCTGAAAGTGACGTCGACCTCATCGAATGCGACCGATTTCTTGTTAAGCAAGTTTTTGGCGCGGGCACAGAACCCGCACATCATCGTCGTGTAGATTTCAACGTTGGCCATGGGCCTCGCACCGCAAAATTGGAACAACTTCGATACACTAGGTGCGTCGATAAGGCGTTCGCAACAGGGGCTAGGCGCAATTTCTACAAATTAGGGTGACCGCTAGACTACCCGCGCCAGAGTTAGAACGTCGACGTGGGCTGCGCCGGCGCGGAGGAGGGCACCGGCGCACACGTTCACGGTTGCGCCGGTTGTGAGGACATCGTCAATCAGGAGCACGCGACGCGCTGCGACAAGCGATCGGGCGGCGGCATGTACTTGGATGGCGCCTCGGACGTTGGTTTCCCGGGCCCGGCGCCCGAGTCCTCCCTGGCTAGGCGTGTTCCGCGTACGCCGCAGTGCACCGACAAGAACACCGAGGCCGTTTGCAGCAGCCAAACGAAGAGCAATAACCGAGGATTGATTGTAGCGACGGCGGAGCAACCGACGCGGGTGTAGCGGGACGGGGATGACAACATCTGCGTCCGCAAGAAGCTCCCGTCCGGCGGATTGCAACCATGACACCGCCAATGGTGTGAGGTCGAGGCGATCGCCGTGTTTGAAGGCCAATATCAGGTCGCGCGAGACGTCGCCGTAGACCAGCGCCGACCGAGCCCGGTCGAAGCTGGGGGGATGGGCGATGCAGGCGCCGCACCACAGGTCCGGTCCGGCGTCGAAGTCGAAGGGCAAGCCGCAGCGCGCGCACAGCGGGGCCGACACGAACTGCGCCTTTGTCCAGCAGGCGCTGCACAGCCCAGCACTATGAATGCGACTCCCGCAGGCACCACACCGGTTGGGAGCAACGAAATCCAAAGCGAAGCCGGCGGATCGGCGCAATAGCCGAGGTGCGGTTGTTAACACGCCCGCCGCTATGCGCGGCGCAAAGACGCTTTCGGTAGCGCGCGGATACTTTGGTTAGACTTCCAGGACGACTTTGCCGAAGAACCGGCGACTGGCGATAATGTCGTGCGCCGATTTCATTTCCTTGAGCGGCAGGATCTTCTCAATGACCGGTCGCAGCTTGCCCTCCTTGACGAGCTTAAGGACCATCTGATTCGTCGAGACCGGCGCAAAGTGCGTGGAGGTCATGGTCAGTTGCTTGCGGAAGAACTCGATCATGTCGATTTCGACTTTCTCGCCCGCATGCGCACCCGCCGTCGACAGACGTCCGTTGAGACAAAGTGCTGAGAGGCTTTGCTGGAGAACGTTGCCGCCCACGCACTCGATGACGGCGTCGGCTCCCCGACCGTCGGTCATCTTCATCACTTCGTCCACGATGCTTTGGTTGGAGTAGTTGATAACCTCCGAGGCGCCGAGCTGGCGGGCGCGGTCCAGTTTCTCGTCGGACCCGGCGGTGGCAATCACTCGGGCGCCGGCTAGTGCGGCAATTTGCACCGCCGCCGAACCGACACCCGATCCTGCCGCGTTGACGACGACATCTTCGCCTTGTTTGACCTTGCCCTTGGTCACGACAAGTTCCCACGCTGTCGCCATCGCGACCTGCGTTGCCGCGGCATCCAAATCCGAGAGCCCGTCAGGAATACGAATGACGTTCGGTTCCGAAACCTTCACATACTCGGCGTAGGTTCCCCACCGCGTGACACCAAGTTTGTCAAAGTCCATGCAGATGTTGTCCATGCCCAATGCGCAGTTGCAAATTGCCCGCCTGCATTGGCCGGACGATGTCGTAAGCTGAGGCATGACGCGGTCGCCGACCCGAAATGCTGTGACCCCGGAACCAATCTCCGCCACAACGCCGGCACCCTCGACACCGAGGATGTGTGGCATCTTCAACCCGAGATAGCCGGAAACGTCGGCACGCAGGTCCAAATCGAAGTGGTTAAGACCGACGGTCTTGAGGTTGATGAGCACCTCGCCCGGGCCGACCTTCGGCGTATCGATATCCTGATAGGTCAAGACATCCGACGGCCCGCACTCATGGATCACGACTGCTTTCATTTTTCGGCGCTCCCCAACAAAAAGAGGCGCGCACTCTAGCATCAATTCGCGCGAGGTGGGGTAGGATCGCAGCGTTCCCGCCACGGCTCCGGCAGATAACGCTATGGGTGACGCAAATCTCTTCGATCGACCGTCCGTCGTTCGAAACCGCTTGAGGTCGCGGTCGCTAAACCCGCTGGGCTCTTTTTTGTTCCAGGAAGTCGGAAGCAGGCTTGCCGACCGTCTGCTGGACGTTCGGCGCGAGTTCCCGATCGCCGTGGATCTCAGCGGCCAACCCGGTTTCGCCGCGCTGATGGCAAATGCGGGGGTACTCGATGCGCGCAAGATCGCAACACTCGTAACCAGCTTGGACTCGCCCGGACCGAGAGGCGGCGAACTGTCCGTCGTAACCGGCCCCGAGGGCCTCCCTCTTGCAGAGTCTTCGATCGACCTCGCGGTCAGCGTCATGGCGTTACACTGGATCAACGATCTGCCCGGCATGTTGTCCCAGATCCGCCGCGCGTTGCGCCCGGACGGTTTGTTCGTCGCGGCGTTTCTCGGTGGCGAAACGCTCCATGAACTGCGCGATTGTCTTGCGACGGCGGAAATAGAGATTTCCGGTGGGCTAAGTCCGCGGGTGAGTCCGTTTGCCGAAATTCGCGATGCCGGCGGCCTCTTGCAACGCGCCGGGTTCACCCTTCCCGTCGCCGATAAAGACCGTATCGACGTTACCTATGAGACAATGTTCGCGCTCATGCACGACCTGCGCGGGATGGGGGAAACCAACGCCCTCGCCCTACGGCCCAGGCATTTTTCGTCACGCGCCGTGTTCATGCGCGCTGCGGCGCTGTACGCCCAGAAGTACGGTCGCGACAACCGTATACCGGCCACCTTTGAGGTGACCTATCTGACGGGCTGGGCGCCGCATGAGTCCCAACAACGCCCCTTGCGTCCCGGGAGCGCCCGAACCCGGCTCGCCGCCGCGCTGGACACTACCGAGCAAACGGCTGGCGAAAAGGCTGCGCCAAAGGACTAGAGGTAATCCCGCAACATGGCGACGAGGGGAATATCGGCTGGTGGCATGTCGATCGCTGTCAGCTCGTTGACGCCGACCCAGCGCAGGCTTTGGCCTTCCCGGCCATGCGCCTGCCCCGACCAGACGCGACAAATGTAAAGCGGCATGAGGAGGTGGAAGGCCTCGTAGCGGTGGGAAGCGAAGCAAAATGGAGCGAGGCAGCTTTCCTCGGTATCGATGCCAAGCTCCTCCCGAAGCTCGCGAATCAGTGCGTCTTCCGGCGCTTCGCCGGCAGCAACCTTGCCGCCAGGGAACTCCCAAAGGCCCGCCATCGATTTGCCTTGCGGCCGCTGTGCGATGAGGACGCGGTCGTCGCCGTCGAGTAACGCAACGGCGACGACAAGCACCGTCGGCAAGGTCGCTTGCGCACGCCACCGATCGGCCTCGAGCGTCATCACCACGGACTTCTTGCCATGTCCACGCGCGGGCAGCCACTGATCGACCAAGCCCACCGGTTGGAAGCCGTTCTTCTCCAGCACTCGTAGCGAAGCCGTATTCTCGGCGTCAACCGACGCTGTCATACGATCCAAACCCAAACCGGCGAAACACTGCGGCAACAGTGCCGCGACCGCCTCCGTCGCATAGCCCATTCCCCAATAGGACCTGCCCAACCAATAGCCGATTTCTCCAATGCGTTTACCGTCCGGCAGGTCGTGGGCGCGGACTCCAATGGCCCCAACGACCGCGTTAGTCGAACGATCTTCGACCAGCAGTGCGCACCCTACCGGCAGCGGTCCGTGACCCAGGGCCGACGTAATAAAATCGATTGCGTCTCGGTCACGGTAGGGGGAGGGAACGTTCGAAAGAAATTTTACAACTGCATGGTCATTCAGCAGCCGGACGAGATCTGCGGCATCGGCGCTGGTGGGCAACCGCAACGAAAGCCTATCGCTATCGACCGGGGTCGCGATCATGCGGTGCGGTGGAGTTCGTAGCGCAGCACTTTTTTACTCGAAGCATTTGTCACTGCCGAGGCCTCGAGGCCTCGATAAACGAAGCCAAGGCGGGCCAAAACGCGGGTCGACGCCGGGTTCCCCATGAACACGAAGGCAACGATGCGCCGCATGCCGAGGGCAGCCACGCCGAATTCCAAAGCGGCGCCAACCGCCTCGGTGGCGAAGCCCTGTCCCCAACACCTGCGATCGAGCCAGTATCCAAGTTCGAAGGCCCGTTCGTGGGGCATCAACCCAAGTCCACCGATGAAGGCGCCGTCCTCGCGTCGTTCGATCGCAAAGCGACATCCGACGATCCTGCCCGGCGGGTTGCGCGCGCAATCCTTTATCCAAGCCTCCGCGTGACTCGCGTCATAGGGATGCGGGACGAAAGCGAGTTGTTTTGAAACCAACGGATCGGTCAGTTGCGCAACCAACGGACTTTTGTCCGCTGTGGCAAACGACCGAAGGTGAAGCCGCGATGTTTCTAAGGGTTGCACGATCGAATTTTGGACGTTCATCGCACCACCAAAGCCACGCGCGTTAGCTAGGAACGATAGTCCGCGTTGATCCGGATATAGCCTTCGGTGAAATCGCACGTCCAAACGGTGAACGCCGAGCGGCCCACGCCGACATCGACTTTGATCTCAATTCGCGGATTCTTCATATAGCCGGCGACGATCGATTCCTGATAATCCGCGCGGACAGTTCCATTTTCGGCAACAAGGTGCTCACCAAAGGCAATTCGAAGCCGGTCGCGGTCGGCCTCTTCGCCAGCCTTGCCGACAGCCATCACAATTCTTCCCCAGTTCGGATCTTCGCCGGCAATGGCCGTCTTAACCAACGGCGAGTTGGCAATCGACATCCCGATGCGCTTCGCCGCCCGCTTAGACTTTGCGCCAGAAACCTGAATCTCAACGAACTTGGTCGCTCCTTCGCCGTCGCGGACAATCTGGTGGGCGAGATCTTTGGTGAGTTCGGTTAACGCGCGGCGGAACCCTCTGAGGAGCGGGCTTTTGGTATTCAGAATAGGGTCGTGCCGTAGGCCGGCGCCGGTTGCGAAGAGCAGCATCGTATCGCTGGTCGAAGTGTCGCCATCTACCGTGACGGCGTTGAAAGAGCGCTCGTTGGCACGCGCCAGTTCGGCCTGCAAGACGTCATGGGGAATGGCCGCATCGGTGAAGACGTAAGCCAGCATAGTCGCCATATCCGGGGCAATCATTCCGGACCCCTTGGCGATACCGTTCAACTGGTAGAGCGTATCCCCGATCTTGAACGGGCGAGTCGCCAGCTTTGGGAAAGTATCGGTGGTTCGAATGGCCTCCGCCGCCGCGCGCCAGTTGTTTTCGTTTAGTCCTTGATTCAGCGTTTCGATCACCGCAAGGATCTTGTCCGTTGGCAGTTTTTCGCCAATGACGCCGGTCGAACTGACAAAAACCTGATCGGCCCTACAGCCGAGGGTCCGCGCCACGGCAGCGGTTGTCGCGGCGACCGCGCGAATACCTTCGTAGCCGGTGAACGCATTGGAGTTCCCGGCATTGACCAAGAGGCCGCGGGCGGTCCCCGACCGCAGGATATCGCGGCACCACAAAACCGGCGCGGACGCCGTGCGAGATCGTGTCAGGACGCCCGCAGCCGTCGTCCCCTCCTGCATTTCGACCAGCAACACATCGGCCCGATCGTATTTAATGCCCGCGGTAACCGTTGACAGACGGACCCCCGGAACCGGGGGAAGGTCCGGAAAGGTATCCGGCGCAAGCGGCGATTTCGTCAGTTGTCGTGCCATATCGCGCTAGAATGCCGGGACAACGCCGCCCCGGCAATGGGGCTAGTTCTCGATACGATTCCCCTTAGCGTCATACAGAACGACGGTGACACCCTTGCGCGCCTCGGTCAGCACCTCTTGCACGATCACATTCGTCAGTTGCTGGGTTAGCTCGTCGCGCACCTCGTCGAGCGCCGGAGGGGGCGCCTGACGACGGTCCGTCAGCTTGATGACATGCCAACCGAACTGGGTCTGAACCGGCTCCGAAACCTCGTCGACCTCCAAAGCAAAAGCAACTTCCGAAAAGGTCGGGACCATCTGTCCTTCCTCAAAATAGCCGAGATCCCCCCCCGCACTCGCGGACGGACCTGTAGATTCCCGCCGCGCGACTTCGGCGAAATCGGCGCCGCCGCGGACCTCGGTTGCGATCGCCTGGGCAGCTTCTTTCGTTTCCACAAGAATATGGCTGGCCCGGATTTGCTCAGTCGGCGGGTTATCCGCGACGAACTCGTCATAGAGCTTCTTCAACCGATCTTCCGTCAATCCGCTTTCGATCTGGCGGCTCAAATAGACGTTTTGCAGGATACGCAGGACAGCGATTTCGGCTTGGCGCTTGTACTCTGCGTCCTGTTCGGTACCTGCCGACCGCGCGAGGGCAACCACCAATCGGGTATTGACTAGCTCGTTGACGACCAAGGGGTCGATCTGTTCGCGCGGCGCGGACTGGACCTGTTCGGGCAATTGAGCGATGAAAGCGTCGACATCCGATTGACGAATTTCCTCGCCGGCAACGGTTGCACGGACTGGATCCTGCGGGCTTTCCTGCGCCACAGCAAATGAGCCCAGCCCAAAAATGACAGTCACGGCAAGTGCGCCGGATAACCGGGCAACGTTGGAAAGCATCGGCAAGTCCCTTCTTGGGCGAATGACACAGGAGCGGCAAACGCGGTTGTAACATGGAGCCCAGCCAATACTCGGCATTTTTTTGGCACGGCCCCTCACGTCCGATTGACCGAAATGCGCCGGTCACGATGTCGCTGCCTCCGTTGACAGACGGATTGGCGGTCCTTATTTCTCGTGCCAATGCGCCCTTCGCGCCTGCCCTGCACCTACAGCAATAGTGAGGATTCTAGATGATCGGCGGGATTGCCAGACGCCTATTTGGCACGGCAAACGATCGCGTCGTTCGCGAACTCCGAACCGTTGTCGATCACATTAACGGTCTTGAAGACTCGATTTCTTCTTTGTCCGATGCCCAACTTGCCGCCCGAACCGGCGAATTTCGCCAACGAATCGCCAACGGCGAAACGCTCGGCAGCCTGCTCCCCGAAGCCTTTGCGACGGTCCGCGAAGCGGCCAAGCGAACCCTCGGAGAACGTCACTACGACGTGCAGTTGATCGGCGGCATGGTCCTCCATCAGGGCAAGATTGCGGAAATGCGCACCGGCGAAGGCAAGACCCTGGTATCGACGCTACCCGTCTATCTCAACGCGCTGGCCGGAAAGGGTGTGCATGTTGTGACAGTCAACGACTATCTCGCTAGGCGGGATGCCGAATGGATGGGCCAGGTCTACGGATTCTTGGGCCTGACTGTGGGCGTCATCGTTCATGGGCTGAGCGACGACGAGCGGCGCGAGCAGTACAAAGCCGACCTAACCTATGGCACCAACAACGAATTCGGGTTCGACTACCTCCGCGACAACATGAAGTTCGAACTGGCCTCGATGGTGCAACGCCCGTTTAACTTCGCCATCGTCGACGAAGTCGATTCGATTTTGGTCGACGAGGCCCGGACGCCATTGATCATCTCGGGGCCAGCCGAAAGCAGCTCCGACCTGTACCTGCAGCTGGACGACCTCATTCCGAAGTTGGTCGCCGAAGATTACGAGCTCGATGAGAAAAGCCGGACGGTGGTGTTGTCGGAGACCGGGGTTGAGCATATGGAGGAACTCCTGCGCGAGGCAGGCCTCCTAAAGGGTGAAACGCTCTACGATATTGAGAACGTGACGGTTGTGCATCACGCCAATCAAGGCCTACGCGCACACCGCCTATTCTTGAAAGACCGCGACTACATCGTCAAAGACGACCGCGTCATCATTATCGATGAGTTCACCGGTCGGGCGCTTGAAGGTCGCCGCTATTCCGAAGGTCTGCACCAAGCGCTCGAGGCCAAGGAGCGCGTTTCTATTCAACAGGAAAACCAAACGCTCGCCTCGATCACCTTCCAGAATTACTTCCGGATGTATCCCAAACTTTCCGGGATGACCGGAACGGCGGCGACAGAAGCCGAAGAGTTCCACGACATCTACAAGCTCGAAGTAGTGGCGGTGCCGACCCATCAGCCGATGGTGAGGAAGGACGAAGACGACGAGGTATACCGCAACGCGACCGAGAAAATGAACGCCATCATCGAGTTGGTGGGGGAGTGTCAGCAGCGCGGGCAACCCTGCCTCGTCGGCACCGTTTCGATTGAGAAGTCCGAGGACCTCGCGGCGGCGCTCAAGAAAAAAGGGATTCCCCATCGCGTCCTGAATGCGCGTTATCACGAACAGGAAGCGCACATCATTGCTCAGGCAGGCCGGCTCGGCGCTGTAACCATCGCGACTAATATGGCCGGCCGCGGCACCGACATTAAGCTCGGCGGCAATCTGGAGATGCGTCTAGCCGACGAAGTCGACGCCAAAGCGCCCGAAACCGACCAGGCTGCTACGGGCGAGCGAATCACGGCGGAGATCGAACAAGAAAAGCAGGCCGTCATGGCCGCCGGCGGTCTATACGTTGTCGGCACCGAGCGTCACGAAAGCCGTCGCATCGACAACCAACTCCGTGGCCGCTCGGGACGTCAGGGCGACCCAGGTCAATCGAAATTCTTCCTATCTCTCGAAGACGACCTTATGCGGATTTTCGGATCCGAGAGAATGGATGGGATGCTGCGACGCCTTGGTCTGAAGGACGGCGAAGCGATCGTTCATCCTTGGATCAACAAGGCTCTCGAGAAGGCGCAGCAAAAGGTCGAAGCACGCAACTTCGATATCCGAAAAAATCTCCTGAAGTTCGACGACGTCATGAATGATCAACGCAAGGTCATTTACGACCAGCGGATCGATTTGATGAAGGCCAAGGATGTCTCGGAAACCTTCAAAGACATGCGCGACCAAGTCATCGAAGACCTCGTCGCGACGCATATCCCCGAGCGCGCTTACGCTGAGCAGTGGGCAACCTCGGAGTTGAATCTAGAAGTCAAACGCATCTTCGCCGTCGATCTCCCGATCGACGAATGGGCTTCGGAAGAGGGAATTGCCGACGAGGAAATCCGACATCGCGTTAAGGATGCCGTGAGCAAAAGATTTGCGGAGAAGGCTACTCGCTACGGTGCCGATGTTTGGCGCGTGGTCGAAAAGAGCTTGATGCTGCAGGTCCTCGATCAGCACTGGAAGGATCATTTGCTCGGTCTGGACCACCTCCGGCAGGGCATTGGGTTACGTGCCTACGGCCAGCGCGATCCGTTGAACGAATACAAAAGCGAAGCATTCAACATGTTCGAATCGATGCTTGCGTCGCTCCGGGTCAATCTCGCGACCTACCTTTCGCATGTCGAACTTCAGATGGACACGCCCGCGGCCGCCCAAATCGCCGCCGCTCGGCCCGCCCAGGAAACCCAAGAAATCCATACCGACCCGGCAACCGGCAATAACGAAATGGCATCGGAAAGCCCTGGCACCGGCCCAACCCGCAGCGCGCGATCCCAGGCCGGGCGCAACCCGACAGACCCATCGACCTGGGGCAAGGTTGGCAGAAACGAAATCTGTCCCTGCGGATCAGGGAAGAAATTCAAACAATGCCATGGTCGGCTGAACTAGCCTGAACGCGCTCTCACGCCTGTCCCATCGCTAGAAATTTTTCCCGCCGGCGAATCCGCCGAGACCCCGATTTCTCAGCAAGGAGGCGGGAGAGAGTCTTTTCGATTTCATCGCCAAGCGCGCGGATCGCGGCTGTAGGCTGGCGGTGCGCGGCCCCCAGCGGTTCGGGCACGACACGGTCGATTACCTTGAGACCTAGAAGATCCTCGGCGGTAAGCTTCAAGGCGTCCGCTGCGTCCTGTGCACGCGCGGCGCTGCGCCACAAGATCGAGGCGCAACCTTCCGGAGAGATCACCGAATAGACCGCGTGTTCGAGCATCAAGACGCGGTCTGCCGTCGCCAAGGCGACCGCACCGCCCGAACCGCCCTCACCGACGATGGATGCAATAAAGGGGACTTCGAGGCGAAGGCTAGTTTCGATAGACCGGGCAATCGCCTCCGATTGGCCGCGCTCTTCGGCCTCGACCCCGGGATAAGCGCCGGGCGTATCGACAAACGTTAGCAGCGGCAAATTGTAGTGATTGGCCATATTCATCAGACGAATGGCCTTACGGTACCCTTCGGGGTGTGCCATACCGAAATTGTGGCGCACACGCCCGTCCGTTCCGCTCCCCTTTTCATGGCCGACGACGAAAACCGAGCGGCCGCGAAACCTAGCGATTCCACCGACCAAAGCCGCATCGTTGCCGTAGGCCCGGTCTCCACATAACTCGATGAAGTCGTCGAACAACGCCTCGGCATAGTGAGAGAAGTGCGGCCTGTCCGGGTGTCGTGCAACTTGCATCTTCTGCCACGGCGTGAGCTTCCCATAGATCTGCTTTAGAACTTGGTCGACTTTGGTCTCGAGCTTGCCGAGCTCGTCCGAGATATTCACGTCGCCACCGTGCGCGGTATGTCGCAGTTCCTTGATTTTACCTTCGAGCTCGGCAACGGGTTTTTCGAAATCGAGGAAAGTATTCATTCAGCCTACCGTCTCCGCGCCCTTGGACAGCGGGTGATGGTCCACCACGGTCTGCCGGAGACGCTCTTCGAGGACATGGGTGTAGATTTGTGTCGTAGAAATGTCGGCGTGTCCAAGCATCTGCTGGACGGAGCGTAAATCCGCACCATTTGCGAGCAAATGGGACGCGAATGCGTGGCGCAGCACATGCGGCGAAACCCGTCTCGGATCGACGCCAGCCTTCACCGCGAGTTCATCGAGGATCTGTGCGAACCGTTGCCGACTCAAGTGGCCGGGGTTGGCGCGGGAGGGGAACAGCCAGGGCGACGCCTTGTCGGCGGATAGGAACTCGCGGCGTCGCTCAAGGTAGGCGCGCAATGCGGCCAAAGCTGAATTGCCGACGGGAATATATCGTTCCCGGTCGCCCTTACCCCGGACTAGAACCAACCCGGCGTCTAGGTCGAGACTAGAGAGGGGAAGGCCGACCAATTCGCTCACGCGAAGACCGGAAGCGTACAGCAGCTCCAATAACGCCGTGGCCCTCGCCCCCTCAGGCCCGGTCATCCGACGAACCTGGAGTAGCAACGATTCGACTTCTGCTGCAGCCAAAACCCGTGGCAACGATCGCCCACGGCGCGGCGGGTCAAGGACACGGCTGGGGTCGTCGACACGAACGCCGTCTACGACCAAGAACTTGAAGAACTGGCGTAGCGTCGAAATTTTTCTGGCAACTGTTGTGGGCGCCAAACCGCGGGCACCCAGAGTCGAGACGTAACGCCGCAACAGCACACCGTCACACCCAACAGCACTACATTTTTCGCGAATGAGATAGTCGGCGAGGTGGGTCAGATCCTTGCCGTAGGCCAACAGCGTTCTCGGGGAAGCACCGCGCTCGGCCGAGATCATCTCGAGAAACCGCTCGATCAAGGTTTCGGTTGGGGCCTCTTCCGCCATCAAAGGCTCCGGCCAACCACCGCTTCGAGCGCCAACGCCAGCGCATCCTGTCTCAGACCGACGGCCAGAAGCGCCGCAACCACATCGGCTAGGACAACCGCATCGACTTCGGCAGGGTGCTTGTCGCCCAAAGCAACTAAAGCGAACAAGACCGTCTCGCCAACGCGACCGCCTTGGGCGGCAGCGTGCAGTCCCCTTAGGACCCCAACCGATGGGCGTTCCGCGAGAACCGATGCCGCCGACTTGGTAAATTGCTCCCAGACGGGATCGGGAACGGCTAGACCGACGGCGTCGAACACCGACAGCACCGTACCGCCGAGGTTCGACATTTGATTGCTGTCGAGTTCCACAATTCCTTGCCACCAAGCCACCACCGCGTCGGACACCCAGGGCAATGGGTCCGAGGGCGGAAGCACCATCAGTGGCGGCCATAGTTTGAGGACGGCCACGGCGGCATCGGCTTGCGTTTCTGAAACAAGCAAGCGCGCGAGGTCGAACCACCCACGCGCACCGTCGACCGCGCCCGCGTGTAGTAGTGCCAAACCTGCATCCGCAGCGAACCACACAAGGTCGGGATCTGGTGTCAGCGCCACAAGGCGATCGGCATTAACGCGCGCAACCATCCCGTGTGTCCGAGCATTCGCCAACTTGAGCGCGGTTTGCAGCGCCTCGGCTTGCGCAGCGGGAATGTCTTCTCCGACCGCAGACTGAAACAGCAACGCGTTCGCGAGTGGGCGCGGCAGCTCGAGCGCCGCCGTTAGGACGTTGGCACGTTGATCGTCGCTGAAGGCTAGGCTCGCATAGATTTGGCCGAGCGATTCCGCCGACAACGACCCCACAACCTCGGCCGCTTCGCCTGCCATGAGGCGCGCCTCGATCGAGGCATTGGCGGAGGTCGCGATCGCGCGCAGGAGCGCGGGATTATCGCTGTTTGCCGCGCTATCGGGAATTGCTCGACGGGCCGCCCGGATCATGGCGAAGTGAAGGGGCGTCACGTCTTTTGCGGGTTCGATCTGAACGTCGCTACCATCCACCAAAGTTGCCAGCAGCCGATCGAACAAGGGGTCCGGATCGCCCGGCAACTCCCGCAGGATCGCCGACGTAAGACGGGCGTGCTCGACATCGCCATCGAGGACTCTACAAAAAACGAACCGCCGGACCCAGTAGGGCGCGCGGCGGCTAAGCGCGAGCGACCGATCGACGATTTCACAGGCCGCCTGATGGTTGCCGTCGAGGAGAGCCCCGTCTGCGCGGGCAATATCGAGGGCAGGATCGTCCATTTGTGGTGGGGCGAGCGCAGCCAATGCCGTCGCCGACGCGTAGTCGCCGGCGGCGGCCAGCCGCTCGACCCGCAGCCCAAGAAAACTCGGTGCGGTCGCAGGGCCCGACGGAACTTTGGCGGCGGTGAGCAAAAGTCTGCGGCGAAGAGATTGAGCGACCCGCGACGGCGTCAGTGCCGGGATATGCGGCAACAGTCCCTCGACCATTTCGCGCCGCGCCCCGGACCACAGGGTCACGTCGAATCCCCCGGTCTCAAGGGACAACACACCAACGGACGATGGGTCGAACTGTTCAAGCGCGACGACGGCAATTCCCTGATCGGCAGGCACCGGCTGACCTTGCGCCGTCGCGGCACCAGTCTCGGCGTCGGGCAATTTCGGTGTCGGTGGCACGGTTGGCAAGAGCCGTATCGGTCCATCGGCGGCTTGCTGGGCGTGGGTAGGCCCACCGCCGCCGATCACGAGCCAAAATGCCGCGAAAATGACAATCCCGCGGCGCAGGCGTAGGTATTCCATGATATCTACCGGGGAAACCGGCTGTCAGGCAGGACTTTTTCGACCTGCTTGGTCGGCGCCGGTATATCCCAGGTAGCCAAGAAGACCGTCACGCCTGCCACCAACGCGACGATCAGAAAAATTGTCAGTTTTGACGCCATCGACATCTGGTTAAGCCTCGCCCCCTATTCTTAACGCGGCACTTTAAGGCAACGCGCCAAGATAGATATAATCTTGCCAAAATATGGCGACGATGGGGCATTCTACTTGGTGCACATTTCGCTTTCAAACCACTCCGGCAAAACCACCGGCGGTTATCGAACACATGGCACAGAAAAAACGGGGGCGTGGGCAAATCAAACCGCCCTCTCGGCCCTTGGTATTGGTGGGTCTGATGGGCGTGGGTAAGACCACTGTAGGGCGGCGGTTGGCCCGGCGAATGAGCATTCCCTTTGTCGACGCCGACTCCGAGATAGAGAAAGCAGCAGGGTGCTCGATCAGCGACATTTTTGAATTTCACGGCGAGGCAACCTTCCGTGAAGGCGAACGCCGTGTCATCAAACGCATTCTGGACGGCCCGCCGAAGGTTGTTTCGACGGGCGGCGGCGCCTTCATCGACCCCGAAACAAGAGCGCGCATACGAAGCAAGGCATTGTCGATATGGCTTCGTGCCGACCTTGAGACAATTCTGAAGCGCGTCAAAAGAAACAGTAATCGCCCTCTATTGACGGGGTCGGACGATCCTGGCACGACGCTCCGTAGGCTCATGGCCGAACGAGACCCTATCTACGCGGAGGCCGATTTGGTTGTCGATAGCGGCGACACCGCGATCGACAAGGTCGTCGATACCATTCTGGACGCGCTGCGCGACCATCTACTGGAAAACCCTCACTCGAGAGCTCCCCAATGACGATCGAAGAAACGGTCCAAGTCGGATTACCGGGCCGTCGCTACGACATCCTGATTGGGCGCGCGGTCATAGCCGGAGCAGGCGCCACGATTGCGGCGGCGACGGGCGCGCTCAAATGCGTGATTGTCACGGACGAAACCGTCGCTTCATTTTACCTCGCCGCACTCAAGGCAAGCTGCGAGTCCGCGGGGATGAACTCGCAGGCCATTGTTCTGCCGCCAGGCGAGTCGACGAAGGACTTCGGCCACCTCGAACGTGTAATCGGCGCGATGCTGGATGCCGAGATTGAGCGCAGCGACGTGGTCATCGCACTTGGTGGCGGCGTTATCGGCGATCTCGCCGGCTTTGCGGCAAGCATCCTGCGCCGGGGTGTCGCCGTTGCTCAAATTCCAACGACATTATTGTCTCAAGTAGACAGTTCGGTCGGCGGCAAGACGGGCATCAATACGGGGCATGGTAAGAACCTTGTCGGCACATTCCATCAGCCCTCACTGGTCTTGATCGATTTGGACACGCTCGACACGCTTCCAGATCGCCAAATGCGGGCGGGGTATGCAGAAGTTGCCAAGTACGGACTTATTGCAGACGCCGATTTCTTCGATTGGCTCGAAGTGAACGGTGCGGCCGTCCTTGAGCGCAATCCCGAAGCAATTCGGTACGCGGTCGCCGTGAGTTGCAGAACGAAGGCCGCAATCGTCGAATCGGATGAACGGGAGACGCGCGGCGCCCGCGCCCTGCTCAACCTTGGCCACACCTTCGGCCATGCGATCGAAGCGACCGCCGGCTTCGATGGGCGCGTCTTGCACGGTGAAGCCGTTTCTGCGGGTATTGTGATGGCTGCGCACCTCTCAAGTGATAGAAGCTTTACCGACACAGATCGCGTGCGAGACCACTTGTCGTCGATCGGCCTGCCCGTCAGTTTGAAGGATCTCGGCATAGAGGCGACAGCCTCAAGCCTGTACGCTCACATGGCCCAGGACAAGAAAGTTCGGGCAGGCAAACTCACATTCGTCCTCATCGACAAGATCGGGCAGGCTTCATTAGCAAACAACATCGCTCGCGAGAGCGTCATTTCAGCGCTGCACGCCTGCGGCGCGACTTAACGTAGGCGGCGCATGAATATGGAAGTTGTCTTAACCGTCCTCGCAATACTGGCATTGCTGTTCCTCTCCGGCTTGTTTTCCGGATCGGAAACCGCCCTAACGGCCGCATCGCGGCCGCGGATTTCACATCTGGAGAAGCAAGGTAACCGGCGGGCCAAGGCCGTCATTCGGTTGATCGAGGCGCGCGAACGCCTTATCGGCTCCATTCTCCTCGGCAACAACCTCGTCAACATCCTCGCATCCGCTCTCGCGACGAGCGTCCTGATCAGTGAATTCGGAGATGCAGGCGTTGTTTACGCGACGATTCTGATGACGGCCCTCGTCCTGATCTTTGCCGAGGTTCTTCCAAAAACCTACGCGCTGAGACACCCGACACGGACATCGCTCCGGGTCGCACCGTTCGTCGGCGCCACGGTCACGGTCCTGACGCCGGTGGTCAGGTCGGTCGAGTGGATCGTCGGCCTGACACTGCGTCTATTCGGGGCCGAACGGGGCGCACACGCGCTTCTGGTATCGCCGCAGGAAGAACTAAGAAGCGCCATTCAAATCCACGCCGACGAAGGCGGAATCGTGAAGCATGAAAGCGACATGCTCCACGGTATTTTCGATCTTAGCGAAACCAGCGTCGAAGACGTCATGATCCACCGCAGCAACATGACGATGGTGAACGTCGGTCAACCGCCGGAGGAAATCGTCAAGGAAGTTCTGAGCAGTCCCTATACCCGACTGCCGCTGTGGCGAGACGAACCTGAAAATATCGTCGGCATCCTCCATGCAAAGGATGTGTTGCGTGCCCTCGTTGCCGCGGGCGGAAGCAGCGCGGCGATCGATCCGCAGCAAATCGCCGCCGAGCCATGGTTCATTCCGGAGACGACTACCTTAATTGAGCAAATGGCCGCGTTTCGCGATCGGCACCAACATTTCGCCCTTGTCGTGGATGAGTATGGCGCCCTCATGGGTATGGTGACGCTGGAAGACATCTTGGAAGAGATCGTCGGACCGATAACGGACGAAACCGATGTAGCGCACCGTGGCATCCGATCGCAACAGGATGGAAGCGTTATCGTCGAGGGCAGTGTGACAATCCGCGACCTGAACCGCGACTTGGGCTGGTCGTTACCTGACGAGGAGGCGGTGACGGTCGCCGGCATCGTCATTCACGAGTCTCAATCCATCCCCGAGGTAGGGCAAGTATTTCAGTATTACAACACGCGATTCGAGATCGTTCGCCGCAAGCGCAATCAGATCACGCTGCTACGTCTGACGGCGTTGACGAAGACCTGACGGTGAGGGCGTTTGGGCTGGAAACGACCCGATGATCGATGAGCTTTTTTCGATCGTCGCGCCGGTTTTTCTAACCGCTGCGATAGGTTTCGCATGGGTTCGATCAGGTCGCATCTTCGATACCGACTTCGTGACAGGGATCGTCCTGACCGTTGCAACGCCGTGTTTGGTTTTCTCCTCCCTCACGCGTCTTGACGTGTCGATGGAGACCCTTGGCGCTGTCGCGGGATCCTATCTTTCAGTCCTCGCGCTTATTGGGACCGTTGGCGCGGCGGCGATCAAATACGTTCTGCGGTTGCCGCTGTCGTCCTATCTCCCGTCGGTGATGTTCGGCAATCTCGGGAACATGGGTATACCGCTCGCCTTCTTCGCCTTTGGCGACGAGGGTCTCGCGCTCGCGGTCGCCGCATTCTCCGTTCACTCCGTTGCGCAGTTTACGATCGGCATTTCGATTCATGCAGGCGGCATCCACGCCAAACAACTAATACGAACACCCGTTCTGTACGGCGTCTTGCTCTCGCTGCCGTTCATGGTGACGCAAACGGCCCTGCCGGAGTGGGCAACCAACACCGTCGATCTCCTCGCGTCGCTCGTCGTTCCCTTGATGTTGCTGACCCTTGGGGTCTCGCTTGCCAGGATGCGGTTGCGGCGGGTGCATCGGAGTCTGGGATTCGCCGTGGCGCGTTTGCTCGGCGGGTTGCTCGCCGGACTAGCAATCGCCGAGTTGTTCGGCCTGGAAGGGACGGTACGCGGCGTCCTGCTTTTGCAATCCACGATGCCCGTGGCGATCTTCAATTATGTGTTCGCCCTGCGGTACAAACGGGAACCCGACGATGTCGCGGCAGCCATCATCCTGTCGACGGCAATCTCGTTCGCTACAATGCCGTTCCTCTTGGTGTTGGTCCTCTAGGCAGCGTTTCCGGACGACTTGGTCCGCTCGCCCGGCGCGTAGGCGTCGATCGTCAATGCGTGGAGGCCGGCATCGAACTCAGGCTGCAGGGCCTTGAGAACGAGTCGCTGGCGCTGCACGCGAGACTTTCCATCAAAAACGGCAGCTTCGATCTTCAGATTGAAGTGAGTTTCCCCGCCTTCCCGCCACCCGGCGTGCCCTTGGTGTTTGGCAGACTCGTCCACAAGCTCGACGACCGATGGCTTGAGTTCGGACAACCGGTTGCGAATTCTGCTCTCAGCACCCATTTTTAGAACCTCAGTAATTGTTGCATTTCGGCATATTGATGCACGAGTTTGGTTTGCCGGGACGTTTGCGAAATATCATACTCCGCCAATGACCTTTGACCCCCGCGAAACGATACGTGAATCGACGTCCAAACGCCTGTGCGACCAAGAGGGTTGCGACGCCGAAGGTGCGCATCGTGCGCCCAAATCCCGTAGCGAGCCGTCGGAATACCATTGGTTTTGCCTCAAACACGTTCGCGAATACAACAAATCGTGGAATTATTTTGAGGGCATGTCCGACGCCCAGGTTGAGGACTATCGCCACAACACAAATACATGGCATCGACCGACCTGGAGCGTTACGGGCAAGACAAAAGGCGCGCCCCGAAAAAAGGCGATCTTTGAAGGAATCGACGATCAGTTCGGCCTCTTCCGCGACAACCCACTTGGGATCGATGGGGTACGACTCCGGCAAGCCAAGCGCCGCGTCCCGGGGCCGGTTGCCAAAGCCCTACGGCGGCTCGGCTTGCCCGAAGAGGCGACTCCTCAGGAGGTCAAATTCCGCTATAAGGAACTGGCGAAGCGGTTTCACCCCGACCTGAACGGGGGAAACAAAGAGGCCGAAGAACGTTTGAAGCGAATCAACGAAGCGTACTCGTACCTGCTGTCCGCAGGGCACGTCTAAACCAGGAATCGGGACAAAAAACTTGGAGAGTTACGAAAGCGCCTTGGCGGCTGCCAAGGACCCCAACCACATTCCAGACATCGATGTATCCGCGCGGCAGCTTTTCGGCCTCGATACCGACATGCTCGTACCGGCCTTTTCGCAGCCGAACGAGTATGTCCCCGACATCGACGAGGCGTATCGCTTCGACCACGATACAACAACCGCGATTTTGGCGGGGTTCAAGTACAACCGGAAGGTCATGATCCAGGGCCTGCACGGGACCGGGAAGTCCACCCATATCGAACAGGTGGCGGCACGGCTGAACTGGCCCTGCATCCGCGTGAACCTCGACAGCCACATCAGCCGAATAGACCTCATCGGCAAAGACGCCATCGTGATCCGCGACGGTAAGCAAATCACGGAATTCCGCGAGGGTATCCTGCCGTGGGCGCTGCAGACCGCGACCGCTCTGGTCTTTGACGAATACGACGCCGGGCGCGCCGATGTCATGTTTGTAATTCAGCGCGTCCTGGAGGCAGAGGGCAAAATGACCCTCCTCGATCAGAATCGCGTGATTCGTCCTCATCCCGCGTTCCGTCTATTCGCGACGGCGAACACAATCGGTCTAGGCGACACAACCGGGCTCTATCACGGGACTCAGCAGATAAACCAGGGTCAAATGGACCGGTGGAATCTGGTGGCGACACTCAACTATTTGCCGCACGAGCAAGAGGTCGCCATCGTTCTCGCCAAGGTACCGGAATACGACACCGACGACGGGCGGAAGATCGTCGCCAAAATGGTGCGCGTCGCAGAGTTATCGCGCACCGGCTTTCAGTCCGGTGACATTTCGACCGTGATGTCACCGCGCACGGTGATCACTTGGGCTGAGAACGCCCAGATATTCAATGATGTCGGCTTCGCGTTCCGTCTCACCTTCGCAAACAAATGCGACGAGATGGAACGTCCGCTCATCGCGGAATACTACCAGCGGTCCTTCGGCGAAGACCTGCCGGAAAGCGCCGCCCTCGCAAAACCACACTAAGTGTCGAGCGAGACCCGCAGCCCGGTCGAGAACTTCAAACGGGCAGTTAGCGCTGCCACGCGGGCGATTTCTGCGGTCAAAGATCTTGACGTATCGTTCGGCATCGAATCGCCTGGAATCAGAGACGACAGCGTACGGCTCCCACAACCGTCCCGGGATCTCAAAGCCAGCGAAGTCAGCCAGGTTAGAGGCGTTGCCGATTCCTTCGCGCTCCGATTGAGACACCACGACGCGAAGCTACATGCGCGCCGGCGGCCCGACGGCCTCGTCGCCCAAGCGGTCTACGACTCGGCCGAACAAGCGCGCATCGAAGCGATCGGCGCATTGCAATACGAAGGCGTCGCCAGGAATCTCGAAGCCGCACTTTCGGAACACTACGAGCGGTCTCGCACCGAAGACGTGGGGAGCCAAGAAGATTTGCCCCTGTCGGAGGCTGTACGCTTGGCCCTGCGCGAGCGACTCACTGGCGCCGAAGCACCGCAAGCTGCCCACGCGATCGTGGAGGCATGGCGGGAAACCCTCGACGGTCGCGCGCGCGAGGACCTCGACGCTCTATGCGACACGGTCGCCGATCAAGCGGCCTTCGCCAAGATCGCTAGGCGCTTGATTGCCCATCTCGACTTGGCCGAGGAAGATACGCTTGAACCGGATCCGGACGAAGCGGAAGAAGCGGACGACGCAGATCAGGAACAAGAAGGGCAATCCGACGAGGGTGACGGCGAAGCCGAAGGCGCGATGCAATCGGTCGGCGAAGATGCGGCAGACGGCTCGATGGACGATGCTGCCGAATCGGCCGCTGGCACAAGCGCCGAGGAGCGACGCGAGATGGCCGGGGAGGGCGAACCCGGAGGTCGGCCCGAGCAGTGGCAAGATGACCCGAGTCGGCGGCGCAACGAACCGACCTACCGGGCCTATTCGACCGCGTTCGACGAGATCGTCCATGCCTCAGACCTCTGCGATCCGGACGAACTCGCCCGTCTCCGGCGTCACCTGGATCAGCAGTTGCACTACCTGCAAGGCGCGGTTGGCCGACTCGCTAACCGGCTACAGCGCCGGCTTATGGCCAAGCAACAGCGGGCCTGGGATTTCGATTTGGAAGAAGGCCAACTTGACGCGGCCCGCCTCGCGCGAGTGATCGTCAATCCGCTCTACTCTCTTTCCTACAAGATGGAGCGAGAGACCGATTTTCGGGACACCGTCGTTTCGCTCCTCATCGACAATTCAGGTTCGATGCGCGGCAGACCGGTCACGGTCGCGGCGATGTGCGCGGACATTCTCGCCCGCACGCTTGAGCGGTGCGGCGTGAACGTGGAAATTCTTGGATTTACAACGGTGGCCTGGAAGGGTGGCCAATCGCGCGAGAAATGGCTGTCAGAGGGGAAACCCCTCAACCCTGGCCGTCTGAACGACCTACGCCATATCGTCTATAAATCTGCCGACGAACCTTGGCGGCGCGCACGACGCGGACTAGGCTTGATGTTGCGCGAAGGATTGCTCAAGGAAAACATCGACGGTGAGGCGCTCACCTGGGCGCACCATCGGCTTATGGTCAGGCCGGAGCAGCGGCGCATCCTGATGGTGATTTCCGACGGCGCCCCGGTCGACGATTCGACGCTTTCGGTCAATCCCGGAAACTACCTCGACCAACATTTGCGAGAAGTGATCAATTGGATCGAGAATCGTTCGCCGGTCGAACTAATCGCGATCGGAATCGGGCACGATGTGAATCGGTATTACCGGCGTGCGGTGACGATCGTCGACGCTGAGCAACTCGGTGGCGCGATGATGGAACAGTTAGCCGACCTGTTCGATGAAGACCCAGGGCAAGCCCGGGTAAGGCAGTAACGCCCGGCAAGGCAGTAACGAAAGAGCAGATCAGATGGGCGTACTTGATATCCAGGGCGATGCGGCGCGGGCCTTTACAGTTCTGAAAGGCGGTGGCATTGCCATCTTACCGATGGATGTGGGTTATTCGCTGATCGGCGGATCGCCGCAGGCGCTTAAGCGCATCTTCGATACGAAGCAGCGGGCCCCTTCGAAACTCAACGCAATGCTTGGGAACGACGATCTGCACCGGGCACTCCATCGGGTTAGCACCCGCGGGCAAGAAATTTACGAAGCGATTTGCAAAGACTACGACCTACCCCTAGGTATGATAGCGCCCTGCAACATCGATCATCCGTTGTTACAGACGCTGGATCGCGATACCTACCAGCGCAGTACGAAGGGCGACACGCTCCTGATGCTGATGAATTCCGGTCGGTTTCATGCGGAGATCACCAAACTCAGCTTTGCGCAAAAGCACCTTTTATTTGGATCGTCGGCGAACCTTACGCTCACGGGCACGCGTTTCCGCGTCGACGAAATGCAAGAGGAGATCACCGGGATCGCCGACATTGTCGTCGACTACGGCTTGATGAAGTACCACAACTACGCGGCGTCCTCGACGCTACTCGATGTCGAGAATTGCACGGTGCACAGGTATGGCGTGTGTTACGAAAATATCGCTGAAATCCTTCAGCGTCATTTCAAGGTGACGCTGCCGCCGAAGCCGACCGATTGAATCGCACGTTCAACTCCCGCGGCCTACTGGCGCTTGTAGCGCTCCTCGCGTTTGCCGGTACAGATGAAGGGGCCGCCGAACCGATTGTCGTGACCGCGACGCCGGTTCAACTCGACCGCGAGGACCCAACGGTTGTCCGCCTCGGCCCACTCAAGTTCATCGGCGGCTTCGCCCTCGACTCGCGCGACCAGCGTTTCGGCGGCCTCTCCGGCCTCGTCGTCGAGGGTAACAACCTGACGGCGGTAACCGATCGCGGCTTTTGGTTTCGCGCGCGCCTCCGACTTAGCGACGACGGGAATTTCACAGGCCTCGACGACGACGAACTTGCGCCGATCCTGAGCAGCAAGGGCGAGCCTTTGAAGATCGAACGCGGCGAGCACGATGCCGAAGCCCTTGAGAAATGGAACAACCTCTACGCCATCGCTTTCGAACGGTTTCACCGAATCGGCCTCTACGACCCGGCGGCGGGCGATCAAGGGCGGCCCGACTACATCCGCGACATACCTGGCCTTGCCAAATCCCCCGCGAACGGCGGGATCGAAACTCTCGCGGGATTGGAAGATGGGCGCCTGCTTGCGTTGACCGAAGACTATGCACCCGACGGCAACCTGGTCGGCTGGCTCATTGATGGAGACCGGCGCGATCCTGTGACCTACCCCAAGACCAACTGGAAACCGACGGACGCCGCTTTTCATCCGAAAATTGGACTACTTGTCCTGGAGCGGCGGCTTTCGGCATTGATCGGATTTTCTGCAAGAATTCGCCACATAGACCCTGCCACGGTGGTCCCGGGAGGCACCCTCGCGGGCGATGTCATCGCGCGTTTCGCGGGATCGATCGTCAGCGACAACTTCGAGGGCATTGCCGTGTCCGAAGGGCCGAACGGCCACCTGCTTGTCTGGGTTGTTTCGGACGACAACTTCAGCTTTTTGCAGCAAACCTTGCTGTTGGGGTTTGTCTGGGATCCGGACTAAGGCGCTACTTCGTGCCGAACAGTCGATCGCCAGCATCGCCGAGACCGGGAACGATATAGGCATGGTCGTTCAGTTTCTCGTCTAGCGCCGCGACAAAAATCGAAACTTTCGGGTGGGATTCGCTTAGTCGAGCAACGCCCTCGGGCGCCGCGACCAACGCCATGAATCGGATATTCTCGTCGGCGACGCCCCGTTTATTCAACGCGTCGAGAGCGTGCACCGCCGAGTTGCCCGTCGCGAGCATCGGATCGACGACAATGAACAAACGCCCTTCGGCCTCGGGCAACTTGACCAAGTACTCGATCGCTTCCAGCGTATCGGGATCGCGGTAGACCCCGACGTGACCGACCCGCGCCGACGGCATCAGTTCCAGCAAGCCGTCGGCCATGCCCAAACCGGCGCGCAGAATCGGAACAATCGCGACCTTTTTCCCGGCAATGAAGCGCCCCATCGTCTCGGCAACGGGCGTCGTCACCTTCTCATGCCGCACCGGCAGGTCGCGGGTTAACTCGTAGCCCATCAGGAGACCGATCTCCTTGAGCAATGCCCGAAAGTCCTTCGTCGAACACGCGACGTCTCGCATAAGGCTCAGCTTGTGCGCAATAAGGGGATGGTCGAGAACATTGAGCATAGGAACGTCGCCTTGTTGAGGATTAGTGCAGGCCGATCTCCGTCCGCCGAGCGGGCATCGCCGCAACATAGACCATCAACGCGCGATAGGGGATCAGCAGCGTCGCGGCCATCGCCAACTTCACCCCAAAGTCGCCGATTCCCAAGGTAACCCACGGAACGCCTGTCCCGGCAAACGCGAGGCTGAAGAAAATCGCCGTATCGATCGCCGATGCCGAAACCGACGAGGCAAGCGGCGCGCGCCACCATGTGGTTCGCCGTAGCCGATCGAAGACCGCAATATCGAGAAGCTGCCCCGCTAGAAACGCGGTTCCGCTTGCGATGCCGATCCGCGGGCCGGCGAGGACGCCGGAGAGCACGACGCCAATCAAAAATCCGACATAAACGACGCGACGCGCGCGGGAGGGACCGAACCGCCTGTTCGTGAGGTCGGTAACGAGAAAGGCTATCGGAAAAGTGAACGCGCCCCACGTCAGGAAGTCGTTAATCGGAAATTGGACAAGGAAATTCGAGGCGACGACGATCGCCACCATCGCGACAATTGGAAACATCAATGGGCGAAATTGTGGCAATGCAGTACCCTGCATGCTGCGATGTGGGGGAGCCGGGCCAAACAGCGGCATGGCGCGAGTGCCATACCGGATGAACTAAGCGGCGGCAGCCGCCGTCTTAACGACCCGCTTCTTGATCTGCCGTACGCGATCGCTGAGGTGTTCGTCCTTCGCTTTGGCGACGAACGCATCGAAACCACCCGCATGATCCACCGATCGCTGCGCTTGCCGAGAAATTCTCAGACGAAAACTTTGCCCGAGCGAGTCGCTCATCAACGACACGTCCAGAAGGTTCGGTAGGAACCGGCGGCGGGTCTTGTTGTGTGCGTGACTGACATTGTTGCCGGTCAGAACGCCTTTTCCGGTGAGTTCACAACGTCTAGACATCTCGTATCCTCTCAACATCTTCCGGCGCGCGCCGGAAGGGCGTTTGTTTAGTTCCCCGAGCCATCAGCGTCAAGACACCCCACGCTGGCGCAACCTGTGCCACGAAACGCGTCCAGGTGGAAAAAATAAACCCATTCAAAATCAAAGGCTTAGGCGAAGGTGGCCTTGGACGCCTCAAATTGGACCCATCCGCCCCCGACGACGGGCTATCCCGTTTGCGGTCCGGTGTGTCCCGTTTTTTCACCGTCGCGCGCGCCACGGCGAAAAAAGGCGTCCCTCACCTGGCGAGCGGCGGCTGGGGGAAGTAGGCGCTGGGCGATCACCTCTTGTTCGAGCGCCTTGGCAACCGCATTGGTCGCATCGTCGCGCCGCAGTTCGTCCATAATCCCACCGTTGACCTCCTGCCACAACCAGTCGGAAAGCTGGCGCTCCCGCCGGTGGGAAAAATCGCCCGAGCCGCGCAGCGTCGCGGCGCACCGTTCGACGGTGCGCCAAACATCGCCGATTCCCCGTCGCTCCAGCGCCGAACACTTGACGACCTCCGGCTTCCAGTGGAGCGACTGCGCACGCAGGAGGCCCAAGGCTCCTTTGTAGTCGGCAGCGATTCGACCGGCGGCAGGGATGAGATCGCCATCGCACTTGTTGACGACAATCAAATCGACTAATTCCACGATTCCGCGTTTGATCCCTTGAAGCTCGTCGCCGCCGCCTGGCGCGATAAGCAAAAGGAAAAGATCGACCATGTTGGCAACGGCAGCTTCCGATTGGCCAACACCCACCGTTTCAACGATCACAACATCATAACCGGCGGCTTCACACAGGAGAATAGCCTCACGGGTACGGCGGGCCACGCCGCCCAACGTGCACCCTGCCGCCGACGGTCGGACAAAGGCCGCAGGGTGCCGACTCAAGTCGTCCATCCTGGTTTTGTCGCCCAAGATTGCACCGCCCGATAGTCGGCTGGACGGATCGACCGCGAGAACGGCAACCCGGTGGCCGGCATTCACGAGGTGCATGCCGAATGCTTCAACGAAGGTCGACTTCCCCGCACCTGGCGCACCGGAAACCCCCAGTCGAGTGGCACGGCCAGTTTGGGGCAGGAGCGAGGTAATCAGATTCTCAGCCTGTGCTTGATGGTCGGGGCGCTCGGACTCGATCAAGGTGATCCCACGCGCCAGGCCACGCCGATTGCCGGCCAGTATCGACGATCTTAGCTCTTGGGCGTCAAAGCCGCTGGACCCGTTCATAGGGCCGCTCGACGGCAGGCAAGGTATCGCGGCACCATGTTTTCCGGATAGACAGCTCGGGATCGTCGTAGGGGCGGGTTAACGATTTTCCCCCGCAGGCGGATCGGTTCCCATGATACCGCGATATAGCGCGTTGACCGTATCTTCACCGAGGGCTTCGCGGGTTTCGCTGCGGATCCGCATCGCGTCGGCGATGAGTTTTTCGCGGTCGAGCGCACGGGCTTGGCTCCTTCTCTTAGCGCGGCCAAACGGGTTCAGGGACACCTGCGACGCTAGGTGTTTCAACCGGCGGGCGCCCTTTAGGACAATCGTCTTGTCGAACGGCGAAATAGTGTCCTCCTCCACAGGGGCGTCGAACGGGTCGGATCTTGCCTGCTCTACTTCGCTGCGCGTCTCCACTGCCCAACTGGGCTCAATCGGCGGCAACGCTACAACGGTGCGAAGAGGATCGGATTCTTCCCAGTCTGGATCGAACAGCTCAATCGCCGCATCGCCCTGTGCCGGCCCCCGCTCAGAAGCCCAGTCAGGTTCGACCGGTGGCGGCCTGGACCCAGGCGACGGGTTGCGCTCCCACGCCGGATCGAAGAGCGCGGTAGGCTCGGGCTGCGTTTGCGCGCCGTCGTCGGCCCAAGACGGTTCGATCGGCGGAAGCGGTCCGCGGCGTATCCGCAGAGCTCGGTCGGTCGCCCAGTCCGGCTCAAAAACGGCTCGCGCCGCTGTCTCTTCGGCCTCAAGCGCCTCGGAAACAGCATCCGGGACCCATGGCGGATCGATCGGCCCTCGGAGGATCACCGGTGGGCGATTATTTGGCGCTACGTCCACCCAAGGCGGATCGGCTGGTTGGCTCTCATCAGTCTCAGTCTCTGCGCGTGCCCAATCCGGCTCAATCGGTGGCGGGGGATCATTGTTGGGGCGATCGTCTTCGACCCACGGCGGGTCAACCGGCTTTGGCTGCCTCGGCGCGGCGACTGTCCGTGCCCAAGGGGGGTCCGGCGGCGCGGTTTCGGCCAACGCGGCGCGCAATTCCTCGCCCCCGTCGGTTGGCTCGACGGCCCAAGGCGGGTCGATCTGTTTTGGCGGCGCGCTATTCTCGCGATCGTTTCGGGCCCAATCGGGCTCGAATGGTTCAGGGGCGCGACCGACCGGTAGCGCCGCCTCAGTCGCCCAGTCGGGTTCGATTGGCGGTGGCGGATCGTTTGAAGGGCGCGTATCCCGGACCCATGGCGGATCGTCGGTCGGAAGGTCGCTTCGGCGTGCGCGCCTGACGGGAGCTCTTGCCATATCTATTCACCTAGTCGCCATGATAGACCACAATCCCCTGGCTCGCCCGAATCTGGCGTTACAGTGACGGTCAGGCGTTGTTCATTGCCCCGGAATCATGGCAACGTTGGCTAAACGACCCGTTAACACCCGAGAAGTAGGCGACCTAGACACCGATGGCCGACCGAGACACCGAAATCGCGGGCAACCTAACAAACCCGGAGGTATGGGTTCGCGTGGTCTTCATGCTGCTCTATGCCGTCGCGTTTTATCTCGCGATTTGGGTGGGCGCGGCAGTCGTCCTGATCCAGCTCGGTTTCAAGTTGATTTCGGGGCGCGCTGTTCCGCGCCTCGCCGCGTTTGGCACAAGCCTGGGCCACTATTTTCGGCAGATCACGGCGTTCGAGACCTTTAGCTCTGAACTGAGACCCTGGCCCATGAGCCCTTGGCCGTCGGCGGCAACGCCGAGTGGAGCTTCCGGAAACAGAGCCCGGGCGACCAAAGTAAATCGGACACGCGTCGTGCAGACCGCCGCGCGCCGCGCGCAGGACGAAAAGCCCTAACAGCAGCGCCTCTTGCGCTACGCGGCCGCCCGGTTGTCGCCCAGTAGCGTGAGAATTCTATCGGCTGCGGCAACGATGTTGCTACCGGGGCCAAAGATTGCCCCGACACCGGCCTTGTAGAGGAAGTCGTAATCCTTAGGCGGGATGATCCCCCCTACCACGACGACAATATCTCCAGCGCCCTCTTCCTTCAGTGCCGCGACCAACTGCGGCACCAGCGTCTTATGGGCCGCCGCCTGCGAGGAAATCCCGATTACGTGAACGTCGTTCTCCACTGCTTGCTTTGCGGCTTCGCTCGGCGTTGCAAAGAGGGGGCCGATATCGACATCGAAGCCAATATCGGCCAGCGCGGTCGCAATGACCTTGGCACCACGGTCATGTCCGTCCTGCCCGAGTTTTGCAACCAGAATCCTTGGACGCCGGCCCTCCCGCGCTGCAAAACGATCGACCGCTTGACGCGTATTCGAATATCCCGCGTCGTCATCGAAAGCCTCTCCGTACACGCCCGAAACCGCCATCGTTTGCGCGCGGTGACGCCCGAAAACGTCTTCAAGTGCTGCGGACACTTCGCCGAGCGTCGCCCGCGCCCGCATGGCGTCGACACTAAGCGCAAGGAGGTTGCCGTCGCCCTTAGCGCCGGCGCGTAGCGCCTTTAGCGCAGCGTCGACCTTGCCCGAATCGCGGCTGTTCCGGATCGCTTTCAATCTTTCGATCTGCTGCGCCCGGACGCGTTGGTTGTCGACCTCCAGCAAATCCAAATCGTCCGTCTTATCCACTCTGTATTTGTTGACCCCGACGATGACCTCTTCGCCGCGATCGATGCGGGCTTGCTTTCTGGCTGAAGATTCCTCAATGCGCAGTTTTGGCAGACCTTGCGCGACGGCCTTGGTCATCCCACCAAGCTCTTCGACCTCTTCGATCAGCGCTCTCGCCTCCTGGACCAACGCGTCGGTCAGAGCCTCGACGTAGTAAGATCCGCCAAGCGGGTCCACCACATGGGTGACGCCGGTTTCCTCGGCAAGGATGAGTTGGGTGTTGCGGGCAATTCGTGCCGAAAGCTCGGAAGGCAGCGCCAGCGCTTCGTCGAAGGCGTTCGTATGGAGGCTTTGCGTCCCACCCAGAACCGCCGCCATCGCTTCGTAGGCGGTTCGCACGACATTGTTGTGTGGATCTTGTTCGGTCAAGGAGACCCCGGAGGTTTGACAATGGGTTCGCAGCGACAACGACCGAACGTCTTTTGGATCGAACGCTTGCATCAGTTCTGCCCACAGCACCCGGGCGGCCCTAAGTTTTGCGACTTCCATGAAGAAATTCATGCCGATGCAGAAGAAAAACGATAGCCGTGGTGCGAAAGCATCGACGTCGAGACCGGTGGCGATCGCCGCTTTGACGTACTCCAAACCGTCAGCGAGCGTATAGGCGAGCTCTTGAACCAGCGTCGCGCCCGCCTCTTGCATGTGATAGCCGGAAATCGAAATGGAGTTGAATCGCGGCATCTCGCGGGCCGTGTAGCCGATGATGTCGGCAACGATCCGCATCGACGGCTCCGGCGGGTAGATGTAGGTGTTCCGCACCATAAATTCTTTGAGAATGTCATTCTGGATCGTTCCCGAGAGCTTCTCGGTCGGCACGCCCTGTTCCTCGGCTGCAACGACATAGCCCGCCAGTACCGGCAACACCGCGCCGTTCATCGTCATAGATACGCTGACCTTGTCGAGCGGAATGCCGTCGAAGAGGGCCTTCATGTCTTCGACCGAATCGATCGCGACGCCGGCTTTGCCGACATCGCCCTCTACTCGAGGATGATCGGAGTCGTACCCGCGGTGAGTCGCTAAATCGAATGCGACGGACAGGCCCGTCTGCCCGGCCGCGAGGGCACGCCGGTAAAAGGCGTTGGATTCTGCAGCGGTCGAGAACCCGGCATATTGCCGAATAGTCCAGGGGCGGTTCGCGTACATACTCGCCCGCGGCCCCCTTAAGTAGGGCGCAAACCCAGGGAGCCCCGGCAGGCGATGTGCGGCATCAGCTTCGGTGTAAAGTGGTTTGACGGGTATCCCTTCGGGGGTGTGCCAAACGAGACTGTCGATGGCCTCCCCCTTGAGTTCCTTTTTTGCCAGGGCCTGCCACTCGGCCAACGTCGGTGTCTCAAACTTTGTCATCGGTCTCACTTTTTCGCAGATGCGAAATCAGTATGAGAAACCAGCGTCGCGAGTGTCAAACCGGCTAGGTCGCGGCCACCAACCCACGCTGCGCCGCAACACGCGCCTGTGCGGCCTCCACGATCATCCTGAGCAGGTCGGAGTACCTAAGCCCTTCGAACCCCGCCATGATGTTCATCTTCGCATCCCACGACCAGCCCGGGTTCGGATTGACCTCAAGCAGCTTGATCCGGCCCGCCGAATCCGCCCGGAAGTCGAAGCGCGCATAGTCGCGGCATCCAAGCCGATCGAACAACGCCCGCGAATTATCGGCAAGAAGCCGCCGCTCCTCCTCCGGCAGATCGGCCTCTTTGTATTTGATCTGCGTCCAGTACGCCGAAGAAGGATCCCACTTTGACTCGTAACCTAAGATTTTCGGCAAGTCCGCATCCAAACCGCTGTAATCGACCTCCAGCACCGGCATGACGTGGAAGTCGAATCCGGGGTTGCCGATGACACCGACGGAGTACTCGGCACCGTCCAAGTACTCTTGGACGAGCAGCGGTCGGTTCGGCAGGAGTTCACGGAGCTCGTTGATGTAGTTGATGGCCTCTTCCGGCGTTCGAACGACCGCGTTCTTGGTGATTCCGATACTGGAATCTCCAAAGTTCGGTTTGATCATTGCCGGAAAGATGCCCGGGAGCGTCGCGGCCTGATCGGTGGGATCGAAGAATGTCTCCGACGGAACTGGAACGTCGAGGGACTGGGCAACCGCGCGGACTAGTGCTTTGTCGTAGCACAACCCGAGCGCGGCCGGCGCCGCACCGGAATACGGCACACCGAGGATCTCCAACATCGCCGGCACGTGGAGCTCCAAAAACGCATCGTTATTGAATCCCTCGTCGCACAAATTGAGGACAAAGCTTGGCTGATTCGTACGCAACTCGGTCCAGAGCGATTGGTGGTTGTCGAGATACTTGAAGGAAACACCTTCCATCTCAGCTAGAGCCTCTTTCAGACGCTCGATTGTGTCGAGATCTTCGGGGTTGAATTGTCCGCCCAGTTTGACGCTATCGGGCAACCGCGGATCGCCCATCAGGACGGTCACCTCCGGGAAGGGGACCTCGCGCTTACGCGTCACGGTGGACTTTGGCGGCGCTTCGGAAGTGAGAAAGAGGCGGTGGGCCATCATCCCCAAGTCTTGGTTCCGAGACGAATCGCTTTGCACCTCGGCGTGGAAGCGAACTTGGGTAAAACCAACCGACTCCATCAGATCTTGGATTTCTTTTCGCGTATAGAGGCGCTCGGAATAGAACTGGTCTGCGAGTACGCCGCGCTCGGCGTGTACCACTACTTCGCGCGAGATCAAGCGCCTGCCATCACGCGCCAGGTTCCGTTCTCGACAAACGAAATGATTCTCGTCGATCCACTCCCAGGAACGCCGCTCGAAACGATCCTTCATCCACTCGCCGTCGGCGATATCCATGACGAGCGTGCCGCGAGAGACTAACGCTTTCTTCGCGGTTTCCAAGACGGCTGCGTCGTCTTCCTCTCGGTCAAAATAACCGAAGGAGTTCCCCATCATGATGACGCAGTGGAACGATGCAGGCTTCAACCGAACGGTCCGTGCGTCGCCTTCGCGAAATGCTGCGTTCAGCCCCTCTTTTCGCGCGCGCGTCCGCGCGAGACGAACGAGGTAGCGCGACCTATCGACCCCGGTGACATGCCGAAAACCGCGCCGAGCCAACTCGAGGGTGTGCCGGCCCTGCCCACAACACAGATCGAGTACGTGATCGTTTAATTCGAGGCCGGCGGTTTTGAGCAACAGATCGATGTCGATCTTTGTATTGGCCGCGTTCTCGACGACATCGCCATCGGTTTTGAGATACAGCGAATTGAAAAGCGTCTGCCACCAATCGGACGGCAGGTGGCGTTCGAGATCCGAGACAGGGCCCAGAGTCCGTCCGGTCGTAGGGTTGTTGGGTTCTCTCATTTTCGTGGTTTCACGTACCTTGCCTATTTGCGGCCGATCGGCGGCAGCGACCGGGGATGGCACCACAAAACGATGTCACAGACCGGCCTTAGGACGAATCCGGGCCTGTGCACAAGGGATTTGTTGACCCCCCCTTGTCGAAGCAGCCGACGATCTGATCTGGTGGCGGTATGTCGCGGCCCATGGATATCGAAACGCCCGCGCCGGTAGTCGCCGTCCTTGGGCCGACGAACACCGGAAAAACCCACCTGGCGGTCGAGCGGTTGCTCGCCCATCGGAGCGGGATGATCGGACTGCCTCTCCGGCTCTTGGCCCGCGAGGTCTTTGATCGCGTTGCCGGTCGGATCGGCGGCGAACAGGTTGCGCTGGTGACGGGCGAAGAGCGTCTGGTGCCACGCTCGCCCCGCTTTTGGGTCTGCACGGTCGAGGCCATGCCGATCTCCGTGCCCGTTGAGTTCCTCGCTGTCGACGAAATCCAGCTCGCGGCCGATCCGGAGCGCGGACACACCTTCACCGACCGGCTGATTTCGGCGCGCGGCACCCAGGAGACCATGTTCCTGGGATCGGACACCATACGTCCGCTGCTAAAGCGATTGATACCGGGCGTACGTATCGAGGGGCGCCCGCGGCTCTCCCGTCTCAGCTTTGCGGGGCACCACAAGCTATCGCGTCTACCCCGGCGCTCAGCGGTCATCGCTTACCGGGCTGAAGATGTTTACGCGATTGCCGAAGTCCTGCGCCGCCAGAAAGGCGGCGCGGCCGTGGTCATGGGGGCGCTCAGTCCGCGCACCCGGAATGCCCAAGTCGCCATGTTTGAAGCGGGCGAAGTCGACTACCTCGTCGCCACCGACGCGGTCGGGATGGGCCTCAACCTTGGGATCGATCATGTGGCATTTGCGGCACGACATAAATTCGACGGCCGGATCGAACGGCGATTAACTTCCGCGGAAATCGCCCAGGTTGCCGGTCGCGCCGGACGTCATTTGAACGACGGTACATTCGGGACAACCGGGGAAGCGAAACCGTTCGAAGACGATTTGGTGAGCGCGGTCGAATCGCATGGTTTTCCAGCCTTGACTCAGATTCGATACCGTAACGCCGATCTCGACTTCTCGTCCGTTCCCGGCCTCATCACAAGCCTTGAGGCACCGCCCCGCAAGAGCTTTCTGCGACCCGCCCACGAGGCCTCCGACATCCAAACGCTGCGTAGCCTTTACCGCGAGCCCGACATCGCCCAGGCAGCGCGATCCCCCGCCAATGTCTCGCTTCTTTGGCAGGTCTGCACCATTCCCGATTTTCAACAGATGCTTCACGAAACCCATACCAATTTGTTGGGCCAACTCTTTCGTCACCTGGCCGGCGCGACGCGACGGCTCCCCCACGATTTACTCGCGCGCAATATCGAACATCTCGATCGCACATCCGGCGACATCGACACACTGCAGATGCGGCTCGCTCATATCCGGACATGGACCTACATCGCACACCAGCGAGATTGGGTCGAAGCCCCGAGGCATTGGCAAGAACGCGCGATCGCAGTTGAAGATCGACTGTCCGACGCACTTCATGCACGATTGACGCAGCGGTTTGTCGACAAGCACCATGTGGCCACGTTGCGGCGACTCCGTGAGTCCGGCACACTTGCCGTCCAGGTGGAAGAGGACGATGCCGTCTCAGTCGACGGCGCTATCGTCGGCAAAATGCGTGGACTGAAGTTCTCACCTTCCATCAACCTACCGGCATCCGACCGTAAGGCAATTCGCCGCGAACTTCGCTCCGAGGTGGAGCGGCGCGCAAGCGCAGTCCTGTCGAGCGACGATGACTTTTTCGAAATCAAGGCGGGTACTATAGAATGGCAAGGCGCGTCGATCGCGCGCCTTGCCCGCGGCGAATTGGTGCGTCGCCCCTTGGTCGACCTGATTGACGATGACGCCACGTTAGACGCCCGGTATCGATCTCTCTTGCAGTCGCGAGTAACGCGATGGCTCGACAAGCATATCTCGACAGTCTTGGCCCCGCTGATTCAACTCGATCGAATGGAGTTCAAGGGAGCATGCCGCGGCCTAGCATACCAACTGGTCGAAAATTTCGGCGTCACCCGTGCAACGGACGTCGCCAACTTGCTCAAGGATTTGCTCCCGAACGAAAGACAGCAACTCAGAAGACTCGGCGTAACGTTTGGGCGTTACTTCGTTTATCTCGCGACAATGCTCAAGCAAAAGCGCGCGGTCTTAGCGTTGGAACTTCACTGCGTATTCCATGGCCGACCAATCCTCGACCTCCCCGTAGGCAGGGTGTCGTTCGAAGTACCACGAGACATTGATCATGACCTGTTCAAGGCCTGCGGTTTTTGGCGCATCGGCGGTCGAGCCGTCCGTGTCGATGCTCTCGAACGCCTCGACCAGGCGCTAGCAGGCGTCGGTCCAACCGTTCGAGAAACCCCCCAACTCCTGTCTCTGATCGGGTTTCCCCGCAGCGAATTCTCGCTGGCCATGGAGTTTCTCGGCTACCGACAATCCGATCAGACCAAAGGTCTCTTTTCGATTGCGGCATCGCGGCCTGTTTCCCACAAGAACCGGAGACAAAAAATACCAAAGGTCGCTGCGACCGCCTCGCCCTTCGCGGTCCTCCGAGAACTCTACCCCGTTCAACCTGGACCGCAACCAAGCAAGGGGAATGGACGCGGTGCAACTCAATCTTGATCTTCATCCGACAGGCTGATACGACCGCAATATGCTTGATCGTCTCCGCCGCCTCTTCGAAGCTCCCTCTCCGACGAAGGAGATGGGCGAGAATCCTGAGGCGAAACAGATCGCTATTGCTGCATTGCTTTTCCATGCCGCCACGCTGGACGGGGAGATCGACCCTGCCGAGGAGCAAGTCATTGCCGATCTCCTAGTCCAGCGCTTCGATCTGAACCCGACCGACCTCCAGACGTTGCTGGGGGATGCCCGGGCGGCAGAAGAAAATACCAACCAAATCCTTCGCTTTACGCGCGATATCAAGATGCACGCCAGTCATGAGGATCGAATCGCGCTTCTTGAGATGCTGTGGGAAGTTGTTTTTGCCGATGGCGAGGAACACGCGTTTGAGGCGAACTTGATGCGGCGCGTCGCCGGACTCATTTATGTGACCGACCAAGAATCGGGCGCTGCACGGCTGCGGGTTCGTCAACGCCTTGGCCTCGCGTAAAGGCTAATCGACGTTCAAAAACTATGGCACGCCGGATCGGTCTCGGTTAGGCTCTGCCGTCGTCAGCGTGGAGAATGAGAGATGACGTACGTAGTTAACGACTCCTGCATCAAGTGCAAGCTGCAAGATTGTGTCGAGGTTTGCCCGGTAGACTGTTTCTATGAGGGCGAGGTGATGCTGGTCATCAACCCCGACGAGTGCATCGATTGCGGGGTCTGCGAGCCCGAGTGCCCCGTTGAAGCGATTCTTCCGGACACTGACGACCAGTCCAAGCCTTGGATCGAACTCAACACCGAATATTCGGCGAAATGGCCGAATATCACCCAAAAAGGCGACGTTCCCGCGGACGAAGCCGAGTTTCGCGGTGTGGCAGGAAAATTCGACAAATACTTCTCGGCCGATCCCGGCGGGTCCTGATCGAGCCAAAAACCTGGCAGCGGAAGCCTTTCCGCTCGGTGCACAGCGCTGGCCAACCGTGGCACTGAGCCGCCTTCTGTGCTACATCCTGCGCTCTAAGGATCGGATCCGCGGATTCTCGTGCCACCCAATGCAAGACGTGGGCTCTCTCGGGGCAAGGCTCTAACGGAGAAACCGCATCGACGGCTGGCAGGCAGTGCCGCGCACTGAATGGGGCCGAGAAAATGGCAGCGAGTAAGAAAAAGGCAGCGAAAAAGAAACCGGCTGTACCGAAGAAAAAGGCAGTTTCAGCCAAGAACAAGAAGGCGGTTTCTGCCAAGAAGAAGGCTAGCCCGCCAAAATCGAAAAAACCCAGCGCCGCAGTACCTAAAAAGAATAAAACAGCCGCTAAACCGAAGCCCACACCCTCTGAGGCTAAACGACCGGTAACCCCTAAAACTGCGTCGAAAGCCACCCCCAAATCCGCTGCTCCGGTCACACCGAAGCCAAGCGCACCGAAGCCAAGCGCACCGAAGAAGGTGCAGAGCCCTCAACCGACCCCGCCCCGAACCGGAGCCAATGTGACGCCAGTAAAAGCCGACAAGGCAAAGCGCAAACTACCCTTCGCGGTAAATGACTTCGTGGTCTATCCCACCCATGGCGTTGGAAAGATTACGGCTATCGAAGATAAGGAGATCTCCGGTATTCATTTGGAGATGTTTGTCGTCGAGTTCGACAAGGACAAAATGATTTTGCGCGTTCCTGTTGCCAAGGTCGACACCACAGGGATGCGAAAACTCGCTTCTCCCAAGATCATGGAAGACGCCATGACCACTCTGAAAGGCCGAGCGCGGGTCAAACGGACCATGTGGAGCCGGAGGGCCCAGGAATACGAAGCCAAGATCAACTCCGGCGACCCGATCTCCATCGCCGAAGTCGTCAGGGATCTCCATCGAAACGCCAACCAGCCTGAGCAGTCCTACAGCGAGCGCCAGATATACGAAGCCGCGCTGGATCGATTGGTCCGTGAGGTTGCCGCGGTCGAAAAGATCGACGAGGACGCGGCGCAATTGAGATTGCAGGCGGTCCTTCAGGCAGCATAAGGCAACGGGCAGCAACAGGTTGGAATGCTGGTACGCCGAAGGATCGAAGCGACGCCCCAGAGCGGATGCCGAACGCACCACGGTGCCCTGCGGGCATGATTGACGTCGACAGCGATGTATTCGGAAAACTGACCGCGACCCGCCGCGTTTGGGCCATCGGTGCCGTTCATGGCGACGCCACGAAGCTGAAGAAGCTGCATAGCGAGATCGCGACGCGCGCCCAACGCGGCGACCGCTTCGTCTATCTCGGGAACCTTCTTGGGTATGGCGACAAAATCCTTGAGACTCTCGATGAAACGTTAGCGTTTCGACGGTCGATGTTCGCGCCGGGGATGGAGTCAGGCGACTTCGTTTACCTGCGCGGTTCGCAAGAGGAAATGTGGAACAAGTTGCTGCAAATCCAGTTCGCTCCCAATCCTCGGGAGGTCTTCGAATGGATGATGCAGCAAGGCGTAGAGGCCACTCTTCAGGCTTATGGCGGTCGCGCCGACGAAGCTCGTACGTTGCTCGGCGAAGGCGCGATCGCAATTACACGATGGACCAATGCCCTTCGGGCTAGTGGTCAACGCCGGCCCGGCCACGACGACCTCCTTAACGGCGTGAAACGCGCCGCGTATACCGAGAATGGGCGGCTCCTCTTTGTGCATGCCGGCATCGATCCTCACCGGCCTTTATCCCAGCAGGGCGACACGTTTTGGTGGGGATCGGGATATTTCAGCGCGATCGACGGGCCATACGGCGACGTCAAGATGATCGTTCGTGGGTACGATCGGCGACACGCTGGCTTAGCAATGAATCAGTGGACCGCGACGGTCGATGCAGGTTGCGGATTCGGTGGGCGCCTTGCAGCGGCCTGCTTTCTCGCCGACGGTACGGCCTCGGAGTGGATCGAAGCATGAAACCTAACGGCCTTACTCGGCAATAACCTTTACCTTCTGCCCGGGCAGCGGTTCTTCGCCAGGATCGAATCCGTTGAGCACCCTGAACCGATCGGCCTTCCAATCGGTAAACGGTAAGCCCGCGGCGAGCGATTCGATCGATGCGCCCACCGGTACCTGGAGAATCTCGACCGTCAAAGGGACGAGGTCGGACGCCTCCCGTTGGGTTAACGGCCGCAACGAAAACGTCATCCTTTGAAAATCTTCACGCAGGGCCGCTGCGCGCGCCGGTTGCGACAAGAACAGCAGGCGGTAGAGCTTGTTGCCCGGAAACTGAACCACCACAAATCGGGCGTCGAGCGATCCACGGTAATCGTCGAGTTTGCCAGATAGCTGCGCCGACGCGGTCGCAGCCGGCAGGCCATTGACGACAATTCGCTCAGCCTCGCGTAAGCGCAAGTCGGGCGCCCATATCTGGGTCAGATAGACCAGGGGATCGGGGTGGGATTCGTCCCGGCGCGCTGCATCGAAGCGAACGACAGCCGCGTTCTTTTGGCGGGCATAGACCGCTTGCTCGGTGTTAACCAACCGGAAGCCAGGCGGCGCCTCGAACGTTATGCCAAGATCGGGATGAGAAAAGCGGCGCCCCCGCACAAGACCTTGGGCGGGGTCATCGCCATAGACCAAGCCCGAAATCGCGGCAAACAGTTCGTCTTGGCGCGTGGCACCCGGAGAACCCGCCGCCAGCGCCGCCGCCCGCGCCACCCGATCCGGCGTATTGGGATGGGTCGCGAAGAAATCCGCTTCCGGTAGGTCCTGGTCCAACAGCTTTTCTTGGAGGGCTTTGTTGCGCGCTAGGTTCTCGAGAAATCCCGCCATCGCGCCCGGCGCATAGCCGGCATTCCGCAAATAGCGCACGCCAAGTTGGTCGGCTTGGTATTCCTGGTCGCGCGAGAAACTCGCCAAGTAGAGCTCGCTGCCTAATTGCGCCAACTGTTCGGCGTCACCGCCAACAGCCGCTCCGAGCAGGGCCGCGCCAAGACCGGCGGCGACGGCTTGGCTGTACCGCTGCGCCGTGTGTCGGGCAACGACATGGCCGATCTCATGCCCGATTACACCGGCAAGCTCCGCCTCGCTATTTGCCAACGCGAGCAGGCCGCGGGTGACGTAAACATAGCCGCCTGGTAATGCGAAGGCGTTCACGTCGGGAGAGTTCAGGACGGTGAAGGTGAACGGGAACGAGGGCATCTCCGAGTTGGCGACCAAACGCCCACCGATTTCCGCGACGTAGCCCCCAACGTCGGAATTGTCGTAGACTCCGCCGAACCTTTCGAGAATCTTGGGGTGCTCTTGGGCGCCCACGCGGACCTCATCCGCGGGCTGCATGAATAGCGTGAATACCGACTCGCCCGTTGCCGGATTTGTCGAGCAGCCGCCGGCCACAAGCGCAAGCACAGCCATAACGCCAAACCTGCTCCGAATGCGCCGACCAATCATATCCTGTCTCCCAACACCAAACGCGCCGCACCCGCCCAGACTGGCCACCCGCCGCCAACCAACGGCATCTTAGTCCCTACACGTTGACGCCCAAAGGGGCCCATCCTAGAACGGACACGGGCGCCCGTAGCTCAGTAGGATAGAGCACAGGATTCCTAATCCTGGGGTCGCAGGTTCGAATCCTGCCGGGCGCGCCATTTGGACCGCAGTGGGAGTGAACATGTTGAACGAAAGCCAGGTCGCCGCCTACAAATCCGTCGGCGCACTTCTCCTTGAAGGAGTCTTTCGCCCGCCCGAAATCGACATATTGCGCGCAGCGGCAGCGCGCGTCAGCACTGAAAAGCGGCCGAATGTGACACCGGAATTCGCGGGCTCCACGGCCCGCATGGTCCACGGCGCCCACGCCTACGACGATGCTTTCCGGCAGCTATGCCGCCACCCACGCCTCATCGGTCCCGCACAGCAGTTGATCGGGTCCGGCCTCTACGTTCACCAATCCCGTCTCAACTATAACGCCGGCCTCGGGACCGGCGGCTTCGATTGGCACCAAGACTACTCCACTTGGCACAAAGTCGACGGCCTGCCCGAACCGCAGGCGATGATGATCGCCGTTTTCCTAGACGATATGGACGCAACCAACGGTCCGCTCCTGTATATCCCCGGCTCTCACAAGGAGGGGCTGATCGACGATTTCGAACCGGTCGAAGACGCCACCGGCAACGTTTTGATGAAATTGTCCGGCGCCCGACTCCGGACGATGGTCGAAAAAGGAGGCATCGTTGCCGGGATGGGAGCGGCTGGCTCGGTGATGTTCATGCACTGCAATCTCGTTCACGGCTCGAGTGCAAACATTTCGCCGCGTAGGCGCGCCCTATTTTACGTCAACGTCAATTCCGTGGAGAATCCGCAGACCACCTTCGCGCGCGCCGACTACCATGCCGGGCGCGATTTCACCGCGATCGTTCCTGGCAGCGACGACTGCTTGCTCGGCATCTGCCCTTAACCCGTCGCGGAGGCTTGGGAGCGAGCTCCGATCTCGCTGGCTATTCAAAGAACCTGCCTTCAGTATTTGCTGCTATGAGCTTTCTCAGATTGCCGCGAATTTGGCGTCGGAGCGATCCCCGGGTCAGCCCAATCCGGGTCGATGCGTTTGTCCGTCAAACACCGAAGAACGCGCTGATCACCGCGGTTACTGCTGGAACTTTGTGGATACTGCTGAGCAGGTCTGTCCCCCTGTACCTGAGCGTCCCGTGGGTGGTTCTCCATCTTACCGGCGCAGGGTTCTTGTACATCAATTGGTACCGGCGCCGCGGTACGCGCCAGGTCCGGCCCGCCTCCCGAAAGTTCCTAATCCGAGCCCACCTATGGGCGGGTCTTTCTGGAGCTTTGTGGGGTTCGACGGTTCTTTTCTTTCCCTTTGCAACGCCACCGCTTCAGGTCGCCATCCTCGTGGTGGTCGCCGCGATGGCGATCGGCGGGGCGACAACTCTCGCGGCCCTGCCTGGAGCCGCAGCGCTCTTTATTGCCCTAAGTCTGGTTCCCACTTCGATCTACTTTGCCCTGCAGACCGACGTGGCCTTTTTGGGCCTTTCGGTTCTCGGACTAGTGCTGTGCATCGGCATGCTGTCATCTGCAAGAGCCGTCTATGACGCACTCGTTCGCGAGACGGACGCCCACGCCCTCAGTAGCGCCTTGACGGCGCAGTTCAACGATGAGCGCCAGGAGTGGCTGGACTTTTCCGACAATGCCAACGGTTTCGCCCTGTTCGATTTGCAAAACCGTCTGATGATGTGGAACCGGCCGTTCGGGCACCTCCTCGGGATCGATGACAATCACCTTGTTCGAGGCACTCCCCTTCCTGATCTCTTGGCCGCGGGCGTACAGCCTGTCGATGCCACAGGCGATAAGCCCAAGAGCTGGGCAACCATTCTCCAAACAACGATAGAAGGGAGTACGGAAGCCATCGCCCATCTCGCCGACGGTCGCTGGATTCAAATCCGAAGAAATCGGACCGCTCGCAAGAACACGGCGTTTGTTTTCTCCGATGTAACCCAGCTCAAGGAGGCCGAGCGTTCGGCGCAGGAGGCCTACGGCCGTCTTGAGGATGCCGTCTTCAGTATGGAACAGGGCATCATCCTTTATGATGCAAACGACCGTATCGTTCTGTTCAACGATCGATTCGTCGATATTTACCCTGGAACTAGGGCCATATTTGAGCGCGGTAGACATCGCGTCGAGGCGCTTGAGGAAGCGGCGAAACTCGGGCTCATCGGCGACCCCGGCTCAACCGCGACCGACGCATTGGATAGGATTCTCCGCCGCCACACGCACGCCGACGGCAAGCCGGAGATCGTCGGCACCCGAAACGGCCGAACCATCCAAGTTCGCAACGTATCGACACGCGAAGGGGGCTTGATGTCGGTCGCCACCGATGTCACCGACGCCATCCGGCGGGAGGATGCGACACGGCAAAGCCGCGATCAAATGAGGCTCGTCACCGACTCGTTACCGGTCCTCATCGCCTATGTCGGCGCGGACTCCCGGTATCGTTTTGTCAACGCAACCTGCGCGGCATGGTATGGCGCGGAGCAACACGAGATTATCGGAAGGACCGCGAGGGAGATCCTGGGTCCCGAACTGGCCAAACTCATGCCCGCGATCGAGGCAGCAGCTTCGGCCGGCGAAGAAAGGCAAATCGAAACGCGAATCCGTTACCCCGACGGGCGGGCGCGCGACATCAAGGCGATATTCGCCCCCCATACGTCGCCCGAAGGTGAGATTCTCGGACACTTCGAGCTCGTCGAAGACCTCACGGAACAAAAGGAGATCGCGGCAACAGCCAGCCGCAGCACCGGTCAGTTCTCTGCGTTGGTCGACAATTCACCCAACGCCATCTTATTTGCGAATACCGAAGGTCGCATTCAATCGGCAAATCGACCGGCGGAGAAACTGTTCGCTCACGGTCGTACCGATTCGATTGTCGGCATGACCCTCGATGAGATTGGCCTCGACGATGAGGGAAAAGCCCTCCCCGCCGTGTTACAGGCCGGCGGAGGCCATCAGTTCGAAGGGGAACATGTCCGCGTCGACGGCGAAACGCGCCGAGTCCTTTCGTCGCTATTCCCGGTGCAGAACCGCGAGGGCGAATTCATTGGCATCGGTAGCATCAATGCCGACGTGACAACCCAGCGCGCCGCAGAAGTTCAGCTTCGCCAAGCTCAAAAAATGGATGCCGTGGGTCAGCTCACCGGCGGTATTGCGCACGACTTCAACAACCTTTTGACCGTAATTATTGGCAATCTGGAACTCTTGCAGACCAAAAAGCAGGCAGATAGCGATGCCGAGAGATTTCTGGCCTCGTCCGTCAAAGCTGCCCGCCGCGGCGCAGGCTTCACCCAAAGGCTTCTCGCGTTCTCGCGGAAACAGGCGCTTCGTCCTGAAAGCGTTTCGATCGATCGGCTCTTCGTCGATCTTGTCCAGCTAATGAAACGGACCCTCGGTGAGAAAGTCGAAATTCTAACGACCGTCGAGAACCCACCACCTGCCCTCGTCGACCGCAACCAGCTCGAAAACGCGCTCCTCAATTTGGCGGTCAACGCGCGCGACGCGATGCCCGAGGGCGGGCGTCTTTGGTTGACCGCCCGGCCCGTGGACTTGGAAGGCCAGCCCTTTGTGCAAATCGAAGTGACCGACGAGGGCAGCGGCATGCCACCGGAGATATTGGGCCGTGCCGTCGAACCGTTTTATACAACTAAGCCGGCAGGGTCCGGCACCGGCCTGGGTCTCAGTATGGTGTATGGATTTGCGCGGCAATCGGGCGGTCGTTTCGAAATCGATAGTGAAGAAGGGGTGGGGACCACCGTTAGACTTCTACTGCCCGTAGCACCCGAGCGTGCACTAACTGAAGTGCCGAAGGAAAAAGCCGTTACCGACCTGCCACAGGGCACAGAACGGGTCCTGGTCGTTGAAGACGATCCGGATGTTCGTGAAATCGCGGTTGCTGCTCTTTCGTCGCTCGGCTATCAGGTGACCCAGGCTAGCGATGGCCCTGCTGCTGTCCGAGCTGCTGCAAGGCTCGAAGGTTTGGACCTCCTGTTGACCGATGTCGTTCTGCCAAAGGGAATGTCGGGGCCGGACGTTTCGGAGGAGATTACGCGCCTTTTTCCGGGAACGAAGGTTCTTTTTATGTCAGGTTATTCGGGGGACGCCCTGATGGAACACGGGGCTTTGCGACCGGGCATCGAACTGTTATCGAAACCCTACAGCAAAGTGCTACTGGCAAGGCGCGTGCGGTCGGTCCTAGATCAGCGCTAGTCCGGTTGGCGAGCAACGCAGGGGAGCAGATGAGCGGTCAAGACGCACCTACCGTCTTCGTTGTCGACGATGATGAAGGCATTCGACAAATCATTGTCGACTTGGTTAAGACTGTAGGATTGCGGTCCCAAACATTCGAGAACGGCGACGACTTCTTGGCAGCCTACGAACCGACGGCACCGGGTTGCGTGATTTTGGATGTTCGCATGCCAGGCACCAGCGGGCTCGAAATACAAAAAAAGCTTCAAGAACAGCCCGTCCCGCCTCCGGTAATTGTTCTCACCGGGTACGGCGACATCCCCATGACCGTCGAGGCAATGCGCGCCGGTGCCCACGAATTTGTCGAAAAGCCTTTCCGCGCCCAAGATCTATTGGATTCAATTCAGAACTGCCTCCGGGCGGATTCCGAGAACCGCGAGCGCCACCGCACCAAGACAGAGATAGCGACGCGGCTGGATTCCCTGACCGAACGCGAACGAACGGTTCTGGAAATGGTCGTGGAAGGGCTGTCAAATAAGGAAATTGCTCGAGCTCTCGACACCTCGCCGCGAACGGTCGAGGTCCAGCGGATGCGAATGATGAAAAAGATGGAAGCTTCGTCCATTGCCGGATTGGTCCAGATCGCAATCGATGCCGGAATCCAACGCCTGGAGATGTAGCCCCCCCTGCGGGCAAGCCCGCCCCGATAAGTAGACAACCGTGCCGGTTACGGGCATCCCCGCGTATCGCGGACGCCCGCCCCTTGGTATTCCGGTGGCATGGACCGCGTTCCAAAACTGCTGGCCGCCGACGATGAGCCCGGCATCCTCCACGTCGTTGAGGAGGTTGCCGAGTCTATGGGATTTGCGGTCCGGACCGGCGAGAACGGCGCTGCCTTTTGGCAGCACTACGAGGCGTTCACACCAGACGTGATCATGTTGGATCTGGTGATGCCCGACTGCGACGGCGTTGAGGTTCTCCGCCGCCTCGCGGGGGCCGACTGCCGCTCCAAGATAATTTTGATGAGTGGCATGGACGATCGCACACTTCGGTCAGCCGAGCGGATTGCCGCAAACTTGGAGCTCGATATTGCCGGATATCTGCGGAAACCCTTTTCCGTCTCCAGCATGCGAGAGTTATTGAGCAAGGGACGTGGCGTTCCCGCGTCGATCATCGATGCCAAGCGCCTCGCCACCGGCATCGAGAAGGGAGAGTTCGTCAACTATTACCAGCCGAAGGTCCTCCTTCCCAATCGGCAACAACGCTCGTCTATCATGGGCGTCGAGGTTCTTTCCCGCTGGAATCATCCGCACATCGGCCTTGTCGGTCCCGATCAATACGTTTGGATCGCCGAAGAGTCCGGAGCCATTTTGCCCCTTACGTTGGAGATGCTCGAACGCGTGATCGACGACCTAAAAGGATGGCACGCGGCAGGACATCAGCTCGCTGCGGCGGTCAACCTCTCGCCGGCTTTGCTTACGGACATCACGTTACCCGACACCATCGCCGCACTCTTGAAAGATGGCGGAATCGCGCCCGCATATCTCATCCTAGAAGTTACCGAAACGGGGGCCATGCAAAATGTGGCGTTGTCCATGGACATCCTGACTCGATTTCGCCTCAAAGGGATTCAACTTTCGATCGACGATTTCGGCACTGGATACTCCTCGCTCATTCAGCTCTATCGGATGCCGTTCGGCGAATTAAAGATCGATCGATCCTTCGTCCATTCATTGCCAAGCGACGACGAAGCCGCGCACATCGTTCGGTCTATCGTCGATCTCGCCCATAATCTTGGCTTGAGCGTTTGTGCCGAAGGCGTCGAAACCCAAGTCGCGTTCGACTATCTGACCAACGCCGGCTGCGACTACGCACAAGGGTATTTCATCTCACCCCCGGTGCCGGCAGGTGAACTGAAACGCATTCTGGAACGCCCGCTCGCTATTGAAGCACGCGCTACGGCCTAGTCTCGCTGGAGCGCCGACCATACACGGTGCGGTGTCGCGGGCATGTCCAAGGTGTGCACGCCGCGTGCGCCGAGTGCATCGATGATGGCATTCATCAAACACGGCATTGCCCCAACCGTGCCGGCTTCGCCCGCCCCTTTGATTCCGAGCGGATTCAGGGCCGTCGGGACCGGGTTGCTAAGAACTTCAAAAAACGGGAGATCAAGGGCCCGCGGCATGCAGTAGTCCATAAAGGATCCCGAGAGCTGCTGCCCGCTTTCGGTGTCCCACACGATGTCTTCCATCCCAATCTGCCCGATACCTTGGGCAATGCCGCCATGGATCTGGCCCTTCAGCAGCATCGGATTCATGACATTGCCGACATCGTCCACGACGACGTAGCGGAGAATCTCCACCACGCCGGTTTCAGGGTCGATCTCAACTTCGCAGGCATGGCAACCGTTGGGAAAGGTTGCACCGATAGGCGAAAAAGCTGCGCGTTCGTGCAGTCCGGGCTCCATACCAGGCGGTAGCTTCGGAGCGTTGAACGCCTGCGCCGCCGCCTCAAGGAGCGTGGTCCTGCGATCGGTGCCGACGACAGAGAAGACGCCGCTCGCAAATTCGATATCGGTGGGGTCGGCTTCCATCGCGTGCGCCACGATCAGTCGACACTTTTCGATGATCTTGTCCGCGGCACGCGCCAACGCTGCGCCACCCAGGCCGGATGACCGCGAACCAAAAGTGCCGAAGCCGTGCGCGACAAGATCGGTATCGCCCTGTACATAGCGGACGTTATCGAAATCTAACCCGAGCTTTCCGGATAGAAGTTGTTTGAATACCGTTTCGTGCCCTTGGCCATGGGAATGGGTCCCCATAAGCAGCGTGACTCCACCCGAAGGATCGAAACGAATTTCGGCGGTTTCCTCGCCGAGAGCCGCAGCGCGTTCGATCACGTTGGCTAATCCAAAACCGCGCAGCTTGCCGTTCTTGGCCGATTCATCCGCGCGCCGGCGGTAGTCGGCGTAGTCGATCGCCGTCAGTGCCATATCCATATTGCGTTCGAATTCGCCGCAATCGTAGGTAAAGACGAGCCCCGTCTTGAATGGCATTTCGTCGGGGCTGATCGTGTTGCGCCGCCGTAAGTCAACACGGTCGATGCCGAGTTCCCGCGCAGCCGCATCGATCAGGCGTTCTATCGTATAGGAGGCCTCCGGGCGGCCCGCGCCCCGGTAGGCCGCCGTCGAGGGCGTGTTGGCCAGCGCGCCCGTCACCGTGACATGGATGGCCGGTGTGCGATAAACCCCGGCTAGCCCGCCGACGTTCAATGTCGCGGGCCCGGCGCCGCCCATTGAAACATACGCGCCGAGCGCGGCAACGGTTTGCACGCGCAGCGCCAGAAACGTGCCGTCTTTGTCCAAGGCCAGTTCGGCGTGCGTTCGATTGTCCCGCGCTTGATCGTCGGCGATAAATGCCTCGGACCGTTCGATCGTCCATCGCACCGGACGGCGCAATAGCCGCGCCGCATGCAGCACCAATGACATCTCCGGGTAAGGCGAAGAACGCATACCGAACGCGCCGCCCATATCCGGACTGACCACCCGTAGCTGGCTCTCGGGGATATTGAGAAACTGCCGCGCCAGGACCCGGCGCGTGATATGCGGATTTTGAACGCCGCAGTAGAGCACCAACCGTTCTTCCACAGGGTCAAATGCAGCGACCGCGGCGCGCGGTTCCATCGGCGCTGCCGACACGCGGTTAACGATAAGATCGAGTCGCGTCACATGGTCCGCGCGGGCAAAGGCCGCCGCGACAGCTGCCTGGTCGCCCGCCTCGAAACGGAACGAGACGTTGTCGGGACAGTCCTCCCAGACCGCGACGGCGTCCGGATTTAGCGCCTCAAGCGTATCGATTACTGCCGCGACCGGCTTATAGTCGACCTGGATAGCTTCCGCAGCAGCACGAGCGATCTCCAAGGTCTCCGCGACAACAAAGGCAACCGGATCCCCTACAAACCGTACCCGTCCGTCGACCACGAGCGGTCGGCGCGGCGCTTTGAACATGGGCGTGCCGTCCGGGCGCTTGTAATCGGCCATCGACGCCGCAAACCCCAGACCGGCGGCCACAACGTCTTCGCCCGTCAGGACCGACAGAACGCCGGGTATCGCCACTGCGTGTTCGGTGTCGATGCTGAGAATTTCGGCCGCGGCATGGGGCGAGCGTAGTACGACAGCGCGCGCCTCTCCGGGCAGAACATGATCGTCGGTGTAGCGTCCGCGTCCGCACAACAATCGATCGTCTTCCGCCCGGACGACCGCTTCTCCCAAACCTGCTTTCACGTTTTCGCTCCCGACGCCGAAGATAGACCGCCACAAGACTAGCGGTGCCCGCACCAACCGTCACTGTAAAGCCGGTGTTATCCCGGCCTATTCCCGTGCGGAGGTTGTTTCGCTCGCGAGAAGAAAGACGATCGGGACCGCAATAGTCGACGCAACCGGATGACCGCTACGCCGGGCAGGGATGAACGTCCAATTGCGCACAGCCTCCAGGGCCGACCGGTCCAGAAGCCGGTGGCCGCTGGATTCAGCGACCGACGCATTGAGAACGCCGCCGTTGCGCCCGACCGACACCTCTATCACAACCCGTCCTTCGGCGCCCGTCCGCCGCGCCGCGTAGGGGTATTTCGGCGGGCGGTTTCCGAGCGCCGTCCCAGCATACCGCGCCGGTTCCCTGCCAACCTCGTCCGTAGGGGCAACACCACTCGCTCTGCTTGGGGGGAGGGCGGCCAGGGACAATGCATGCTGTATCGCCGTAGGCATGGCTGTCGGTCCGCCGCGCGTGACCGACGGCGTGTTATCTTCTGTCGTCGGGCCCGACTGTGCCTGAGCGGCAGTTACCGGTGGGTCCCCAACCGGTGGCGTCGCGACGCTCGTGGCTTGTGACGGTGGTGGCATCGGTTTGTTTCGCGGTGCGTGCCCGGTCCAACTAGGCTTCCTGTCCGCCGCAGAAATCGGTGTCGCCACAGCAGCTTTTTCCACCGGGTGTTGTTCCGCGGTTCTAAAGTCCGACGGCATGTGATCTTGCTCGCTACCAACACTCACCCCGTCGGATTCTTCACGGATTGGCGGTGCGGACTCGCCTTTTGTGGCAATCCCCGAGGCTGGAGATGGCGTTGTTGGATCGGTCGATTCGTTTGCCCGGTCGGTGGGCGCCGATCCGCTTACCTCTTCCGGATGCTCCAATTCCGGTAAAGCGGTCGCGGCATACGCCGCAGCGGCGATCTCGGTGCCCGGCGCCGGTTCAGTCGACGCGGCTTCGACTTCGAAGATTAGATCGGTAACGATGATGTTCGGATGATCGGGAGATCCTGTACTCGAGAACCCGACGAGTAACGCCACCGCGGCGACGGCATGAACGGTCGTTGATAGAAAGAGCGTAAAGCCGAGCGATCTCACGGCAAAGCCTCGATCGTCGTTTCACCGAGTCGCCGCAGCGCTACGACGCTCGGAACCCCGAGGTGATACTGAAGCGCACCCTCGACGCCATATGCGGCGCGGAGGTTTTCCGACACTAGAACCGCCGACGGCGCTCCGTCGGCGAATATTCGACCCTCATGGAGCAAGACCGTACGGTCGCAATACCGCGCGGCGAGGCTGAGGTCGTGCAGCACAACCACCGCGGTCTTCCCGGCCTTGCAGCGATCCCGAATGAGGTCGAGAACCAAGAGTTGGTGGTTGAGGTCCAACGCCGCGACGGGCTCGTCGGCAAGTAAGATCGCAGGGTCGTTCGCCAATGCCCGAGCCAATACCACACGGGCGCGCTCGCCGGTGGAAAGCGCCGAGACCGTCCGACCGATCAAGTGGGCGGCGGAAACGGCCTCAAGCGCGCCGCTGATCGCCGCGTGATCGGCTTCACGCAAACGCTGCCAGCCATCGAGATGCGGTATGCGCCCGAGCGCAACAAGACGTTCAACCGAAAGCGGCCAATGAATTTCGGTGCCTGCGGGTAAAAACGATAGGCGACGGGCCAACTCAGAACGAGCCAGTGCCTCGATGGATGTTCCATCGATCTGTACGCGCCCGGTCTCGCACCGCTGTAGCCCGGCAAGGGCGCGCAGCAGTGTCGTCTTCCCGGACCCATTGGGCCCGATCAGACCGACCAGCGTTCCAGCGTGAGCTTCCAGCGACACTCTGTGCAGCACCGGGCGTCCGCCCAGATGAGCCGAAATATCCTCTGCTCGAATCCCGTTCATCGCATGGACCGGCGGATGTGTAGAAGGAGGTAGAGGAAGAACGGTGCGCCGACGATTGCCGTTACCACCCCTAGCTGAAGATCGGGCTCGACCGGCACGAGGCGTGTCGCGATATCGGCCGCTAACACCAGCGCTGCCCCACCAAGGGCGCTCGGGAGCATGAGACGGCCGGGCTCATGCCCGACCAAGGGTCGGATCAGGTGGGGAACGACCAAACCGACGAACCCTATCGTTCCGGAGACCGATACCGCCGCACCAACGGCAACCGCGGTTCCAAGAATGAGCCGCGCACGGACAATGCGCAGATTGATCCCGAGCGACCGCGCCACGTCTTCCCCAAGCGACAACGCATTGAGCGCACGGCCAGTCCCGGCCAAAAGGACGGCACCCACGACCATCAGGGGCAGTGCGATTCTGACGTGATCGAAGGACCGGTCGGCCAAAGAACCCAATAGCCAGAAGACGATCTCAAGCGCCGCATAGGGGCTGGGGGCGAGATTGAGGGCAAGGGAGGTCAGGGCACCGGCAAAAGCGTTCAGCGCCACACCCGCCAAGATCAACGTCAGAATGCTCGCATCGCGTCCGGCAAGCACGTAGGTCAGCAGGACCGCGACTAGTGCCCCTGCCATGCCGGCAACCGGCAGGGCAAAACTCGATGCCTGGGCAAAGCCAAAGTAGAGGGCGATGACGGCCCCGAGTCCGGCTGACGCCGACACCCCGAGAATGCCGGGTTCAGCCAAGGGGTTTCGCAACAGGCCCTGCATTGCCGCGCCGGCAACCCCCAAAGTCGCTCCGACCAACGCGGCAAGCAGCGCCCGCGGGAATCGAATTTCGCCCAGGATCATGGCCGCGGTCGAGTTCTCGCCGGCCATCAGTTGTGTCACCGCCGCGACAAACGCGAGCGGAACCCGGCCAACGATCATCGACGCGAGCGCGAGAACCAACACGAGCAGACCGAGCGTAACGATCAACCCCATGTCGGAGGACGCGCGCTGCCGCGCCGCCTGAGCTTCCGAAGGGACCGCCGTCATTGCGTCGCCTGTGCCAGGAAGGTGACGGCATCGACGGTATAAGGACCACCGCAAGTCCATAGCGCCGGATCGATTTGGATGATCCGGTTACCGAAGTGCCGCAGCGCCGGATGCGCGAGTACATCCCGAGCGAGCGATGGAAACGCCACCGCCGGTTGGTTGATAACGATGATCTCCGGGTCGGCACGGAGAATTTCTTCCAGCCCGATCTGGCCGTAGCCGCGGATTCCCAATTCAATAGCAACGTTCCGAAGACCGGCTGCCTCGAGAACCTCATGGACCAAGGTGCCGATTCCGCTGGTAAAACCCCGAACACCTAATACCAACGCCCGTCGTCCCGGACGACGATCGACCGAAATTGCCGCCAACCGGCGGTTCATTTCCGCGACCATCTCTTCGCCGCGGTCGGCCTCACCGAGGCGTTGCGACAAAAGGCGAATCTGATCGCGAATATCGGCAAAGGATTCGGGGATCGGTAAATCGATGACCTCGAGCCCAAACCTCTGCAGCATGGCGACGGTGGGCCGCGCCGCGAAACGTCCGGCCACAACCAAATCCGGTTGCAGGGCGAGCACTTCTTCGGAACGACCGTGGTTGACCGTAATGCCCTGGGCGCGACGCGCCACATAGGAGATCGAAGGGTCGGCTGACAGGTGCGTGAGAGACAGCACGTTGTCGCGGTCTGCCAGAAGCGATACCAGTTGGTCGGCGCACAGGTTTATTGAGACGACCCGAGGCGAAGCCGGTGTTGCCGTCTGGGCGGCGACCGGGTTCGCCGCGACAGCCATGGCACCAGTCAGTGCCATGGCGAACACCGCAGACCAGCGTGACGTCACGCTCAGAACCTCACCCGAGCACCGACGACAACGGCTCGGCTGGACCCTGCTAGTCCATCGGCGGTCTCGTACTTCCGGTTCAACAGATTATTGATCCTGCCGAAAAGCGACGCACCGTCGTTTAGGTCGTAATTCGCGGAGACATTGACGAGCGTGTGACTGCCTTTGTTGATCTCTTGGGACGAGGCAAGGGGATTTCCCGAAACATCCTTCCCCGGACCGTTGAACCGCATCCCGCCGATCACAGACAACCGGTCGCTCGCATGGTAGCGAACTTCCGCACTCAATTTTTGCTTGGGTCGCCGGCGCAGATCGCCCCCGGTCGCTTTGTTCTCGGCCCGCGTGAACGTATGGTCGAGCCTGACCGAGACGTTTGGCGTTACGCCGGCGCTGATGAACGATTCGAATCCGAAGATGTCCGCCCGTGCTAGGTTGATGACAGTCGAATTCGATCCGGTGAACTTGGTCTCCAGCAAGTTTTTGATTTCTTGGTCGAAATAGGTCGATCCCACCGTAACCCTGCCCGTCATAACAGACTGTTCGAAACCGACCTCCCACCCGATGCTCTCCTCGGCCCTCAGGTTGGGATCGCCTCTAAAGGTGCCGCCGTTGCTGCTACGGGTGTTGCCGAACAGCTGAAACAGGGCCGGCGCTCGGAATCCCGTACCGACAGCTGCTTTGATGCGAAGCCCCCGTTCCGGAAAGGCGACGACAGGTGCCAGCCGGAAGGTGAGTTTCGAGCCCAGTGTGTCGTGATCGTCGTAACGAAAGCCCAGCGTGCCGAACACCCGGTCACCGTAGGCAAACTGATCCTGGACGTAAGCCGCGTTTGTGCGGGCATCCGAATCGGTCGTTCCGACAATTGTGAAGCCGCTGAAATTGGAGAATTGGGTGTTCTTGAGAGAATCGAGTTCGGTCTCCAGCCCGAGTGTCAGAATGTGGTCTTCGACCACGAAGAAGTTGTTTTGAATTTCATACTTGGTCTTGGCCCCCAGGTCGTCGCTCCGTTGAAGCGTGTTGGCGATTCCAGGCACATTGAACGAATCTCGCGTGTGACGGGTCACCGACGCGCCGACGATTGACTCCATGAGTCCGCCGAAGAAATCTAACGTTGCATCGGCACGACCGAACCATTGGCGGGTCCTCTCGTAAGCGTCAGGGTCCTCGATCGGTTGATCGGTCTCCGAACGGGTTCTGACGTGGTGGAGGGCAAACCCGAAGTTCACGCTATCGGACGCTTCATAGGCGAGGTGCACCGATGCTGAACGTTGGGTATAGCCGTCGTCTTCCTCGGTGGCGCCCGCTTGCAGCGCGCGAATACGCGCTGGCGAGACGCTTTCGCCGTCGCTATCGAGGTAGCTCGAACCCAGGGCATACCGGAGACGGCCGCGGCTTCCAGCGACCTGTAGCGTGCCGTTGACCGTGTCGAAGGCACCGCCTTCACCCTGAATGAGATACTGCGTCGGGCCGGTCCCGAGTTTCGTCGTGATGCTAATGACCGCGCCAATCGCATCGGATCCAAACAGCGTGCTTTGGGGGCCGCGCACGACTTCGATGCGTTCGATATCCGCCGTCAAGAGATGGGCAAAGTTGAACGCGCCGTTTGGCGTACTGGTATCGCTCATTTCGACGCCGTCGATCACGATCAGCGTATGGTTGCTGTTGCTGCCGCGCGAGAACACGGAGGTTTGTTTTCCCAACCCACCTGACTGGACAACCTGAAGGCCCGGCACGTCTCCAAGAACCTCCACCAGGGTTCGCTGTTGTTTGGCCGCGATATCCTCCGCTGTAACGACCGTGACAGAACTCGCGACGCGTTCCCGCGCGGTCGGCAGTCGACTCGCCGTCACGACGGTCTCAGGCAACACCCCCTGGGACCGGGCAGGTTCGGGCAAGCTAGCGGCAAGCAAGGCCAAGGCAATCGCCGTGGCAGTCAATTTCTTTTCCATAGGATTCTCCGAAGCGATGAACGAGGCGTACGTTCGCAGCGTCGAAGGCCGGAAGAGATTCCAGCGACCGATTCTTGGCGGTTCGTATCTTCGGAAAGGCGAATGCTTCCATCTCGCGGACCCCCAGCTACGACGTACAATCGTCGCCACCACTACGGAAATCCGCACCACCGAGCGCCCCGATCGACGGATGGGTGACGTCGACGGCAGGTCTCCTGGCTCGCGGGTCATCGCCGACGCCCTGCCTTCCCGGTCTCCCAGTGGCACGTACGGACGCTAGCTCGTCGCTTACAGTTGCGGGGGCAGCCACGGTTTCGGCCTAAGCCTCACCGTGTTCCCTTTTCACCCCTTGCGGGGAACCGTCGACACCATTGTCACACGCCGCGGGTGGGTTGAGTCAAGCCTGGGCGATGGTGCCAGTCGCACCGACCGCCCAACCCGATGCCGCCAATCGTTCGAGAACGTCTGGTTCGCCCGAACGCGTCATCGAGGCATTGGAGCAAACCAGTTTTCGTCCGCAAGTTGCTTCCAGATCTTGCGATTCACCGTCGCGCCCCGTTCGAAGATAGCGCCTTCGTCGGCCATTGTGGGAGCGCGATTGTATACCAAGAACGTGCCATCGACGGCGACATGCCGGACGTTCGATCCATTCGCGTAGAGCAAGTTGTTCAGGGGTTCCGGGGGGACCGTTCCCGCGCCGACCAACCAGTCCGAAATATCCACCGTAATGAAGTCCGCCTTCGCCCCGGCGCTAAGACGACCCAAATCGGGCCGCCTCAGCCCATTTGCCGCAACGACAGTGGCGCCATCGACGGCGTCCCAAATCGTCGGCGCCTTGACCTTCGTTCCGGCCAACAGTTTGGCCCGCGCTTTACCACCGATCACCGCGAGTTTGATGTTTTCGATCAGATCGTTCGAGTGCGTATCGATCGCAATATTGGTGGCAATGCCGGACGCCAAAGCTTCCGGATAGGGCTGGGTTGCGCCCCCGGCGCCGCCGGCGGACGGACAGTGCGCGTAGACGGCGCCGTGTCGTTTCAAAATTTCCGGATCGGTTTTCCAATCTAGGCCGGACATGTGCGCGCCGAAGAAAGGTCCGGCAAACCCTCCGAGTTTGTCCATCCACTGGGTTGGCGAGAGGCCATTCTGGAGGCGACGGACGGCGTCGGTCTCGGTTGCGCGCTGGGACAGATGAATATGAATGCCGGTACCAAGCTCGCCCGCCGCCGCGACGATCGCTGCCATTGTTTCATCAGTATGGGTGTCCGTGGCATGGGGCGCCATCATGCCCTTCATGCGTCCACCGAAGGATCCCACGAGTTTCTTACCGAAAGCGAGGTTCGCCTCGATCTCCGCCAATGTGTCAGGCACGGAATCAAAGAGTGCTTGGTCGTCGTCGCGGAACCAGATCCCGTCCAACCGTGAGGTACCAGGGATCATACCGCCGGGAAAGCCACGCGCGCCCCACGCACCCGCGACGCGTACGTAGGATTCGGCCTGCCTCAAGCTGAGGCTCATCTCGACCTGGGTCGTGCATCCAGCCTTTAGAATTTCGAGTAAATTAAATGCAGTTAGATCGTCCAGCTCTTCGTCCGAGAGTTGGTCCACTAGTTTGATAGGACGGGAAAATGATCGACCACCCTCAATGATTCCCCGTGTGGGAGTTCCGCTCGCGACATGGGTATGGCCGCTGATCAGTCCGGGCATCACGATATCCCCCGGGACCGAGATGCGCGGGAGGTCGCCCGGGATGCGCCCATCGTTGACTTCCGCAACGCGGTCATTCTCCACCCGAATCGACCCGTTCGGAATGAGTTCAGACGCGCCGTTGCGGTGGGCGAGGACCCATCCGGCTTCGACGATGTATTGCCCTGCCGGTGCTTTTGCCATGCTTCAAACCCAGTTTTCGTCAGTAATTATGGTTAACGCCGACCTTAGTTCAAATTTGACGCGAAGTGCGTACTAGTAGTGCTGGCAATTCTCATCGCCGGACGCCATGTTTTCAACTATCACCTGGAATAGTTTGGTTAGTAGTGATGTTTACAGTTCCCGGCGGTCAGGCGAGATGTTGACTGCCCAAGAATTCGTCGAACTCCTGAGGGCGCACGAACGATTCTCTCGGCGCGAGCCGGGCGGTCAGCGCGCACGGATTGAAGGCGAAGATCTTTCTGGCCTCCGGTTACCTGGACTCAATTTGCGCGAGGCCGTCCTTACCGGAACGGATTTCTCGCGGTGCGTCCTTACAGGCACGGATTTCGGTCGTGCGTCGCTAGCAATGGCGAGCTTCGAACATGCTGACGCCGAGGGCGCGAATTTCGAACACGCCAACCTCCGTGGCGCCAGGCTGAGGCACGCCAAGCTGAGCGAAGCCAATTTCGCCGGCGCCGACCTGCGGCCCGCCGAATCCAGTGGAGAGCAACAACCAACGGTGCTCTATGGGGCAGCGCTTCGCGGCGCCAAATTCGAAAACGCACAACTTCAGAAAGCCGACCTCGGCGCGAGCGACTTGACCGGCGCGTCATTTGCGGGAGCGAACGCGACGCAGGCGAATTTGCAAGGTGCGCTGCTTTTGAACACCGATTTTGAGGGCGCCGAGCTTTCCGGCGCCGCAATCAACCTTACCGGCGCCAAACTGCCTAGGGATATCCAAATCTTGCTGCGCGAACATGCCCTGTGGATCGACTCGTTTGGTACGTTGGGCACACGGGCCGATCTCGCCGGACGCGATCTCGGTGGTATCGACTTGCGAACGGCTTACCTGAGCGGTGCCAATCTGCGCGGCACGAACCTGAAAGGTGCCCTGTTGGCCGGTGCTTGGTTGGTTCTGGCTGAACTCGACAGCGCGATCTTGGACGAGGCGGATCTGCGCGCTGCCGATTTGACCGGGGCGTCCCTCAAGGCAGCAAAGATACGTCATGCCCGCCTTGAGGACGCCCGTTTCGAGCCTGCTCAGATGCTGACGCCCCGGGGCGAATCCACCGGCGAACGACGGCGATCCGATTTGAGCAATGCGTCGCTGCGGCAGAGCGCATTATCAGGTGCAACGATGCGAGAAGCCAAAATAGTCGGTGGCGACCTGCATGGCGCGATCGCTGAACAAACGGACTTCCACGGCGCGGACTTGAGCGGCGCCAACCTTTCGGACGCGCGTCTCATGCGCAGCGATTTGTCGCAAGCGACGCTCTCGGGGGCGAATCTTCGCCAGTGCGATTTGCGCGAGGCAAACCTGACCGGTGCCGAAACAACGGATGCAGATGTGGCAGGGGCTAATCTAGACGGCGCCGATACGACGGGCACATCGCTCAAGAACAAGAGAAACTAGCGGCGCGTCCGGACGAAATCGAGTAGTTCGGGCCCCACGGTTTCTTCGCCGGTATTGAGGTGCAACGCCTCGGATAGGTGGTTGTGGCCCTTCAAACGCGAGAACCTGGGACTGTGTCCGTCCCGCCGCGCGACCGTGCGCAACAGGTCGATACCCTGCAGTTCCATCATCGGCGGGTCGTACTCCGCGATAACGATGAATAGCGGAACGTGGCTGTTGGCGACAGCGTGAATCGGCGACCGTGCGCGATGGAGGCCCTTGTCTGCGCCGTAATAGGGTTCCGAGGCGGGTGCCGGTACGGATTCGACATCGTAGACCCCTGAAAACAAGGCGGCGCCCGCAACGCCCGACCCAGGGGTCCGATGGAGATCGGGGAAAAACAGGTAGGTCGCCGCGTGAACGGCACCAGCGGATTGGCCAAAGAGAAAGATGCTATCAGGGTCGCCGCCGTGTTCGGCGATGTTATCGCGCAACCAAGCGACCATCGATCCCACATCCTCGGCACCGGCGGGCCATTGGTGCTCCGGCGCGAGCCGATATGTCGCGTTCACGCCGATCATCCCGTTGCGCGCGAAATAATTCGCAATATTGGCATAGGCCATGTTCAGGTTTTCGGGGTTGGCGTTCTTGTGGCCCCGCACGAACCCGCCGCCATGGATAAAGACGACCACGGGCATCGGCTGCTTCACGCCACCTTCGGGGACGTGGATATCGAGCAGATGGCGCGGGTTGGGGCCATAATGCAGATCGCGGGCGACGCTGATTCCTTCGCGCGGCGCAGCTGCGATTAGCGGGTCGTAAAGCGCAAACGTGTTCGCCACGACGCTGGGGTCGAAGACGTGTCCCATGGCACGGATCGCATCGGCGATCGAATCCGGCATGACTGGCATCTTCGATCCTCCGGACCGTTCGCGACTAAGTGGCCGGTTGTTCGGTCGCTTCGGAGCGTACGCGATCGCGCGCACGACCCTCGATCCACGCCACCGTAATCGACATCATCGGCGGTACGATGGCCATAGTCAGCACGGCTGACAACGCGAGGCCGCCGAGTACGACCGATCCAAGGCCACGGTAAAGCTCCGATCCCGCACCCGGGAACATAACCAAGGGCAACATGCCGAACACGCTGGTAAGGGTAGAACTGAAAATCGGCCGGATGCGATTTCGAGTCGCCTCCGTGATGGCGTCTTCGGGAGTCATCCCCTCTTTTCGAATGTTGTGCAGCGTCTGATGCACGAGGAGGATCGCGTTGTTCACGACGATCCCTATAAGAATCACGAACCCCAGCATCGTGAGCATATCGAGCGGCTGGATGACAAATACATTTAGCAACGCTAATCCACCAAGACCGCCTGCGGCAGCGACCGGTACCGACAGCATAATGATCAACGGGTAGATAAAGCTTTCAAAAAGCACTGCCATAACCAGAAAGACGATGACCAACGCCAGCAGCAAGTCGATTGATAGCTCGTCCATCGTCTGCGTCAATTTGTCGGCCGAGCCCGACAAATTGAACGCGACGCCTGCTGGCAAACCCGCCGCCTGCATCGGCGCCAGCACTTGTTCGTTGATGATATCCATCGCTTCCTGCAGCGGCATCGTTTGGGCCGGGGACACCTGCAAGGTCACCGTTCGGGCGCGCTCTACACGGCGAATCTCGGTAGGACCCGATGTCACAATGACGTCGGCCAAGCTCTCGACCGGCAGGATTCGACCGTCCCTAGTGACGACCGGTAAGGCGCCGATGGCTTGCGTCTCCTCGCGTACCGGGGCACTCCCCGCCAAAGTCAGATCGATTCGCTTGCCGCCGAAATTGATCTCGGCGACGCGTAACCCGTCATTGAAGGCATCGACGGTTTGACCCAGATCGCGGGCCGTTAGGCCGTTGTCCGCAAGACGGAGTCGATCCGGCACAACCCGCACCTCGGGCGCGCCGAACTCCAAGCCCGGCCGCGGTCGAGTTCGGTGGCCTTGGCTTAGCGGTAGAACCTGCTGGACCCGGTCGTAGGCGTCCTGCGCGACATCAAACAGTATCCTGAGATCCGCCCCGGAAATATCGATATCGATCGATCGCCCTCCGCCAACGGACCGGCCGAACAGCGACGGCTGGAAGAGGAAAGCCAAGGTCCCGGGTTCGTCGCGGGCCGGCCTTTGTAGAAGCGGGATGACTTCGCCCGCGCGGCTCTCGTCAACGGTCGTTCCTCCGACGAACGCGCGACCCTGCAAGGCAATCGAAAAATAGTGTTTGAGGGCTGGGACGCCGTTGATTTCGAGCACATCCGGGTCGGCTCCCTCGGCCCAGTAGTCTCGCGTTCCCACTTCGATCAAATCGGTGATCGCCTCGGTTGTGCGCAAATTGTAGCCCGACGGGGGACTCACAAACCCAAAGACGAAGTTTCGGTTGCCTGTCGGGAGGTAGTCGACTTTTGGCAACACACTGATCGAGAAAACGACCGCGGCCGTCGTGATGCCGACGATAACGCCGATGGCAACGGGCTTGCGGCGAACCACGAGACGCGAGAACCATACCCAGAACGCCGTGAAGGCGCGGCCAAAGTGATCGATGCCCGGCAGCGGAAAAACATGATCGAGGTCGGCGACACCTCGCGCCAGCATCCGATTGGCGAGCGCCGGTATCAGGGTCACCGAAACCAGTAACGACAACATGACAGAAACCGAAATCGCGACCGCGATGTCACGGAACAACTGACCGGCCTCGAGGCTCATCACCAAGATCGGTATGAACACCATGACCGTCGTCAACGCCGATACCAGCACGGCAGGCCAAACCTGGGCCGCACCCTCATAGGCGGCCCGGTGGGCGGGGAGGCCCTTTTGCCGCAGTCGGTAGATGTTTTCCAAGACGACGATCGCCGCATCGACCACCATCCCAACCGCAAAGGCGATCCCGGCTAGGCTGATGACGTTGAGCGACCGCCCCAGAAGCGCCATTGCAACGAATGAGCCGATCACGGAAACGGGGATCGAAAGCGCGACAACGAAAGTCGGCCGCCATGACCGCAGGAAGATCAACAAAATGACGATGGCAAGTAGCCCGCCGATTACGACATTCTGCAGCACAAGGTTGATCGCCGACTTGATGTAGTCGGTTTCATCGAACATCTGGGTTACGTAAAGGCCCGCTTCCTTGAGCGGTCCTTCGGACAGTTCATGCACCTTCGCGCGAATACGGTCCATGGTCTCGATGACGTTGGCGCCCTGTTGGCCCGTGATGCTCAATGTCATCGACGGCGCCCCCATCGTTTTGGAGACCGCGTTTCTCTGTTTGAATTGGACAAACACATCGGCGATGTCGCCGAGCGACACGCGGCCGACGCCGCTTCCGTCGGATTCGCTGCGCAACAGCATGGATTGAACTTGCGCGACGGTCGTGAAGTCGCCTTCGGTTCGGACGATGTAGCGGCGTTTACCTTCGTCGACATCGCCGCCGCTAACCGATGCATTCGCGGCACGCAATCGGCTCACGACGTCGTTAACGGTCAACGCATAGCGCGACAACCGTTCCGGATCGATTTCGATCCGCATTTCCTGCTCGGTCGCGCCCCAGACGCTCACGCCGGCAACGCCATCAACCCGTTCGATGCCGTCCTGCACGACATCCTGCAGAAATGCCGAATAGCTTGTCAGGTCCCGCGTATTGCCTTCCACCCGACGAAGGGTGAACCAGGCGATCGAGTTATCTTCGGTCCCGAACGTGCTCAGCGTTGGCTCGTCTGCCTCCTCCGGATAGCCGGTCACCCGATCCAAGCGGTTGGCGACCAAGAGGAGTGAGCGATTTAGGTCGGCGTCCGGAGAGAATTCGAGTTCGACGTTGCCTTGATTGTTCCGCGCGTTGGACTCCATTCGCTGGAGTCCCTCAATTCCCTTCAGGACTTCTTCCTGCCGGTTGATGACCTCGCGCTCCACCTCCGCCGGTGCTGCGCCCGGCCAGTTCGTCGTAACGCGGATGACGGGCTGGCGCACGTCGGGCGCCATCTGGATCGGAATGCGGTCGAGCGATACCCACCCGAACAGGACAATCATGATCACAGCGGCCAGTACTGCGATGGGCCGCTGAATAGAGAGCTGGATGATGTTCATTTAGTTGGTTCTCGGATCCGATCCACCGGTAGTTTCGCTGACGACACGCACAGCGGCGCCTGACGACAGTTGCTCGTTCCCCCGAATGACGACCCGTTCGCCGGGTTGAAGACCGCGAACGACGGTAAAGCGCTGGCCGATCGCTTCCCCTAACGTGACGTCCCTCCGCTCGACTCGCCCGCCCGACACGATGAAAACGAGCGGCCGTCCTTCGTCCCGGGTAACGGCATCCTTGTGCACGGTCGTGGCGCTTTCTTGCCCGCCGATGGGAATTTCCACCGTGACCGTCTGATTGAGAGCAGGCTGCTTGAGGAGATCGCCGAATGTGGGCGTCAAGCGGACGACACGGGTGCGGGTTAGGGGGTTTTCGACTGGAACCACCGCCCGAACAACCGCCGTGTGCTGCGAGCCGTCGTCCAGTGCGATTCGGAATTCAGCGCCAGGCCGCACGCCGCCGAGCCGACTCGACGGGACCTGAACCTCGATTTCAAGCGCCGCCTGATTTACCAAGCGGACAACCGGTGCCCCAACACCGACGTACGAACCCACCTCGGTACTTTTTTCGGTCACGATCCCGTCGTAGGGCGCGCGAACAGCGGCGTCGCGAAGGTCGATATTCGCCCGATTCAATTGTTCGACGGCTTGCGCGAGTTCTGCTTTGCGATTGCTCAGGTTGCCATCCTTCATGACAACATCCTGCACGACGTCGTCCCGACGCTTCTGCGAAACGGCGGACGAGCCCTCAAGGCTTTCGATGCGTGCGCGCTCCTGCCGCGATTTTTCCAGTTCGGCCTCGGCGATTACCACCATGGCCTGTTTCTGTTCGACCATCGCCAGATTGCGATCGGTCTCTGACTGCAGTCTGGCACTGGAAACCTCGACCAGGACATCCCCGCGCTTTACCCGGTCGCCAACCTGTACCCGAATGGTATCGACCGGTCCGGAGACCCGGGCCGCCACCGGACCGGCTTGCTGGGCGACTAGCGCGCCGATCACCGACGTCGTCTGATTAAGATCTTGCTCGATGACGGCGTCCACGACAACGGCAGCGCCGTTCCCGCCACCGCCAAAAAAGGCGCCGAGTTCGCTACCATCGATTCCGCCGCTGTTGTCGCGGTCGATGGCAGCAAAATTTGTCCCAAGCGGGCCCCGCGCCTCATCGCGGTCGATCACGCCATTCCCGTTCGTATCCATCGGGCGTACGCGCTCGGGGAGATCTTGCCCCTGGCCCTGGGCCGGTGACAACCCGAGGGCCAAGGACAGTCCTAGGGCTAGACCGAGGTGGGCCATCGTTCCGCCGAGCGTCTTACTTCTCATCGACCAAGACCTTTTCCGCAAAGCTCGCATCAACACGAACGGGGGAGCGGGATTCCGTCGCAGGAGAGGATTGTTCGACATATCCCGCAGAATTAGCAGATCACCGTAGCGCGGCACCAACCACGGCGTCATTCTGATTCTGGCAACGGTTGCGCCGCGCACGAAGGCGTGACCCGCAGTTCCCTGCCGGTCCGGTTACCGTGGCGCCCGACCGTACATCTCGCTAGGCTCTTCCAATCGTTTATCGGAGGACTCATGCCGCAGGGGACCAACCAAAGCGTCCTGAGGCGCGCGACACTTTTCGCGCGCGATATGGACCGGGCAATCGCGTTCTATCGCAGCGTCTTCGGCCTCGAAATCTATATCGACCGCGAGATGCCCCTGTCCGTGGTCCCTCGGTTTCCTGTCGGCCAGGTAGGTCGAGGCGGGACAATGCGTTTTGTCATGTTGCGCGGGTGGGACCCATTGATCGGGATGATCGGCCTGATCGAGGTCAAGGATCCCCCGCTTGAGGAACCGAAGGCGTCCGCGCGCCTCGGGCTTGGCAACGCGGCACTTGTCTTAGAAACCCGCGACATCCGGGCCGTCGCGGCGTCAATCGAACCTTTGGGCGGATCAATCCTGATGTCGCCGACCGAGGGCCGCAATCTAGGCGACGCCGAAGGCAACTTCATTCCTGCTCTGGTCATGATGGCAACCGACCCGGACGGCCAGTTCTTGGAAATATTCCAGGTTCTGTAACCTAGGGTTTGTTGCAACCCTTTTGGGTTCGCGTGGAGTACTAACTGCGATGCTCGGTATCATGCGTGACTAATCCGGCCCACGAGGGCTCCAGCCTCAAGGTTTCCACGCTTGCCGCCTACGGGCTGCCGAGCCTGCCGTCGACCATCCTGACGTTTCCGCTGTTCGTCCTCCTACCCACCTATTATGCGCAGGACTTGGGTATGGGGCTGGGTATTGTCGGGGCGATTCTGCTGGGATCGCGGATTTGGGATGCGGTCACCGATCCCCTCGTTGGAATCCTCAGCGACCACATCAACACGCCCTGGGGTCGGCGCCGCCCGTGGATTGTTGCCGGCACGCCAATCGCGTTGATCAGCGCCTGGTTCCTTCTTGTGCCGGGCGGCCCGGTCGGTTGGGGCTACATGCTTGGATGGACGATCGCGCTCTATCTCGGCGGTACGATGATACTGATCCCCTACAACGCGTGGGGCGCCGAGATTTCGGGCCACTACCACGAGCGTGCCCGCGTCACGTCCTTTCGCGAGGTATTCGTCCTCGTCGGCGGCATCGCTGCTGCGGTCATTGCGGCCACCCTCCAGGCCGACCGCGGCGAAGCGCTCAGGGTTACCGCGCTGATCGTGATCGTGACGCTCCCACTTGCGGTCGCGGTCGCGGTTACGGTCGTGCCGGACCGCCCGGTTTCGCTCGAACGACGCCTGACCGTCGCGCGCGCCCTCGCCGTATTGCGTACCAACAAACCTTTCCAACGCCTGTTGGCGGCATTCTTCCTCAACAGCATGGCAAACGGTTTTCCGATCACCCTGTTCCTCCTGTTCGTCGAACATAAGCTACGCGCCGACGACACGCTGACCAGTCTGATCCTTGGCGTCTATTTTGCGCTGGCATTGCTCAGCGTGCCATTTTGGCTGGTTCTAACGAAGCGGTACGGGAAGCATCGCGTTTGGATCGGCGCCATGTTGTTGGTCTGCGCCTTCTTCGTTTGGGTCCCCTTCCTGGGAGAGGGTGACGGATGGTGGCTGTTGGCGATCTCCGTCTTTACCGGATTCGGCCTGGGCGCCGACCTCGTTTTACCCCCGGCCATGCAAGCCGATGTCGTCGATCTCGACGAGTTGCGGCACCGCGAGAAGCGTACCGGAATATTCTTCGCGATCTGGTCGATCGCTCTCAAACTTTCATTGGCACTCGCCGCGGGAATTGCCTTTCCTATCCTCGAACTGGTGGACTTCCAGCGCATTGCCGGCGACAACGGCCCTGTCGCGCTCCTGACACTCGCAATCCTTTATGCGATCGTCCCGGTGATCTTCAAACTAGCGTCGATTGCGTTGATGTGGCGATTCCCGATCACCTCGGCGAAGCAGGCGCAAATCCGCCGCCTCATCTTGGCAAAGGATATCCGGGAGAGCGCCGCGCGCTAAGCTGGCCGCAACGCCAGTCGGCGCCGGATCTTACGCAAAACGAACCCGAACACCGGCACGTGCTCGTAAAGCTGCGAAGCCACATCCCAGTGATCGAGGTGCGCCGTTACCAGGCCGGCATCGTCGAAATGCACCTCGGTCATCCCGTCCACCGAGAACGATTTTCCGGTCTTCTTGTTGTTGAAACGAAATATCCAGCGCATATAGCTGCGCGATCCGGAAACGGCGTGATCGGTAACTTCGAACGCCGGCGACGCGACATCCTCATACATTTGCGCGAAGACCTGGATGATCTTGTCTTGCCCGCGAATGTCGTTGAATGGATCGCGAAAGCGCACTTCGGGGGCGCACAACGTTCGCAGTTCTTCCAGGTTGTCCGGCGAGACGCGCGCAAAATAGTCGGCGTAGGCCGCCGCCTTGGCTGCAAAATCCGTCATTGGGCTTGCGTCAGGCGTGTCCCGGTATAGCCCTGCGTCAGCACATACTCTATATCCGCGCCGCGCGCTGGGAACGCCAACTTCACCCACTCGCCCTGCGGCGTGTACCAAACGGTGATGTTCAGATCGCCGCGTACTTCGAACCGCTCAGCCTCGATCGTTCGGCCGTCCGCCAAAGACACTGCCTCCAGCCCAGCGGGCTCGACCGCGATGTCGAGCATGATTCCGCGTTGGGTATCGAGCCACTGGGGGTTCATTAGGATGGCGGGATTCCAATAGCTCGTCGGAATGGCCGTTCCCGGAAGGACATGCTCTTCCTGGAGCGTCCTGACAAATAGCCCGTCGCCTTCGCGCCGAGCCCGCACTTCGTAGGCATCGCCGTTGTCGTCTGTATCCGTCGCCACCGACACGAGAGTGCCACCGCGCCAGACTTCCGAGTTCTGGTGTCGGTACTTGAACACCGTAAGGAACCCGATCTTGACGGTCAGTTCGATATCGATATCGACGTGGGTTTCGTCGCCGACCTCGCGAAACGTGATCTCGTGTTTTCCAATAGATTTGCCGCCGCGGATGACATCGAACGTCAGCTTCCCATCGTACGGCGCCATCGCGGCCGCCGGGAGGCCAGCGCCGGAAATCAACATCGTGAGCGCGATCGCTGCCCAGATAATGCGCGCCCTACGACTAAACAATTCCGGCATCATTCTGATCATTCCCGTATCCTCGCCAGGGCGTTTACGCCCTGTCTAATTCTAACCCGGCCAGGGTCGACTTGGAGGCATGTATGGCAAAAAGGCACTTTGACAAGGCATGGATCGTCGGCGCCAGCACCGGAATCGGCCGCGAACTCGCGCTCGAACTAGCCCGCCGCGGAGTCGATGTCGTTGCCAGCGCCCGTGGGATAGACGACTTGGCGGCGCTCGTGAAGGATGCCGCTGGGTTCCCCGGCCACGTGTCCGCCCTGGCCCTCGACGTCACCGACCTCGCGGCAACGCAGGCTGCGGCCCAGGCCGCGACGAAGCTTCTGGGGCGAATTGATCTGTGCGTCGCTTGTGCCGGCACCCACCAACCGTTCGGGGCCAAAGACTTCGATTCCGGCAAGTTCCGCCGCCTTGTGGAAGTCAACCTCATGGGTACCGTGCATGTGCTGGAGGCGGTCATGCCGGGTTTCATTCAGCGCCGGTCTGGGCATCTCGCGGTCGTTTCGTCGGTTGCAGGTTATCGCGGACTACCAAGCGCGGCCGGTTATGGCGCGACCAAGGCTGCACTGATTAACATGTGCGAATCGTTGAAGTTCGATCTCGATCGGGCCGGCGTGAAGTTGCAACTCATCGACCCGGGCTTCGTTGAAACGCCCCTCACCGCCAAGAACGACTTCCCGATGCCCTTCTTGATGAAGGCGGATGCGGCGGCAAAGCAATTCTACCGCGGCCTCTTGTCGGATCGATTCGAAGTGACGTTTCCCAAGCGGTTTACGTGGCAATTGAAACTTCTTCGATGTTTGCCGTATGCCGCATATTTCCCGCTGATCCGGCGGACGACGAAAGCGCTCGGCTAAGCCTTGACCAATGCGATCTGCAGAACGTCGATCCCACGGGCGCGAAAACTGCCCTCGCAACTCGCCAAGTAGAATTCCCACAGGCGGCGGAAGCGTTCGTCGAACCCCATTGTGCGGATGTTCGGCCATGCCGAGAGAAATTTTTCGCGCCATTCGCCGAGCGTCCGCGCGTAGTGGGTGGCAAACCCGTCGTCGCTGACCCATTGCAATCCGACACGGTTGGCCTGGTCGCGTAGAACTTTTCGGCACGGCAACATGCCGCCGGGAAAAATATACGTCTGAATGAAGTCGGCGCGCTTGCGGTAATGGGCAAAGTGCTCGTCGTGGGTCGTGATCGCCTGGATGGCTACGCGACCGCCGCGGCGCAAACACTTGGCGATTCGCTCAAAATAGACCGGCCAATACGATTCGCCGACTGCCTCGATCATCTCGATCGAGACCACGTGGTCGAACGACCCATTGATGTCACGGTAGTCGCACAGACGAATCTCCGCGAGGTGCGAAAGGCCAGCGTCGTCAATGCGCTTTTGCGCGAATTCGAATTGGGCGCGAGAGATTGTAATGGCGGTGACCCTGATGCCTTGACGGGCCGCGTACTCTGCAAAGCCGCCCCAACCGCAACCGATTTCAAGCACGCGTTCGCCGGGCTTGGCCGCAACGAGATCAAGGAGCCGCGCGTATTTTTGCGACTGCGCGTCTTCCAGTATCCCCGCATCCTCAGGATAGACCGCCGACGAATAGGTCATCGACGGATCGAGCCATGCAGCATAGAACTCGTTTCCAAGGTCGTAGTGCGCCGCGATATTGCGTCGGCTGCCGGGCTTGCTGTTGGATCGGCGGCCATGCCTGATCCGTTCGAAAACCCGCTGCCAGAACGACCCAACCCGCCGATTGACGGCATTTCGGGTCACCAACTCGACAAACGTGGGTAGATCGGGGCTTTCCCAATCGCGATCGAGATAAGCTTCGGCAAAACCGAGGCTGCCACGCAAAAGCAAACGCCGTACCGCGCGCCAGCGATGCAAGACAATGACGCCCGCCGGTCCCGGCTCGGCACCGGATATGGCACCCCGGTGACCGCTGGGGAGAACATAGTTCAGCGTACCTGCGCGAAACCCACGTTGAAATCCCCGCACGAATCGGTGGTAGTACCAAGGGATTCCGCTCAAATCTAAGGTTGCGGCGGAGCCTGTTGGGAGTCGCGTGTCGCTCATCGGCAATCGATCATCCTAGCTTGCCCTAGGGGATACTCGGGAAACGAAGTTTTGGATCTCAAGACTATTGTCGGTCACCGGCACGGCGGCATCAACCGGCCCTTGGTACGTAATCTCGGGGGGTGGGCTTTCTGGACGTTTTTGCATCTTCAGACCCTTACGCCACAGGCGCAACGCCTGCCAGTGGATCCCCACAATCACCTTGACCGTCATCAGCGGGTGGCCCAGCACCGCCATGAGGATGCCGCGGTCGGTCAACGGCGCGCGGCGCCCGTTGAACGAAGCGACGAGAACGTCGCCGTCGGCATCGGACTCGCGGATATGGATGGCATAGCGATCGTCGGGTTCGCGCACCGTGAAATCGTAACGGTGGTCTAGCGGGTTGAACGGCGAAACGTAAAGCCGCTTATCGCACGACTGACGAATGGGTCCAGCATCGGCATCCGAGGCAACCGGTAGCAGGTAGGAATGGCGGTCGCCAAACGTGTTGTTCACCTGATGCAACACGGCCTCTAAGCGCCCCTCTCCGGTGTAGCAGTAGAAAACGCTGAGCGGGTTGAAGACATATCCGAACATACGCGGGTAGCACTGGAGGAATATCCGACCGTCGCCGCGGAACCCCGCATTCTTGAGATGGGAACGAACCCAACTCTCCAAGTGGCCCGCGCCGTCACCGTGATCGCGCTCAAGAAAGCTGAGGAGGTTGAAGCGGTTGACAGAAAGGAACCGAAGGCGCCGCGACAATCGCGTCAGTTCATCCAAGGCCACAAAGATCGAAAACACACGATAGACGAATTGGTGACGTACCGGCTTGAGCCGGACATGCATCACTTTGCCAACGTAGAGGCATGTTTCCGGCCCGCCGCTCATGGAACGGTTTCGAGAGCCGGGTAAGCCGCGGCGTCTTGCGTTTGCCATGGAGGCTCGGCGCCGAGCGACCTAGCGACCCGAATACCTGATTTGAGAGCGTCTTCGTGAAAGCCAAAACCACAGTAGGCCCCGCAGTACCACGTTCTTTGACGCCCCTGCAGGTTCGACAATGCGTTTTGAGCAACAACCGATTCCTGTGAAAAAACCGGGTGTTCGTAAACATAGCGACCGTAGACCCGATCATCGCGAGGTGGTTGCCATGGGTTGAGCGAGGCAAAAAGGGGCGTCCCGCGATCGACGTTCTGCAGGCGATTCATCCAATACGTGACCGGCACCGGCCGCGCAGGGTCCATGCCGGTTTGCGCCTGGTAGTTCCAGCTCGACCATGCACCCCGTCGCCGCGGCATCTGTCGCGCGTCGCCGTGCACGACGATGTCACTGCGCGCATAGTTGAATGCACCAAGAGCGGCACGCTCCGGTGCCGACAGATCGTCGCCGAGGATGGCGGCGGTCCGGTCGGCATGGGTGGCAAAAACGACTTGATCGAACACGCTCTCGTCCTGATCCGTCGTCACCACCACGCCATGCAGTTTGCGGTGCACTTTGCGCACCGCAGCGTTCAGAAGAAGGGAGCCCGAGATTTCTGCCGCCAATCGACGAACGTATTCACGGCTGCCACCGGTAACGGTGCGCCATTTCGGTCGATTGCGAAATCGCAACAGACCGTGTTCGTCGTAAAAGCGAATGAAGCTCGACGCATCGAAAGCAAGGATCTGTTCGATCGGTGTCGACCAAATTGCCGACGCCATCGGAAGAAGATGCAGGTACCAATAGGTCTTGCTGTACCCGCCGCGCTCCAGCAACTCGCGCACCGTCGCCCCATCGACCGTGCCCAAACGCTGCGCGCGGTGGGCATGGCGATAAAAGCGCACGATATCGGCCAACATGCGGAGGAAATGAGGCCGGAGAATATTTGTTGGCTGGCAAAAGGGACCGCCAGGGAGCGGGCTGGCGTATTCGAAACGACCGCCGTCGAGCGATACCGAAAACGACATGTCGCTCGGCTCCGTGGGCACCGCCAGGGCATCGAAAAGCGCGATCAGATTCGGATAGTTGACGTCGTTGTAGACGATAAACCCTGTGTCGACGGCAATGGACTTCCCTGCGACGGTAAGATCGACGGTGTGGCTATGGCCGCCAAGCCGGGAGGCACTCTCATACAGAGTGACGTCGTGGCGTTTGGACAATAGCCAAGCACACCCTAGGCCGGCGACGCCGCCACCAACCACTGCAATACGCTGCCCGGGCCTTGGCCCGGCCGGTCCGGAAAAATTCAAACGCAACCCTCCGACGGGCGGTTTCTAGCGCGCAATCCCGCGCCTCTCAACTGCCAACTTACATTACCCCTGCGCAAATGGCCCGGATGCCGTTCGGGGCGTCAAGACTGCTACGATTGGACGGAGGAGGCGCTATAACCGAGTCTATACCGATCCCGATTTGGGTCGTCGCTCTGGTCGGCATTCTAGCCGCGCGGGCGGTGCTCGACTGGCTCCTGATCCCAGGCGTCCGGTGATATCTGCACCGACATCCGCCCGCTCAGCGTCCTAGAAATCGAGGCGGACGTCTTTGCGTTCATTACATCGTTGGAATCGTGTGGCGTGCGGGTCTATTTGCCGCGCACCGATCGCGACTAAGCCGGTGGTGTCGGACTGCGAATGTTGACATTGCGGCGCATGGCGCTCGAAGAGCGGGGGTACTACCGACTCAACGATGCCGACCGTCCGCTGCCCGCCCAATATGCGAACGCCGTGGCCCACCTACCGGGGTGCGGCAGGCCCGAACGCTAGTTAGATGCCTTGTGGAACGCGCGCGCGACGATCGACAGTTTTGGTTCCGGAATTGTCCGCACCCAAGGCGCGGGCGACATGCGCAACGACCCGATCGGGCCGTGAATCGCCGCAGGAGAATACGTCAAGCGCGATGTAACCGTATTCCGGGTAGCTGTGAAACGCGGCGTGGCTCTCGGACAGGATATAGAATCCGGTAACCCCCGATTCCTCTCCGGGAAACTTCAAGCTCTGCTGACCCAGAATCGTGAAACGCTCAGACTCCAACCCCTCCTTAAGAATTCTCATAAGGAAGGACTCGTCGCTGAGAAGATGAGGCGCAATGCCGCTGAGATCGCCGATTACGTGGGTACCGATTTCGCGGCTAAGCGAAACGGGCGGATCTATTAGTTTGAGAGCTTCCAAGAAGTCCTCCCCCATGGGTCGGGTTTCCCCGAACGTCTGCACCCAAAGAAAAGGCGATGCCGCCATCTCCAAAAACACTGAAGACGCCCCCCACAACTTGAGACAGCGCCTTCGCGGAAATGCGAAATAGAGGCTATTGGCGCTGGACGCAACAAGATTCTACCCCCACCCATCGACAACCGCGGCCCGCCCCGCTGCACGCTAGGCCCGACGGGCCGTCACAAAGGAGCGAAGATCGGCAAAAAGGGCAGGATCGGTGAGAATCCGGGGCACTTTGTTTTGACCGCCGAGCTTTCCCCGCCGCTTCATCCACGCGGCAAAAATGCCACGCTTCCCAATAAGAATCTCGGGCAGCGCAACGCCGTAATCGCCCGAGCGGTGGGCACGATAATCGTCGTTATCTTCTTGGAGGGCGCCATCGAACAGTGCGGCGAAGCGAGCCGGATCAGGTAACGGGCTTTCCGGCTCGAATTCGACAATGACCAAATGGCGGCCCTGCGATGCATTGCCGCCGGGATACAAGGCCCCGACCGCATAGTCCCGGACTGCGCACTGGGTGGCTTCGGCGGCATGGGTAATCGCGCGGTCAAGTTCCGAGACAATAACGTGCTCGCCAAAGGCCGAGAGCATCTGTGCCGTACGACCGGTGATCTCGACCCGCGCCGGATGTCGGTCGCGGAATGTCACTGTGTCCCCAATCAAATACGCCCACAGCCCCGCACAGGTAGAGACGGCGACCGCGTAGTCGACGCCGATTTCCACAGTGTCGATCCAGTGCCGCACGGGCGTCGGACTGCCGAGTTCGCTCACCGGAACGAATTCGAAGAATATGCCGTGGTCCAGCGACAGTCGCAGACCTGCTTCGGGCGCATCGTCGGCAAGCGCGATAAAGCCCTCGCTCGCCGGATAGACCTCGCGAAAGGATGCGCGCGTCCCGGCACAGACCTCGGCAAACCGATCACGGTAGGGCGCGAAGCTGACGCCGCCATGGACCAGCAATTCGAGGTCGGGGTAGATGTCGGCCAGCGTTCGGTTCGGCGCGATCGCCTGGAGTTTTTCAAAGAATAGAAGTAACCAGCTCGGCGTTCCGCCGATCATCGTAATCCTCTCCTTGAGCGACCCCGCAGCAAGATGAGCGACCTTTTCCTCCCAGTCTTCGATCAACGCGAGATCGCGCGATGGAAAGTACCGCGGCTGCGCGAACCACGGCATTTCGGCCACCATGATGCCGCTGAGATCGCCGCTGCGAACGCCTGGCGCCTCGGGAACCAGACGCGTACTACCCCCAAGCATGAAGCTCTTTCCCGCGAGGATTCGACTGTCGGGATGGGCGCGTAGATGAAAGGCGTAAAGATCGACCCCCGCTTTCGCGTTGCTGCGCAGCATCGCGCGGGTCACGGGAATATATTTGCTCCGTCCCGCCGTCGTGCCCGATGTTACCGCGAAGTAGGGCGCGATCCCCGGCCAAGTCGCCTCGCTGACATAGGGAAAGGCGTCTTTCCAGTAATTGTCCCAGAAATCTTCGTACTGGCGCAGGGGAACGCGCGCCTGAAAATCGGCAACGTCAACGATGCGATCGAACCCGTGATCGCGTCCAAACCTAGTTTGCCGCGCCGTTCGAACCAGGCCACGCAGCATTTTCCGCTGGCTCTCTGCCGGGTCCAAGTATGCAAGTTGATTGAGACGGTAGCGGGCAAAGGCGCGCAGCAACGGCGTCGCGTCGAGCATGTGTCAACGCCCTGGGCGCAAGGCCAACGTATGGGGAAAGGTTGCGCGCACGGTTTCCAATCGCAAGGGAACACGAATGAACTCGCCGTCGCGCCACAAAGAGATCTGATCCATGAATGTCGAGCTACCCATCCAACCGTCCTGGCCTCCAAGGAGCACGAAGTAGTTTTCGTCAGGGTCGGACATATCCGAAATATGCCGTGCGTTCGAACCGAACTGAGTGTTGTGTTTTTTGTCCGTCATGTCATGGGCGGTCTTCATGACCGTCTGACTGCTCCCCGCGACCGGCAGATTATCGAAAACGTAGCGCTTTCCCAGAATCGGTAGCGCCCCCAGGGGGTGAGCGATTTGCAGACGATGCACATCGCCCCAGGTTTGGCCGCTCTCGATTGCGGCGCCGGCTTTCTCCAGGGCGCCGGACAGCACGACGCTCAGACGTGCTTCGCTTGCGCTACGGATATCCGCTTCGATGAACGAGAACGGACGTCCCGCCGCGTTGTAGGCACTTTGTTGTACAGGATCGACAAGGTTATCGACCACGTGAAAGAGAAACGTTTCGAATGCCAAAGCGCCGCCGCTGTCGATTCTGTAATGACCGTCCCAATCACGTAGCGCCTGTACGGCGCGGGCTGCGTTGGCGGAGAGCGCAAGGCCCTCCCCAAGCCGATCGATTTCCTCCAACAACACATTGCGAAGCGCGACCGAGGACCCTTGGTAGGTATCCTGTTGTAGCTTCGCCAAATCCGCGACAGCGATTGGGCCATTTGCTTCGAGAATGCCGGTCAATCGCACGACTCGGTCGTCGGGAGAGAAGAAGTACCCAATCGGGATATCAGCCACGGCACCGCGGTTGTTTGCCGATGCGAGAATGCCGCCGGGCGGGTTGAAGGTGATCGGCAGGTCGGCGCCACCGATCAGTCTTTGCCAGTGGGCGCCCTCGGTCGGCTGCAGCACGATGTCGCGCGGCAACTCGAGGCCGCGGGCTGGCAACCGGGTTGCCATCAAGTGCCCGATATTCCCGGACGAGTCCGCATACAGCATGTTCTGCGACGAGACCGCGAACTCGGCGAGGGCGCCACGAAACGCCGGCCAATCGGATGCCTGATTCACCCTGAGCATGGCCGTTAGCTCGTCGGTCGGACGGTGCCCGACCCAACGCATCGCCAACGGTTCGCTAGGGCCGGTGTCGAGCGCAGCGGCATCCGAGAGGATCGGACCGAAGTCGCTCTCCCGGACGGTCACGGTTTTGTCGAACCACCAGCGGACCTTGATCCGCTCCTCGCGTTCGCGAAAGGCCGAAGGAGGGAGCGCTGATACGTCGAACAGGTCGCTACTCGCGGCGCGCAGGTTGGTACCACCCCAAGCGATCGACAAATTCCGCCCAAGGGCAATAAACGGCAGTCCCGGCCCCATCAGTCCGGCGGCGTGGTAGGACGGCGATCGGTAGCCCGCGAGAACCCATAGACTAGGCTGGAAAATGCCGAGGTGCGGATCGCTGGCGAGCATTGCTCCACCTGACGCGCTGCGATTCGCGCCAACCGCCACGGAGTTGCTCCCCGACCGGCTGAAGCCAGCCAAGATATCCATCAGGTGCGCGCGACTACCGGTCTCCCCAGCAAGGTAGCTCGGGAACGACTCCGACCCCTCCTCAACCAACCGCGCCCAAAGTGCCGGCCAATCCGCTCTGCTCCGCTGCCCCAATAGCGAGAACCATACAAACCAGTTCACGTCGGCAGACGCGAGGCGCCCGGCGGTCACGACATCCTCGGCTGTCCAGGGCTCCTGCTTTAACCCGAGGACCGCGAATTCGTGCGGCAGTTCCTTAGCATTGGCGACGTAATAATTGATGCCTCTAACGAATTCTTCGAGCCACTGCCGTGTGTCGGCCGGCATGGCGGCCACGATATCGGGGGCCGCTTTGCCGAAATCGACGATCCGCAGGGCATGGTCGATGTCAACGGCAAGGGGTCCGCCGACCTCCGCTAGGCGACCTTGGGATGCCAGGCGAAAGATCTCCATGATGCCAAGTCGCAAATGGGCATGCACCAAGCCGAGCGTGAATGCCAGGTCGCCGTCGTCCTGGGCGTCGATAAACGGAACGTGATGATCGTTCCAATAGACCGCAACCTCCTTTTTTATTGGAAGGTTCTCGGTGGGAAACATCGCCAAGCGTTCATCGAGCGACATCGGTTTTGGCAATGGGGTGAGAACGCCGCAGGCGGCCAGCCCCGTAGCCATGATTGCAGCTCCCGCAAACCGGCGCAGTTTCATCGGAAAGTCCTAGGCTAGCGTTTCGATCGGCGCAGCGGTGGCGTCGCCCAGACCGATATTGGGATCGATTGGGCCGCGTCAAGTCGCGGTAATGAAGCCAACAGCCTCTTTCGCAAACCGGGCAGGATCGCTCCAACAAACTTGCGGGCGGGCGCCGGGCAGAAAAATCTCCCGAGACCCGGCAACCAACCGAGCTGCATCCTTGTTCTCCGGCGCCAGTTTGTCGTGCTCGGCGGTGATGAACAGCGAAGGAATGTCGAGCGATCGAAGCGCCGCCGAAAGGTCGTATGTCGACACGGCGAGCAAGCCAGCGTTGTAACGATCGTAAACGCGTAACGTTTCCGAAACAGCCATTTGCACTTGTTCCAAATCGCCTTCGGGGCCGAAGTTTTCGACGCGGCTGTCCCAGACCTGCCGAAGGTGATCGCCGTCTTTACTCAGAAGAGGTTCGCCGAGACGATCGGCAAACATCTTGAGGCGAGAATCGCTTAGTACTGGTGTTCCGGAGAGAACGATGTGCGTCGCTCGGCGGCCGACTTGGTGCGCGACTTCGACCGCGATCGCGGAACCCGTCGCGAATCCGCAGATCGCCATTTTCGTCAACCCGATCGTGTCGATGGCTTGGACGATCTGCCGGGCAAATCCTTCGACGGTGGGCGTTTCGGAAAGTGGCGTCGACGCGCCATAGCCCGGGGTATCGAAAGCGAACGCCTTAAGGTGTGCGCCTAGATAGGGCAGTGCGCGCTCGTACATCCGTGAGGATAGGGGCGTCTGGTGGAAGCAGACGAGGACCGGCCCATCGGTACCGGCATACCGGTAATGTACCTGGGCCATCTCAAGGTTTGCGTAGGCCGATCGAACGGGGACCTGCTCCATAGTGCCAGGGTGTCATCCCCTGGGGTGGCCACGCAAGGCCCTAGGCGGCACCGACGCCTTCCAACCGGAGTTTGATCGCGGCGAGGACACCGTCGTGTTTAAGGCCGTCGAGTAGAGCCTTATGGAACGCCGTGTAGGCGATCTCGGCGCCCGATAGATCGGCGTGGGAAAGGTCGGTCTGAATCAACTTCGTTCCCTTCCCGCCATCCTGGCGTTGCACGACGACAGGCTCCATGCTGACGCTGGTTAAGACGGCACCCTTGAGCGAGGCACCCGACAAATTCGCTCCTGACAGATCGGTCCTCGACAGGTAGGCGCCGTCCAAGTTTGCGCCAGCCAAGTTCGTCAACACTAACTCGGCACTCGTTAGGTTGGCACCGGAAAGGTTCGCTCCGGCCAAATTCGCGCCGGAAAGAAACGCATGGGTGAGGTCCATTTCGCGCAAGTTCCCATTCGCTAGTTCGGCCCGTTGTCCACCCCGTCCGTCGGAATCGGCCCAAATCGAATGCTTGCGGAGGGTTAGCTGCAAGTCCAGCGGCCAATTGGCCGATGCGACGCTTACCGACGCGCCCGCGAGGTCGACACTGGTCAGACGAACGTCGGTCAGGATTGCGCCGCGCATATTGGCGCGTTCGAAGCGGGCGAAGCTCAAGTTCGCCCGCTGAAGGTCTGCGCCTACCAGTTTCGCATCCTGCAGGCGGGCGGCTTCAAGATTGGCACGCCGTAGGTCGGCCCCGGTCAGATCGGCAATCCGTCCGTTCCCATCTGTCGTCTTCTCGACTGTGAAGTCCGGGCTGCCCGATTCCCGCGGCTGATGTTGGTCGATGACCAATGCACCGGGCCGCAGGTCGGCTTCCTTGAGATTTGCGTCGCGGAGCACAGCCTCGCAAAGTCGCGCGCCACGCAGGTCTGCGCGACGCATGTTGGCCCCGGTCAGTTCGGCTTTAGCAAAATCGGCGGCGAACAAGTCGGCAAACGAAAAATCGGCGTTGATCAGGCGGCTGTTTCTGAAACTGACGCCGGTCAACTTCGCTTCTCGAAGGTTCATGTTGGTTAGGCGCAGACCCGAGAGGTCGAGGTTCGTCAGGACCGCACGCCGGCCACCGCTTTGCCGGCGCAAGAACCGGTCATGGCGACGCAACATATCGACGAAATCTTGCGGGGTCATATTCGACTAAAGCCCCATCGCGCCCGCCGAGGCTCCGTCGTACACCGCGGTCACCAGAGTAGCTAAGCCGAAACTCGCGACGACTATGGCAATGAGTTTGACCACTACTGGACCAGTTCGCGGCGTCGGCAACCTACCGGGTAAGCTGTCCTCCGACGGGTAGACCGGTTCCGTCAGAAGATCGTCATCGATCGGCTCTTCCCGCAACACGTTCGCGTAGGGACCGGGGTCGTCTCCGCGAGCCTCGCGCCACGCCTTTGCTTTGCGCTTGCGCCACGTGTTGTACACGGTTGATCGTTCCACCTTGCTCGAGGTCGGATCGACGCGTTCGCGAATGACTTGGATTCCCTCGGCGCTCCGGTGCGCTTCGATGCGCCGAGCAAGACCCAGGGCTTCGTTGCGCCGTTCCGCCGGGAACGACGATTCCAGCATCCAGCGGCCACGCTCAAAAACATAGAGCTCGTAGGTGAACGTCATACAGACCTCCCGTAAACGGCGGAGCGGTCACTTCCACCGGCGCCGCTTTGCGGCCCTGTTGATCATTATTGGCCCGACGCGACTCGGGCAGATGCGCTACTTGCGGGCGGGTGAACTCGGGGCTGGACTACGGTGGTTGCGGACCTGCCAGTAGTCAGCGTACGCGTCGCCCTTCTGCGTACTCTTTGGTTTTTTCTTTTGCATTCCCATCGAGGAGGCAATTTTCCTCAGAAGAGACCGGCGTCCGGCCCCAGATCCGTTCGCGGTAAGGTCTGTCATTTCTTTCACCATGTCATTTCTTGCTCATGTGAAGACCGGTACGTCCCTGTACCGGGTCGTCCTGGCGCGTCTACGCCAGTAACTTTGAGGGCACGGACTGCCCGACAGGTCGCGAAGCGGGTTCCTGAGGAGGTAGGTTCCCGCCATCGACGAAGATCGCCGATGCCAAAAGGCGCTTCACCTGGGTGCGGCACAGAAGAAGCTTGGTCGCGAGACGCCAGAGCGGCGTCACAAGCCCGGCCCTCAAACCGGCGGAGAGTGGCGCCCGTCGCACACTGCTCCAAATCGATTGTCATCCGAACATGCCCAGCACCGCGGCCTTGGAAACCGCATGGGCTTTGGTATGTACCGCGAGTTTCTTCATCGCGTTGCGAATGTAGTAATTCACGGTCGAGTCCGAGAGGCAGAGGATCTGCGCGATTTCCCAGGTGGTCTTCCCCTGGGCGGTCCACTCGAGGCATTCCGTTTCCCGCGGGCTCAGCCGCATGATCGGCTCGCCCTTCTCTTCACCGAGAATGGCGTTGGCAAGTCGCGCGGGGAAACCGGTTCCGCCGGGCTTGAGAGCAATCCGCGCGTGGGACCGCGGTGTTGCGGGATAGAGAAACCGGCCGATGGACTCTTCAGTCTCGCTACTCGGTACTTGTTCTGCCTGACGCAACATCGCTGCCCTCATCCAATCGCTTCGAATTCCAGGATGAAATCTTAGGCAGACGTTGTTGACCCCCACATCAGCGAAGGTCGCAAGAACGATATGCAAAACTGCATAACACTGGCTATGAAACGCAAAAATGCATTAATTGTGGATAAGTTGCCTCAATTGTTGAAGAAATCTCCCATCGGTCGGACCCGCGTTGCGACGGCTAGAAACAGCCATCGCGGCCCCCTAAACTCAATAAAACCGTGCTAGGCATGTACAATGACGATTGGCAAATCTCAGCAAATCCGGGCCGGTCTCGATCACCCGGTTATCGACGGGGACGGGCATATCGTCGAGATCCTGCCAGTATTCATCGACTATCTGCGGCAAGCAGGCGGTCAACATCTGGCCGACCGCTATCGTCGGCTGCAGGCGGCCAACAGTCCGTACGACGACGCCCAGGGTTGGTTTTCGCTGGCGCCCGATGCCCGGCACCGGCAACGGTTGATGCGCCCCCCGTCATGGCTGGTGAATTCGGCCAGTGCGCGCGAACGGGCCACCACGATGCTGCCCAATCTGATCCGCGAACGGCTCGACGAGTTCGGGATCGATTTCGCGATCATGTACACCTCGATCGGTATTCCGATTTCCTCGAGCAACGACGAAGAGCTCAGGCTTGGCGGATGTCGCGCGCTGAACCTGATGTATGCGGACCTGTTCGACGCGCACCGCGACCGCATGACGCCGTCCGCGGTGATCCCAATCCATACCCCGGCCGAAGCCATCGCCGAGATCGAATTCGCAGTGAAAGAGCGCGGCTTCAAGACGGTCACCATTCCGGGCTGCGTCACCCGGCCGGTCGCGGATGCCGGCGACAATCGCCACGCGGTCTGGATCGACCCGTTGGCCGTCGACAGCCTGTACGACTACGACCCGGTGTGGGCGAAATGCCTCGAACTGGGTGTGGCCCCGGCCACCCATCACAGTGGGATGGGGGCGGGCTGGGGTGCGCGGTCCACGACCACAAACTTTATGTACAATCACATCGGCCACTTCGCCGCAGGGGCCGATGCGGTATGCAAAGCCCTGTTCATGGGCGGCGTTACTCGGCGCTTCCCGAACCTACGGATCGCCTTTCTCGAAGGCGGCGCGGGGTGGGCGCTCAGCTTGCTAAACGACATCACCGAACATTGGGAAAAGAGAAACATCGATTCACTGCGGCGCGTCACCGACCCAAGGCTCTTGGATCGCGCAGAACTCTCGGATTACTTCCGGCATTACGGCGGTGCGCTGATTGGCGCCGGCGATCCGGACGCGTTCGATAGCGTCTTTGCCAGTCCTCTCGGCGCCGAAACTGCCGAGGATGTCGACGATTGGGGCGCCGCCGAACTGGGCGAGAAGGCCGATATCGGCAGACGCTTCCTGCCGAACTTCTTTATCGGGTGCGAGGCCGACGATCGGATGAACGGCGCCGCGTTCGATCCTCGGCTCAATCCGTTCGGCGCTAAACTCAACGCTTTCCTCGGGTCAGATATCGGTCACTGGGACGTCCCCGACCCGACCAAGGTTCTGGCCGAAGCCTGGGAACTGGTCGAAGACGGGTTGCTTACGCCCGACGATTTCCGCGCCTTCACCTTCGAAAACGTCACCCGACTACACACCCAGATGAACCCCCACTTCTTCGACGGTACGGTCGTCGAAGACGCAGTGCGCAACGTTGCGAAGGTCCACGCGACCGTCTAGGCGTCGAAGTGCGCCCGAAGGTACTCGGCGATTTCCTCCGGGTTGGTATCAAGCATGCCGTAGCCCCACGGATCGACATCTACCAGCCGACCGTTCTGCACCAACGCCATTGCCTCGCGCGTGTTTTGTGAGATCTCGTCCTTCGGATTGAACACCAGCATCGGCTGCCGCACGTCTGCCAGCCGCGTCTCCAGGGGATAGCCGAAAAGCGCGTAGTAGGCGCGGTAGGCCAGCGGCCCGGCGCGGACGTAATCCGACATAAAGGCATCGAAAAGCGGCAGGGTTTGCGTGCCGCCGCGATAGGCCCACTTCTTTTGCCACACCGACGTGAGGTGGGACCCGTCCGCCTTGACCGCGAGGTCCGGGGCTATTTTGTCGAACTGCGCCTCGCGCACGGTCTGCCCCAGGAGCGGCAGCGAGATCGCGGCAACCCGGTTCACCCGGTCGGGCGCCGCCAGCGCCAGCGCCACCGCTGTCACAGAACCGGTGTGGTACCCAAAGACATCGACCTGATCGACATGCATGCGATCCAGAAACCCCAACATGGTCTCGGCCCAATCCTCGATCGTCATCGGCGCCGCGGGCAAACTCGACCCACCGAGCCCCGGCATGTCGGGCGCCAGAACGATGCGGTCGCGGCCCAGTACTTCGGGGATCAGGCCGAAATCGCGGCCAGAGCGCGGGCTGGCATGGAGACACAGAACAGGCCGCCCGCGCGGTGTTCCGTCCGGCGCACCCTTCAGGTAATGCAACTGCCCGAAGGGCATCTCCGCATAGCCGCGGCGCACACGGGTCGACCGGGCGGACGGACCGCGCGGCGGTGACGCCGGCGTCGCGTCCCGCAGGTCAGGGTCGTCGGCCGATTTGTCGAGGAAGTCGCGCAACATCGCTGCGAATGTTTCAGGCTCCAGTTCGGTGAGTTCGTGGCTCGACTCGAGATTGACCAAACGCCCGTTACGCAGATTGCTTTCGCAACGTTTGGTCGCAGAATGGATTTCGTCTTGGGGATTGAGGACAAGAACGGGTTGCGGCACCTTCGGGAGGTGATCGGCGTGCTGATAGGCGAATGCGGCGTGGTGACCCCATTCGTATTCGGCCCCGCCACGCAGCGTTTCTAGAAAGATTCGATGCACGACCTCGGGCGGCAGTGCCTTGCCGAGGGACGACATCATGGCGCCCCACCGGATCAACCAATGACCACCATCCTCGGCAAGCGGCACCTCGGCGTAGCGCGCCCGCATCGTTGCAACCTCGGCATCGCTGTAGAACGGCGCAGAGATCAAGACCAGTCGCCGCACCGACTGCGGCTGTTGTAGTGCAAGGGCGACCGCAACCTTAGATCCGGTGTGGTTGCCGATCACATCGAAGCGGTCGATCCCCAGCGACGGGAGCGCATCGCCGATTGCCGCGGCATAGTCTGGAATCGCGGGCTGGGTGGCAGGTTTGCTCGAATCACCGTGACCGGGCGAATCGACGGCGATGACAACACGGTCGCGTCCGATCTCCGGCATCAGCGCTTGCCAGCTACGCCATGATACTGGGCTGGCATGACAACACACCAGCGGCGGTTGCGTCGCGCGATCGGGCTCGAAGCGAGCGTAGTGCAGTTGTCCGAAGCGGCAATCGGCGTATCCGCGCCGAACGCCGTCCGGTACCCGCCATATCTTTTCGAATGTCGCCTGGTCCACGCGCCCTCCCCGGTTCGTCATGCTAGGCTGCTCCGCCGCGGACAGCCAACAGGTAGCAAGATGAAGCTTTACTACACCCCGTTGAAGGGTTTGATCCACAAGGTGCAGGTCGTCGCCCTTGAGAAAGGTCTTTACCACTCGCTCGAACCGCGACCGTGCATACCCTACGAACAATGGGACGAACTGACCGCCGCCAACCCGCTGTCCAAGGTACCGACGCTCGTGCTGGACGACGGGACGCCGATTTACGGCGGCCACGTCATCTACGAATATTTCGACTCGCTCGCGCCCGAACCCGAGCTGTTCCCAAAATCGGGGCCTGCGCGCTGGGTCGAGCTAACCCGGCTTACCCTCGGGGACCAATTGTTCGACCTCTCGAGCCAACGGCAGTTCGAAATCAACCGGCCGAAGGAACACATTCGGGAAGATTTTCAGCACCGTATCGAATCTGCGATCCGCCGAGGGCTGGACCGAGTGAACCGGGACTGCGGCAGTTACACCGGCCTGAGCGTTGGGCAGATATCCATCGCGTGTGCGCTCAAGTACCACGACTGGCAACGCGAAAAGGGCATCCTGCCGTGGGATTGGCGCGAGGGACGGCCCGCGATGAAGGCGTGGTTCGACCGCTTTACCGACCGGCCATCGTTCGTCCCGCGCGACGACGAGATCGTGGGAAGACCGATTCTGCCGATCAAAGACCGCAACTAGCGGAGATCAATCCCATTTGGGCGCGAGCCCCGGCGGATTGAGGAGCCGGCCGTCGGGGCGGCCGATCGCGAAGATCTCGGCCATCTCGGCGTCGCTCAGCGCGAAATCGAGAATCGCGATGTTCTCATCGGCGTGGGCTTCATTGCCGGTGCGCGGGATCGCGACGACGCCGTCTTGTTGATAGAGCCAACGGAGCGCCACCTGTCCCGCCGTCTTACGGTGACGCGCGCCGATCTTCTCGAGCGCCGCGTCCCCGTACACCTTGCCGCGTGCATTGGGCATATACGCCGTCAGCGACATGCCCCGCTCGCGCACGACACCCAGGACCGGCCCTTGGTCGACATAGGGATGGTACTCGACTTGGTTGTTGATCAACGGTGCCTCGCTGCACGCCCAGGCCTCGTTGACGAGCGCCACCGTGAAGTTGCTGACACCGATATGCCGCGCCATCCCGGCGCGCTGTACCGCGTTGAGCGCGCGGACGGTCTCGTTCAGCGGTCTATCGAACTTGGGCCAATGGAGCAAAAGCAAGTCCACCGCATCGACTTGGAGCTTTTCGAGGCTTTGCTCGACCGATTTTTGGAGCGGCCCATCGCCAAAGTTGTCGGGCCACACTTTGGTGGTCAGGAACACCTCGTCGCGGGCAACGCCCGACTGCGCAATGGCGTCGCCGACCTCGGCCTCGTTGCCGTACATTTGTGCCGTGTCGATATGGCGATACCCGGCCTTCAACGCATGGGCCACCATGCGCCAGGCGTCGTCGCCCTTGAGCGGGAACGTGCCGAATCCGATCTTTGGAATTGCGGCGCCGTGGGTGGTGACCAAGTCCATGGGAACTTCCTCCTGGAAAAAGAAGGGCCTGCCGCGAATGGCAGGCCCAGGGTTCTACACTGGCCTGGCGCTAGCGCAGCGCAGCAAGCATGTAATAGTCGCCCTTCATCGCATCGTTGATCGGCGCCTCAAGGCCGGCACGCGGTTTGTAGTGCGACGGAATAAATGTCTCGAGAATTCTGTCGTCGGCAAACCCTGCGGCCCGAGCCGCGGCGACCAGATCGGTATCGCACAGCGTGCCGAAGAACGGCTCGTTGTTGTAATGTGCGTCCCACTCCTGCTGGTACTGGTCGTAAAGGTTGTTGCCGACGAACCGCGCGTCGAGGTGCATCGTGATGCCGCCCGACCGCAATAGGCGCCGGGCCTCTTTGTAGATTCGCGGCAGCGCCTTGGTCGAGGTCTCGTGCATCATGATGTGCGAGACGACCACGTCGAACGACCCCGCTTCGAATCCAGTGTGCTCCGCGTTCATTTGGTGGAAGTGCACTTTCTTGCCCATCGCCTCGGCACGGGCATGGGCGTAACGCAGGCACGGCGCGGCAACGTCGATCGCGTGAATCTCCGCGTCCGGGTATTCGTCGCACCACGCCAAGGTCGAGTGACCGATCGTGCACCCCATATCCAGCACGCGGCGGACTTCGATCTCGGGATGGGCGCGCTTCAACCAACGGGCCGCCGACCGACCGAAGTCGTCGTTGTTGGGGCCCATGGCGCCCATCAGATACATATGGACGGTACGGTCGTATTCCGCGCCAGCGAAGATGTCGTTGTCGCCGTGCAACTCGGAATGATAGCCGCCCGGCTTGCAGTGGATATTGACCGCCGCGTGATAGCCCGGAATCTTCAACGACGGATCGAGTTCGAGCGACCCGAGCTTGCCGGAAAAACGGCCCGCTCTTTTTTGCAGTTCGGGCAACTGGCGTTCGACGCTGGGTCCGACCGATTCATAGAGGAGTTCTTGCGAAGTCCGCAGCAGCGCGCCCCACATCATGTTGTAGGGCTCCGCACCCATCGCGCGGCGCAGTTCGCTGCGCGATTTCGGCGACCGGTGATTGGTACGTTCAAACGCCGGCTTGACCTTGGTTTCGTACAACAGGCGGTTGCCGGGACCGATCTCGCTTTGCACCTTTAGTTTGAACATCCGCACGAAGTCTTGGCGCGCCTGCTCGTCATGGTGAGCGCCGGGGAACATGTCGTGGGTTGCGTGAACGGGCATGACGTCACTCCTTGTGCACAAGGGAAGCCAGGGTTGCGGTAGTCTAGGGGAGGCCGGCCACCGGCCACAACCGCGTCCAGGGAGGAATTGAATGCCGAACGCGCTGATCACGGGGAGCAACCGGGGCCTCGGGCTCGCCCTGGTACGCGCAGCGCTGGCTGAAGGTTGGCGGGTTTACGCCACCGCCCGTCAACCCGAACAGGCCACACAACTGCGGGCACTGGCGGGGGAAGACCGGCTGAGCGTCTTGCCGATGGATCTGATGGATTTTGCCTCGATCGACCGCCTGTCCGAACGTCTGGACGGCACCCCGATCGACGTCCTGCTTTCCAACGGCGCGATTACGGGCACGAAGAACATGGCCTTTGGCGAAACCGACTATGGGGTTTGGGCCGACCTCACGCGGGCCAACACAATGGCGCCGATGCGCTTGGCCGAAGTGCTGGTCGAGAATGTGGCCGCGAGCGAACGCAAAATCATGTTTTTCATCTCGAGCCGAATCGGGCCGAAACCGACCTTTGGGTACGTCGACTACCGTGCGGCGAAGTCCGCGCTCAGTCAGGTCACCTTGCAAATCGCACTGGCGCTGAAGGACCGCGGCATCGTTTCCAGTTGTGCCCACCCTGGGTGGGTTGCGACAAAAGTGACGCCGCCGCCACCCGGTGCCCTGTCGCCGGAGGAAAGCGCCCGCATGCTGTGGCGGTTCGTTCCCAACCTGACGTTGGCCGATAGCGGTAAGTTCTTCGACCCGGACGGGACGACGCTACCGATCGTCACCCAACAGCTCGCGCAGAAACCCTACGGAATGACCGTGCCTCTCCGGTGATTGACCGAACGGCGGGCGCTTCTTAGCCTGCACTTTTTGGGGAGGGCCTGGAATGACCGAGACCGTACGCACGATCGACACCAATACCGTGCCGTGGGGCGACTGGCATCCGCAGTTTCCAGGAACCAAATCGAAGGAACTTCACTTCGACGCCGCAAGCGGTGCGAATCTGCGTCAGGCCTATTTGCCGCCAGGATTCACGATCGCGGAGAAAGAGCGCCACCATCACGGCGATACCCGTGAGGGGGTCTTCATTCTTTTCGGCAACATCCCCTATCACGAGTACGACCTACCGACGACGACGGTCGGACGTGCGTTCGATTTTCGCGAGGGATTCTTGTTGGACCGCACACCCCGATCGATCCACGGCATTTCGCTGGACCCGACCAGCGAGCTGGGATGCATGATCCTCGAATGGGGGACCGGACCGCTCGAGTTCAACTACATCCCGTTCGAAGGGGACCTTGCGTCGTTCGGGACCGACTTCAATCCGCCGTACACGGCGGACTCTTCGGCGGTTCCCTGGGTACCCCACCCGGACCTCGCAGGCTGCAAGATTAAGGTGCTTTCGGACGGCGGTGCAGCGCCGGACCCGCGCTTTCATCCGGTTTGCCTTGTTCACATTCCACCGGGCTGGACTCCGCCAAACACCGTTCACCGCGGCCGTGCCAAGCCGCAGCGCCGGTGGCTTTACGTCCTGCATGGCGACGCGCCGGTGTGGACCTACGACGGCGCCAATGCGGCGACCGGCGTACGGCACGACCTCAAGCGGGGGCATTACCTGGAGTGGTCGACCCCATCGACTCTAGGTTTCGAAAGCGGCGAATCCTCAGAGATCGGCTGCGTCATGCTGTGCGTCGGCACGACGCTCGGCGACTGACCTATTCGGCAGCTTCGGCGACACCGTCCCATTGCAACCAGCGTTGGCCCAGGAGACGCCCATAGGTTAGGGCAGGCATCAGCCCAAGGCCGCCAACAAAGGTGTTGGCCGAGTGCAATCCCATGCCGAGGATTTCGCCCGCAGCGTAGAGATTCTCGATCACCGATCCGTCGCCCCGTACGACCTCGAAGCGCTCGTTGACCGAAACGCCGGGAATGGTCGTCGCCGCGGCACCGTGGTGTTTGACGGCATAGAACGGCGCCGTTTCGATACGGCGCGGCAGGTGCTTACGGCCAAAAGCGTCCTTTCCGGAATCGACGGCGTCATTATAGGCCGCCACGGTCGCGGCGAGATTGGCCGAGTCGATTCCGGCTTTGGCCGCAAGGTCGGCGAGGGTATCGGCGGTTACGAAGGACGGGTGATGACCCATCCACGCCGCGATCTTTTCCGGCGCGACGGTATCGAAGAACGGCGGTGCCTCGCGCCGGATGGTCTCGTCGTAGAGGACCCAGAACGAGAGATCGGGGACCTTGAGGAGCGCTTGTTCGCGCGCCAGAGGTTCCTCGACATCCTCGGGCACGAACCGTTTGCCTTCGCCGGTGACATAAATTTCCCAAGCCGGCCGGCGGCTGGAGGTGTCGGAAATGCGATCGACGCGGTCGCCCGATTCGGGGGTGGAGACGCCTGCCCACCGCGGGATGAAGTAGTCCCGATGCCACATCTCGGCGCCCGCCTTCAACGCCAAACGAGCACCGCCGCCCTGGCAATAGGGGTAGGCCCAGGTGTGGAGGGGATAGCCGCTGACTTCTTTAAAGAAGTCGTGGCCCGCGCCGAACCCACCGGTCGCTAGCAACACCTTCTTGCCAGTAAAGGTTTCGGTGGCCCCGTCGGCGCCGCGTCCGCTTACCCCGGTGACCCGGCCTTGCCCGTCCGTGACGAGGTCGACGACCTCGGTGGCGGTGCGCAGGTCGATGTCGCCGCGCTCGACGGCCGCGAGGAAGACGGGCTGGATCGCTTTCAACAGCGAGACGCCGAACTCCGCCCCCCAATAGGTGCGCGCGACCGAGTAAGGCCGGTGGCCGAGCTTGACCGGATGTTCCGGTAGCGGTTCCCAGCCGAGGTCCATGAGCCAGTGCAGCGTATCGGCGGAGTGATCGGCGGCGAGGCGCGCGAACGGTTTGGTGGTACGGCCCTCGGTGATATCGACGATGTCGTCATAGTGACGATCGGCCGAGTCCTCGATGCCCTTGGCCGCTTGGATGCGGGTTCCCGCCGCGCTGATCTGTCCCATCGCGACGTGGAGCGTACCGCCGACTTCCGGCGCGCTCTCCAACACCAACACTTTGGCACCACGTTTGGCAGCAAAGATGGCGGCGGGCATCCCGGTCGTCCCTGCTCCGCATACGATCAAATCCCAGGTTTTGCTCACGCTCGTCTCCCTCACCCTTGGTCGCGGGCCTTTTATCGCGATAGTGTCCGCTCGGTGCAAGCACGGGGCGCCGATAGGCGCTAAAGTACACCAGCCCAATGCCACGGAAACACCGGGACCGACCATGACCATTGAACGCGCCTTCGTGCGAATTAAGGAAGGCCAAGCGCACTATCGTCGCACCAAGGAAGAGATCGGCGGTCGTCCGTTAGTGACGCTGCACATGTCGCCGGTGGCGAGCAACTTTCTGCTCCCTCTCTTGGAAACGCTGGACGACGGCACCCGCCGGTTGATCGCGCCCGATACTCTGGGCAACGGCGATTCCTGTTCGCTGGAGAAAGACAGCCCCGAGATCCCCGACTTCGCCGAGGGACTGAGCCGTGTGCTTGACGCCCTGGGCGTGGGCGAAATCGACCTCTACGGCGTGCGCACCGGTTCGATGATCGCCACCGAACTTGCGCTGTTACAACCGGACCGGGTCAAGCGCCTGATTCTCGACGAGTTGACTGTGCCGGGTCCGGCACGCAGCACCGGATCGATCGGCGTGCCATGCCCGCCGCCCGACGCCATCGGCAGCCAAATCGACTGGGCGTTCCACGTGATGAAAGACCACTGGGCGTTCTATCCGTGGTGGCAACGCGACGCCGACCACCGCAGATCGTGGAACATGCCCGACCCGATGGAACTGCACGAGCAGGCCGTGGCCGTCCTCAAAGCGGTGCGTACCTTCGGCAAACCCTACAACGCGGCAATGCGTTGGGACCGCGACGGTCGCCTGCCGCTGCTCAAGGTACCGACCATGGTCCTGAACGAGCCGACCGGCACGATCTACCCCGACATGCGTCCGACCGCGGCGGTAATCCCGGGCGGCGTCTACCGCGACATGCCGGTGGGCGACCCTACCCAGCCGGCCAAGGCCCGCACCATCGCCGCGTGGCTCGCCGAGGGCTGAACGCCCGCCCGAAATCGCGACGAAACAAAGCCAACTCCCGCAGAAACACTCACCTTTGCCGGAGAGGCACCCGGTCGCTCGGACGACCGCAAATGTCGAAACAAAGCCAACTCCCGCAGGAACCCTCTGCCTTGGCCGGTGAGAGTCTGTCTCCCTGACAGCCGCACCCACAAAACGCCGAAACAAAGCCAACTCCCGCGGAAATCCTCGATTCTTGCGGCACGGCAGATTTCGCTTGAGTGATCGTCCGATCCGCCTGGGGAGGAATGGGGCGGGACTGGGAGCGGTTCAAGGGCGGGACCGGGAACGTGATCGGCGGGACCGGAACGGTGATCGCTGAAAGCTCGGTTCGCTCGGCCCGGAACTAAACCTAGAGCGGTTCGAAGTGGATCGCCGTCAAGACCGTATCGTCGGTGAGCGTGAGGTGCGGCCAGCCGCGAATATGGGAGTCTTGGAAGGCCGCCGCCGAGGTTTCGGCCTCGGCGCGCCAGAGTTTTTCCGGGATGCTATCGAAGCGGCAATCGTAAACGTCGGTGATGCGCAGGCGGGCGTGAACCACGCCATGGTTGTCATGGAGGTCGGCGATGTCGCCGATCCCGTAGACCGCATCGTCGTAGGTATTGCGTGGCACGCCCCACGTCGATTTGGGGCGCGCGGTCGCGGTCTTTGAGCCATCGCGCACCTGGGCGATGAGATAGGCGACAATGGCGTCGTCGTCGGCCCAGAAACAGAAGCGCTTGACGATCACACCGGTACGGTCAACGCGTCATAGCCGAAGATGTCGGGGGGTAGGCCGGCGCGCATGTTCTTGCTGGCGTCCGAGACCTGGAACGTTACCTCGGCGCGAGCGGCGGAGCGTTCGACGATCTCGTTGGCGCGCGGGCGGCGCACCGTCTCGTAGGCGGCCAGGGCGTCCGCGTCGAGTCCGTGATCGGTCAGCGCGCGGGCCAGCACGATCGAATCCTCGATCGCCATCGACACGCCCTGGCCGAGGAAGGGCAGCATCGGATGCGCGGCATCGCCGAGCAGGGTGACGCGGCCCCGGGACCACTGCGCCATCGGCGGACGACCGAACATGCCCCACTTGTGGCACCGGCCCTGTTCGGTGTTGGCGATGATGAGGCGGAATTCTTCGTTCCAGCCGTCGAAGCTCTGCAACACCTCGTCGATCGTCGCGGTGACGTGCCAGCCGTCGTCGATCCAGTCGCTGCGCCGGGCAAAGCCGACGTAATTCACCGTCTTGCCCTTGCGGATAAGGTAGCGCGTCATGTGGGTGCCGGCGCCGTGGCCGTTGGCCGATGCCGGCGTGATCAGACCAGGCGGCAGGCGGTCGACCGGGGTCAGGCCGCGGTAGGCGACGTAGCCGAGATAGTGCGGCGCGCCGGGGTTCCACAATTGCGCGCGTACCACAGACTTGAGGCCGTCGCAGCCGATCAGCACGGCGCCGGATGCCGACGTGCCGTCGGCGAACGTTGCCATGACGCCGTCACCGTCGTCGGCGAACGATACGAGTTCCTTGTTGAGCGCGATCGCCGCCGGATCGTTGGCGCGCACCGCACCGACCAGGAGCGCGTGCAGGTCGGCGCGATGGACCTGCCAGTAGGGCGCGCCGTAGGTCGCCTCATATTCCGGGGCGGCGTCGAGCGCGATGATCTCGCCGGTCGCCCAGTGCTTGCGGCCCATCGCATCGGGGCTGTTGGCGATGTACTCCATGTCGTCGCGCAGACCGAGAGCGATCAGTACACGCGTTGCATTGGGCGCGAGCGAGATGCCGGCGCCGACCTCACCTAATTCGGTAGCGCGTTCATAAACCTTGACCGGCACGCCGGCGCGCTGGAGCGCCAGGGCCGCGACGAGGCCGCCGAGACCGGCGCCTGCGATGATGACACCTTGCGACATGCTTGATGCTCCCGTTGTTGCCCGCGATTCGTTCGCCCAGGCACCGAAGCGGTACTATAGTGACCACTGACCGGACCGCCAAAGGGAGGGGTGTCATGGAAAAGAGGATTGCCGTCATCGGTGGCGGCGTCGGCCGCCGCGAGCCGCTGGCCCCGATCGAAGAAGTACGCTCGGACGGTTTCAACGCGACGCTGGTCAACCCGCGCCTGAAGGTGTTCCCGCATACGCCCTACGAACGTGGGCTGTCGATCATCGCGTATCTCGACAGCGCTATCGAGGCGCAGAAGGCGGGCTACGACGCGGTGTTCATCAACACCATGGGCGACTATGGCATCGACGAGATGCGCTCGGCCCTGCGCATCCCGGTGGTCGGCGCGGGCGAGGCGGCACTGACCCTGTCGGCGACGGTGGGTCGGCGCTTTTCAGTCGTGAAGATCTGGCCGCCGCGCATGAACTTCATCACCGAAGAGCGCTTGCGCAACACCGGGGCGGCAGCGCGCTGCGCGTCGATCCGCAACGTGTTGCGCGACGACGAGGTGGTGAGCACGACGACCGCCGTCGGCGCGATCGAGACGATGAACGACCGCAACAAGGACATGACGCAACGCATCCACGACGCGGTGCGTCAGGCTGTGGAAGAGGATGGCGCGGACAGCGTGGTGTTGGGCTGCACCTGCATGGCGGTGCTGGGGCCGGAGATCGCGGCGCGCGCGCCGGTCCCGGTGATCGAGCCGATGCGCACCGGCTATGTCGCCACCGAGGCGCTGCTGCGGCTCGGCTTGAAGCAAAGCCGCGTCGCCTATCCGCAGGCCAACCCGGACCTGCTGCGCGCGACCGAGGACATGGTCGTGAACATGGAGCGACCGAACCTGTCGGCCGACTGCGACATGTGCGTTGTCAGCGAGGCGGCGGAGTAGCGGTCGCTCGATCGGCAAGCGGTTCGCAGGACGACGCACCCCGCTTCGGTCTCGGATCGACTATTGTCGCACTACCTATTCGAACCCTAAGTTCCCCGGGCTCAGCGCGTGGTCCGGGTCGAGTAGGTCCTTAAGTTCGCCGATCATCCGTGCGGCGCCGGGTTCGAGCGAGTCCTGGTAGCGGTAGAACTTGGCGAGCTGCACGTTGACCGCGCCGAGGTCGTAGAACAGGTCGCGTAAATCCAAACGCAATTTCTGTGCAAAAGCGCGCGCCTCGGGATGGGGCGGGTTGTTGCGGAACTTGTCGGCGGTCGGCCTGTCGAGGTGGCGCAGGTGCAACTCGCTGACCTCGTCGGGCCACAGGAACGACGGCTCGCACAAAAAGTACTGATCGGTCGCGTGAGTCATGTAGGACTCGATCATGTTGTGGCGCTGCAGCTCGGATCGATAGGACTCGAAGAAGCGCTGTACTTCGCTCACGACGTTCACGGCCTGCGACAGCGGGAACATGGCGTTCGTCGGCACCCAGCGCTCGCCGTCCTCGCCCAGGAAGCCGCGTACGAAGAAGCGGCGCGCCGCCATCGCCTTGGGCAGGATGTTGGGAATCTCACGACCGTATTTCAGGCAGATCTTGCGGGCGATCTCCATCCGAGCCTCGGCGGCGGCATCATTGACGCCGTCGAAGGTGAGATGCATCGACCAGGTGACGCCGTCCATGAAGTGACGGCCCTGGGTCGCCATCTGGATCGTATTTCTGATACCGCCCTTGCCCTTCGAGACCTCCGCCATGGAGGAGATCGCGTCCTTGAAGCTGACCTTGGTAAAGGCCTGGCTCTTGTACGGATCGAGGCCGAGGACGCCCTTGCCGGTCACGATGCCGGCGTGGGACATGTCGATCATCGCCCGGACCTCGTCCTCGTAGCTCTCGAACGCGAAGGACGCATAGACGATGCCCTCCTGCTTCTTCACGAGCTTCATCACAGCGCGGGTCTTGATGCCGAACGAGCCGGTGTCGCCGAGGAACAGACCGGTGAGGTCGGGGCCGTAGTGGCGGAAGAACGGGTTGGCGTCGTTGCCGCGACCCCACGAGCCGGTGCGCAGCACGCTGCCGTCGGCGCGCACGACCTCGATCGCGAGAATATCCTCCATGCCCTGGGGCACGTTTTGCGACAGCGCGCCGCCGACGGTGGAATAGACGCCCGAATAGGGCGCGGCGAAGGCGACGGCGAGGCCAGCCTTCTCAACTTCCTCGAACACCGCCTGCCAGGTGCAGCCGGTTTCTGCGATGACGTAGCGGTCCTCGGCGTTGACCTCGACGATGCGGTTGAGGCCGAGCATGTCGATCATCACCGTGCCAGGCCGCGCCGGAATGTAGCCCTTGGTATAGGACATGCCGCCGCCGCGGGTGGCGATCACCAAACCCGCGTCGCGGGCGGCCTTGACGACGGCCGCAACCTCCTCTGTAGAGCGCGGCCGGACGACAAGGTCGGCGGTCTCGGCGTCATCCCAAAAGAAGATGTCGCGCGAGAAATAGCGGCGCTCGGCCGCGTCGGTCACGACGTTGGCGGCGCCCACGATGGGTTCGAACAGACCGGGTAGGTCGTTGGTGTGTTTGGCGGCGGCGGTCATGGGCATCTCTCCTGTCGGCTGGCGGCTACAACACACCCGAGGAGCATTCCAAGCAAGGTGTGGGTTAGGTCCGTCTGTCCAACGCCCACAGAATGAACGCATACATGCGGCCGATCTCGTCGAGCCGGGCGAAGCGACCTGCCTTGCCGCCGTGGCCTGCGTCCATGTTGATGTGCAGAAGGAGCGGATTGGTGTCGGTTTTGGTCGCCCGCAGTTTGGCGACCCACTTCGCGGGCTCCCAATAGGTCACGCGCGGATCGGAAACGCCGCCGGTCACCAGCATCGCCGGATAGTCCTGCGCCGCGACATTGTCATAGGGCGAGTAGGACGCGATGTATTCGCGGGCCTCTTCGTCCTCGATTGGGTTGCCCCATTCGACCCACTCGGGCGGGGTCAGCGGGAGCGAATCGTCGAGAATGGTGGTCAGCACATCGACGAAGGGCACGTCGGCCACCACGGCCCCGAACAGGTCGGGCCGCATGTTGACTACCGCGCCCATCAACAATCCGCCCGCGCTGCCGCCATGCGCCGCGATGTTACCGGCTGCGGTGTAGCGCCGGTCGATCAGATACTCGGCGCTGGCGATGAAATCGTCGAAGGTGTTCTTCTTGTTGTGCAATTTGCCCGAACGGTACCAGCCATAACCCTTTTCCATGCCGCCGCGGATATGGGCGATGGCATAGACGAAGCCGCGGTCGGCTAGGCTAAGCCGGTTGGTTTGAAACGCGGCCGGAATGCTGATCCCGTAGGAGCCGTAGCCGTAGAGCAATAGCGGGGCGCTGCCGTCGCGCGGCGTGCCCTTGCGGTAGAGGAGTGAGATGGGAACGCGCTCGCCGTCCGCGGTCGGTGCCATCAGGCGTTCGGTCACGTAGTCGGCGGGGTCGTGGCCGCTTGGTACGTCCTGGCGCTTGCGCATGGTGCGGGCGCCCGTGGCGAGGTCGTGGTCGTACACCGTGAGCGGCGTGGTCATCGACGAATAGCTGAACCGCATCACCGCAGCGTCGTGCGGCATTTCGTGGAACAAGCTGAGATCGTAGGCCGCTTCGTCGAAGGCGATGGTGTCTTCACGACCGTCCGCAACGGCGTGCACGACCAACCGCGGCAACGCGTCGATCCGCTCCAGCCGCACGATGTAGTCGGCAAAGACATTGAGGCTCAGAATCAACCGTCCGGGCCGGTGGGGAACGAGGTCGCGCCAATGAGTGCGGCCCGGTGTCGCGACAGGACAGGTAACGATCTTGAAGTCCTCGGCACCGTCGGCGTTGGTGACGATGACGAGTTGCTCGGCGCGGTGATAAACGCTGTAGCTGACGCCGGGGTCGCGCGGCGCCACCAGGACCGGTGGCCGGCTAGGCGCGTCGGCATCGATCAGACGGACCTCGCTGGTGTCGTCATGGGCGGCGCAGTTGACGGTGATGTAGCGACGGCTCTCGGTGCGCCCGAGCGACAGGTAAAAGCCCTGGTCGGGTTCTTCGTAAACGAGCGTGTCGTTTTTTGGATCCGCGCCGATGACATGACGATAGACCCAGCGTGGCCGGTGGTTGTCGTCGCGGCGGACATAGAAGATCGTCCTATTGTCGTTAGCGATACGCAGGTCGCCGCTGAGACCGCCGATCGCGTCCTCGATCAGCGATCCGGTCGCGGCGTCGCGCACCCGAAGGCGATAGTTTTCGCCGCCCGTCAGGTCGACGCCGTAGGCGAACCGGGTGTGATCGTCGCTGACGATGAACATCGACACCCGGTAGAAGGCCTCGCCCGCCGATTCGGCATCGGCATCGAGCAGAACTTCCTCCGCGCCGTCGTCGCCCTTGGTACGGCAATACAGCGGGTGCTGACCGCCGTCGTTGTAACGAAGGTAGTAACGGTATTCGTCGACCGGGACGGGTACGCTGGAATCGTCCTCCCTGATGCGGGCGCGCATTTCGCCCACAAGGGTGTCGGCGAGGGCGTTCAGTGGTGCCAGCGTCCTGTTGGTGTAGGCATTCTCGGCATCGAGGTAGGTGCGAATCTCGGAGTCGAGCACCGACGGATCGCGAATGACGTCTTGCCAGTTTTCGGCCCGGAGCCAAGCATAGGGGTCGCCTTGGGGCGACAAATGCGGCTTCGCCGCAGCGACCGGCGGTGGCGGTTTGGACGCACCGTTCACCGGGGATCCTCGGCGACCCGAACCAACCACTTGCCGATGTTCTCGCCCTGCATCAGGCCGACAAAGGCCGCAGGCGCCGACTCGAGTCCATCGAAAATTCGCTCGACACACTTAAGGTCGCCCGCTTTGAGCAAGCGGGCGAGTTCGGCCTTGGCCGTATCGTATTCGGCGACGTGATCGTGAACGGTGAACTGCCCGTCGAACTCGTCCGATTGATGCCATTCGCTCGAAGACAAATTGTATTTCGAGACGATGCCGCAACGGGTGTGGCGAGCCCCGGGATTGAACTGAGCGTTGATCGTTGCCGCCATGGCGCCGCCGACGTTGTCGAAATGATAGTCGACACCGCCGGGGCACGCGGCGCGGACCGCCGCCGCGAGGTCGCCGCAAGTCCGGTAATCGATCGCTGCATCCAATCCGAGGTCGTCGGTGAGATATCGCGCCTTCTCTGCGCTGCCGGTCAGGCCGACCACGCGGGCGCCGGCCAACCGGCCGAGCTGCGCCGCGACCGAACCGACCGTGCCCGCAGCACTGGTTACCACCATGGTTTCGCCGGGCGCGAGGCGGCCTTCGTGCTGGAGGGCAAGAATGGCGGTCAGACCGGGCGTTCCCAGGACACTGAGGTGGGCCGCCGGCGGACCGAGCGCGAGGTCGCAGGTACGGATGCCGGCCGGATTGTTTTTTCGGTTGTAGCCTTGGCGCGCTACGACGGCATGGCTTTGCCAGCCCAACAGGCCGTCGACGACTGCACCTTTTGGATAGTCCGGATCGTTCGATGCGATAACCTCGCCCACGACCGATGACGGCACGACCTGGCCGAGCGCGGAGGGTGCACCCTCCGGCCGCATCGCCCTGTTGGTTGCGGTCGTCGGGTTGAGCATGAGGCGCAGGCGCGGTTCGATCCCGATCAGGATGGCGCGCACCAGGAATTCGCCCGGACCGGGCACCGGGAGCGGCCCTTCTTCGAGGCGGAAATCGCTTTCCTTGGGAGCGCCTTGTGGGTGTGTCGCAAGGACCCACCGGCGGTGGACTGTGTCATTCATGGGGTGATCTCCTGACGCCCATCCTAGGGCCTGGATAGGGATGCGGGAAGGAAACCTCCCGTGATACGCTAGGAAGATGAAACCGGCTGGCCTGACGATCGACGAAAGCCACGACGAGGGCGCGCGCATGCGCTTTGTCGCAGGCATTCGCGGCTATATTGGCGGCACGTTGATGCCGGGCGCGCGGGCGATCGCCGATCACCAACTGACGCCGGCGTTTCGCCGAAATGCCGGGCACGACCCCGACCGTCACGCGTTGCGCAAACTGGCTGAGCGCACCGCGCTTTATCCCTGGACCAGCGCATTGCGGCGCACCCAACAGGAAATGATGTGGGACACCTCGGGCACGACGTTGGCCCGCCAATGGCCCGCCGGGCCACCCAAGGGCACGGGTCGCGCGACCCTGCGGCTCGACCCGATGGTGCGGGTACCGCGCTACCAAAGCGCGGTCGATATCCACTGCATGCCCGGCAATTACCACAGCGAATTGGCCGACAACGACGCCTTCGCCGGCGCGCTTTACGATCACGTCATCGTCTCCTACGGCTATATGGGCGCCGATGCGGCTGGAGTCGGCGAGGCCCTCGCGGCCTTCGTGAGGCGCAACTTTCCCGACCTTCGGGTCCAACGCCTATTGGACATGGGCTGTACCGTGGGGCATTCGACCCTGGCCTATGGGCGCGCCTTTGTGGGGGCCGAGATCGACGCGATCGACGTGGCCGCGCCTTGCCTGAGACACGCCAAAGTTCGCGCGGATGCAGCCGGCGTCGCCGTTCAGTTTTCGCAACAGAACGCAGAGGCCACCGATTTCGCCGACGGCAGTTTCGATCTGGTCGTCTCGACAATCGTGCTGCACGAGACCTCGAACCGGGCGATCCGTAACATCTACAGCGAATGCCATCGCCTGCTGCGGCCCGGCGGGGTGATGGTGCATTGCGAATCGCAGCAGTATTTCGCCAAGACCCCGTTCGATGCGCAGTGGCACCGGTGGGGGGCGCATTTCAACGCCGAACCGTTCATGGAAACCATGCACGAAATGGAGTTGAAGGAGCTTGCCGTCGCATGCGGTTTCGCGCCCGAGAAATCCTTCCCGCAGGTACCGATGCTCGCGACACTGGCCACCGATATGACGGTGGCCGACCCCGGGCGGCCGCCGCGGACCTATCCGGAAATTCTCTACGTCGCGGGTGCGGTGCGCTAAGACGCTAAAGCGTGCGGGCGAGGCGGTGAGCGTCGTTGGTGGCGGCCCAAATGCCGCGCGGCGCGATGCAGTCGCCTGCGGCCAGGGCATCGTCGGGATAGGCCCGCGCCGCAGTACCGGTGGCAAGGATGATCGCATCGTAGGGGCCCAGGCGCGTACCGTCGGTCAGGTCGGCCATCCCGTTTTCGACGCGGTCGACCAGCACGCCCGGCAGGAACCGTACCGTCGACGCTGCAAATCGGTGCAAGACCTCGGCGCGCTCCAGCGTGTAGTCGAGGGCCGCGCCGCAGACGTCCGCGGCCGGCGTAACCACCGTGATCGCCCGAACCGCGGGATCTTCGATCAGGTGGTCGATCAGCGACACCGTGGGCCAGCCTCCCTCTTCGTCGACGACGAGAACGTTGCCTGCCACGGCGGCGGTGCCAGTCATGACGTCGCGGCCCATCGGCAAACCCGCCGCACCGGGAATGCCGTCGCGCAGGTGCGGCCGGCGTTGCCAGACCTTCGTGACCGCCGGTTCGGCGCCGACGGCCCAGATAACGTGGTCGGCCTCGGGCGGTGTCGCCGCGTCAATCCGCGTGGCGGTCTTGACGGCGACGCCGAGCGCCGCGAGTTCGCCGCGCCACCAGGCGAGCGCGGCGGCCATTTCGCGACGGTGGGGCGAGCCCGCCGCCAAGCGCAAGGCACCGCCGAGATGATCCTCGGCTTCGTAGAGCGTGACGGTATGACCGCGTAGGGCGGCGACGCGCGCGGCCTCCAGACCCGCCGGCCCGCCGCCGACGACGGCAATTCGTTTCGGCGCGGCGGTAGGCAGGATCGGGCCGAGATCGCTTTCGCGCCCCGCCGCCGGATTGACGATGCAGGTGCCGGCAAGGTGCTGAGCGGCGAAGGCAAGGCAGCCTTGGTTGCACGACACGCACGGGCGAATGCGCGCCTCGTCGCCCGCCATGACTTTATTGGGCCAATCCGGATCCGCAATGAGGGTGCGGGCCATCGCTACGATGTCCGCCGCGCCCGATGCGAGAATCTGCTCGGCCTCCGGCGCAGTGCGGATGCGGCCAGCGACCATGACCGGGACGCGAAGGGTTTGGGCGAACGCGCGGGCAAGGCCGGCATGTTCGGCGCGGGGATGGCTCATCGGCGCAATGAGTTCGGGAAACGACCAGTGCGAGCCGTTCATGACGCTGACCCAATCGCAAAGACCCTGACGATCGAGCCATTGCATCGCGGCAACGGACTCGGTCAGGCCGTAGTCGCCGGGATCGGTGGCGATGGCATGGGTCGCCGAGGTACGCACCCCGACGGCAATTTCGCCCTTGGTCGCGTCGCGAATGGCATCGAGGGTTTCGGCGACGATGCGCACGCGGTTCTCGATCGAGCCACCGTACGCGTCGGTGCGTCGGTTCAGCGTCGGCGACAGGAACGCGCCGTAGAGATAATCAGTGGCAGTCTGTACCTCGACTGCGTCGAGGCCCGCCCGCCAGCAGCGCACGGCCGCCTCGGCGTGGGCGCGGACGATCTCGCGGATACCCTTGGCGGTGAGCACGGCGGGCGTCTCGCCGGTGCTGGGCGAAGGGATCGGCGAAGGGGCGACGGCGGCCTGGCCGTCTAGGTAGGACACGTTGTGCCCCCCGTGCCACAGGATGAGCGACAGCAGCGCGCCAGCGTCGTGCACTACGTCCGCCGTCGCCGCCAGGCCGGGCACGATCCGATCGTCGTAGACAACAAGCTGGTGTTCGTAGTTGTGGCTATTGGGGTGGACCGGCGCGGATTCCATACACACCATCGCCGCCCCGCCGCGCGCCCGGGCGGCGACATATTCGCGCAGGCGCGCGCCCACGGTACCGTCGGCATCGCCCAAACGCAGGCTGTGGCCGGGCTGAACGATGCGGTTCTTCAACGTTTTCGGACCGAGCGAAAGGGGCGAAAACAGACGGGGATAGCGGGGTGTGCCGGGGTTCATGGGCGGACTTTACTTTCGATTTGGGCGACCCGGGCCGGGAACCGTGGCCGATGCCGCGATTTCGTGCATAATCCGCAGTCTGGGGGCGGAGTTACGTTATGAGTATGGAAGTTGATCTGATCGTCCGGCGCAAGAACCGGAAGGTTGTTACCGTCACGCCGAGCACGACCATGGTCGATGCGGCCAAGGTTCTGGCCGAGAACCGGATCGGTTTGCTGATGGTGGTGGGCGACGAAGGTAAGTTCGTCGGTGTGCTGTCCGAGCGCGATATCGTCAAGGCCGTCGCCGGCGGCGCTGACCTGATCCACGGCATGACAGTCGACGAGATCGCCGTAAAGAAAGTCGTGGCTTGTCGCCCGCAGACGACGGTGTCGGATGTGTTTCGCACGATGTCGACCCGGGGCTTTCGCCACATGCCGGTGATTCACGAAGGCAAGGTTGTCGGCGTCGTCAGCTTGACCGATGTGCTGCTGTCGATGGCGCAGGAGCCCGGCGCCTACCAGGAAGCGATGCAGGAAGCCGCCACCTGAGGGCGCGGCGCGCCCGCGCCTGAGCCGAACCAATGGCGAAGAAGCCCGCCCGCCCTGCGTCCAAGAAATCCTCTAAGTCCGGCGACCGCGGCGCCCAACTCGACGAATACCGCGCCAAGCGCGACTTTCGCGTCACGCCCGAACCGGTACGCTCCGCGCCCAGCGTCAGCGGCAACATGTTCGTCGTGCAAATGCACGATGCGTCGCGCCTGCACTACGACTTCCGAATCGAAATGGGCGGGGTGCTGAAGAGCTGGGCGGTGACGCGCGGGCCGAGCCTCGACCCCAAGGTTAAGCGCCTAGCGGTGCGCACCGAGGATCATCCGGTGAGCTACGGCGCGTTCGAAGGCACGATTCCGAAGGGCGAATACGGTGGCGGCTCGGTCATCGTGTGGGACACCGGTGCCTGGGTGCCGATGACCGACGACCCCGACGCCGACTATGCGCGCGGCGATATGAAGTTCCGCCTCGACGGCAAGAAGATGAAGGGCGGCTGGGCGCTGGTGCGGATCAAGGGCACCAATGCCACCGGCAAGGAATGGCTGCTGATCAAAGAACGCGATATCTACGCTCAGCCCGAAGCCGACGGCATCGTCACCGAGGACGCGCCGCACAGCGTGATCTCGGGCCTGACGGTCCAGGAAATGGAGGACCGCGCCGCGCTGCCGCCGCTGCCGCGGGTGGCTAAACCGAAACCCAAACCGGCGAAGATCCCCGGTGCCAAGAAAGCGGCGCTGCCGGCGGCACCTAAACCGCAACTCGCGACCCTCGCCGCCCAGGCCCCCGGCGACGACGGCTGGCTGCACGAGATCAAGTTCGACGGGTACCGCACTATTGCGCGACTCCACGATGGCGCTGTTCGGCTGACAACCCGTAACGGGCACGACTGGACCGAGAAATACCAGCCCATCGCCGATTTTCTAGCGACCCTCCCGTGCACGGAAGCGCTGATCGACGGCGAGGTCTGTGTGCAAACGCCCACCGGGACGACGAACTTCGGGCTGCTGCAAGATGCGCTGGCGGACGCCGCCAAGGAGAAGCTGGTCTTCTTTGCGTTCGACCTGATGTACCTCGACGGTTTCGACCTGCGGGCTGCGCCGCTCAGCACGCGCAAGGACGCCCTTGAGGGGTTGCTCCAGGATACCGTCACCGCGACCTGCCCGGTCCATTTCAGCGATCATCACCGCGGCGGCGGGCCCGCCTTTTTCGCCCAGGCGGCGAATATGGGCCTGGAGGGAATCATCTCCAAGCGCGCCGATGCGCCGTACGTTTCGGGCAAGACCAAGACCTGGTTAAAGATCAAAACATCGGCCGCGGGCGATTTCGAGGTCGTGGGCTTCGCGCCCGGCAAGGCCGGCGGCGGGTTGGGCGCGCTGCTGCTGGCGGAACGGGTGAATCACAAGCTGCACTATGTCGGACGGGTCGGTACAGGCTTTGCCGAGCGCGAAGGCGCACGGTTGGTGAAGGCGCTTGGGGAAATCGTCCGCGACGGACCGATCGCCGGCCTCGTGATCGATCCGGAGAGCGCGGCAGAGGTCAAAGACGCAACCTGGGTTCAACCAAAACTCGTCGTCGAGGTCGAGTACGCAAACCGGACGGGTAAGGACCATTTGCGTGCGGCCCGCTACAAGGGCGTGCGCGCCGACAAAGCCGCCGGCCCCGGCGATGCGCCGGTTAAACCCAAGCTGGTGACCGACGCCGTACTTGCCGGTCTGTGGATCACCAACCCTGAGCGCAAGATGTTCGCCAATGACGGACCGAGCAAACTCGACCTTGCGCTGTATTACGCCAAGGTCGGCGACTGGATGCTGCCCGAGATCGTCAACCGCCCGATTACCCTGGTGCGTTGTCCGACCGGAAAACTTGCCGACATGTTCTACCAACGTCATGCCAGCGACGGCATGCCGGGGGACGTCAAGAAGATCGGCATGTACGGCGACGACGACGAAAAGGCGCGCGACGACTACATCTATATCGACGATGCCAAGGGCCTGTTGTCGCTATCGCAGTTCGGGGTCATCGAGTTCCATCCCTGGGGCTGCCTGGTCGACAACATCGAGCGGCCCGACCGAATCGTCTTCGACCTCGACCCCGACGAGTCCGTCGATTGGCGCACGGTGGTCGACGCAGCCTATCAAGTGCGCGACGAATTGGAGGACCTCGGTATCGCCAGTTTCGTGCGCACGACCGGCGGCAAGGGATTGCATGTCGTCATGGCGATCGAGCGGCGGCATACCTGGAAAGAAATGAAAGATTTTTCCCACGGGGTCGTGCGCCTGCTCGCGCGCAAACACCCCGGTCGCTACACCGACAATCCGCAAAAGCCCGCGCGCAAGGGCAAAATCTACGCGGACTACCTGCGCAACGGGCGCGGCGCGACGGCAGTCGCGTCCTATTCACTACGCGCCCGCGCCGGCGCGCCGGTCGCCACCCCGGTGGCCTGGGAGGAATTGCGCGACATCGAAGATCCGCGGGATTTCGACTGGCAGAGCGTCCCCGATCGTCTCGCCCGATTGGCGCGCGACCCGTGGGAAGACCTTGCCAAGTCCGCCGTGCGCCTAACCGCCGACCTCAAGAAAAAAGTGTCTATTAACAAATAGGTACAAAGTCGGGTAGTAATATTGGTTGAAGAATTCCTGTAGCCCCTAAGGGTTCGGAGGTTGGTCATGGCGCCACGCGCGACATGGAAAGGCTATCTCAAGCTATCGCTCGTTTCGTGTCCGGTGCGCATGTACAACGCGACCAGCGACACGAACCGCATTCGCTTCAACATGCTGCACAAGGATACCCACAACCGGGTGCAAATGAAGCCGCACGATCCCGAACTCGGCGTGGTCGAGCGATCCGATCTGGTCAAGGGCTACGAGTTCGAAAAGGATAAATACGTCGTCATCGACGACGCGGATCTTGAGCAGGTCGAAATCGAATCGACCAAGACCATCGGTATCGAAAAATTCGTCGATCTCGCGGACGTCGATCCGATGTATCTCGATTCGCCCTACTACATCGCCCCCGACGGGCCGGTTGCCGACGAAACCTACCGCGTGTTGCAAATGGCGATGAAGGAGCGCGACAAGGCCGCGCTCGCGCGCGTCGTCATGTCGGGCCGCGAACGCCTGGTGCTGCTGATCCCGCGCGACAACGGCTTTGTGCTCAACACGCTGCGGACCGCCGCCGAGGTGCGAGGGCACGCGGAATATTTCGCCGAGATCGGCGACGGCAAACTGGATGCGACGGCGGTGAAGCTGGCCAATCAACTGATCGAACAATTCGAAGGCGAGCTCGATACCAGCCAATTCGTCGATTATTACCAAGAGGCGCTGACCGAGGTGGTCAAGGCCAAGGTCAAGGGCACCGCGCCGGTGATCGCCAAGGCACCCGAGCGCGGCCAGGTCATCAACTTGATGGACGCACTCAAACGCTCGATCGACGAGGGCGAAACCAAGAAACCGCCGGCCAAGAGCCAGCCCCGCAAGAAAGCGAAAACCGGCGCCAAGGCCGCCCCCAAGGCCAAGAAAAAGAAGGCGGTTGGCGCGGCGGGCTAGGTGACGGCACAATGCCCGCACCGGCCCGGGCCGGCTAACCAGGGACGCGTGCGCAGGTAGTGACCGGCTTCAATCGCAAAACCACGACCTTGATCGGGCGCCTGGGCGCGATGACCCAGCGCGCCGCTGCGTCAGCCGTTGCGGCCAAGGGCGGCCGGGTTAGCCGCGGCGTCACCCGGCGCACCCGCATCGCCGTGGTCGGCCACGGCGCCTATACGTTGATGGCATCAGGGGTACTGGACGCGCGGCTCGATCAGGCCCGCGCGGTCGGCGCCGAGTGCATCAGCGAAAACACCTTCCTGCGCCGCCTGGGCGCGATGGGCGATCTGGCCAAAATCGAACGCGCGATTACCCCGGACTTGATGGCCCGTCAGACCGGTCTGGACGAAGCGACCATCGCGACGTTGATGCTGTTCGACGTCTTCGAGACCGACAACGGAATGGCAAGTTTTCGCGATTTGGTCGCCGCGCGCGAAATCGCGCGGCTGCGCGGCGAAGGGGCGAGCCTGCCCGACATCGTCGCCAGCGTTTTCGCGATGCGCCGGCGCGATCCCGACAAGGGCCTCTCGCAGGTCAAGCTGACCCATTCGGCAACCGACGGGATCGTCCTGCAAATCGGCGACGGCCACGCCGACTTCGACGGCCAAATGCAATTACCGATGCCCGGTGCCGCGGCCAACCCGTCGATCGACGAACTCTTCGAAGCTGCGGAGATCGCCGAGGAAGACGGCGACTTCGCCGAGGCCGAATCGCTCTATTTGCGGTGTCTCGATCTTGACCGCAACGACGCGACCGTTGCGTTCAATCTCGGCAACGTGCAGCGCGAGCAAGGCAAACTGCGCGAGGCGCGGTTCTTCTTCCAGCATGCGCTGTCGAGCGATCCCGGCTATGTCGAGGCGATGTACAACCTGGGCGACGTCCTGGACAAAGAGGGGAAGCGCGAGGAGGCGAAAGTCGAACTCGCCCGCGCTGTAAAAAAAGATAAGAACTACGCCGATGCGATCTTCAACCTGGCGCAACTCCACTTCCGCGATTCGGAATATGCCGACGCGGTGGCGGGGTACACCCGCTACCTTGCCCTGGACGACGCCAGCGACTGGAGCAAAATCGCGCGCCAAACATTGATGCTGTGCCGCCAGATGACCGCGAACGGCGGTTGAGGCGCCAATACCGGTGGGTTCGCCTGCCTAGCGACGAGGCCTACCCTCCATGTTCTTGATTTCCGCACCGGCGTCAGCGCTGTCCTGGCTTGGCCGCCAAGGGACCCGCGCGGTGGCGGCGGTGATTTTCATCGCGATCGCGGTGCCGCCGATGGGCGACATTCTGCGGCCCCTCCTGACCGCGTCGATCTTTGCGTTGCTGACCGTGGCCTTTACTCGAGTCGACCTGCAGCAGGTGAGGCAGCGGTTGCGCCAGCCGCGCCTGATTGTGCTGGCAGCGAGCTGGTCGATGCTGGCGGTGCCGGCCGCGTTTGGCGGGGCGATGTTGTTGGGCGGCGTGGACGCACGGAGCCCCGATTTGTTTCTTGCCGTGATGCTGCAATCGATGGCCTCGCCGTTGATCTCCGCACCCGCGTTCGCCGCCCTCGTCGGCCTGGATGCAACCTTGGTGCTGGTCACGCTGGTTGTCACCACCGCGGCGGTGCCGTTCACGGCGGCGTTCTTTGCCTTGATCTATTTCGGCCCGGACATGGCGCTGGCGCCGCTTGCGTTGGGCGGCCAACTCGCGATGTTGCTCGGCGGGGCGGCGGTTGCCGCGAGCGTCATTCGGCGGGTTGCCGGGTATGCCCGTGTCGTTAAGCGCCGCGCCGAGTTGGACGGGGTCAACATCATTCTGCTGTACGTTTTTTCGGCGGCGATTATGGAGAACGTCGCAGCGGGGTTTCTGGCGACGCCGCTGTTGATGATCGGCCTGACGGCGCTGTCGTTCGTGATCTTTTTTGCGATGTTCGCATCGACCGCCCTGGGGTTCTGGTGGGCGGGGCGCGACAGCGCGCTGTCGCTGGGCTTTATGGCGTCCCAGCGCAACATGGGACTGATGCTGGGCGCGACCGGCGGGGTTCTGCCGGAGTTGACCTGGGTCTACTTCGCGCTGGCGCAGTTTCCCATCTACCTCACCCCGCAGTTGCTAAAGCCGGTCATCGGCGCGTTACGCGGCGTCAGTGGTAGGCCTTCTCCACCGCACTGAAGGCGTGGTCCATCACACCGGCGGCGAAATCCACTTCTTCCTCGGTGATGGTGAGCGGCGGCGCCGCCTTGACCGTGTTGGGCATGAAACCGCCCGCGAACAATCCGCGTTCGCCGCAGGCGGCGGCGAAGATGTTGTTGGGATTGCGCGACAGGTCGCCCTGGAACAGCGTATCGCGGTCCTCGGCAACGATCGGCTCGCCCTGTGGAGTGACGAGATCGATGGTGTAGTAGATCCCCTGTCCCGAGATGCGGCCGATACACGGATGCTTGGCCTGGAGCGCGTCGAGGTGAGCCTTGAGTTGGGCCCCGCGGGTGCGGGCCTTGTCGATCATGCCGTCTTCGATCATGGCCTCGAGGTTGCCGACGATCGAGGCGCAGACCAGCGGGTGCCCGTCGTGGGTCGACCCGCTCCACCACCGGGCGCGGTCGAAGAACTCGGCGATGTCCTTCGAGGCGACCACGCCGCCCACCGGCAAGGCGCACCCGTTGATGCCTTTACCGAGCGCCATCAGGTCCGGCGCGATGCCGGGTTCGAGCTGGTAGGAGAACCATTCGCCGAGACGACCGAAGCCGCACAGCACATCGTCGAGAATCCACAGGATGCCGTATTGGCGGCAGAGATCGTGCAGACCCTTGAGGTAGCTGTGGTGCGGCATGTAGCTGGCGCCGCCGAACATGGTTTCGGTGATGATCGCAGCGATTTTATGCGCGCCGACGTTGCGGATGATTTCCTCGGCGCGATCGAGCGAGGGCAAACGCCCTTCGCCCTGCCAATCGGCATGCTCGGGCGCCGGGATCGCGACGAAGCCGGAGCCGGGAAAGCCCGGCACGTCGCGGTTGTCCTCGGTATCCGGCCCGGTCGATAGGTTGCCACGGTAGCCTGCGACCTGCGTCGCGCCCGGCACAAGGCCGTGGTAGGAGCGCTCTTGCGTCAGGATCAACGGCTTGTTGCTGTAGAGCCGCGCCATCGTCATCGCGTTCTCGACCGCCTCGGTGCCGCTGGACAGAATGCGTAAGCGCCCGGCCCAATCGTCGGCGCCCAGGATATCGTCGATCACCAACTTCGCGGCGCGGGCGCGGTAGTCGGTGGCGAAGCCGAAGAACACATGGCCGAAGCGTTCCATCGCGCGCTTGATTTCTGCGTGCACGCGGGGATGACGGTGACCCATGTTGTCCGACACCAACTGGCTTTGGAAGTCGAGCAGCTTGCCGCCGCCTGCGGTGTAGAGATAGTTGCCGTCGGCCCCTTCGATACCGGTGAAGACGTACTCGGCCTGGGCCTGGGTGTTGTGCAGGTAATAGGCGCGGTCCCAGCGCTCGATCTCGGTCCAATCGATATTGGGTTTGGTATACGGTAACGACGCATCGGTCATCGCGGCCTCTCTAGGTTGTTTGCGGTTTGGTGTAGGCGTGCGGCGCGTGGCACAGCTCCAACTTCAAACCGTCGGGATCGGCGAAGAAGACGGCATAATAGCCGCTCGTGTACGCATAGTCCGCTGGCGGATCGAGAATCTGTGCATCCATCGCGCGTAACAGCGCATGCAATTCGTCGACCTGGTCGCGGCTATCGGCCTCGAACGAAAAATGGTGCAGGCCCGGCGCATAGCGGTTGTGGGTCTGGTCCTTGAGCGCGGGGTCCGCCGCGTAGAGCAGCACGATCCCGACACCGGGCTTTTTCCATTTCGCCTGGCCTGCCACCGCCGGCCAACGTTCGTAGCCGAGAAAGCCGAGGACGCGGTCGTAGAATGCCGCCGCGCGATCCAGGTCGGCGACGGTGAAGGCAATGTGGCTAAGGGCACCGAGGGCCATCGCGTGCTCCGGTTGCGCGGTTGCGATGGGGCTATCATCATCGCCCACGAACAATGAGGGAAGCCATGGCCGACGCAAAACCGAAAATAGAAGGCACCTGCGACGGTCGTTTCGTCGCCGTGAAGGAGGCTTTTGCCGAGAACTTCGCCGAACACGACGAAATCGGCGCTAGCGTCGCGGTCTATCTCGACGGCGAACCCGTGGTCGATATGTGGGGCGGTTTCAGCGACCGCGCCCGTACCAAGCGGTGGGCCAAGGACACGATGTGCGCGAGTTTCTCGGTCTCGAAGGCCTTTGTGTCGGTGATGGGCCACATGCTGATCGACCGGGGGCAGTTGGATATCGACAAGCCTGTTGCGCACTACTGGCCCGAATTCGCTCAGAACGGCAAAGAGGCCGTCACCGTGCGCGATATCTTCACCCACCGCGCGGCGCTCGCCTATGTCGATGCCGACCTCAGGCCGGGCGACATCTACGACTGGGAGACGATGACGACGGCTTTGGCGGCCAGTGCGCGCCATGCCCCGTTCGGCAAGGAGCCCACCTACCTCAACCTGACCTACGGCTATTTGCTGGGCGAGGTGATCCGGCGCATCGACGGACGCACGATCGGGCCGTTCCTGCGCGACGAAATTGCCAAGCCGCTGGGGATCGACTTCGCCTTTGGTCTGAACGATGCCGAGATCGCGCGCTGCGCCGAGATCGTGCCGGAAACGCCCCCCGCGGACGCAGACCTGCCCGTGCCGGCCGACATGGACGGCCTGATGAAAAGTATGCGCGGACTAGCCGAGGGTGAGGGCCGGTTCAACCTCGACAGCTTTCGTAAATCCGAGATCGGCGCGGGCAGCGGGCATGGCAGCGCGCGCGGGGTGGCGAAGTTCTTTGCCTGCCTGGGCGCCGGCGGTCGGCTCGGCGGCGCGACCTTGATGAAACCCGCAACCCGCGATCGCGCCATTGCGTTCTCGGGCGAAAGCGTCGATGCGATCTTCGGCGTGCCCAACAAATACGCGGTCGGATTTCTGCTCAACAATCCGCCGGGCGCGCCGATGGGGCCCAACGCCCAAGCCTTCGGGCATCCGGGCGCGGGCGGGCGTATCGGATTCGCCGACCCGGTCTCGGGCTTGGCCTTCGCCTACCTGCCGAACCTGATGTACTGGGGCGCCGGATTGGGCCCGCGCGGCACGCGGCTGGTCGAGGCCGCCTTCGCGTCTCTCTAGGCCGGGTCGGGTTTTTTCGGCGGGATAGTGGCCCAGATCAGCAGGGCGACCCAACCGATCACCGTCCAGGCGAACATGCCGTTGAACAGCGCGATGAAGAACACACGCCGGTGCTTGCGCGAGATCGCGACCAGCGTCGGCAGCACCAGGACCGGGCCCAGGATCGCAAAGCCGACGAGCATCGAGAGAAGTTGCCAAACGTGCATGGGTTACCGGCGGCGGCGCGCGCCCAGGATGCTGAGGTAGCCGCCGATCCGGTGGCGGTAGTCGTCGCCCGGTTCGCCGTCGTCGACGCCGGGAACATAGAGCGGCAGGTCGCCGTTGGCGAGTTCGTCGTCGGCGAAGCCCGCTTCGCGCATCAACGTGTCGGCATCGAGACCATGCATCGGCCCGACGAAGGGCTCGTTATTGAAGTAGGTGTCCCAATCGGTTTGCGCCTGGTCGAACGGCGACAGGCGCGCGTCATACATCGGTGTTTCGCAATGCAGCGTCACACCGCCCGGCTTGAGCAGGCGGCGGCACTCCTTAAGGATGTTGCGTAGCGCTTTTTGCGAGGTCTCGTGAACGACGATGTGCGTCATCACCAGATCGAAGGACGCGTCGGGAAAATTCGTCCGCTCGGCGTTCTGTTGCGATAGATGCAAGGTGGCGCCCAACGCTTCGGCCCGGGCATGGGCGTAGCGCAACATCGGCGCCGCGACGTCGATGCCGTGCACTTCGGCGTCAGGAAAAGCCGCGGCAAAGGGGACTGTGCCCGCACCGATGCCACACCCCATGTCGAGAATCCGCTTGGGGGCGAGGTCGGGGAACCGCGTCTTGACGTAATCGACCATCATGTCGCCCAGCGCATCGTTGAGCGGCCCCATGCCGCCCATGATGTAGATGTAGACACCGCGGTCGTAGAGCGCGGCGGCATAGGTATCGCCGCCCAGCGCGACTTCCTGGTGGAAGTTGCCGGGCATGCAATGGATATCGACCGCCGACAGATAGGGCGGAATCGTCACCGACGGGTCGAGCGCGAGCGTGCCCCGCGTTGCGCCCTTGGGCTTGGCGGCGGCGTTGATCCGGTCGATCTGACGCAGGGCGGTATGGCCAGGCGAATCCCAAATCATTTCCTGGGTGGTGCGGATCAACGAACTCCAGGATTGATGGAACGGGTGGCGCAACATCGCGCGCCGCACCTCATGGCGATTGGCCGGGGCGCGGCCGTGGCGTTTGCGGTGGGCCGGGGCGACGTCGCGCTCGAACGCAAGCCGGTTGCCCGGGGTCAGGTGGGCCGAAATGTGGCCGCGCATACTGATCACGAACGACTGGAGCGCCTCTTCATCGTGGGCGGTCTGCGGCAACAACGGGTGTTGGAATTGACGTGGCATCGCGCACTCCCTTGGGAGGCGACTGTAGCGGGTGCTGCGCCCGGGTGCCAAGGCGCGCGGCCTTTGCTAAGGTCCGCCCCGCATTTCATGGGAGATACCGACATGCGCGCCATCCTCTGCCACGCCTGGGGCGAGCCCTCATCGCTGAAACTGCAAGACGCGCCGGCACCGAAGGCGGGCGACGGCGAAGTGTTGATCGACGTAAAGGCCGCATCGGTCAATTTCGCCGATATCGTGATGGTCCAGGGCAACTACCAAACCAAGCCGGCGTTTCCCTTCGCGCCCGGCCTGGAATGCGCGGGCACGGTGGCGGCTTTGGGGGCGGGCGTGAGCGGGTTTGCCGTCGGCGACCGCGTGCTGGCCAAACTGGCCCACGGCGGCTTCGCCGACCAAGCCGTGGCGCGGGTGCAGGACACCTACCGGGTGCCGGACGGGATGCCCTGGGAGGTCGCCGGGTCGTTCTATGTCGCCTATGTGTCCTCGCACGTCGCGCTGCGCTGGCAAGGCGACGTGCGCCCCGGACAAACGGTCCTCGTGCTCGGCGCATCGGGCGGAACCGGACTAACGGCCGTTGAAATATCCAAGGCGATGGGTGCCCGCGTGATCGCCGGGGCGAGCAGCGACGACAAGCTCGCGGTGGCGACCGCGCACGGTGCCGACGACGGCATCAACTACGGCGAAGAAGATCTCAAGAGCCGCGTCGCCGACCTGACCGGCGGCGCGGGCGTCGATGTGGTGTTCGATCCGGTCGGCGGCGATTTGTTCGACCCGGCGCTGTCCTCGCTCGGTTGGGGCGGGCGCTATTTGATTTTCGGATTTGTCGGCGGCGTGCCAAAGATTCCCGCAAACCGGTTATTGGTAAAGCACCGCTCGGCGATGGGATGCAGTTTGCGGTACTTCACCGATAAGGCACCGGACAAGTTGGCGATCAGCATGGACGAACTGTTCGCGATGTATGCGGCGGGCAAGATCAAGCCGTTGGTTTCGGAAACCTATCCGTTGGAACAGGCGGTCGAGGCGATGGCGCGGTTGCACCAGCGCAAGGCGACCGGGCGCGTCGTGGTGACGGTCGCCTAGAGCGGACCGTTCATCCTGCTATGATCCTGCGATGAGTGCCGCACCCGATACCCCAACCGATGTGACGACCCTCGACGAGCTAATCGCGCGGGCGGCCGACCTCGTGCCGGTGCTGGAGTCCCGCGCGGCCGAGACCAACGCCTTGCGCAAATTGCCCGACGCGACCGTGGCCGACTTTCGGGCCGCGGGCTTTTTCAAGGCGCAGCAACCGGCGCGGTGCGGCGGGTTTGAGTTGGACTTCGGCGCCTTGGTGCACGTGTCGGCGAAGCTCGCCGAAGGCTGCGCCTCCTCGGCCTGGATCGCGAGCGTTGTGGCAAGCCACCATTGGATCATCGGCATGTTTCCGGCGCAGGCCCAGGACGATGTGTGGGGCGAGGATCCCAGCGCCATGGTGTCGTCGGCCTACGCCCATCGCGACGTCACCGCGGTGCCCGAGGGGGACGGGTACCGATTGTCCGGCACCTGGCACTACGCGAGCGGGATAGACCATGCCGATTGGGTCATCGTGTTGGCGCCCGTGGCAGAGGGCGGCGACGCGCCGCGGATGACGACGGTGCTGGTCCCGCGCCGTGACTTCGCGGTGTTGGATACCTGGCATTCCAGCGGGTTGAAGGGAACCGGCACCAACGACCTCAAGATTAACGGTGCCTTCGTGCCGCGCCACCGCGAACTAGGCTTCGACGACGCCAATCTTGGTCGCGCGCCGGGGACGGCGGTCAACCACGCGCCCCTCTACCGGCTACCGATGATGGGGGTGGGATCATTCACCACGATCGGACCGTGTTTCGGTGTCGCTCGAGGCACCTTGGCTGCGTACCTCGCATCGATGCAGGGGCGCATGGGGGTGCTGTCGGCCGACAAACTAGCCGAGCATGCACCCTTGCAACTGAAGATCGCCGAAGCCGCGGCCGAGATCGACGCGGCCCAGGCGCTGATCGCAGCGGATCTCGACGACATCAATGCCACCGCGCGGGCCGGCGGTACACTGGAGCGAATGCAGCGGGTCCGCTTCAAACGCGATGTCGCCTTTGCCGCGCAACTGTGCCGCCGCGCGGTCGACCGTCTGGTTATGGCGATGGGCGTTCCGGGGCAGAAAGACGACCACCCCGTGCAAATGCGCGCGCGCGATATGAACGCGTTGGCCTCGCATGGGCTGATGTCGTGGGAGCCCAATGCCTTGCCCTTTGGGCGCGCCAGCTTCGGGCTGGAGCCGGGGAACCCCTACTTCTAAATCGCCACTCTGCTAGGATGCCGCCCATGGCACCGCCGCAGACATTCCGCACCGCAACCCATTGGGGCAGCTACGACGCCGAGGTCGTGGACGGCAAACTCACCGCCTTAAATCCGATTGCCGCCGACCCCGACCCCTCGCCGATCGGGGCGGGCATGGCGCGGGCGATCCAAGACGATCTGCGGATTCAACAACCCATGGTTCGGGCGGGGTGGTTGGAGAACGGACCGAACGGGCCCAAGGGTAAGCGCGGCGCCGAACCGTTCGTGCCGGTGTCGTGGGACCGCGCACTGGACCTTGCCGCCGCCGAGACCGAGCGCGTACGGACAACTTTCGGCAACGAGTCGATCTACGCCGGCAGCTATGGATGGGGCAGCGCCGGGTGTTTCCATCACGCCCAATCGCATATGCGCCGCTTCCTCAACCTGATCGGCGGCAATGTGAAGTCGGTCAACTCCTACAGTTTGGCCGCAGCGCAAACCATCGTGCCGCATGTCGTGGGCGATTGGACCTGGGTCTATCAGAACATGACCTCGTGGTCGGTGATTGCCGAGCACACCGATCTCGTCGTGGCCTTCGGCGGCGTACCGTTGAAGAACGCGCAGGTTGATGGCGGCGGCGTCGGCCGTCACCGGGTATCAGAATGGCTCAAGACTTGCGGCAATAACGATGTCACCTTCATGAACATCGGACCGGTACGCGAGGATATTGCGGACTTTGCGAAAGCCGAATGGCTGACACCGCGTCCCAATACCGATACCGCCGTGATGCTGGGCCTCGCGCACACGTTGGTGCGCGAGAACCTGCACGACGTCGCATTCTTGAATCGCTGCGCCACCGGGTTCGACCGGTTCGCGCCGTATTTGCTGGGCGAGACCGACGGGACGCCCAAGGATGCCGATTGGGCCGCCGGCATTTCCGGTTTGGCCGCCGAGGATATCCGAGCGCTGGCGCGGCGCATGGCGGCGGGCCGTACCCTGTTGACAGCCGCTTGGTCGTTGCAGCGCGGCGACCACGGCGAGCAACCCTATTGGATGTTGATCACGTTGGCCGCAATGCTGGGCCAGATCGGCCTACCGGGCGGCGGGTTTGGCTTTGGCTACGGCGCGGTCTCCAATATCGGGAGTAGCGAACCGAAAATCGCGGGACCCTATTTGTCTTCGGGGCACAATCCGCTGAACCGATTTATCCCGGTGGCGCGGATCGCCGACATGCTGCTGAACCCGGGCGGCACCATCGACTACAACGGCGAGAAGGTCGTCTTCCCCGATACGCGGTTGATCTTTTGGTGTGGCGGCAATCCCTTCCACCACCACCAGGACCTCAACCGATTGGTGCGGGCATGGCAGCAACCCGACACGATCATTGTCAACGAGCCCTGGTGGAACAGCCTGGCGCGTCACGCCGACATCGTGTTTCCGGCGACCACGGCACTGGAACGCAACGACATCGGCAGCGCCTACTCGGACAAGTACCTGTTTGCCATGCAACGCGCTGTGGCCCCCGTTGGCGAGTCGCGCAGCGACTTCGAGATTTACGGCGGGCTGGCGGATCGCTTCGGGGTGCGCGAGGCCTATAGCGAGGGGCGCGACGAAATGGGCTGGCTGCGTTACCTCTACAACCGGTTTCGCCAGTCGAGCGCCGAGCAGAACATCGAGGTGCCCGACTTCGAGACGTTCTGGAAACAGGGCGAAATCGAATTGCCGGTGGCCGACCGCCGCGTGACCTTGATGGAGGGCTTCCGCGCCGACCCCGAGGCCGCGCCGCTGAAGACACCCAGCGGCAAGATCGAAATCTATTCCGAGACGATCGCGTCGTTCGGCTATGACGACTGCCCGCCGCACCCGACGTGGATGGCGCCCGCCGAATGGCTGGGGTCGCCGCGGGCCGCACAGTTTCCGTTGCATTTGATATCGAACCAGCCGCGCACGCGGTTGCACAGCCAATACGACAACGGCGGCTATGCCCAGGCGAGCAAGGTGAAGGGCCGTGAGCCGATTTTGATTCACCCCAGCGATGCCGCCGCGCGGGGCATCGCGGACGGCGATATCGTGCGCGTGTTCAACGACCGCGGCGCCTGCCTGGCCGGGGCCGTCGTGACCGACGGCGTCCAGGCCAGCGTGGTCCAGTTGCCGACCGGTGCGTGGTACGACCCGGTCGAGCCGGGCGGCCTGGAGGCGCACGGTAATCCCAACGTGCTGACGATGGACAAGGGTACGTCCAAATTGGCCCAAGGGCCGAGTGCCCATTCGGCGCTGGTGCAAATCGAAAAATTCGACGGCACCCCGCCGCCGGTACGCGTGTTCACACCGCCGCCGATGGTGAGCCGGCTGCGCAAAGCGCGGTAGGCCCCACCGGCAATCGCCGCAAACGAATCGCGCTAGAGCATGGTCGGTGGTAGCCGCCGGCCGCTGAACGCAGCGTCGAGGAGGGCACGAATGCCGTCGCGGGTGATGGTCGCCGGGTTTGGGTAGGGCTTGGCCACCGCGAGATCGGCGGCGCGGTCAAGGTCGGACTTTTTCATCCCCAGTGCCGCGAGCGACGTTGGTGCGCCAAGATTGTGCGCAAGATCGTAGAGGCCACCCGGCGCGTCATCGGTTCCAAGCGCCGCTGCCACGCGCGTCATCGCCGCCGGTGCGGCGGCGGCGTTATAGGCGGCAGCGAAGGGCAAGACGACCGTATGGACGTCGGCATGGGGCAAATCGAACGATCCGCCCAGGGTGTGGCAGAGTTTATGATGGAGGCCAACGGTGACGGTGCCCAGGGTGACCCCGGCCAGCCAGGCGCCGTAGAGCGCATCGGCGCGCGCGTCGATGTCGGTGGGCTCGGCGATCACGCGCGGCAATCCGCGCGCCAGGGCGGCGATGCTTTGTTCGGCCATGGTCGAGGTGATCGGATTGGCGTCGGGCGCGTAGAGCGCTTCGACCGCGTGGGCCATGGCGTTCATCCCGCTGGTCGCGGACACCGCCGGCGGCAAGCCGAGGGTAAGTTCGGGATCGTAGATCACGCTGCGCGGCAGTACCCGGGGATCGCGCGCGGTGGTTTTCACGCCGTTCTCGGTGAGGCCCCAGATCGGCGTCATTTCGGACCCGGCGTAGGTTGTGGGCACGGCGACAACGGGAAGACCGAGATCGCGGGCGACGATCTTGCCCAAGCCGACCGCCGAACCGCCACCGACCACCACGACGCCGTCAGCGTGGGTTGCCCGCGCCTCGGCCACGGCGGCGGCGGCCACGTCGGCCGGCACGTGCATCTTGGCATGGGGATGGAGACCGGCGGCCGCGTTGCCGAGCAGGTCCGCCGCGCGCTGGCCCAACGCGTTTTGACCCGGCGTCGATAGAACAAGAATACGAGAAAGGCCGAGGCGAGCAACTTCATCCGGGAGCTGGGCTAGCGTGCCCGCGCCGAAAACAACCCGAACCGGCAACGCGTCGTAAGTGAACGCGCGCATTCGGCGATCTACCAGCTGTTGCGCAGCTCGCGCAGTTTGACGAAGACGTCCTTTGCCGACGGGTTGGCCGGGAGGTCGGGATAGGCCTCGCGCAGACGGGCGATGACGCTGGGGCTGTGGAGCCGGAAGAAGGTGTTGATTTCCTTTTCCAACGCCAGGGTGGTGACCATCGCGTGGTCGAGGTCCTGGTCCGCGATCTCGGCCAGGAGTTCCTTGGCGCGCGCGTTGTCGGGTTCGCGGTCCAAGGTGAATTCGAGGTTGTTGGCAATGTAGTCGTGACCCGGATAGATCAACGTGCTGTCGGGCAGTTTGTCGAGTTGGCCGGTGAAGGTGGCATAGAGTTCGACCGGATGACCGCCGCCCTTGCAGTTGCCGGCGCCCGCATTGAACAGGGTGTCGCCGCAAAACAGGCCGGGCTGATCGGTATGCGAGAGCAGGCAGACGTGGCTCATGGTGTGGCCCGGGGTGTCGAGCGACTCGAGGACCACGGTTTTGCCGACCTTGACGATATCGCCCGCGCCGAGCCCGACGTCGATTCCGGGGATCTTGTCCTTCGCGTTCTTGTGGGCGAGCAGTTTGGCACCGGTCGCCGCGACGACCTGCTTGTTGCCACCGATGTGATCGCCATGTTCGTGGGTGTTGAGCACCTGGGTGATCGTCCAGCCCTTGTCCTTGGCACGCGCCAGACACTTTTCATGATCGAGCGGATCGATCGCGAGCGCTTCGCCGGTTTCCGGGCAGGCGATCAGATAGTTGAAGTTGCGATAGCTGTTGGCGGTCCAGATCTGTTCGACAATCACGCGCGTATCCCCTTTGGTTTCGCCGACCTTACCCCGCGAATGCCGGGGCACAAACCCACCGGATTAGTTGGCGAGTTCGCTGCGCTTGCCGGGCCAGTTCGTGTCGGCCTGGGCGATGTTGCCGACGATATCGGCCTGCCACCATACGTGCACCGGCCGCGAGTTATTGAGATAGAGCTTGCCCTCGACGATCTTCCAGGCAGTCGGCGTGATGTCGGCGATGTAGTTGCGCGACATGGCATAGGCGCAGTAGCCGCCGTATTGCGGCGCGAATTTTTCCGGATCAGCCGCGAAGGCATCGCGGTTGGCTGCCGTTGCAAACAACCACGTAGCGTCGTTCCAGATATGGCGGTGGGTCGCATCGCCCTTCACCGCGTCGCTTTGGGTAAAGTAGGCCACAGGATCGTAACCCTTGATCGCGACGCCTTGGCTTTGGTTGACGACACGGGTTTGCGCGCTCGCAACCGAAGCGGTGAGCGAGACGATAACGACCGCCGCCAGAACCGCAGTAAGGTGAATGAGTTGCCGCATGGCGTCCTCCTATGTGTCCCGGCCCCAGAATTGTCCAAACAATGTCACGGGACCCTCACGGACGCAGGCTGCGGCTAGAGACCTCCCGAAATATTGATGACCGCACCGGAGGTATAGCCGGCATCGGGCGAGGCCAAATAGGCGATAAGCGCGGCGACTTCGTCTGCCGCGCCAAGGCGGCCCATCGGGACCGCCGCAATCACATCCTTCATCCGCTCGGGCGGGTGGGCGTCGAGCATCGGCGTGTCGATCGGCCCCGGCGCGATGCAATTGGCGGTGATGCCGCGCGGCGCGAAATAGCGTCCGAGATATTTTGTGAAGGCTTCGATCCCGCCCTTCGAGGCGCTATAGGCCGGACCGGTCACGCGGCTCGCGGCGTGACCCGCCATTGAACCCAACAGCACCATACGACCGCCGTCGGCGATCCACGGGTCGGCCGCCTTGGCGCAGGCGAACATGCCTGTGAGATTGACCGTGAGGATGTCTTGCCACAGATCGAGTGTCATGGTGTCGAGGTGCTTGTTCTCGACGATCCCGGCGACCAGCACCACGACATCGACGCTCGCGCACACTTCGCGGGCCTTGGCGAAGGCCGCCGGCACGCTGGCGGGATCGCGCAGATCGATCGGGAGCGCGACCGCACCATGTGCCGCGGCCAGCGCCTCGACGCCGGAATCCGCGAGGTCCATGCAAATCAGCGGGCCGTAGCCCTCCTGGGCGAGCCGCGCGGTCGTGGCGCGGCCGATGCCGCCGGCGGCGCCAACAATGCAAGCGCTCCGCTGTCTTTTTGCCATCATTTCTCTCCCCGGTGATGCCAATCGTTGCCGACTTGGGGCCTAATATAACGGCAAGATTAAGGGAGCGGAGCCATGACGACGACTTTCAACGGATTTCCAAAGGCTGCGACAACCTTCCTCAAGGGCCTCGCGCAGAACAACTCCAAGACATGGTTCGACGCCCACCGCGGCGACTACGAGAACGGTTTGCTGGAACCGTGCAAGGATTTCGTCGCGGCGATCGGTCCGAAGCTTGCCAAGATATCGCCTGACATCCACGCCGAACCGAAGGTCAACGGTTCGATCATGCGGATCAACCGTGACACGCGCTTCTCCAAGGACAAGACACCGTACAAGACCTATATGGGGCTGTGGTTCTGGCAAGGAGCCGGACGGTCGCGCGAATGCCCTGGGTTTTACTTCGGCCTCAGCGGCGACGAACTGACGCTGGGGGCCGGCATGCACATGTTCGGACCCAAACAGCTCGACGCGTACCGCAAGGCGCTCGTCGAGCCTAAGAAAGGGGCGGCGGGACGCAAGGCCTACGACAAGATCGCCAAGCTGAAGGGCATCGACATCGGCGGCGCGCACTACAAGAAAGTGCCGCGTGGCTTCGATCAGGAACACGCCAACGCCGATCTATTGCTGCACAACGCGCTTTACTTCGGGTTCACCACCAAGGTGCCCAAGGAGATCTACACGGCGAAGGCGATGGACTATTGCGTGACGGTCTACCGCCAGGTGTGGCCGCTGCAACAATGGTTGGTCGCGACGATCGGGTGAGCGTTCGGCCTAGGTTATTGTCGCACTGACGGTGCCGAGGGCGCCGAAGTCCGCGCGCACGACATCGCCCGACTTGAGCGGAAAAAACCCGGTGCAGGTACCCGTGGTGACGATTTCGCCCGCGACGAGACCGCGACCCTGTTGGGACAGCGTATTGGCGAACCAGGTCAGGGCCGTGAGGGGACCGCCTAGGGCCTGCGCCCCGGTGCCCGACGCTTTTTCTTCGCCGTTGACGAAAACCGTGACGCTGTGGCGGGCGAGGTCGCGCGCTCGCCATGCACCGTCGGGATCGCCATGGAGGAAAGCGATGTTGGCCGCACCGTCGGCGATGAGGTGGCGTGGGTCGGCGCCGATCAAGCCGCCGGCTAACCGCGTGCCGGCGATTTCCAACGCGGGTGACACCGAGGCGACGGCGTCGGCTACTTCGGCCTCACTGTAGGGCACCGCGCGCGGCGGCAAGTCGGTCCCCAGCGTCAGCGCGAATTCGCCTTCGGCACCGGGGCCGAAAGCCGACGCCCCCGCAACCGTCGCCCCATTCGCCACGCAGAAGGGCGCCAGCAACGGACCGTAAAAGGGCCCGTCCAGACCAAGCGCGGCCTGTGACGCGGCGCTGGTGGCGCCAAGCTTCCAGCCGATGGGACGGGCGCCCGAGAGTGCGGTGATGGCGTCTTGCACGGTGTAGGCGGCGACTTGGTCGGCGATCCCGCCAATGTCGGCGGCGGCCAGGGTATGGCCGGCCACGCGGGCCTCCCAAAGGCGGCGGGCGGGAGTCGCGGCCACCTCAGTCCGCCGCGTAGGGGTTTTCCAGCGCCGCGACGAGGTCGGTCATCACACGGCGGAACTGGGCTTCATCGCCGCCCATTAGAATCGCGTCTTCGAGCGCGTCCTGGGCGAGTTGTCGTATTTCCTCGAGGTTCTCATTGAGAACCTTGATCTTCTCGCGGCACGACAGGGCTTTTCCCGCGGGGTCGCGCCAGGTCGGCGGCGCAAAGGGATTGTCGGCCATGACTCTCCTTCCTAAACGGGCGAAACGGCGCGGCACGGTCAATCTATGGACTGCGGCAGCGCTTTTCTATCCCCTGGGTGGTCACGCGCCCCGCGTCGCTTGAGCAAGCGTGCCGAATCCCGCTATCGTCCCGGCCCCCACCCCCGCCCGCGGAGACACCACAGAAATGGCCGAAACTCTCAACAAACGGCTCAAGACCCTGCTCGGCAGGCGCGCCGCGACCCTGGTGCCGGGCGCCTTTAACGCGCTGACCGCGAAAATGATCGCCGACGAAGGCTTCGAGGCGGTTTATGTGTCCGGCGCTGGCGTCACCAATGCCTATCTCGGGATTCCCGATCTTGGCCTGATCTCACTGAGCGAACTCGCCGACAATGTCGCCGCGATGCGCGATGTAGTCGACATCCCGATCGTGTCGGACGCCGACACCGGATTTGGCAATGCCGTCAACGTGACCCGGACGGTCAAGGTGCTGGAGCGCGCCGGCGCCAACGGCATCCAACTAGAAGATCAAGTGTTTCCGAAAAAATGCGGTCACTTCTCCGGTAAAGCGGTGATCCCGGCCGACGAAGCGATCCAAAAAATTCGCGCCGCAGTTGATGCCCGCAGCGACGACGACTTCGTCATCGTTGCCCGGACCGACGCCCGCTCGGTCCTGGGCTTCGAGGCCGCAATCGAACGGGCCCACGGGTTTATCGAAGCCGGCGCCGATGTGACGTTCGTCGAGGCGCCCGAATCGCTGGCGGAGATCGAAGCGATCGCCAAGCTGCCGGTGCCGCAGTTGATCAATCTTGTGTATGGCGGCAAGACCCCGGTCTTGGAACAGGCCGAACTGAAGCGCATGGGGTATGGCATGGTGTTATACGCCAATGCCCCGCTGCAGGCGGCGATGTTGGCGCTGCGCAAGACCCTGCACCACCTGAAGGTGAACGGGTCAACCACGGGGTGGGACGACAACCTGTTACCCTTTGCCGAACGCCAGGTGGTAGTCGACAAAGCGCGCTTCGATGCCATCGAAAAGAAATACGCCGCCACCGAGTAGGGCGGGGATACGAGGGGAGGCTACCCATGCGACCATGGGACGACATCATCAGCACGGACGAGCAGAAGGCTTACCGCGCCGCCGGCTTCGGCCGGCCCACCGGAATGGGCACCCGACCGGCGCTCTTGATCATCGACGTGCAGTACCGAACGACCGGCACGGTGGAGAAACCGTTCTGGGAATCCATCAAGGAGTTCCCGACGAGCTGCGGCGATGTTGCGTGGAACGCGGTGCGCAACATTCAGCCGCTGCTCGCACTGTTTCGCGAGAAGAACTGGCCCGTGCTGTACCCGCACGTTGCGCCCAAGAAAGCCTATGACGGCGGCCGGCTTGCGGCGAAGGTGCCGAGCATCATGACCATCCCGGAGAAGGGCTACGAGTTCGTGGCCGAGGTGGCGCCGGTGGAGGGCGACATCTTGGTACCGAAGAAACAACCGAGCGCGTTTTTCGGTACTGCGCTGACGTCGTATTTGATCGACGTCGATGCCGATACCTTGGTGGTGACGGGGTGCACGACGTCGGGGTGCGTGCGCTCGTCGGTAGTGGATGCGTTTGCCTATAACTTCCGTGTGGCGGTACCGGAGGATGCGGTGTACGACCGCAGCCGCGTTTCGCACGCGGTGAACCTGTTCGACATGTCGGAGAAGTATGCCGACGTCATGCCTACCCAGGACCTGATGTCCCGTCTTTCCAGCATCGCGCCGCGCGCGCCCGAAGGAACGCCATGATCGATTTCTACGGATTCAATACAGCGAACGGCCAGAAGGTCGCCGTCATGCTTGAGGAATCGGGCTTGCCCTACACCTTCAAGTATCTCGACATGATGACGGGAGCCCATCTCACCGACGACTACAAAAAGATCAATCCGATCGGCAAGATGCCGGCGATTCTCGACCACGACGGACCCGGCGGCAAGCCGCTGGCGTTGTTCGAGACGCTGGCGATCTCGGCCTACCTCGCGGAGAAATCCGGCAAGCTGTGGCCGACCGACCCAACCGAGCGCGCGTTGGCGTTGGAATGGGCGACGGTGTCGCCGGCCAATCTGAACCCCGCGTTCAACGTGCATTTCGTTTTGAAAACCCGGACCAAGGGCGACCATACCGAGGTCGGCGATTACTACACCGGCCAGGTCCACCGGTTGATGGCGGTGTTCGACCAGCGTCTGGGCGAAGCCCCCTATCTCGCGGGCGAGACCTATTCCTATGCCGACGTGCAGCTCTACCCTGTTGCCGTGGTGTCGGTGGCGGCGCTACCGGGCGGGTTAGAGCCCTACGCCAACGTGCGTGCCTGGGTTGACCGGGTCGGCGCCCGGCCCGCCGTCAAGAAGGGCATGGCTGTCATCGCAGAGGGAACCCCCAAAACATGATCGACCTGTACACCGTCCCGACCGCCAATGGGCAACGCGCCTCGATCATGCTCGAGGAAGTCGGACTGCCCTACACCGTCCATGTGATCGACTTCGCCGCCGCCGGGCACCAAGCGCCCACGTTTCTGGCGATCAACCCGCTCGGCATGGCGCCGGCGATCGTCGACCGCGACGGCCCCGGCGGCAAGCCCATCAATGTCTTCGAGACCTTGGCGATCTGCTATTACTTGGCCGACAAGACCGGTAAGTTGCTGCCCAAGGACGGGGTCGCCCGCGTCGAAGCGCATAAGTGGGCTGGGATGGTGGCGGCGGACCTCGGGCCCGCCTTCGCCGGACAGTACTATTTCAAGATTGCGGCGCAACCGCCGGTGGCCTACGGCGTCGATCTCTACGAGACCCGCGCCAAGCGCTTCTTGCAAACCATGGACGACCGTTTGGCTGACAATGCCTACTTGGCCGGCGCGGACTATACGATTGCCGACGTGATGGCCTATCCGAGCGCAACGTCTTCGGCCGCCCGGATGGACGAAGGTATCGCCGCCTATCCCCATGTCGGGCGCTGGGTCGAGAAGGTCGGTGCCCGCGCGGCAGTCAAGAAAGGGATGGCGGTTCCCGCCTAACGTTTATGAGCGAACCGCACAACACCGGCCCCCTGGCGGGGTGGAAAATCGTCGACCTGTCGCGTGTCCTGGGTGGACCGTACTGCACGCAGTTGTTGGGCGACCTTGGCGCCGAGGTCATCAAGATCGAACCGCCCCAGGGCGACGAGACCCGCGATTGGGGGCCGCCGTTCGACGACATCGGCGAGGCCGCCTATTTCATGGGCGTCAATCGTAACAAGAAAAGCGTTGCGCTGGACATCCGTGCGCCGGAGGGACGAGACATCCTCCTGCGCCTGCTGGAAAACGCCGATGCGCTGGTCGAGAACTTCAAGACCGGTTCGCTGGAGAAGTGGGGTCTGGGCTACAACGACGTACTCAAGGACCGCTTTCCCCGGTTGATCCATTGCCGGGTCACCGGTTTCGGGGGCGATGGACCGCTCGGCGGCTTTCCCGGTTACGACGCGGTGCTCCAAGCGATGTGCGGCTGGTTTACGGTGAACGGCTCGCCCGAGGGCAGTGGCGTGCGGATCGGCATTCCGCTGGTCGATATCGGCACCGGCCTGTTTGCCGCCAACGCGATTTTGGCCGCCGCCGCAGAACGCGAGAAATCGGGCAAGGGCCAGTTGGTCGAGGCCAGCCTGTTCGACACCGGGATCGCCTTTCAGCACCCCCACGCGCCGAACTGGTTTCTGTCTGGAAAGCCCCCCGTAAGGGTCGGTAATGCCCATACCAACATCGCTCCCTACGATGCCTTTCCCAGCAGCACGGTCGATATCTATCTGTCGGTCGGCAACAACGGGCAGTTCCGCCGATTGTGCGACGCGCTGGGGGCACCGGAGATGGCCGAAGATCCCCGCTTTGCCAGCAATGCAGACCGGGTCCAACACAAACCTGCCTTACGTGAAAAATTGGTCGCACTTCTGGCTGACAAAGACGGCGAGGCGCTCTGCATGTCGTTGTTGAAACAGGGTGTGCCGGCGGGGCCGATCTTGGATATGGCTGGCATTTTGAACCACCCGCATACCAAGCATCGCCAAATGGTGGTTGAAAAGGACGGCTACCGCGGCGTCGGTGTTCCGATCAAGTTCAGCCGAACGCCAGGTACAGTACGCAGCCGCCCGCCAACCTTCGGCCAGAACGATCGCGACGTCCTCGAAGCGGCGGGCTTCAGCGGCGCGGAGATCGATCGATTCATCGAAGCCGGCGTCGTCCTGGAACAGCGCCGCAAGGCCAAGTAGGGGCGGCGACGATGGCCCGTTTCGAACAATGCCACTACGCCGACGAAGCGCTGGAACGAAAATTGGGCTTCCCGCGTTTTGTGAAATCGCGCGGTATCCTCTACATGTCGGGGATGCTGTCGGCGGACGAGAATTTCGATCTGGTGGGTGCGGGGGATATGGCCGCACAAGTCGAACGGATCTACACCCGGCTCGAAGGAGCGTTGGCTACCCAAGGCGCGACGCTTCAGCACGTCGTCAGCGAAATATTGTTTACCACCGATCTTGCCGCTTTGAGCGCAGCGAGCGAGGTGCGCCGAACCTTTTATGCGCGACACAACGCGTCGATTCCGGCGTCGACGGCGGTGCAAGTGGCCGCCCTCGCCCTCCCCGGCGCAATGTTGGAAATCCACCCGACCGTCGAGGCGCCCGAATGACCGCCGTGAGGGCTATCGTGGCAGCGCTCGGCGTGATCGGGCTGCTGTGGACCGGAACGGCGCTGGCGTCCTCGCCGAAGTCCGCCGACGAAGCGCCACCCGTTGTGCGCTTCATCCCCCTTGCGTCGCTGAGCGCCGCAATCATCAGCAACAACCGGGTGAGCGGCCGGGTCACGGTCGACATCATCATCGAAGTGTTGAAGCCGGAGGAAGCGGCCGAGGTACAACGCAAGGTGCCTCGGTTGCAGTCCGCTTGGTTGAACGTCTACCAACGGCACATCGGACGTTTATCTAGTCTGACCGAGCGCTTGGACCTTGAGGTGATGATCGGCGACATGCGCCGCGCCAGCAATATCGTGGTCGGCAACGACGTTGTCAGGCCGCTGATTCAGAACATCGCCTATTCGCGTTAACGCGGGTCCGACCCAAGCCAGTGATCGAGAAAGCCGTCGAGCCAGCGACGCACATTGTGATCATGCGCATCGCGCACCGACTTCATTTCGTCGAGCGCCTGGGCGCCGGGGACCGCGCGCTTGTGGGCGAAACCCGACCAACGTTCCATCGTATTCGGGGTCAGTTCAGGATGAAATTGAACGCCGTAGGCTGATTGGCCGTACCGGAATGCCTGGTTGGCGAAGCGATCGCCGCGCGCCAATACGGTCGCGCTGTCCGGCACCTCGTAACCGTCCTTGTGCCATTGATAAGCGTGGATGACGTCGGTATCTCCAAAGATCTCGGCACCCGCATCCGTCGGGTAGACCGGGAAGTAGCCGACCTCGAACAGCCCTTCTGCATGGGGGTGGACGCGACCGCCAAGGACCTGGGCCAGCATCTGACAGCCAAGACAAATGCCCAGGAACGGCACGCCTGAATCCAAGACCTTCGGCATCCAATCCAACTCGCGACGGAGAAAGTCGAACTTCTCGTATTCATAGGCGCTTTGCGGACCGCCGAACACAACGACGCCGGCGTGGTCGTCGAGGGTCTGCGGCAGTTCATGTCCGAGGCAAGGCCGCCGCACGTCGAGCGTATAGCCCTTACGCTTAAGGAAGCGCCCCACGCGCCGGGTGCGCGAATGTTTTTGGTGGACGATGCAGAGGATGCGACCTGACATGGCCGGGAAAGCTATCCCTCGCGCCCGCAGTCTGCAATCCTTCCAAGGTGGGACGGCCGTTTCAGCGGTTCTTGGCAAATGTGTCGTCTCCCCGGCGGCGCGCTAGATCGCTGCGCGCCGGGCACCCGCAACTTGCAACGCCATGCTGCCAAGGCCGAGCATCAACGCGGCGATGACGATCAAAGGTCCGAGGAACGGGACTAGGCCAAGAATCGAAAGCACCAGGAGGCCGACCGCCAAGGCGGCGACGCGGGGCCAGAACCGGCTCTCGGCGTCGCGGCGCACGAGACGGGCAAGCACTTGGCCCATCAGGAGCGCCGCCGAAAGGTAGGCCGCGAATAGCCCTGCGAGGAACACTGCAACCAAGAAGATCGTCACCGGGAATCCGATCACGGTAATGGCAAGGATCACAGCCAACAGCGGCATGCCGATGAAGACCCCCGCGCCCGTGGCCAAAGCGCGCAGCGGGCGGGCGCGCATGTCGCGCGTCACGAGGCGCGCAGCATCGGGGAACATCATCAGATGGAGCGCGCCCAAGACAACGAGGCCGATGAGAAACAGCAGACTGCCTGCACCGACGCCGGCGAAGGCGCCGCCGAACATTTCTTCGGTGGCTTCGGAGCGGATGAAGGTGATATCGCCGCCGATCTGCGCCGCGGGATCGATCTCGGCCTCGTTGACGCTGCGATAGGTGAAATCGCCGACGATGCGCGCGCCCGGTCCTACGATGATGTGCTGCCCTGCGACATCAACGTTACCGAGAAAGGTGCCGCCCAGTGCGATGTCGGCGCCGCCGATGTGCGCATCGCCACCGATCTCGGCGTCGATCTCCACTTCGCCGCCCGCGACCATAATGCGATCGCCGACAATGAGACCGCGTTCGAGCCGCACCGTCGCACCGGCGGCATTGATGTCGCCTGCCACACTCCCGCGCACCACCACGTCGCGCGCCGCGGCGCGAACGTCGCTGGCAACCGCCGCATCGACCAACACGTCGCGGCCAGCGGCAATCACGTCGCCGGCGACCTGCCCGCGTACCGTTACATCGCCGCCGGCGACGACAATGTCCCCGGCTGCATCTGTATCGACCGATACGCTGCGACCGGCGAGGTAGACGTTGCGTTCCGCCGGTCCGCTCTGGGAGACGAATTCACCGTATTGCTGACCGATGCTAGGCGTCGCGACGGCGAGCGTTAATCCGGCCGCGATGGCGGTCAGGAAGAGGGTTTTCATGAGAGCACCTTTCCTACGGGGAGGGCGGAGAGCTTTGTATCGGCGGGGATGTCTGCGGCGCCGACGACGCGTCGGTAGAGATCGAACGGGAATGCGGCGGCGCGACGAGTAAAGCGCCCCACCATCGCAAGACCGTTGACGACGCTCGCTAGGGCGCCAGGCGGGCGCGCTCGTTCGGCTTCGGCAACAGCCAACTTGCCGGTGAGCGAGTCCGCGATCTTCCCTGCGATATCGTCCTGGAAAGTTAGACCGGCATCGGTGCGCCGGTCGAAGCGCCCGCCCCAAAGTTGATAGCCGCTACGTTGTTCGACGAGCAAGGCGGTAACGCGCACCGTGTCGCCCGCGATTCGCACGCTGCCGTCGAGGACGTAATCGGGCGGCGGATCCGCCGGGATGGAGCGCGTAGCCACGGCAACGATCCGCAGGCGAGCATTCGCATCGGAAAGCGAGATCATCAGATCTTGGCGCAAGCCATCACCGATCTGAACGAGACGATTGTCTTCGCCAATCGGATCGAAGGGGTAGACCACCAGGACGGGCGCGGCGTTCGCCGGCGGCGGCGTTTCGCCGCCCAAGAAAAACACCGCGCCAAGGATCACCGCCGCCGCCACGGCCAAAGCCGCCGTCAGCCGTACCGAACGGCGGCGCCGCCGCGGCTGGTGCGCACCGACACCGAAGACACGGACGGGTTGGTCGATGTTCTTGAAGGTTTGCCGACCGAGATCCGTGATCGGCGCATCGATACGGTTGCGGATTTGATCGTAGACCGACGCTGTGATGCAAATGCCACCCGGCGTTGCTAGACCTTCGAGGCGCGCAGCAACGTTGACACCGTCACCGAGCAAGTTGTCGCCGTCGACAATGACGTCGCCAAGATTGACGCCTATGCGGAACCGCATGCGGCGATCTTCGGGCAGGCTTTCGTTTCTGGCGGCGATGCCTTCTTGGATGGCAAGGGCGCACCGCACGGCCTGAACCGGGCTTGAAAATTCGGCGACGAGGCTATCGCCCGCGCCGCCAAAAACGCGCCCCTCGTGGTGGCTTACCGCTTCGCCGATGACAGCCCTGTAGTCGGACAGAGTCCGGACGGTGGCGTCCTCGTCCTGTCCCATCAGCCGGCTATAGCCGACGACATCCGCCGCAAGAATGGCGGCGAGCTTGCGTGGTGCGGTTTCTGCCACAGCCCCCCTCGCCTTAACCTCGTTCTTATGTAGGAGGCTTCACGACGATTGTTAAGTCGTATTCCGTCCTTGGGTAACGCTATGCCGGTCCGGCACTATCGGACCAGCACATTGACTTACGCCGGATCGAGCCGATGTGTCAGAGGTATCAACTCACCCATGAGGGGACCACCATGACGTTTCGTTCATTGTTCCAAGGTCGACGCAAATGGTTCGCCGGTGCCGCGGCGGTGCTCGTTCTCGTCGGGATCGGCGCCGCCGTCAGCGGGGACCATCATCATCATCGCAGTGCCGAAGCGCGCGCCGATTGGGCAACCAAGGTCGTCACTCGAAAGCTCGATCTCGATGCCGGTCAGCGCGAAGAGTTCCGCAAGGTCGCCGATGCGATGGTGACCGCCTCCGCCGATGATCGAACGTTCGCCGAACAACTGGTGCGAGACACCCGTGCGCTGGTGGGGTCGGCGCAAATCGATGCAGCGGCGGTGTCGGCCCTGGGCGATCGCCTCAAGTCGGAATTCGATCAGCGTCTCGACGCGGTTCTGCCGGCATTCGTCGCTTTTCACGCCAGTCTCAACAACGACCAGCGGGACAAATTGACGGACCGATTGGACCGGGTGCTGCGGCGACTGGCTGACTAGCGGGGGTTTTCCACCCCGGTGCGGATAGCGTACCGGGGGGAATGGTGGAGCAGAGGGGAATCGAACCCCTGACCTCGGCATTGCGAACGCCGCGCTCTCCCAACTGAGCTACTGCCCCATTTTGGCCTGGGTGAAGGCAGGCGGATAATGATGATGGGCTTCCGCCGGTGTCAAGGCTTTGTGCCGACATCGGCGGCGCGTCGCCGCCTTGCCCGCCCCCAGCCCATCGGGTTTAATGCGGGCGCTGCGCCCGCCGATCGACTGGCGGTCAGGGCGTCCCGCCGCCACCAACCCCATAGGTACGATGCAATCCATCCTCGGGCTCCTTGATACGCTGGCGTTGCTGTACGTCTGGGCGCTGATCGGATCGGCAATATTGAGCTGGTTGATCGCCTTCAACGTCGTCAATACCGGCAATCGCGTCATTTATATGCTCGGCGACTTTCTTCACCGCGTGACCGAACCGGTGCTGGCACCCGTGCGCCGCCTGTTACCGAACCTCGGTGGCATCGATGTCTCGCCGATCATTGTCATCCTGCTCGTCGAGTTCATCGTCCGGGGCCTGATCCTGCGCGATACGCTTGGCTACGGAAGATTCTAAAGACACGCCGTTCCGGGCCGTCGCGGACGGCGTTATCGTCCGTGTCCTGGGTGCCCCAAAAGCGTCACGCAACCAAATCGACGGCATCGTCGCGAGCGGCCATGGCGCTGCGGTCAAGGTCCGCGTGACGGCGGCACCGGATAAGGGCAAGGCCAATGCCGCTATCCTCGCCGTGTTGGCCAAGGCCTGGCGCCTACCGGTCGGTCAATTAGCACTTGCCACGGGCGACACCGACCGACACAAAACAGTCCTCGTGGCGGGCCATCCAACGGCTGTGCTGCGCCACCTCAACCAATGGGCAAGGGATCGCGATGGGTGATGCACTATTGATCGACGGCAAGGCCATTGCGGCCGATGTGCGCGCCGAAGTCGCCGCTCAAGTCGCCACCTTGAAACGGGACCATGGATTGACGCCCGGCCTTGCCGTTGTGCTGGTCGGCGAGGATCCGGCGAGCCAGATCTATGTGCGCAACAAGGGCAAGATGACGTTGGCGGCAGGGATGAATTCCTACGAGTTCAAGCTGCCCGCCGACACGGCGCAGGATGCGTTGCTCGCCAAGGTCCGCGAGCTGAACGCCGACCCGAAGGTCCACGGTATCTTGGTGCAGATGCCGCTGCCGGGTCACATTTCGGAAAACGACATCGTCAGCGCCATCGACCCGGACAAGGACGTCGATGGTTTGCACCCGGTGAATGCCGGACGCCTGTCGCTTGGCCAAGCCAATGCGCTGGTCTCGTGTACCCCGCGCGGCTGCATGATCTTGCTGGAGCGCTCGGGTGCCGTATTGGAGGGCGCCGAGGCCATCGTCGTCGGCCGCTCCAAATTGGTCGGCAAACCGGTCGCCCAGCTGTTGCTGGCGGCCAACGCCACGGTGACGATGGCGCATTCGCGCACCCGCGATCTTGCCGCCGTCTGCCGCCGCGCGGATATCGTGGTGGCCGCAGCCGGGCGGCCCGAAATGATCCGCGGCGATTGGATCAAGCCCGGCGCCACGGTGATCGATGTCGGGATCAACCGGATCGAGGATCCGGCTGGCGGCAAGGCGAAAATTCTAGGCGACGTGGCCTTTGACGAGGCAACGAAAGTGGCCCGCGCGATTACCCCGGTGCCGGGCGGCGTCGGGCCGATGACGATCGCGTGTCTATTGTTGAATACGGTAACGGCGGCCTGTCAGCAGCACGGGATCGCGGTCCCGTCAGTCTGAGGCTGCCACCGGTTTGGCCAGTCGAATCAATCCTTTGATCGGCTTGTGCGGATCGACCGGCTTGCCCTTGCGTAGGATCGCGATGTCGCCGTCGCGCGCAAGGTGTAGCGCCTCCTGCCGCACGGCATGCAGGTACTTGCGCCATAAATTGGGGCCGTCCTTGGGTTTGCGGTAGCGCTCGGCCAAGGCTTGGGCGACCTGCTCGGGGCGCACCCCGCCTGGGTTGTTGGCGATCAAATCGAGGATCGCCTCGGCGGCGGGATCGCGCGCCTCTTCCACATCGCTCATCGGATCACGGCAATGAATCGCGGCGCTTGAGAAGCTTCAGGCGCAGCGCGTTGAGCTTGATGAATCCTTCTGCGTCGCGCTGGTCGTAAACCGAGTCTTCTTCGAAGGTAACGTGCTGCAGGCTGTACAGGCTGTGCGGCGACTGACGTCCGACAACGGTCGCATTGCCTTTGTAAAGCTTCAGCCGAACCTCGCCGGTGACCTTGGCTTGCGATTTGTCGATGAGCGCTTGGAGCATCTCGCGTTCGGGCGACCACCAGAACCCGTTGTAGATGAGCTCGGCGTAGCGCGGCATCAGTTCGTCCTTCAGATGCATCGCGCCGCGGTCGAGGGTCAGGCTTTCAATGCCGCGGTGGGCCGCCAACAAAATGGTGCCGCCGGGTGTTTCGTATATGCCGCGCGACTTCATGCCGACGAAGCGGTTTTCGACGAGATCGAGGCGGCCGATGCCGTTGTCGCGCCCGAGCTCGTTGAGTTGGGTCAGCAAACTGGCGGGCGACAACGGGTTGCCGTCGATGGCGACGGCGTCACCCTGCTCGAACGTCACCGTGATGTAGGTCGGCTTGTCCGGTGCGGCTTCGGGCGACACGGTGCGCGAATGGACGTGTTCGTCGGCTTCGGTCCACGGGTCTTCGAGTGCCTTACCTTCCGACGATGTGTGCAACAGGTTGGCGTCGGTCGAGAACGGCGCCTCGCCGCGTTTGTCTTTGGCGATGGGAATCTGATGCTGCTCGGCGAATTCGATCAGGCGCGTGCGCGAGACCAAATCCCATTCGCGCCACGGCGCGATGACCGTGATGTCGGGATTGAGCGCATAATAGCCAAGTTCGAAGCGGACCTGGTCGTTGCCCTTGCCGGTCGCGCCGTGGGCGACCGCGTCCGCGCCCGTCGCCGCGGCGATCTCGATTTGCCGTTTGGCGATCAGGGGGCGCGCGATCGAGGTGCCCAATAGATAGATGCCTTCGTACAGCGCGTTGGCGCGGAACATCGGAAAGACGAAGTCGCGGACGAATTCCTCGCGCAAATCCTCGATGTAGATTTCGCGCACGCCGAGCATTTCGGCCTTGGCCCGCGCCGGTTCGAGCTCTTCGCCCTGGCCGAGGTCGGCGGTGAAGGTGACGATCTCGCAGCCGTAGGTGATCTGCAGCCACTTGAGGATGACGGAGGTGTCGAGCCCGCCCGAATAGGCGAGCACCGCTTTTTTGATCTGTTTGGTCATGGTGTACCGCGCTCGAAAATCAGGGCGCGGAGTATAGGGATGCGCGCGGTTTCGGCAAATCGCCCGCTGTCAGGGCGCCTGCCAGAGCGTCCCGCCGTCCGGACCCTGGAGGATGAAGCCGCCGCCCTCTTGGTCGTCGTGGGCGATACGCGCCCGCATCCGGTCGTCGGCGTCGCGCAGGGTCAGGCTCGCCCCGGTGTCGGTGCCGACGATTTCCATCCGGCGCAGCGAATTGGGGCCGAGGATGCTGAGGCGGTTGGCAAAGAGTTCGGCCACCCCCGTATCGAGCTGGATCAGTGCCTCGCCGTTGCGGTCGGAGAGAGAGAAGAACGGCACGTCGTTGGCCGTTTTGAGTACCGCGACGTGACCGGGGCGCATCCGAATCTCCATGCCGAAATCGTCGTCAGTGACGGTCCCGCCGAAAAACGCGGCGCGCTCGCCGATGCCGAATAGGGACAGGCGGCCGCCTTGGCTGGGCGAAGAATTATTGAGGATCGCGACGGGCTTGTCGTCGGAGTTGAACAGGGTGATTTCGGCGCCAAGCTTCGAAGGTACGAATTCGCCGCGCACCTTACCTTCGTTGTTGAGGACCTTGAGGCCGTGTACTTCGATGACGCCGGTCTCGCCCGATAGGACGACCGTCGGTGCGCCCGCGGCATTGCGCAGGACGAGGTCGTCAGTGCCGCCTAGGGGCAGGAACGGCAGGACGACGGCGACGGCGGCAGCCAAGATCGCGGCGGCGGCAACGATCGACAGCATGCTGCGGCTGCGTTCGAGACGCGCGATGCGATCTTCCAGCGTTGAGTCGGCGGCGGACATCGGACACTCCTTGGCTTGCGGCGCTGCCGGACGGTAGCGCGCACACCCCCCAGGGTCCAACGACTAGGGTTCAGAAAGCGTTAACATCCAGTGGGGACCGAGGTTCGGCGCGCGTCGGCAGCGGCAACCAAAGGCGGGCTCAGCGAATCTCGCTGGCCCGCTGTTTGACGCTGGCTGACTTGAGCTGGCCGCAGGCGGCCATGATGTCGCGGCCGCGCGGCGTGCGCACGGGCGAGGAATAGCCCGCGGCATTGACGATTTCAGCGAATGCCGCAATCGCCGCATCGTCGGAACACTCATACGGCGCGCCGGGCCAGGCGTTGAACGGGATCAGGTTCACCTTGGCCGGAATGCCTTGGAGCAAGCGGACGAGTTCGCGCGCATCGGCGGGCGTGTCGTTGACGCCTTTCAGCATGACGTATTCGAAGGTGATGCGGCGCGCGTTGCTGCTGGTGGGATAGCGGCGGCAGGCGTTGAGCAAATCCTTGATCGGGTATTTTCGGTTCAAGGGCACCAGTTCGTCGCGCAGGTCGTCGCGGACGGCATGGAGCGAAATCGCCAGACCGACACCTAGGTCTTCGCCGACCCGGGCGATCTCGGGCACAACGCCCGAGGTCGAAAGCGTGATGCGACGGCGCGAAATGCCAATGCCTTCCTGGTCCATCAGGATGCGCAGCGCCTTGGCGACGTTGTCATAGTTGTAGAGCGGCTCGCCCATGCCCATCAGCACGATGTTGGAAATCATGCGGCCCTCCTTGGGGGAGGGCCATTCGCCGATGTCGTCGCGGGCATGCAGGAGCTGCGCGACGATTTCGCCGGCCGACAGGTTCTTGACCCAGGGCTGGGTGCCGGTGTGGCAAAAGCGGCAGTTGAGGGTGCAGCCAACCTGGGAGGACACGCACAGCGCGCCGCGGTCGGTCTCGGGAATGAAAACGGTTTCGATTTCCTGGTTGGCGCCGTAGGACAGCAGCCATTTGCGGGTGCGGTCTTGGGACACTTGGCGGTCAACCTCAGTGCCCCGATCCAAGTGGAAGCCGACCTCAAGCTCGGCCCGAAGATCCTTGGAGATCGTGGTCATGTCGGCGAACGAACGGGCGCCCCGGTAGTAAATCCAGTGCCACAATTGGTTGGCGCGCATCTTGGCGCTGCGCGCGGGAACGCCGGTCGCGACGAGCGCTTCGCCGATCTCCTCGCGGGTCAGGCCGATCAGCCAACGTTTTTGGCCGACAAGGACCGGCGCGGTGTCTTCAAGGGTCAGTGCCATGGGGTGTTCTATCCCGCCCCGGGCGGGACGAAAAGAGCGCTAGCGAATGTTGCAGGCTTTGTTGATCGCGTTGTGGGCGGCGGTGAACCCCGAGAGCGAATAGGTATCGGTTGTAACGGTACCCCGGTTCGAGGTGCCGCGAATCACCATGGTATTGCCCCGAATCATCGCCTTGACCAGCGCGCTGTCGCTGGCGGCATCGCGGGCCCACGCGGTGTCGTCATGGGTGAACATCGAGAAATCCTGGCCGTCGATCGACACCACCGTCTCGGATTCCTCTTTGTAGGTGTAGCCGGTATAGACGCTGACCTCGTCGCGGACCTTGGCGCCGGGACGATGGGTGACCAGGATATAGATGTCGCCGCGATTGACCCCAGCCGGCACCGATGCCCATTTCTGCGGCGAGGAGGACATGTAGCAGACATCGCCAGTACGGTCCTTCAGGGTCAACGCGACCCAATCGCGAAACTCGCCGACCACCTTTGGGGTGGACTGGGCGTAGCCGGGCGCGGCGAAAAGAAGCGCACCCAGGGCTGTGACCAAGAAAAGACTCGCGCGACGCATCGCCCTAATACATAGCGGTCGCGGAATCGGTTTTCAAACGTTGATCCACGCGCGTTAGCCAAAATCCGCGTGAGGTGGCCGCGAAACCGTTCCTGGTCGCGCATAGTCAAAGGCGCGCCCATGCGCTAACCCTAGGGTCATCGTGCAGGCGCCGGGCAAACGGACTCATGGCTGATCGAAACGGTAAAGATCGCGTCAGGGCGCATTACGAGGCGTTGCCCTACCCGACCCGCGACCCGGCGGACGAGCGCAAGCGCCTGATCGAGGGCTCGCCCAGCCATCTTGACGAGATCAATCACTATGTCTTTGCCGGGCGGTTGAATTTCGAGGCCCCGTTCCGCGCTCTGGTCGCGGGCGGCGGCACCGGCGATGCCGCGATCATGCTGGCCCAGCACCTGGCCGACCGGGTACCGCACGGGACAGTGGACTATCTCGATCTGAGCCGCGCGTCGCAGGACGTGGCGCGAGCGCGGGCCGACGCGCGCGGGTTGACCAATATCGCCTTCCACCAGGGGTCGTTGACCGCGCCGCCGGACCTTGGCGCACCGTTCGACTACATCGACTGTTGCGGCGTGTTGCATCACCTGCCCGATCCCGAAGCGGGGCTGCGGGTCCTGGCCGGGCTACTACGGCCGGGTGGGGGAATGGGGATTATGGTCTATGGCGCTCTGGGCCGGACCGGCGTCTACCCCGTCCAAGCCGCCCTGCGCGCCCTTGCGCCCGAACCCGACATGCGCCGGCGCGTAAGGGTTACCCGGCAACTGCTTGACGACCTGCCGGACACCAACTGGCTGAAACGCAACCCGTTCCTCTCCAGCGTCAACGACGACGATGCGGCGCTGGCCGATCTCTTGTTGCACCCGATCGACCGCGCCTACACCGTGCCCGAGGTCGTGGCCTTGGCGGATCAAACGGGGCTGACACCCACGGCCTTTCTCGCGCCTGCGCGCTACGACCCCGCGACCTACTTACGCGACCGGGATTTGCTCAAGCGTGCCGCCAAACTCCCGTGGCTTGACGCCGCCGCGCTGGCGGAAAATCTTGGCGGCAATTTGAAAATCCACGTCGTCTACTTGACCAAGGGAACACCGCGCACGGAGGCGGTCGCCCCCTTGGACGATCGGGCGATACCGATCCTGATGCGCACCGACCCTGCGGCGCTGGCCGAAAGCCTGCGTCGCCGCCCCGAGATCAGAAGCTCCTTCGACGGTATCGCGGTGACCTACCCGGTCGACTCGACAATGGCCGATGTCGTTGCCCGAATCGACGGGGTGCAAACCGTTGCGGATCTCCGCGGCGCGCACGGCGAGGCCGGTTTCGACCGCCGGTTTCGCACCCTGTACCGCGCCCTGAACGGCCTGAACCTGATGTTGTTGCGGCAAGTGGTGTCGGCATCGTGAGCGGCGCAGCGGTGGCGGATGGCGGCTGGCACCGGTTGGTCTGGCGGCTCGCCATACCGATCATCCTTTCGAACCTGTCGGTGCCGTTGCTCGGCATGGTCGATACCGCCGTGATGGGGCAGCTCGAAGCGCCCTACTACATCGGCGCGGTGGCGGTTGGCGCGTTGATCTTCAGCTATATCTATTGGGGCTTTGGCTTCTTGCGCATGGGCACGACCGGATTTACCGCGCAAGCCTTTGGCGCGGACGATGCCGTTGAAATGCGAGCGACGTTCCAGCGCGGTCTGATCCTGGCCGGGGCGATTTCGCTGGGCGTTCTCGCATTGCAGTATCCGATACTGGCCTTTGGACGTTGGGCAATCGACGCCGGCCCCGAGGTCGAGGGCCTCGCCGCGACCTACTTCCAGATCAGGGTGTGGGGCGCGCCAGCCGCCTTGGCGAACTACGTCGTCCTGGGCTGGCTGCTCGGGCGCCAGCAGGTCCGCACCGCATTGCTGCTCCAGGTATTTCTCAACGGGCTCAATATCGTTCTCGATGTCGGCTTCGTGCTGGGGCTGGGCTGGGGCGTCGAGGGCGTCGCCTTGGGCACGCTGCTGGCCGAATACGCCACCGCCGCCGTCGGGCTGTGGCTGATCGCCGGTATCTTGCGGACGCTGCCGGGCACGGTGGCACGGGCGCGGCTGTTGGACCCGGTGCAAATGCGCCGGTTGATCAGCGTCAACGGCGATATCTTCATCCGCACCCTGTGCCTGATCACCGCGGTAGCCTACTTCACTGCCCGCGGCGCCGAGCAGGGCGACACGGTATTGGCGGCCAACGCCATTCTCATGCAACTGTTCATGTTGGTTTCGCACGGGCTCGACGGGTTCGCCCACGTGGCCGAGACACTAGTCGGCAGCGCCGTCGGCGCTCGCAACCGCGACAACCTGCGCCGCGCGGTGGCGGTGACGACGATATGGGCCGCGATGGTCGCGGGCGTCTTCGCGTTAGCTTACGCCACTCTGGGCGGTACCTTTATCGACCTGATGACGATTTCGCCCGAGGTCCGTGCCGCCGCCAAGTCGTTCTTACCGTGGATGGTGGTGATGCCGATGGTCGGGATCTGGGCATTCCAGTTCGACGGTGTGTTTCTCGGCGCGACCCGCACGAAAGCGTTGCGGAACGGTATGATCCTGTCGTTGGCGGTGCTGGTCCTGGTGAACATGGCGGCGATGCCGCTCTGGGGCAACCACGGCCTATGGTTGTCGTTGGTTGCCTTCATGACGGTACGCTCGACGGTGCTGGTCCTGCGTTACCCAGCGCTGGTCCGCGACCTGACGCCGGGTTAGCTGCGCAAATCGGACAGGTCGACAAACAGGTCGAGCGCAGCAGGATTGGCCAAGGCGTCCTTGTTCTTCACGGGCCGACCGTGGACGACGTCGCGAACCGCAAGTTCGGTGATCTTGCCGCTGATGGTGCGCGGAATGTCGGCCACGGCGATAATTTTGGCAGGGACGTGGCGCGGGGTTGCGTTGGCGCGGATGTTGGCCTTGATGCGCGCGCGCAGATCGTCGTCCAGCGCGACCCCCTCGCGGAGGCGAACGAACAACACGACACGGACGTCGTTGTCCCAATCCTGGCCGATGCACAGGCCCTCTTCTATCTCGTCCATCTGTTCGACCTGGCGGTAGATTTCCGCCGTTCCGATGCGGACCCCGCCGGGATTGAGCACGGCATCGGACCGACCGTAGATCACGACGCCACCATGATCGGTGAGTTCGCAGTAATCGCCGTGGGTCCAAACGCCGGGAAAAGTCTCGAAATAGGCGGCACGGTATTTGGCGTCATCGGGATCGTCCCAAAACCCGATGGGCATCGACGGGAACGGCTTCGTACAAACGAGGTCGCCTTTTTCGCCCCGGACGGGCGCGCCGGTTTCGTCGAACACCTCGACGGACATCCCCAGGACACGCGATTGGATCTCGCCGCGGTAGACCGGCAGGACCGAGGCCCCGGCGGCAAAACAGCCCAGTAGGTCGGTACCGCCGGAAATCGACGACAGCCGAACATCCTTCTTTACCGCGCGATAGATGAAGTCGAAACTTGCCGGCGCCAGCGGCGATCCGGTCGACAGGATGGTTCGGACCCGCGACAGGTCGTGCGTCTTCATCGGCTCGATCTCGGCCTTGATGCAGGCATCGTAGAACTTGGCGGAGGAGCCGAAGACCGTGACCTTTTCTTGCTCCGCCAGCGACCATAGCCGGGTCGCGTCGGGCTGGAAGGGTGAGCCGTCGTAGAGGACGAGCGTCGCGCCGCAGGCGAGGCCCGAGGCGAGCCAGTTCCACATCATCCAGCCGCAAGTGGTGAAATAGAACAGGCGGTCGTCCTGCCGCAGGTCGGTGTGCAGCAGGTGCTCCTTGAGGTGTTGGAGCAAGGTGCCGCCGGCACCGTGCACGATGCACTTGGGCACCCCCGTCGTCCCCGACGAATACATGATGTAAAGCGGATGAGCGAAGGGGAGCTGCGCGAAAACGATATCGCCCGGCGCATAGGGCGCGAGGTAATCGTCCCACAGCGCTGCCCCCGGCAGCCGCGCGATATCGGGCGCGGCATCCACAAAGGGGACGACGACGACCCGCCGCAGGCTGGGTAACCGCGCGGCAATGTCGGCGATCCGGGCAAGCGAGTCGTGGGTCTTGCCGGCATAGAAATAGCCATCGGCGGTAAACAGCACCGTGGGTTCGATCTGACCGAAACGGTCCATCACGCCTTTGATGCCGAAATCGGGCGAACAGGACGACCAGGTCGCGCCCAAACTGACGGCGGCGAGCATCGCGACCACGGTTTCAGGGACGTTGGGCATGAAGCCGACGACACGGTCGCCGGGCTCTACGCCTTCGGCGCGCAGCGCTTGCGCCAAGCGCGAGACCGCGTCGTAGAGCTGGCGGTGCGAGAGTTCGCGGCGGACGCCGTGCTCGCCTTGGAAGATGAGGGCCGGGGCGTCGTCGCGGCGACGCAACAGGTTCTGGGCGAAATTCAGGCGCGCATCAGGAAACCAACGGGCGCCGGGCATTCGGTCGGCATCGACGAGAACCCGCGCGCCCTTGGTCTGCGCAACAACGCCGCCGAAATCCCAGACCGCTTGGAAGAACGCCTCTTGATTGGCCCGCGACCAGTCGAGCAACGCCCAATAGTCGGGCAAGGCAGTGCCCGTATCGCGCGCGACCAGCCGGGCGAAGGCGGTGAGGTTGCTTTGGGCAATGGTTTGATCGTCGGGGGTCCACAGCGGGGCGGTATCGGTCATGCCTTCGTTCCTCCTCGCCCCGGACGGTAGTCGCGGTACGCGGGCGGTGCAACGCAGCCATGCGGCGAAAGGTTTGGCGGTGGGCCGATTGACAGCCCATAATCGTCCGGTCTTGCCCGATTCGGTTGCGTCCGCCGCGACGGGGCGGCGCCCGGCAGGAACCCACCCGCGATGACGAGTCTCACGAGCCTTCGATCAATCCCCCAACCCGCCGTCGCGGCGCTCTATATGTTGGGGGCGACGATCCTGTTTTCGATCATGGTGGCCTCGGTCCGCCACGTCTCGAGCGAAGTTGCGTCGTTCGAGGTTGTCTTTTTTCGCAACCTACTCGGGATTGTCGTGATCGGCCCCATCGTGGCCCGGCGCGGCCTCGGTTTTCTGCGCACGACCCAACTCAAACTGTTCGGCTGGCGGGCTGCCTTCGGCCTGGGTTCGATGTTCATGTGGTTCTACGCGATTACCGTGACGCCGATTGCTGAAGCGGTTGCGCTCAGCTTTACCTCGCCGCTGTTTGTCACGGTCGTCGCCGTCTTTCTGCTGCGCGAGAAAGTCGGCATCCCGCGGTGGGTGGCGACAGCGGTTGGGTTCGGCGGCACCATGATCGTGCTGCGGCCGGGCATCGCCGAGATCACCACCGGGCATATGCTGTTGATCGCCTCGTCGATTCTGATGGCGATGTCGATCGTCTCGATCAAGATGCTGGCACGCACCGAACCGCCCGAGAGAATCGTCGCCTATATGGTGATCCTGTTCACCCCGGTATCGCTGATCCCCGCCCTATTCGTATGGGAATGGCCGAGTCTGAACGCCTGGTTCTGGCTGTTCGTGGTCGCCGGTGCGGGAACTTTCGCCCATATCGCCTTCACCCGCGCGCTCAGCAAAGCCGATGCATCGGCGGTGATGCCGCTCGATTTTATGCGGTTGCCCGCGACCGCGGTCATCGGCTATCTCGCCTTCTCGGAAATCCCGGATGTTTGGACGTTCGCGGGCGCGATCGTCATCTTCGTCAGTTCGATCTATATCGCCCGGCGCGAAAGTTTGGACCGCAAAAAGACGCCGGTCGACCCGGCCGCGGCCCTCTAGTGCGGCGCTACGTATGATTCGACAGGGCCTGCGCTATTGGGGCGGCCTTGCACCGAACACCCGTGGCGTGATCTGGGCCCTACTGGCCGCCGTCTTCATGTCGGTCATGGCCGTTCTGATCAAGTTTATGAGCGGACAGCTTTCGAGCTTCGAAGTGGCTTGGTTCCGGGCCAGTTTTGGATTGCTGGTGATCCTTCCCTTTGTCTGGCGGGCCGGCGGAATTGCGGCAATCCGAACCAAAAGGATCGGCATGCACGGCTTGCGCGGCGTGCTTGGCGCGATGGCGATGATGTCGGGATTTTACGCGGTAGCGCATCTGCCGCTTGCGCTCGCGACCTCGCTGAGTTTCGCCAAACCGTTGTTCATGGTGCCGCTGGCGATCGTGTTTCTCCACGAGATCGTCCGCGCCCGGCGATGGACCGCGACGATCGTCGGGTTCGTGGGCGTGGTGATCGCCATTCGCCCAACGGGCGCGATTGAATCGGCGGCACTGTTCTCACTATTCAGCGCGCTTATGGTCGCGCTCACAATGATCGTGACCAAATTCTTTTCGGACACCGAACGGCCGACGACCATGATCTTCTATGCCGGTGTCTTTGGGTCGGTATTTACGTTGATCCCGGCCATCGTTGTTTGGCAAACGCCGACGCTCGCCCAGTTCGCCTTTCTTTTGTTGATCGGGGCCGTCGGGACCATGGGTGCCAATTGCATGATCCGGTCGCTGACGGCGGGCGAGGCGACATTGGTCGGGCCGATCGAATATGTGCGGATCATTTTTTCCGCATTGTTCGGGTTTCTGATCTTCGCCGAAGTACCTACGCTTTGGATGGCGGCGGGATCGATCATTATCGTCGGGTCGACCATTTACATCTCGGTCCGCGAAGCGAGGTTGGGAAAGGTGAAGCCGCCCGATACGGATCATCTTTAGGAATTTCCAGACAAATCCGCGATCTGCTACAAGCGAACCAAACACAAAGCCGGGGGAGAAAAGCATGAAGTTCGAAGGATGCGCGGCGTTGGTCACCGGCGGCGGTTCGGGCCTCGGGGCCGGAACGGCGCGCGCGCTAGCGGCGCGCGGCGTCAAGGTTGCGGTTCTCGACCTCAATGAGACAACGGCCAAAGCCGTCGCCCATGACATCGGCGGCGTTGCGGTTGCCTGCGACGTTGCCGACGGCGACAGCATGGCGGCGGCCATCGCGGCAGCACGCGCAGCGCATGGTCCGGCGCGCCTGCTGATCAACTGTGCCGGGGTCGGCACGCCGCAAAAGGCGGTCGGCCGCGACGGTCCGATGCCGCTCGAAAACTTCATGAAGGTGATCAACATCAACTTGGTCGGCACCTTCAACGCCATTCGGTTGGCCGCGGCCGACATGCAAGGCTTGGAGCCACTGGAAGACGGCGAGCGCGGCGTCATCGTCAATACCGCATCGGTTGCAGCGTTCGACGGCCAAATTGGACAACCCGCCTATGCGGCCTCCAAGGGCGGCATCGTCGCCCTGACGCTGCCATTGGCACGGGAATTCGCGAGCTTCGGTATCCGCGTCGTGACCGTCGCGCCCGGCATCTTCTCGACGCCAATGCTGCATGGACTGCCCGATGAGGTAAAGGAGTCGCTCGCCAAGAGCGTCCCGTTCCCTCAACGTTTGGGCATCCCCGAGGATTACGCGGCGCTGGCCGTACACATCATCGAGAACCGAATGCTCAATGGCGAGGTCATTCGACTCGACGGCGCCATCCGCATGGCGCCGCGTTAGGGCCTCGTGACGACCTCGCCCGATCGCGGCGGAGAGCGCGCACCGTCCCTCGCCGACATCGAAGCCATTGGCGCAGCGGCGTTCGAGTCGATACCGGCGATCCTCCGCGCCAGGGTCGAGGGGGTGATCGTTCAAGTCCACGATTTTCCAGATGCCGACACGATCAACGACATGGAGCTAGAGACGCCCTTCGACTTGCTCGGTCTTTACAGCGGTGTCGATCTGATCTCGAAGAGCCTGACCGACCCCACTGAGGGCATCGATATGATCTTCCTGTATCGCCGCCCGCTGCTCGACTATTGGGCGGAGAACGACGTGACCCTTGGCGAATTGGTCCGTCATGTGTTGATTCACGAGATCGGCCATCATTTCGGCTATTCGGACGCGGATATGGAGGCCATCGAGGCCCGCCCCGACGCGCCTTGATTTCGGCGGCGTCAACGCCACCTCATCTGAGTATAGGAAAGGGAGTTCCACCATGGCCGTAACACCCCTGTCGGCAGAACACCTGAGACGGCGGTGCGACCTTTCTTCGTTATCGTTCGAAACCACCGACGACCTGAAGAGCGATGACGACGTTTTAGGGCAGGATCGCGCGTTCGAAGCGATCGAGTTCGGGATCGGCATCGAACACCGCGGCTATAACGTATTTGTGCTTGGGCCGACCGGTGCGGGCCGGCATCGCTATGTCCGCCGCATCCTGGACGCCCGGGCGGGCAGCGAACAAAAACCGTCGGACTGGTGTTACATCCACAATTTCGACGATCCGCGGCGGCCCAAGGCGCTGGAACTGCCGACCGGCATGGGACGCAGCCTACGGCGCGACATGGGCCAATTGATCGACGATTTGCGGGCCGGAATCCCGGCGGTGTTCGAATCCGAGGAGTATCGCAATCGGCGTCACGCGATCGATCAGGAGTTTCGCGATCGCCAAGAGGCAGTGTTCGAGGGCGTGCAAAAGAAGGCCAGCGAAAAAAACATCGCACTCATTCGCACGCCAACTGGGTTGGCACTGGCGCCGGTTCGCGACGACGAGGTGATCGAGCCGCAGGAATTTCAAAAATTACCGGAGGAAGAGCGCAAACGCATCGAAACCGATATCGAAGCGCTCCAGCAAGAATTGCAGCAACGGCTTCAAGAGATGCCGAAGTGGGACAAGGAGCGGCGCGACAAAGCGCGCGAGCTGAACCGGGAAACGACCCGCGGCGCAGTGGCGCATCAAATCATGGCGCTGCGCGCCAAATACATGGAGTTCGGCAAAGTTGTCGCCTACCTCGACGCCGTCGAGAAAGACATCATCGACAACAGTGCCCGGTTGTTCTTGGAGAGCGAGGTGGAAGCGCCCACGCCGAAAGCTCTGGTGCAACCGGACGGCGACGCACCGCGGCGGCCCGAACTTCAGTTCCGCCGCTATGAGGTCAATCTCTTCGTCGACAACAGCGGCGACGGGAACGGCAGCGGCGCCCCGGTGTTCCACGAGGATCACCCGACCCAACCCAACTTGATCGGCCGAGCGGAACACCAGGCGGAACTCGGCGCCCTCCTAACCGACTTCACGCTGTTGCACGCCGGCGCGCTTCACAAGGCGAACGGCGGCTATCTCATCCTCGACGCCGCCAAGGTGCTGATGCAGCCTTACGCCTGGGAAGAGCTCAAACGCACGTTGTTCGCCCGCGAAATCAAGATCGAGACGCCGTTCCAGTCGTACGTGTCGACGGTAACGCTCGAGCCCGAGCCGATCCCCTTGCGGGTTAAGGTCGTATTGATCGGCGACCGGCGTCTCTACTATCTCCTCGCCGCCGCCGACCCGGAGTTCGACGAGCTGTTCAAAATCGCGGCGGACTTCGAAGACGATCTTGAGCGCGACGACGCATTGGTCGAGAAATACGCGGGGATGATCGCCGCCATTGCCAAGAAAGTAGAGGTGCGGCCGCTCGACCGATCTGGCGTCGCGCGCGTCATCGAGCACAGCTCGCGCGAAGCGGGCGACAATCGCAAACTCTCCGCCCGTGTGGGTACCGTTACCGATCTGTTGCACGAATCCAGCCACCTTGCCGGGCTTGCCGAGCGGTCGGTGGTCACCGCAGCGGACGTCCAAAACGCGATCGATCTGCGGATCAAGCGCGCCGACCGGATTCGAACCCGGAGCCTGGAACAGATCGAACGCGGGACGATCCTGATCGATACCGACGGGCACCGCGTCGGGACGATTAACGGCCTATCGGTTTTGCAAATCGGCGGCTTCGCGTTTGGGCGGCCGACCCGAATCACCGCGCGGGTGCGGATGGGGCGCGGCGAGTTCGTCGACATCGAGCGCGAAGTCGATCTCGGCGGACCTACACACTCCAAGGGCGTGTTGATCCTGTCGTCCTACCTGGGTGCGCGCTATGCAGTCGATCGGCCCTTGTCGTTACGCGCCAGTTTGGTGTTCGAGCAAAGCTACGGCGGGGTCGACGGCGACAGCGCCTCGTCGACCGAGCTCTACGCGATCTTGTCGGCGTTGGCCGAGGCGCCCATTCGCCAAGGCTTGGCCGTCACCGGATCGGTCAATCAGTACGGCGAGGTTCAAGCCATCGGCGGGGTCAACGAAAAAATCGAAGGCTTTTTCGATGTCTGCGCCAAAGCCGGATTGACCGGCGATCAGGGCGTCTTGATTCCGCGATCGAATGTCGCCCACCTGATGCTGCGGCAGGATATCGTGGATGCCGCCGAAGCAGGCAAATTCGCCATTTACCCCATCGAGACGATCGACCAAGGCATTGAGGTCTTGACCGGCGTGCCTGCCGGAGAGGTCGACGATACTGGCATTTTTCCCGAAGGAACGATCAACCGGTCCGTCGAGGACCGGCTGGTCGCGCTCGCCGATGCCCGTCGGCGATACGGCGTACCGGGCGAGGGAACGGCATAGGGTGACCCCAATGGCGCGGGAAATTCGTCGCATCGTCGTTGCCCTGGACGACTCGGTCGAAAGTAGGGTCGTTCTGGAGGAGGCTGTCGCGTTGGCCGTCCGCATGAAGGCCGACTTGATCGGGCTGTTCGTCGAAGACGCCACGTTGCTGGCGGCGGCCCAACACCCGTTTATTCGGCAAGTCAGTTTGAGCGGGCAAGCGATCGAGGCGATGGACAGCCCGTCGCTCGAACGCGGCCTGCGCGCCCAGGCGGAATCGATTCGCCGTACTTTGCAGCGGGCCATCGGACAGCAACAACTAAGTTGGTCGTTCCGCGTCGTTCGTGGCAAGACGTCCGTTCAGATTCTGGAAGCGGTCGGCGGCGCCGACCTGGTCATCATGGGCAAGACGACGCCCGCCGTGACGCGGCGGGCGCGTCTGGGAACAACCGCGCGCATCGTGGCGAACACGCCGCGCGGTCGCATTCTGTTTTCCGAGCCCCGCCTGCAGCGGGTACTTGGCGGACCCGGCCCGATTGTCGCGGTCTACGGCGAAGGACCGCATGCGGACGACGTTCTCGATATTGCGATCGCGTTGGCCCGTGTGTCGGCGAGCGACCTGATGGTGATGATTCCGACCGATACCGCTGACGATGGGCAAGCGACCAAGGCGAAGGTGGCGGCACGCCTCACAGCGGAACGCGTCCGGGCGACGTTCAGGGCCGCGCCGCAACGCGGCTGCGATGCTTTGGTCCACAGCCTGTCGGCGCATCGCGGCGCGCTGCTGGTCCTGGCCCAAGATACGCCGTTGCTGGGGGGCGATTCGGTGGCGGATTTGATCGAGCGATTGGATTCGCCGGTGTTGGTCGTCGCGCCCAACCACGTGTAGCGGGCTGGATGGTCCGCGTTCTCTTCGTCTGTTTGGGAAACATTTGCCGTTCACCATTGGCGGAAGGGGTGTTCCGGCGCCTTGTCGACGAAGCCGGTCTCGCGGCGCAGATCGGCGCGGACTCGGCCGGTACAGGCAATTGGCATGTCGGGCAACCGCCCGATCCGCGCGCCCAGGCGACGGCGGCGCGGCGCGGCATCGATATTGCGCGGCAGCGTGCCCGGCAGGTCGCGGCGGTAGACTTTAACGATTTCGACTACATGCTGGCGATGGACTCGAGCAATCTGCGGGACCTAACCCGGATCGCGCCCGCAACGACTCCGGCGCGCCTACAGCTCTTTCTCGACTATGCCGCGGACGCCCATACGACCGACGTGCCGGACCCCTACTACGGCGGGCCAGACGGGTTCGACCGAGTCTATGAACTGGTGCACGGTGCCGCGACCGGGCTGTTGGGCTACATCCGGACCCACGACCTCTAAGGCTCGCGCCCTAATCCATCGCTCCGCCGCCGAGGACGAAACGATTTTTGATCCGCGGCGTATAGGCGTCCGAGCCTTTGCGATACTCGGCGGCGCGCTGTTTGTTAGTCAACTTGCATTGACCGAGGCAACCGGAGCGGCCCGGGGCAACGCCCAGTCGCGTGGCGCTGTTGCAACTGTGGCACAGGAACTCGTAGCCCATACGGACTTCGAGCCACCGCGTCAGGCGCTGCGACAGCGGCAGCCGGATGTCGTCGAGAGCGTCGCCTGAATCGGTCACGGGGCCTTATTCCGAGAGCTCATAGGTCTCCTCGATCCGGTAGATCGCGCCGCTATGCGCCAGATGACTGGAATATAGGTGGAAGGCATCGATAGGGAAGGGTTCGGTGCGAAACAGCGCGTTGTGGGCGAGGAAACTGCCGAGGCGCTCCATGTCCGGGCTCTTGAGGCGGGCCACCGTGACATGGGGCTTGAACTTGCGCGGTTCGGGCGCGAGCCCGGCGCGGACCAGCGCGGATTCGACGCGCGCTTGGAGCGCCATCAACGCGGGATTTCCGACCACGTCCGCCCACAGGGCATGGGCGCGGCGCCCCACGCCAAAATGGCCGACGCCGTTGAGCTGGAGGTCGAACGTGGTGCCGCCGACCCGCGCCAAGGCGTAGCGGGCGTCGTCGAACACGCCGCCGTCGACATCGCCGATGAACCGCAGCGTCAGGTGGATTTGATCGGGCCGCTGCCACCGGGCGCCGGGAACTCCACCGCTCAGGCTGACGAGTTGCTGAACAACCGGTTCCGGGACAGGGAGTCCGGCGAACAATCTGTACATGGCGACAACACCGTTAGTTCGACGTGGCGCGGTGACGACCGATGAGGTCGCGCACCGCGGGAAGAATGCGACGCACGATGATCTCGACGCCTTCTTCGTTGGGGTGGATGAGGTCGTTTTGATTGAGCGACGGATTAAGGGCGACGCCGTCGAGAAAGAACGGATACAGCATGACGTCGTGTTTTTCGGCGAGGCGCGGATAGATCGCGTCGAATTCGGCCACGTATTCACGCCCCAAGTTTCGTGGTGCCATCATACCGGCAATCATGACGGTTATGTTGCGATCCCGCAGGCGTGTCACGATCCCATCCAAATTGGCGAAGGTCGCCGCCGGTTCCAGACCGCGAAGGGAATCGTTGCTGCCGAGTTCGACGACGACGATGTCGGGATTGTCGCCCAGCAGCCAGTCGAGCCGTGCCAGTCCACCGGCGGAGGTATCGCCCGACACCCCGGCGTTGATCACCCGGACATCGGCGCCTTCGGCGCGGAGCGCGGCTTCCAGCCGGGCGGGAAATGCCTGGTCCGACGACAGACCAAATCCGGCAACGAGGCTGTCGCCCAGAACCGTGATGACGGTTTGCCCCGCCTTGGCGGCGAGCCCTCCGCCCAGGACCAACACCAATGTGACCGCGAGAACCGCGCCAAGACGGTTGAAAAGGCGGCGAATAGACCGATATTCAATGCTCACGCCGCATCCCCGCGGCGTTTGTTTTTCCTCGTTGCCCCACGGCAAGAAAGCGGCACTGTCATGAACGCCGACCCTGCCACCCCCGATCTACCCCGTAAAGACCTCGTCCGATTGCGCAACGTCACATTGACGTTGAGCAGCGCCGCGGGGCCGGTAGAGATTCTACGCGGCGTGGACTTCACGCTGCATGCCGGCGAAGCGGTCGGCATCGTCGGTCCGTCGGGGTCGGGCAAGTCGTCCATGATGTCGATCATCGCGGGCCTGGAGAAACCGACGGGGGGAGAGGTAACGGTCGCCGGGCACGACTTCACCGCGCTTGACGAGGATGGGCTCGCTTTGGTTCGCCGGGAACATGTGGGGATTGTGTTCCAGTCCTTCCACTTGATTCCGACCATGACGGCATTGGAAAACGTCGCCATGCCGCTGGAGCTAGCCGGCGCGCGCGACGCCTTCGCCCGGGCGAAAGACGCGCTCGACGCGGTCGGGCTCGGCAGCCGTACCGAGCACTACCCGGCACAACTGTCCGGCGGCGAACAGCAGCGCGTCGCCCTCGCGCGTGCGTTCGTCGGCGAACCCGACTTGATCCTCGCGGACGAACCGACCGGGAATCTCGACGGGGAGACCGGCCGCGCCATCATCGACTCGCTATTCGCGATTCGCGCCGGGCGCAACACGGCGCTGCTGCTGATCACCCACGAGGAACGCCTTGCGTCCCGCTGCGACCGCGTCCTGCGGATGGCCGATGGGCTCCTGATGCCGCAACCGGCCGCGCTGGCGGCCCAGTAAGCCATGGCAATCGGCCGCGACGTCGTCCTTGCAGCGCGCCTAGCGCTGCGCGAAACCCGTAACGGCCTGCGGGGCTTCCGCGTTTTCCTAGCCTGTCTCGCCCTTGGGGTCTTCGCCATCGCCGCTGTGGGATCGCTGTCGGCAAGCATCGTCGACGGTTTAGAGCAGAACGCCCGTGCCATCCTCGGCGGCGATCTTGAGATCAGCCAGACCGCCCAGGATATTCCTCCCGAAGCCGTCCAGTGGTTGGCCGACAATACGGTCGCGGTGTCGCTGTCGCGCGAGATGCGCGCCATGGCGCGCGGCACGGGCGAGGCCGCACAGCGCACCATTGTCGAACTCAAGGCGATCTCGGGCCCTTATCCACTCTACGGCGCCATTACGTTGGTCGGCGGCGGCGATCTCGACAGCGCACTAGCTGCGCGCGACGGCGTCTTTGGCATCGTCGCCGAGCCGGAGTTGCTGAGCCGAATCGGAGTCGACCTCGGCGCGCGAATCGCCATCGGCGATGCTATCTACGAGTTGCGCGCCGTGATCGCCGACGAACCCGACCGTGTCGCCAATGCGTTCAGTTTGGGGCCGCGCGTCATGATGAACGACCCCGGATACGCGGCCGCCGGCTTGCAGCGCGAAGGTAGTCTGGTGCGCTTCAAACACCGGGTTAGCGTGGCACCGGGGACCGACTACCGCGCCTTCACCGAATCGCTCAACGCCGCCTTCCCTGACGCGCTATGGCGGGTGCGCAACGCGACCGATGCCCAACCGTCGATCCGCCGCTTTGTCGATCGCCTTGCAGTTTTCCTGACCCTGGCCGGTGTCACCGCCCTCACCGTGGGCGGGATCGGCGTTGGGATTGCGGTACAAGCGTATCTTGGCGGCAAGACCGCAACGATAGCCACGCTCAAATGTCTCGGCGCGCGCGGCAATTTGATTTTTCTGACGTACATGATCCAGGTCGGTCTGTTGTCGGCGCTGGGCATTGCGATCGGTCTGGCCCTCGGCGTGTTGTCGCCGTTCGTCGGACTGGCGCTTTTTGCTGACGCCCTGCCGGTGCCGACCGCGCCCGGGATCTATCCGGCGGCGCTCGGTCTCGCGGCGGGATTTGGCGTCCTGACCGCGCTGGCCTTTTCGGTTTGGCCGCTGGCTCAGGCCCGCGATATCGCGCCGGCGGCGCTGTTCCGCGACACCGTGAGCGCCGCGCGCCGCTGGCCCCGCGCCGGCTACGTCGCTTTGACCGGACTCGCCGCGATCGGACTCGGCGTGCTTGCGGTGTTCGGCACAGGCCAGCCGAATATCGCCCGTTGGATGGTTCTCGGCATCGCAATCGCGCTGGTTGGGTTTCGCCTCGCGGCGACCGGGATCGTCGCGCTGGTCCGGCGATTGCCCCGCGCCCGCACCGCAACATTGCGTCTTGCGCTGGCCAACATTGTGCGGCCCGGCGCACCGACCGCGAGTATTGTCGTGGCGCTGGGGGTCGGGCTGACCGTCCTGGTGACCACGGCGCTGGTCCAAGGCAACATCGCCCAACAGGTCGACAGCCGAATCCCGGCGGTCGCACCGTCGTTCTTTTTCATCGATATCCAATCGCAACAAGCCGATGCCTTCGAGGCGGCGGTCCGCGAGACGCCCGGTTTTGTCGACATGGAGCGCGTCCCCAACCTGCGCACCCGGTTGGTCCGGATCAACGGCACGTCCCTCGACGCTGCCGACCTCCCGGCTGAGATGGGGTGGGTCAAGCGGGCCGAGTTGGGTGCGACCTATGCGGCCGATCCGCCGCCCCGGGCGCAGATCGTCGACGGCGCTTGGTGGCCGCGCGATTACGCCGGGCCGCCGCGAGTTTCGGTGGAGAGCGACATCGTTCGCGGACTCGGGTTGAAGATCGGCGATACCTTGACGTTCAATATCCTGGGGCGCGACATCACTGCGGAGATCGCCTCGACCCGGGAGATCGACTGGTCGGACTTCGGCATCAACTACATCGTCATCTTTGCACCGGGCACCCTAGAAGCCGCGCCGCAAACCCACCTGGCGACGGCGGCGTTCGAACCGGCCCAAGAAGACGCCGCCTATGCGCGGGTCACAGCCGCCTTTCCCAACGTCTCCACGGTGCGGGTCCGCGACGTGATCGAGACCGCCTCGGCGTTGCTTGGCCGGATCGCCACCGCCGCCAACGGCACGGCCGCGATCACGATCGTTGCGGGCATTCTGGTCCTGGTCGGCGCCGTGGCCGCGGGTCATCGCCGCCGGGTCTACGATGCGGTTATCCTCAAGGTTCTGGGCGCGACCAGGCGCGACGTGCTGAAAGCCTATGTCGTGGAGTTCCTGATCCTGGGCGCCATCACCGCTACCGTCGCGACCCTATTGGGAACGTTGGCGGCATGGCTGGTCATCACCCAAGTCATGCAGGCGGACTGGCTGTTCCTGCCGGGCGCGACCGGCGGCACGGCGCTGGCAGGGATCGCCATCGTCACCGCCCTGGGATACGCCGGGACGTGGTTTGCCCTGTCGCAGCGCCCGGCGCCAGTGCTGCGGACCGAATAGCGCCGGGAATAATATTTTCGTTAGATGCTGGCTAAGAACGCCGGTTTGCCTTGAAAACACGCCTGCGCCTGCCATATTAAATGCGACCAATTCGCACAACCCACTCGAATCCGGGGAAACTTATGGCTGAATCCAACATTCGTCTCGGCGCGACTACGCAGACCGCCGCCATCGACGAGGGCCTGCGCGCCTACATGCTGCGGGTCTACAACTACATGGCCGTCGGCACGGCGGTTACGGGCATCACCGCCTGGATCGTGGCCAATACCGCTCTGCGGGACGTTTTCTACCGGGTCCAGGACGGAATCGCCGGCCCGACTTTGTTGGGGTGGGTCGCCGTCATTTCGCCGCTGATCTTCATTCTGGCCATGAGCTTTGGCATCAACCGGATGAAGTCCTCGACCCTCCAGCTCTTGTTCTGGGCGGTAACCGTGGTGTTCGGCGTATCGCTTTCCAACATCTTCATGACGTTTACCGGTGAAAGCGTCGCGCGCGTGTTCTTCATCACCGCCGGGTTGTTCGGGGCGATGAGTCTGTTCGGCTACACAACGAAGCGCGATCTGACCAAATTCGGCTCGTTCCTGTTCATGGGGCTGATCGGCATCATCATCGCCAGCGTCGTCAACATGTTCATCGGCAGCACGATGATGCAGTTCGTGATTTCGGTGATCGGCGTGCTGGTGTTTACCGGATTGACCGCCTACGACACCCAGCGGATCAAGAACACCTACGATGCCGTCAGTCAGAATGGCGAGTTGATGGCCAAGTCGACGATCATGGGTGCGCTCAACCTGTACCTCAACTTCCTCAATCTGTTCATCATGCTGATGCACTTACTGGGCAACCGCGAATAGCCGGCGACCCAGACACCGTTCGGAAAAGCCCGGCCATCGCGCCGGGCTTTCTTTTTGCCTAGTCGCCGCCAGTCCGCGGCAGTTTGCGTGCGACGCTGCGGAGCACAGGCGGTGTCACCGCGGTCGCGACGATCGAGGTGATGACCAACGCTGAAAACAGCGTCGCGACATGGGGGTCGTGCGCCCCTTGAACGAACAGGCCGGCCTGGAGCGCGATACTGGCGACGATGAAATCGACCGCGCCGCGACCTGACATGCCGAGGCCCACGGCCGCCGATTCGCTAACGCCTAACCCCGACAACCGCGCGGCACTGCCGGCCCCGATCAATTTGCCCAAGATCGCCGTCAGGATCAGGATCGCTAGAAAACCCGGCACACTCCAGAGCGCCGCGAGATCGAGACGTAGTCCGATCGACGCGAAGAAGACCGGGGCGAGCAAGCCTGCGGTGAAGACGCCGACGCCGTCCTTGATGTCGTGGTAAACCACATCGCCGACAAGCCGGGGCTCGAAGAACAATCCCGCGACAAAGGCCCCCATGATGAAGTGCATCCCCATTAATTCCGCAAAGACCGCGAAGGCAAAGGCAACGACCAATAGCGTCGTAAAGGCCGCGGCGCGCGATTGCGCGGCGCCCAGCACCCGGGTGACCCATGGGTAGAGGAACCGGCTAATCCCCACGGTCACGGCGAAGAAGATAGCGACCTTGGCCAATAGCCAGATCAACTCGGTCGCCGGCGGGAGATGGCCGGTCGAGATGACGCCTGTAAGAATGGCCAGAAGGACCAACCCAAAGATGTCGTCGTACACCGCGGCGGCGATGACGGTTCGCCCGACCCGGTGATGAATGAGGCCAAGGTCGGTCAACACCCGCGCGGCGACCGCAACCGCCGTGATCGAGAGTGCGACGCCGATAAAGAACGCCTGGGCTGGCCGCGCGGCAGTGTCGGGAAGGAAGGCGTAGCCCAGGACGACCCCGGCAACCAGCGGTACGGCCACGCCACCCAGGGCGACGAGGAACGAGGATTTCGACGCGCGCCGCATCTCTCCCGGCTGCATCTCCACACCGACCAACAGCAGGAGAAAGAAAATGCCGAATTCGGCGACGAGATGGACCGGGACGCTATCGACCAACTCGCCCAGGAAGGGGAAGTACGGGGCAAGGACCGGCGTGAGGAGCGCGATGAGGACGCCCGCGCCGACCTCGCCCAGGAGTTGCGCCTGACCGAAGCGCAGGCTTAGTTCGCCCAGGAGCCGGGCCACGATCAAAATCACGAAGAGGGGGAGAAAAAGTTCCATTGCTTGAACCCGACGGCAGGTGCCGAGCATGACCGATCGCGGCGGCGCTGCCGCTGCGTCAGATCAACGCGGCGGTTCAAACCAACCGCAGGCCGCGCGCTTTCTTCAAGACGCCTAACACCGTCGTCAGGTCCGGGCTCATCCGCAAGACCTGCCCGCCGGAGTCCAGGACGGCGAAGCGCGCCTTGCCCGAGCGGCGCTTGACGACGCGGAAGACCGGGACCCTAGAGCGCTTGCGGTAGATCGCGAACATCGCTTCGTCGCGGCCGTCGTTGAGCGCGTAGTCGCACCATTCGCCAGCAATGACGCGGCGGCTATAGACGGACAGGATTTGGTTGAGTTCGGTGCGATCGAAAAAGATCGGGAGAGGTAAACGTCCGCGGCTTTGGGTCGTGCCGCTTTGCTGGATCGGCAAAACCTCCGCCATCAGCGGTGGCCCTGGACGGTGAAAGATCTCGTCGGCAATTGGCGCATCGTCGCGGTGTCCCCCGGACTGTGGCCGACCCCAACTGGGGCCCTCCCTTGCGGCAATGATAGGCCCGTCGCGTCGACCGGGGCAACGCCAACGCTGCGATATCCGCGCATTGCGCGAAACACCGGAATCGGAGAAATCACAAAATCGCCTAGATTCAGCCCTTCAAGCGCCCCAATGCACCGCAATATTGCAAGGCGTCGGCCCTCCTGACCCGGTCGCAGATATCAGGCTAGCGTTCCCCCAGACCTGGTATCGGTTTCGCGGCCGGGTCAATTCTCCCCGGGGCCCCATCCCTACCTCTCCGTAAGAAGCGAGCGGCCCCAAAAACCGGGGCCGTTCGTGCGTCGGTGCCAGCTATTCCGCCGCCTGTTTGTCCGGTGCCGCATAGGCCTTTGCGCGTTCAATATAGAACTCGGGCGGATTGGCGATCTCGCGCACGATCGGCAGGTCTTTCATGGTTGCGATCCAGGCGCGGATACGTGTGCATTCCGCGGGGATCGCATAGTTGCGGTAGTGCTCGACATTGCAAAAGCGCTCGAAGAACGGGTAGTAGCTGAAATCAACAAGACTCGGGTCTGCGCCGAACCAATAGGGGCCCGGCCCTAGTTTGCGCATGCCCTCTTCCATGAACAAAAGGCAAGCATCGAGATCGTCGCGGAGCGCGCCCTGTGCCGCAGGATCGGTCTCACGAACGAGTTGGTAGGACGCGACGTTGAAGCGGGTGTTGCCATAGTCGATCCACACCCTTGCCATGGCGCGTCCATGCGGCGTCGCGGGCATCAGCGCCGGCGCAGGGAACACTTCGTCGAGGTATTCGTTGACGATGGCCGATTCGTAGACGATGCGCCCGTCGTGCCGGATCGACGGAACCTTGCCGTAGGGCGAAACGTCCTTGAACCAGGCCGGTTTGTTCTTCAGGTCGATTTCAGTCAGTGAGAAGTCGACGTTTTTGTGCATGAGGACGAGTCGGGTCCGGTGTGCGTAGGGACATACCTCGGCGCTGAAAATTTCAACGGTGGCCATATCGGTTCCTTTCGGTAACGCGTGGGCAGTCCTAGTATGTTCTTGGCTGCCGCAGCTTTCATGAAGGCTAACGCGGCAACCCCGGCGGTGGCGACTCGATTCTGAACCAAGGACCCCATGTCCCGAACCCTTTACGAACTCACTGGAAAAGACGACCGCCGGTTTAGCCCGTATTGCTGGCGCGTCCGCATGGCGTTGGCGCATAAGGGCCTTGCCGCGGACTACGTGGCGGTCAACTTCACCGACAAGGAGACCATTGCGTTTTCCGGCCAGGAAAAAGTGCCGGTCCTTACCGACGGCGCGGCAACGGTCAGCGATTCCTTCGCGATCGCCTGCTATCTCGACGACACCTATCCCGATCGCCCGGCACTATTCGGCAATACCATCGCCAGGGGCGAAGCCCGGGTGATCAATCACTGGACCAACACCGTGCTGCATGCCGCGATCCAGCCCCTCGTAATCGACGACATCTATCGACACCTCAACGCGGCCGACCAGCCCTATTTCATGGAAACCCGGGCCGGGAGGTTCGACCGCCCATTCGATCAAGTCCAGGCCAACCGCGACACCGAGGTCGTTTTGCTGCGCAACGCGCTCGCGCCGCTGCGGCTCACCCTCGCCGAACAGCCCTATCTTTGCGGCGATGCGCCGGCTTTCGCCGACTACATCGTCTTTGGCGCATTTCAATGGGCGCGCAGCATTAGCCCATTCAAGTTGTTCGAGGAGAGCGATCCTGTGCGCCGCTGGCGCGACCGGCTTTTGGTGGCGTTCGATCGCGCCGGTTACGCGACCAACGCTTACGACGCTTAGGCGGGCATCGAGCGCAAGCAGGTTTCGAGCTGTTCCTGCCACGCCGGTAGACCCACCCCGAAGGCATGCTGGGCGGAGCGGCTACTCAGCGCCGTATAGATCGGTCGGGGTGCCCGGAAGGGGTAGGAATTCGAGGCGATCGCCCGCAAAGCGGGTCGCCGCTCGGGCGTCATCTCGATATAGGGGCTGTCGACGGCTCGATCGAGAATCAACTCGGCGAAGCCGTACCAACTAACCGCACCCGACGCCGCAAGGTGATAAATGCCGCTTCGTTCGCGTATACCGGCTGGCGTGCGCGGCGCGTCGAGGTCCTTCAGAATGGCGTTCACCGCGATGGCGATTGCCCGTGACCACGTCGGACTACCGATCTGATCGGCAACCACATTGATGTCGTCGTGGGCCCCGGCCAAGGCAACGAGGTCCATCAGGAAGTTGCTCCCGCGCAACCCATAGACACGGCTGGTACGAAAGATGAGGTGTGGCGGGTCGGTGTATTGAATGGCGGATTCGCCGCGCAACATGCTGCGACCGTAAATATTCAGCGGATTGGGCGAATCGGTTTCGCGGTAGGGCGCCGGCGTCTCGCCGCGCCACCCGTCGAACACGAGATCGGTCGAAAAGTGAACGAGGCCGATGTTGCGTTCGAACGCCTCCTCCGCGAGCATGAGCGGAAGATGACCGTTCACGGTCATGGCGGCGGTTGCGTCGTTTTCCGCGCCGTCGACGTCGGTATAGGCGGCGGCGTTAACAATCAGAGACGGACGGGCGAGGCGCAAATAGGTGGTGACTTCTTCCGGGCGGGCAAGATTGACCTGGTCGCGGGGCGGGGCCAGAACCGGCCACCATGCAGCCAGTTGCAGACGCAACTCGCGGCCGATCTGGCCGGTACCGCCGAATAGTACAATGGGTCGTTCCACAAATGGCCCCGATCGGTTGGTTGGTCCGGGTGGCAACACGACACAAGATGCAAATCACACGCCGGTTTCGGGCCGTTTTCTTGGTTAACGGGTTAAAGGGTTAACGTCGATGATCGTCCGCCTCGCCCGACATGTGCTGCGTGCCACGTTCCTTGTGGCGGCGGCGGGTGCGGTAGCGATCGTCGCGATCGGTCTGTGGCTTACCACGTCGTTGCCGCAATGGGACGGCGAGATTGCAACAACGGTCGCGGCACCAGTCGAGATCGTACGCGACGCCGTAGGTGCAACCCGGATCGTCGCGGCGACGCAGGAGGACGCATACTTCGCACTGGGCTTTGCCCATGCGCAGGACCGCCTATGGCAAATGGACACCTACCGGCGCATCGGCGCCGGTCGGGTGGCGGAGGTTGTCGGCAAACCCGGTGTAGGGGTGGACCGCTTCATGCGCACGCTTGGTCTTTACCGCAGCGCGACGCGGCAATTCTCTGCGCTCCCTGAAGAGGTCCAGCGGGCGCTGGTCGCCTACAGCGCCGGGGTTAACGCCTATCTCGCCCAACACACCGGTCCGTGGCCGCCGGAGTTTACGGTCCTTGCCTATAGGCCAGATCCTTGGCAACCCGCGGACTCGCTTGTTCTTGGCAAACTGCTCGCGTTGATGTTGGGCGGCAATTGGTTCGAGGAGTTGCGCCGTAGCGCCCTACTGGACCGCCTGACGCCGGGCGAGGTCGAGTTTCTGATGCCGACCGGGCTCGCCGATGGCCCCACAACCCTTGCCGAGGCGTCGCCGCTCCCGGTCGCGGCGGCACAGCTTCTGGCGGGCGTCCCTGAGATCGTTCGACCGCGCCGGGCATCGAACGCTTGGGCCGTGGATGGACGCCACACCGAAAGCGGCAATCCGATTTTGGCGAGCGATCCCCACCTCGGCCTGACGGCACCGGGCATTTGGTATCTCGCGTCGATCGATGCACCGGGGTTATCGATGACCGGCGGCACCGTGCCCGGCATGCCGATTCATTTGCTTGGCCATAACGGGCGTATTGCCTGGGGTCTGACGACGACCTATGGCGACTTGACCGACCTGTTGGTTCTCGACACTACCGCCGACGCGACGCATTACCGCGACGGCGCAACCGAACGACTGTTCGATGTGCGCGACGAAATCATCCGGGTGCGCTTCGGCGCAGACCAGCGTTTGCAGGTGCGCGACACGCGCTATGGGCCGGTTATCTCCGATGTGGTCGAGCGTGCGGCCGGTGCAAGTGGACCGGAGGGCGTCGTCGTGCTCCAGGCCGTCGCGCTGGGTGATGCCGACCTGACACCCGCCGCGATGTACGCGGTCAACCGTGCGCGCGATTGGGAGAGCTTCCTTGCCGCGCTGCGCGGCTACGGTGCGCCGCAGCAAAATTTTCTCTATGCCGACACCTCGGGGGAGATCGGGTTCATCGCGCCAGCGCACATCCCGATCCGCGAATCCGGTCGCGGCTTGGCGCCGAGCCACCTCCCCGATGGAGCCTGGCGTCGGTTCATCCCGTTCGAGGACTTGCCGCAACAGCGGGGTAGCGGCGACGGCATCTTGCTCAATGCCAACAACCGGATCGTCGGGCCGGACTACCCGTATTTCATCAGCGCTGACTGGGAGCCGCCTTACCGCGCCATGCGTCTGGCCGACGTGTTGCGCAGCAACGTTGGGGCAACCCCAGCGGCACACGCCGCGCTGCAGGCCGACACGGTATCAACCATGGCGCAATCGCTGTTACCGGCGATGCGCACCGCAATCGAGGGAAGCGACCTCGGTCCAGCGGCCACAGCCGCGCTGGCTCTCCTTGCCACATGGGATTCCCGGATGGCAGAGGATGCCGTCGCGCCGACGATCTTTGCCGCTTGGTACGCAGAAACCGTGGATGCCATCTTTGGCGACGATCTTGGCGCCGAGGGCGGACGCGTCGACCCACGCCAGGTCTATGCCGTGCTGAGCGACGACCTCGCTAAGTGGTGTGACAACCGAGAGACGCCCGGCACCGAAACCTGTGCGGCGGTCGCGACGGCGGCGCTGGAAACGGCCACCGCGACGCTCGCCGCGCGCTACGGCGCGGCGATGTCGGATTGGCATTGGGGCGCGGCCCACCCCGCCCGCTTCGTCCATCCGGCGTTTAGTTTTCTCCCCGGCGTTCCTCGGTGGCTCGGAATCACGGTGCCCAGCAGCGGCGGCAACTACACCCTGATGCGCGGCGGGTACAACACGGCACAGGGCCGATTCACCAACGGTCATGGCGCGGGATATCGCGCGGTTTACGACCTAGACGATCTCGACCGTTCACTCTTCATGGTGGCGCCCGGTACGTCGGGAAATCCGTTTAGCCGTTTCTTCGCCGAGCGAACCGACGACTGGCGTGCCGGCACGACCTTCGCGCTACCGCCTTTAGCGACGGCACGGCACGGCGCCCGTGCGACATTGACACTGACGCCCGCGCCTTGACCCCCTAGACTTGCCGTCGATGACACCGACAAGGAGCGTTGCCGCATGAATCCGACAGTTACCGCGTTCTTCGATGAGGGCACGTTCACCGTCAGTTACGTCGTCGCCGACCCCGCCAGCCGAACGGCAGCGATTATCGATTCGGTCCTCGGCTTCGATCCAAAGTCGGGCCGGACCAACACCGAAAAGGCGGACGAACTGATTGGGTTTGTCCGCGGCGAAGGGTTGCAGGTCGCGTGGATTCTCGAAACCCATGTCCACGCCGATCATTTGACAGCCGCGCCCTATCTCAAGGCGGCGCTCGGCGGCACAACCGGCATCGGTAACCGCATCGGCGAGGTGCAGAAAACCTTCAAGGCGGTGTTCAACGTCGACGGCGATTTCCCAGTCGACGGCAGTCAGTTCGACCGTCTTTTTGGCGACAATGAGACATTAGAAATCGGCGGATTGAAGGTGCGGGTGATGCATACACCGGGGCACACGCCGGCCTGCGTGACCTACGTGATCGGCGATGCGGCCTTCGTCGGCGACACGCTGTTCATGCCCGACTATGGGACGGCGCGCGCCGACTTTCCCGGCGGCGACGCCCGTCTTCTCTACCGCTCGATTCGCAAGACTCTGTCGCTACCGGCTGAAACACGGCTCTTCATGTGCCACGACTACGCCCCCAACGGCCGGGACTACGCGTGGGAAACCACCGTCGCCGACCAGAAAGCCAGCAATATCCACATCAAGGACGGCGTCGCCGAGGAGGACTACGCGGCGATGCGCACGGCGCGCGACGCCAAGCTCGCGGTTCCTGTGCTTCTGCTTCCCGCCGTCCAGGTCAACATGCGTGCAGGCCACCTGCCGCCGCCCGAAGACAACGGCGTGTCCTACCTCAAGATACCGCTGAATACGTTCGGTTAAGCCACTTCCGCCTTGTATTGCGATTTGCGGCTGGCGACGAGGTCGGAGAAGGCGATCGTTTGCACCCGCGGATCTTCTTTGCGCAATTTGCCGGCATCCGGATCGGTCACGACATCGACGATCGCGGCACGGTCCGCCGCCAGCGCACGGTCCATTGCGGGACCGAGTTCCTTGGGATTGGTGACCCGTTCGGCATGGCAGCCAAAGGCTTTGCCGATGAGGTCGTAGTGGACATCGCCGAAGAGCGTATTGACCTGCCGTTCCATGACCTGGAGTTGGCCGTGTTTCTCGGTTCCCCACGCACCGTCGTTGGAAATGAACGTCGTGATTTTGAGGCCGCCCAGAACCGCGCCGTTGTATTCACTGGGGTAGAAGCCAAAGGCACCGTCGCCGGTGACATGAAAGACCGGGCGCGCTTCCGAGCCCGTTTCCTTTGCCATTTCCCGCGCGCCCGCGGCAGCCCCAAGCGCCAAAGGCGTACCGATCCCCATCGACCCCAGCGGATAGTGATCGATGAAGCCGCGCTCGGATTTGATGCGCAGGATGGCGTGCATCCAGTTCTGCACATCCGCGCCGTCGCCGACGTAAATCGCATTGGCCGGCATCCGCTTCATGAGTTCGCGCGCGAGGCGGTAAGGGTGGATTGCCCCATCGTCGCCGAGCCCGACGGTCTCCATGAAGGTCAAACGATCCTGCAGGGCTTCGGTAAGCCACTTCGGCGCCGGCTTGGATTTTGTCTTGCGCGCTTTTAGTTCGGCCACGATGGCCGCGATGGTTTGCGCCGCGTCGGCCACGATCGGTACCTCGACCGCGCGGTTGCGTCCGATTTCCTCGCCAGCGACGTCGATCTGGACGAACTTTGCCGTGGAACTGAAACGGGGGGCCATGCCGTAGCCCATGCGCTGGGTCATGCGCGCCCCGACCCACAGAACCAAGTCGGCGTCTTTGGCCGCAACCTGGGCGAGGGGCCAGGACCAACCGAGCTTGTCGTCCTCGGGGACCAGTCCGCGGCCCCCGGCGTTGCCCAGAACCGGGATGTTCCACATCGACGATAGCTCGCGCAACGCCGGGCCGGCGCCAGCCCACATCGCGCCAGAGCCGGCGACAACCATCGGGCGCTTGGCCTTGGCAATTAGGTCGGCCGCCGCCATCACTGCATCGGCGGCGGGACCGGGACGAATCGCCCGGGTCACCGGCGCGTCGAGCTCCTCCACGTTCTGGACGGTTTGCGCAAGAAACTCCTGAGGAACCTGGAGAACGACCGGCCCGGGACGACCGGTGGTCGCCTGGCGGTAGGCGGTTTCGACATATTCGCGCAAGCGTTCGGCGGAATGCACCGTGCGGGCCCATTTGGTGATAGGCCGCACGAGGGCAAGCGCATCGTGATCGACTTCGGACTGCGGTTGAATCCAGTTTGTCGGCAAACGCGCGACGATGACGATGACCGGGGAGCAGGCTTCGTGCGCGGTCAAGATGCCCGATACCGCGTTCGGTACCCCTTGATCCGAAATAATCAGCGCGACCCCGGGCTTGCCGGTAATACGCGCGTAGCCGTCGGCGGCCGCGACGGTCGCGGTCTCGTGCCGGTTGGACACGATCGCGAAGTCGTCACGGTCGAGCGCGTCCAGCAAATAGGTATGCGAGGCGCCGGCCAGGGAGAAAACCGAGTTGATCCCCATGCCCTTCAGCGTCCGGCTGATGACCATGCCGCCGGTGATCTCGTTGCGTCCGTGGTCTTCCTTTTTCCAGAAGGTGTCGGTCGTCGATGTCTCTTTGGTTTTTTTCGGTTGCCGCGCCACGTTTGTTCTCCCCCGGCCTCAGCCGATCACCTCGCCCTCGATCAGGGCGATGGTTTCAATTTCAATTTGCAGTTCTGGCAGTCCCAGGGCGCCGACCTCGACAATGGTGTCGGCGGGCCACGGTTGCTTGAAGTATTTTCCCCGCGCTTCGATAATTTTGGGGAAGTTCGACATGTCGGTCAGATAGATCGTGACCTTGACGATCTTGTCCATCGACGATCCCGCTGCCTCGAGGACGCGCTTGATATTGGCGAAGACCTGCTCGACCTGGCGGTCGAAGTCGCCGACCCCGACCAGCGCGCCGTTCTCGTCGATCGAGGCTTGGCCCGACAGAAAGATGAAGTTGCCGGCGCGGTAGCCCAGCGCGATCCTGAACGCATCGAACGGATCCGGCGTCGTCTTGATCCGATAGGCGTTTGGATCGCCTGCCACCGGCATTTTGCCCTTTTCCATGGTGCCCTCCCCTGACTCCGGTGCGAACCCTAACCCAGCGGCACCGGGCGGCCCATATGGTCCGCACCGCCCGCACACTGTGCGGCCAATTCCTAGTAGGGATCCGCGCCGAGGTAGGCCGAACCAGAGTAATGCGCGTAGGCGGGCGGCAGGATGGGATCGTAGGGTGGATCGAACGGGCGTGGCCGCTCGACCTGCGACCAGTCGGTCGAAAACGGTCCTTCGCGGGAGCGAAACAGGCCGAGGTATCCGGTCAGCGACGCGCCGGGGCCGTGGGCGATGCCGGGCGGCCGCCAGAAGTAGGCGCCGCGGCGCATCATCCCTTGGGGCCATCCGAGCGTTCCGTCGAGCAAGAAAAACTCCTCGACGCACGGGTGGCTTTCGAGTTTGCCGGTTTGCGGCAGATCCTCGCGGCGGTCGCTGCCCTTGGTCAGCAACCAAGTGCGCTCGCCGCTGGCGGCATCGTTGCGCAGGAATTTGATGCCGATCCCCGAGCCCGTGAGGTTGTGGTCGAAATCCCCGTTCCACGCCATGCTGTCGGTGTCGACCATGACGACCCGCGCGGCATCGAACCTGCCTGCACCGGGGACCCGGCGGGGCGGACCGTTGAAAAAGGTAACGACAGCGGCCCCCTGGGGGGCGGCCATGCGGCGGCGGGGAAACCCCGCCGGAAGAAACCCGTAGGCATGGCGATCGAAGATACGGTCGTCGATGTGCAATGCGCCTTCGAGGACGAAGAATTCCTCATCCCCGGCAACATGGTGTGCCTCGTCCAGTGCCCAACCGTCCGGATAGCGGAGGATGGCGGTGCCGGCCGCCGTATCGGGGTCGTGACTGAGAACTTTGATCGCAGCGCCGGGACGGCTCGATCCCGAATCCAGGGGGATCCAGGGCAGGACCTGCGATTGGATGAACTCGATATGGGCGCGGGCCATCGCCGCTCAATAGGCCGCCGTGCCCCGGTATTCCTGCGCGGCGTGGTCCTTGAGGGCGGGCGGCAGGGTCGGCGCGTAGGGCGCATCCCAGACGATGGTTTCGGTGTGGTCGGTCCAATCGGTGGAGAACGGTCCTTCCTTACACCGAAAGAAACACGTGCACCCGGCAAGCGAGCCGATCGGGCCGTGCTGAATCCCCCCTGGCCGCCAAAAGTAGGCGCCGCGGCGCAAAACGCCCTGGGGCATTGAAATTTCGCCGTCGAGCAGAAACAGCTCCTCGACATGCGGGTGGGTTTCGAGCGGCGCGGCCGTGATCTTGGCCGGATCGCTCGGCCCCATGTGGAGCAACCAGGTGCGCTCGCCGCTCGCCGCATCCAAACGCAGCATCCGCTTTTGCAAGCCCGCGCCGACGACCTTCGGATCGACCCCGTCGCCCCACGTCGCCCGGTCGCCCGCGGCGATCCGCTCGACAAGTTTGGTGCGATCGAAAGGTTTTTCGCCGTCGAAGATATTCTTGTGCGGTCCTTCGAAAAACGTCAGTACCGCAGCACCGTTGGATGCAGTCATGTTCGCGCGCGGATAACCGTCGGGAAGATAGGCGTAGGTGCCCGGACCGTAGACCGCGCTGCCGATTCGAATCTCTCCCTCTAAGACGAAGAACTCTTCGTCGTTGTCGAGATAGTGCGGTCGGGCAATCTCGAAACCGGCCGGGTATTTGAGGATGACGCTGACCGCCCCAGAAGTGGCATCCTTGGAGAGAACCTTGCACGCCACCCCGGGTCGCGCGGCGGTGTCCGGCAGCGTGATCCAAGGCAACACTTGGGTTTGAACGAATTCCAGATGATCGCGGGCCATGGTGCCTCCCCTTTTCCCGCAGTATTGCGCGCGGCGGTCGGTTTGCGCAAACGGCGACGGAACGACGGGGACAAAGCCGTGTAATGTAGAGGACTTGACCCAGAGAGCCCGTGACAAGGAGTGGGATGAACCGAATGTACCGTCCGATCGGTTTAGGGATGGTTGCCGCCCTGATGGTGTCGAGCGCCGCCGTGGCGCAGGAGCGTCACGACGATCACGACGACTTTCGTGCGGCGCGCTTCGTCGAGCTGCTGGACACCGACGGCGACGGCACCGTCAGCTTGGCGGAGATTTTGGCCGAGCATCGCCGTCTGTTCGCGGCCGCCGACCTCGATGGTAACGGGACGCTGTCGGTGGAGGAATTCCGCCGTCGCGGTCGCCTGTTCCAGAGTCTGGGCACGGCTACCCTGTTCGACATGATGGATACCGACGGGGACCGGTCGTTGTCCGCCGACGAAATCGACCAACCGTCGCGCCGTTGGTTCTCGCGCTACGACGTCGACGGCGACGGGGCGATGGCAGCACCCGAACTGTCGCGGGGGGGTCAGGCCGGTGGCGCCGACCGTCGCCGCTAACGCGGCCCTTTCGATGGTAGCGGGCGAGCAGGCGCCCGAACGCCGGAACGACGACAGCGTCGACCAAAGCGACGACGTTTTGGTCGAACGGATCGCCGACGGCGACCGTCAGGCATGGCGTGAAATCACCCGCCGTCACCTCGGGCCCCTGGTCGGCTACGCCTGGCACATGTTGCGCGACCGCGCTGAGGCCGAGGACGTCGCGCAGGAAACTATGGTTCGGCTGATGCGCAAGGCCGAAACCTGGGAGCCGGGCGGCGCCAAAGTGAAGACATGGCTGTTCCGGGTGGCGATCAACCAATGCATCGATCGCCAGCGGGCCCGACGTACGACGTCGTTGGAACTCGTCGCCGAGCAGGCGGACGAGCTGATCGGCGGCGCGCGCATGGCGCGGGATCACGCGCTGCGCCGCGCAGTCGGCGGTGCCATTGCAGGATTGCCCGAACGCCAGCGCCAGGCCTTGGCGTTGGTCCACTACCAGGGATTTTCACAGCAAGAGGCCGCCGACACGCTGGAAATTTCAGTCGAGGCCGTGGAATCCCTGTTGGCGCGTGCGCGGCGTACGTTGAAAACGCAGTTGCAGGATCTAGCGGACGATTTGCTGGAGGAATGGTGATGGATAACAAAGAACGACCCCTGGGCCTTGCGGACTTTGAGGCGTTACTGGACCGCTGCGGGCCCGACCCTGTGCGCTGGCCGGTGGAGCTCCGCGCCGCCGCTCAAACCCTTGTGGCACAGTCGACGGAGGCCGCAGCGGCGTTGCACACGGCAGAGAAACTTGCACGCCTGCTCGATCTCGTTGCGGCGCCTGCGCCGAGCGCTGCGCTCGAAGCGCGCCTCGCAAAACTGCCCGGCAAAGAGGACGTTCACTGGATATGGATGATCGTCGCGCGCCCGGCTTGGCGACCGGCGTTGCTGGCGGCGGCGATGTTGGGTGGGGTCTATCTCGGAGCGGCGACTTTGCCGACCGTCGCGGTCTATGGCGATTCCGGGTTCGACTTCGCCAGCGTGGCCGGGGGCGGTGAAACGCTGGGAATCGTCGAAGGGTTGGAGGAGTAGGTATGGCGATCGGGCGACGGCGCTGGTTTGGCATCCTTCTAACGGTCTCATTGGCAGTCAACCTATTCGCGGTCGGCATCCTGATCGGCGTCGTCGCGACCGGCGGCGGCCACTTTGTCCGCCGCGGGTTCGATCCGGCGGGGGCGGGCTTTCAAGCAAGTCCGGCATTCATGGCGCTCGCCCCTGAATCGCGGCAACACGCGATCGAGAAGTTTGGCGAGGTCGAGGCGGATCTGCGGGCCGAGACCGTCGCCCTGCGGCGGGCGCAACGCACCGTCGTCCGGGCGCTGTCGGCCGATCCCTACGACGCGGACGCGGCAGACGCGGCGCTACGCGATCTGCGCCAGCGCAGCGACGCTGTCCAAGCGATCCTGCATGGCTATCTGACTAGGCTCGGCGACGATCTGAGCGCCGAGGAGCGCCGCCGCTTAGGCCGCGCCATCTTCCGCGCGCCGACCTATCGCATGCCCCTCGCGGGCGATACCTATCGTGTGCCGCGGAGCGTTGGGTGAAGATGTTGGCGCGGCTGGGACGCCGCGGGCTGATCGCTCTCGCTGTTGTCGCGATCATCGCGGGCACGGTGGCGGCCTATGCGCTGCGCGGCGGCAATGGCGACGCCGTCGTCTACCGATTCGGAGCGATCGACCGCGGCGATGTCGTCTCCACGATCTCGACCTCGGGCACATTGAGCGCCGTTGTCACTGTCGATGTCGGCACCCAGGTCTCCGGTCAGGTCGCCGAACTCCACGCCGACTTCAACACCGAAGTTACAGAAGGCCAACTGATCGCGCGCATCGACCCCCAGACATTCCAAGCACGCTTGCGACAAGCCGAGGCCGATCTGGCGATTTCCAAGGCAAACGTGTCGATGCAGATCGCGGCACTGGCCCGCGCCGAAGCCGATCTTGCCAGCGCCCAAGCCAACCTCGAGAACCGCCACGCGACCGCCGACGAGGCCCAGCGCGAATTAGAACGTAAAGACGATCTCCTGCGCCGCGGCGTCGCCTCCAACCGCGATGTCACTCAGGCCCGGGCGCTTGCCGAGAGTGCCGCGGCGCAAACCCGCGCAGCCGACGCAGCGTTGCGCTCCTCAGATGCCCAAATCAAGGTTGCCCAGGCGCAGATCGAGAACGCCCGCGCGCAGGTCCAACAACGCGAAGCCAGCGTCGAGCAGGCGTTGATCGATTTGGAGCGGACCTACATTCGCGCACCGGTCAACGGCGTAGTGATCGACCGGCAGGTCAACCTAGGGCAAACCGTTGCCGCGAGCCTTAATGCGCCGGTTTTATTCACGATCGCGCAGGATCTGCGGCGCATGCAGGTCGAGGCCAATATCGACGAAGCGGACATCGGGCAGATCGAAGCGGGACAAGCGGTTGACTTCACCGTCGACGCCCACGCCGAGCGCACTTTTCGTGGCAGCATCCAGCAGGTTCGCCAAGCGCCGCAGGTCGTGCAGAACGTCGTCACCTACACGGTCATCGTGTCGGCCGACAATGCCCAACAACTGCTCCTGCCGGGGATGACCGCCAACGTGAACGTCGTACTCGACCAACGCCGCGATGTGCTGCGGGTACCCAACGCGGCCCTTCGTTTTCGCCCGCAAGGCGGCGGTGCCGACACGGACGGCCCGTCGGCCAGGCCAGGCGCGGCGGCAGGCGGTGGCGGCGCACCGGGTGGTGCCGGGGGAAATCCGGCCGAGCAGTTTGCCCGCCTCGTCGAAGTATTGTCGCTCAACCAGCAACAACAGGAACAGGCGCAGCAGTTCGGCCAGGCGTTGCGCCAGCAGTTGCAAAACGTGCGCAGCCAAAGCGGCGGCCAAGAGGAGATGGCGCAAGCCGTCCGTGAGGGCCGCCAGAGGTTCAATGAACAGCTGCTCGGGATCCTGGATGATGCCCAGCGCGCCCGATACGCCGAATTGGCGGCGCAACGCCGCGCCGCTGGCGCAAATGCGGTGCGCGACGGGCGCATTTGGATCCTTGGCGCGGACGGCGCGCCAAAACCCGTTGCGGTGCGCTACGGCATCACCAATGGCAGCGTGACCGAAATCGTCGCGGGCGAGATCGCGGCGGGGGATCGCGTCATCGTTGGCGCCGTCGCCCCCACTGAGCGGGCCGGGCTATCGGGCATTCGGTTCTAGGTCCAAGCCGGTGTCAGATGCCCTGATCAAAACGCAGGAACTTGTCCGCCACTATCATCTTGGCGATACGGTCGTTGCCGCGTTGCGCGGCGTATCGCTGGACATTGCGCGCGGCGAGTTCGTCGCCGTCATGGGGCCGTCGGGATCGGGCAAGTCGACCTTCATGAACCTGATCGGATGCCTCGATCGGCCCACCGGCGGCGGCTATTGGCTTGCCGGCGAGAACGTGGCGGCGATGGATACCGATGCCCTTGCGGCAATTCGCAACCGCAAGATCGGCTTTGTCTTTCAAACCTTCAATCTGCTGGCGCGTACCTCGGCATTGCAGAATGTCGAAATGCCGTTGCTCTATAGCGGCGTGGACGGCGTCGCGCGTAAACAGCGGGCGGCGGCGCGATTGCGCGATGTCGGGCTGGCCGACCGCCTGGAACATACGCCGAGCCAACTGTCGGGCGGCCAACAGCAGCGCGTTGCGATCGCCCGCGCCCTCGTCAACGATCCGCTTCTGGTCCTGGCGGACGAGCCCACCGGCGCACTCGATAGCCGCACCGGGGTCGAGATCATGGCGATCTTCCAAGACCTCAACGCCGCCGGGATCACTATTGTCATCGTCACCCACGAACCCGACATCGCACGCTACGCCAAACGTATCGTGACGTTCCGTGACGGCGTCGTGCTGGAGGACGTGCCGGTGGGGGACCGCCTGTCGGCGCGCGACCTCCTGGCCGACTGGCCCGGCGCAGCGGTGGCCGCCCAATGAACCTGCTTGCCACCATTGCTGTCGCGCTGCGCGCACTGCGGGTCAATGCGCTGCGCAGCGGCTTGACGATGCTGGGGATCGTCATCGGTGTCGGCGCGGTGATCGCGATGGTCGCCGTCGGTGCCGGCGCGCAGGACCGCGTCAACCAGCAGATCGAAAGCCTGGGCGCCAACCTGTTGATCGTCTTCAATTCCTCGGGCCGCCAGGTCGGCGCGCGCCTGGGCGCGGGGTCGCGCCTGAGTCTGACGTTAGAGGATGCGCGGGCGCTGCAAACCGAAATCGATGCCGTCGCGTTTTCGGCCCCCACCGTGCGCGGCAGCACCCAGCTCATCTACGGCAATCTCAATTGGTCGACCAACACCCAAGGTACGACGCCGGAGTACTTCACGGTGCGCGAATGGGACGTCGTTGAGGGGCGCATGTTCTCCACCGACGATGTCCGGCGTTCGACGAAGGTCGCGGTGATCGGAAAAACCGTTGCCGACAATCTGTTTGTCGATCAGACGCCCATCGGCGAGACAATGCGGATCAAGAAGGTCCCCTTCGAGGTGATCGGCGTTCTCGCCCCCAAAGGCCAGAATTCGTTCGGCCAGGACCAAGACGACGTTGTCCTGATCCCCATTACCACCGCGCGCACGCGGGTGCTGGGGACCAGTGCGCGGTCCCGCCCCGATTCGGTCAACGTGATCTCGGTGAAGGCGGTGAGTGCGGCGCGGATGAAGGAAGCCGAGGAAGCAGTGAACGAGCTCCTACGCCAACGCCACCGCATCGGCCCCGGCGAAGAGGACGATTTCACGGTACGCAATCTGTCGGAAATCACCGATGCCCGCGCGGAGAGTCAACGCATCCTCACACTCCTTCTGGCCGCGGTTGCCTCCATCGCGCTCTTGGTCGGCGGGATTGGAATCATGAATATCATGCTCGTGTCGGTGACCGAACGGACCCGCGAAATCGGCCTGCGCATGGCAGTGGGCGCCCGGCGGCGCGACATCCTGGTGCAGTTCCTGGTCGAGGCGGTGACGCTGTGCCTGATCGGCGGCATTGTCGGCGTGATCGTCGGACTGGGCGGTGCGGCGCTGGTCGCCAACCTGGCCGGCTGGCCGGTCCTGATCGAGCCGCTTGCGCTGGTGATCGCCGTGGCGTTCTCGGGCGCAGTTGGGGTGTTCTTCGGCTATTACCCCGCGCGCAAGGCCGCGCGCCTCGATCCGATCGACGCGCTAAGGTACGAGTAGGCGCGCTTGGGCACATCTTCTAGATTGGCGGGATCATGGACGAGATTCCACGCCGAATCGCAATTGTCGGGAACGCCGGCGCCGACAAATCGCGACTAGCGGTACAGGTTTCGGCGGCGACGAATCTTCCGGTCTTTCATCTCGACAGGTATTTCTGGTCGGCCGGATGGGTGATGGTCGAAGCCGAAACGTTCGACGCCCGGCACGCAGATCTGATTGCGCAGCCGGTATGGGTGATCGACGGGAATTTCTCGCGAACACTCGCGACGCGGGCCGGTGCGGCCGATCTAGTCATTCTGTTCGATCTGCCGCGCTGGCAATGCCTATGGGGTGTACTCAAGCGCGTCGCCAAGACCTACGGCACCGAACGGCCCGACATGGCGCCGGGTTGCCCGGAACGTATCGACTTCGGGTTCCTCGCCTATGTTTGGGCCTGGAAGCGAAAGCGACGGGCACAGACCTTGGCGGCGCTAGAGGGTGCAATCGACAACGGGCGCGTGTTGGTTGTGCGGCGACACCGCGATCTGGCACGCGTGTGGGAGAAATTGAACACGCAAGCGCCGCCCTCCTAACCTTTCCACCGCGCTAGGCAGTAGGCGTGAGGACGGGGGTGCCTAGTCCTCCAGCAGGATCAGCAGGTCCTTGGTGTCGACGCGGGTGCCGGCGGGGGTGACGATGTCGGCGACCTTACCGGCGCGATCGGTGTAGACGGCGGTTTCCATTTTCATGGCTTCGATGGTGAGCAGGCGGTCCCCGGCAGCGACAGCCTCGCCCTTGGCGACACCGACACTGACCACGAGGCCCGGCATCGGCGCGGCGATGTGCAACGGATTGCCCTCGTCGGCCTTGAGGCGCTTGACCGCGTCGGCGGCCAAGGACTCATCGGCGACCTTGACCGTGCGGGGCTGGCCGTTGAGTTCGAAGAAGACGTTGCGCTCGCCCTTCTCATTAGGCTCGCCGACGGCGAGACGGCGGATCACCAGGGCTTTGCCGCGTTCGATTTCGACCACGAGTTCGTCGCCCTCGTCGGGCCCATAGAAGAAGGTCGGCGTCGGCAGTGCACTCACGTCGGCGAACTGGCGGCGGTGATCGGCATATTCGGTAAAGACCCGCGGGTACATCAAATAGGACGCAAGTTCGCGGTCGTCGATTTGGCGATGGACCTTTTTCTCAGCCTCTGCCCGCGCCGCATCGAGGTCGACCGGCTCGAGCACCTGGCCCGGCCGCACCGTCAGCGGTTCGCGGCCCTTGAGGACCTTTTTTTGCAACGCTTTGGGGAAGCCGCCATGGGGCTGTCCGAGATCGCCGTGGAAAAGTTCGACGACCGATTCGGGGAACGAAATCTCGCGGTCGGGGTCGAGAACGTCCTCCCGCGTCAGTTCGTTGGTCACCATGTAGATCGCCATGTCGCCGACCACCTTGGAGGTGGGTGTGACCTTGACGATATCGCCGAACATCTCGTTGACCTCGGCGTAGGCATGGGCCACTTCGGGCCAACGCCACGCGTCGATCCCAACGGCCCGGGCCTGTTCGCGCAGGTTGGTGTACTGGCCGCCCGGCATCGCATGTTCGTAAACTTCGGCCATGCCCGAGCGCAGATCGCTTTCAAACGCGGCGTAGTAGCGCCGCACGCCTTCCCAGTAGCTGGCCAGCCCGCGCAACGTGCCGCGGTCGAGACCGGGATCGCGGTCGGTGCCCCGGAGCGCTTCGCAAATCGCGCCAAGGTTGGGTTGCGACGTTAGGCCCGACATCGAGTCCATCGCCGCGTCGGCGGCATCGACGCCGGCCTCGGCCGCCGCGAGAACGCTCGCCGCCGCGATGCCCGAGGTGTCGTGGGTATGGAAATGGATCGGCAGGCCGACTTCTTGTTTAAGGGCGCTCACGAGCTGGCGTGCGGCGGCCGGCTTGCACAGTCCCGCCATGTCCTTGATGCCGAGGATATGGGCGCCGGCCTTTTCCAGCTCCTTGGCCATGGTCACGTAGTATTGCAGCGTGTATTTGGTTTCGTTCGGGTTCGACAGGTCGCCGGAATAGCAAATCGCCGCTTCGCACAACTTGCCGGTATTGCGCACTTCGTCGATCGCAACGCGCATGTTTTCGACCCAGTTGAGGCAGTCGAAGACTCGGAAAACATCGATTCCTGCATCCCCCGCCTGCTGGATGAAGTAGCGCACGACATTGTCAGGATAATTGGTGTAACCGACGGCGTTGGCCGAGCGCAGCAGCATTTGCGTCATGATGTTGGGCATCGCCTCGCGCAACCGCGCAAGCCGGTCCCAAGGGTCTTCCTTCAAGAATCGCATGGCGACGTCGAACGTGGCACCGCCCCAACACTCGACCGACAACAGTTCTGGCAGCGCGCGCGCATAGACCGGCGCGATCTTCGTCATGTCATGGGTACGAAAGCGTGTCGCCAGCAACGACTGGTGCGCGTCGCGAAAGGTCGTATCGGTGATCAACAGGCGTTTCTGGTCGAGCATCCACCGGGCGAAGCCCTCGGGGCCCAGCGCCATCAGGCGGTCGCGCGAGCCCGGCGGCGGATCGCGGTCCGGGGCCGTCGGCATATGCGGTGGCGGAAAGCTGGTGGGCCGGACCCGGCCCTTGACCTCAGGGTTGCCGTTGACGATGACGTTGCCGAGGAACGATAGGAGACGAGTCGCGCGATCACGCCGCGGCTTGAAATCGAACAGCGACGGTGTCTCGTCGATGAAGCGGGTTGTGTAGTCCCATGCGTTGAAACGCGGATTGCTGACAAGCTCTTCGAGGAAGACGAGGTTGGTCTTGACACCGCGGATCCGAAACTCGCGCAGGGCGCGGTCCATTCGGCGCGCGGCCTCCTCCGCCGAGGGTGCCCAGGCGGTGACCTTCTCCAACATCGAATCGTAGAACGGCGTGATGACCGCACCGGAATAGGCGGTGCCGCCGTCGAGCCGGATGCCGAACCCGTTGGCGCCGCGGTAGGCGGTGATCCGGCCGTAGTCTGGAATGAACTGGTTCTCGGGGTCTTCGGTAGTGATCCGGCACTGTAAGGCGTGGCCGTTGAGCTTGATCTGGTCTTGGGATGGTAACCCGGTGGTGAGATCGCCGAGGCGTCCGCCCTCCATCACCTTGATTTGGGCCTTGATCAGGTCGACCCCGGTGACCTGTTCGGTCACGGTGTGTTCGACTTGGATGCGCGGATTGACCTCGATGAAGTAGAAGGCGCCTGTCTTCGAATCCATCAGGAATTCGACCGTGCCGGCGCAGGAATAGCCGACGGTCTGCGCGAGCCGCAGCGCGGCGGCGGTCAGGTCGCTGCGCTGTTGATCGGTCAGATAGGCCGCGGGCGCGCGTTCGATCACTTTCTGGTTGCGGCGCTGCAACGAACAGTCGCGCTCGAATAGATGGACGATGTTGCCGTGAAGATCGCCGAGAATCTGCACTTCAACGTGCCGCGCGCCCTCGACGAACTTCTCGAGGAAAACCTCGTCGTTGCCGAAGGCTGCATTGGCTTCGCGACGACCCGACGCGACCTGTTCCAGCAAGGCGCTTTCATCGCGCACCAAGCGCATGCCACGGCCGCCGCCGCCCCAACTAGCCTTGAGCATCACCGGGTAGCCGACTTCGACAGCCTGCCGCACGACCTCGGCATCGTCGTTCGGCAACGCCCCGGTTGCGGGGACCATCGGCACATCGGACTGCGCCGCCAGCGCGCGCGCCTGTACTTTGTTGCCAAGCGCTCGCATGACGTCCGGGTTTGGTCCGACAAAGCGGATGCCCGCCTTGGCGCAGGCGTCGGCGAATTCTGGGTTCTCCGAAAGAAAACCGTATCCAGGATGAATCGCATCGACACCGGCCTCGCGGGCGATGCGCAGCACGCTGTCGATGTCGAGATAGGCTTGGACCGGCCCCTTGCCCTCGCCCACGAGATAGGCCTCGTCGGCCTTGAAGCGGTGCAGCGCAAAGCGGTCTTCGCGGGAATAGATCGCGACCGTGCGCAGACCCAGTTCGGTGGCGGCGCGGAAGACGCGAATGGCGATCTCGCCACGGTTGGCGACGAGGATTTTGCGGATCTTTTTGTCTTGGCGGTTTGGCATGGGCGCGACCTTAGGTCCGCTCTAAGCGCCTGTCTATCGCCCGTCGTCTTGTCGCGCGGAGTCCGCGCCGATACCGGCGATCGCTTTGAAAAAAGGGTTGTGCGGGCCCTGCTTCTTCTGGATGTCGGTGGCCTAACGGCCGCCGCGGACGGCGACGAGGCCCGCTATCATGCGTCCCAATGCAACGCCGAGGAACTGGGCGATGAGTCCAGCCACCGGGATGCCGATCCACGGCGGAAACGAAACCGCGGCGATCGCGGTGGCCCACTGCACGATCGGGATCGCGATGACAAACCCGCCGATAACGCCCCAGCGCATCTGCCGGTTTTCTTCGCGCCGGAGCGCATAGGTCAGAAACGTTCCCGAAAGGAAGCCGAAGAACACGTAGGGCGCGATTTCATCCTGCACGTTGATCAGGGCGTCGTTGCCGAAACGCGCCGTCAAGATCGCAATTTGCAGAAGCGGCCAGCCGATGGTCAGCGCGGCAACGATAATGGCGCGTCCCCTCATGATCGCCTCGCCTAGGCGTCCGTCAACGGGCCGGTGGGGTCGCGGGCGACCCGGTCGGCCACTTCCTCGCAGGTCCGCGCGTTCTCTTCCATCTCGGCGGCGACCTCGGGATTTTCGGCGCCGATCACCCGGTAGTGCGCGGCAACATCGCGCAACAATCGGGCGGCGAGGTCGGCATTCGTAGGCGCTCCTTTTGGCATCGCCGCGAGCGCTTCAGCCCTTGAGCCGGTCGCTGAAGTGTTTGCGCACCTTGGCGACCTTCGGCATTGAAATATGGGCGATGTAGGGTTGGTCGGGATTGAGCGCCGCGTAGTTCTGATGGTAGCCCTCGGCTTCGAAGAAGGTCTTGAGCGGCTCCAACGTAGTGACGATGGCGTCGTCGTAGACCTTGGCGGCATTCAATTGATCGATATACGCGGCGGCAACGCGGCGCTGGTTTTCGTCGGCATAGAAGATCGCCGAGCGATACTGGCGGCCCCGGTCGTTACCCTGGCGATTGAGCTGTGTCGGATCGTGCGCGACCGAAAAGAACACCTTGAGAATCTGACCAAACGCGATGCGAGCGGGGTCGAAGCGCACCATGATGACCTCTGCATGGTCGGTCGCGCCTGAACACACCGCCCTGTAGTTTGCGGTTTCCGCCGTCCCGCCGGCGTAGCCCGAGGTGACTTGCAGCACGCCGTCGAGTTGGCGATAGACCGCCTCGACGCACCAGAAGCACCCGCCGCCCAGAACGGCGGTGCCCTCGGCGCCGGGATCGAGATCGTCGGCAATTTCGGGAAAGTTCTCCGGCGCAATGCGCGGCACCGAGCAGAAAGTCATGGTCTGGCTCATTTCATCGAAGGAAAGGTGTATTCGGCGCCCGCTCGGATACCGGTTGGCCACCGGGCGGTGACGGTCTTTAGCTTGGTGTAGAAATGTACGCCGTCGGGGCCGTGGACCGCGTGGGCGCCGAACAACGACCGTTTCCAGCCGCCGAACGAATGGAAGGCCATCGGCACCGGAATTGGGACATTGATCCCGACCATGCCGGCCTGAACGGTGGATGAAAACTCGCGCGCCGCATCGCCGTCGCGGGTGAAGATTGCGGCGCCGTTGCCGTACTCGTGGGCATCGACGAGATTCTTGGCCTGATCGAAATCCGGCGCGCGCACAACCGACAGCACGGGACCGAATATTTCCTCGCGGTAGATGCTCATGTCGGGCGTCACGTTGTCGAACAGAGTGCCGCCGACGAAGTAGCCGCCTTCATATCCCTGCAAGCGGGTCTCGCGCCCATCCACCAGAAGGTTCGCACCCTCCTTGACGCCGGCATCGATATAGCCCCGCACCTTGTCGTAGTGCTGCTTGGTGACAAGCGGCCCCATTTCGGAATCGGGATCTGTGCCAGGCCCGACCTTGAGCGCGTTGATGCGTGGCACCAAGCGTTCGATCAATGCATCCCCCGCGCTGCCGACGGCGACAGCAACCGAAACCGCCATGCAGCGCTCCCCGGCGGAGCCGAAGGCCGCGCCCATCAGCGCATCGGTCGCTTGGTCCATGTCGGCGTCGGGCATCACCACCATGTGGTTCTTGGCCCCGCCCAACGCCTGGACCCGCTTTCCAGCGGCCGTGCCGGTGCGATAGATGTGCTCGGCAATCGCGGTCGACCCGACAAAGCTGATTGCCGCGACGCGGGGATCCTCCAGCAGCGTCTCCACCGCTTCGCGGTCGCCGTTGACCAGGTTGAAGACGCCGTCGGGCAATCCCGCGTCGTGCAACAGACCGGCCATGAACAATGGGGCTGAAGGATCTTTCTCGGACGGTTTCAGAACAAAGGTATTGCCGCAGGCGATGGCGATCGGAAACATCCACATCGGCACCATCGCGGGAAAATTGAACGGGGTGATCCCGGCGCACACACCGACCGGCTGGCGCGACGACCACGAATCGACGTTGGTTCCGACGTTTTCGGAAAACTCACCCTTGAGGAGATGCGGAATACCGCAGGCAAATTCGACAACCTCGAGTCCGCGGGCGATGGACCCGCCGGCATCGGGCAGGGTCTTGCCATGTTCGGCTGTGACCAGGGCCGCCATCTCATCCTTGTGACGCTCCATCAAATCTTTGAAACGAAATAGGACACGGGCGCGCTGTACCGCGGGCGTCGCCGCCCATGCTGCTAGGGCGCTATGCGCGACGCCGATCGCTTGGCGGGTTTCGTCGGCGCTGGCAAACGGGACTTCGGCTTCTTGTTCCCCCGTTGCGGGGTTGAAGACGGCGCCGACCCGCCCGCTTTGCCCAGGAACTTTTTTACCGTTGACGAAATGATGCAGCGTTTTCATGGCCCGCCCTTCCGATGATGCTTTGTACCGCCCGTTTGTACGGGTTCTATCGTGGGCGGAATAGAGCGCACCCGGCCGGACACGTCACTTCTTGAGGACGCGGCGGACTACTCGGTCGCGCGCCGCTGCTCCGCTTCGGCGTATTGGTCCTGGGTCATGATCTTGCGCAACAGGTCGAGCTGTTCGCCCGCCCGCGTATGACCTTGCGCGGCCGAACGGGCAAACCAGATATGCGACTGGATCAGATCGCGATCGAGCCCGTTGCCGTCGAGATAAAGCCCGGCGATGAAGAACTGGGCATCGGCATTGCCGCGGGTCGCCGCCGGCAGCCAGGCAGCCAATGCCTTCGCATAGTCCCGACCGAGGTACGCGGCCACACCGGTATCGACGGCGCGGCGATCTTCGACCGACTCGAGTGTGCGCGACGGCTTTGTCGCGGGGACCGGCATCCCTGCATCGGGCCGCGCAGCAAGGCGCGGAGCGCGATCGGCACCGCCGGTTCCCGGTGCGGCACCGTCGCGGGTCGCCGCGGCAGCCTCGCCGCGCAGGAAGGGCTGCACCGGCACGGTCGCCTGCCGCGCTTCGGCGACAAGCAAATCGGGGATCGGCTGAATCGGCGCACCGCCGGACTGCCGTGGGGCACGGCGGAGAAACGGCAAGGGCGCGACATCGTCGTCGGCTTTTTCCAGTTCGCTTAGAAGCGCCGCGCGATCGCGATAATAGCTGGGGATTGCGCTCGGCGCGTGCGCTTGGGTCGCCTCTTCGGCAGCCGCCAACAATGACGTCACGCGCTTGGCCCGGCCGACAGGATCGCCCGCCCGCGGCGTATCGACGAGGGCGAGGGCACCGGTCGACGCCTCCTCGCGCAGGAACGCAGGCGCCTCGGGCTTGGCCGACGCGGGCAGGATGGCGGCGCTGCTTTCGGCCGCCGCTGGGGGCGCGGGTTTTGGGGGCGCGGGCGGACGCAAGATCGCGCGGCGCTCCAGGTCCGGAACCGGCTGGGGTGCGGCGGATTCAGCGGCAAGGAATGCCGGCACCGGTTTAGCGTTGACCGCCGCCAGCGTCGCGACTGGTTCGGCGACCTGTTGGGCTGTTTGGGCTTCGCGGGCGAGGAACCTGGGCAACGCTACCGAAGGCCGGTCGCCGACAACGACCGCCTCTTCGGTTTCGTCATGTTCTATGCCCGCCGCAGCTTCCCGCTGCAGGAACACAGGAATGGGTTTGACGACGACCGGTATATCGCGGGCGGGCTTGTTTAGCGGGACGCGGGACGCCGTAAGGGCCGCGATTTGCACGGGATCGGGCTGGATGATCGGGACCGGCACAAATTCGATCCGTTGCGCCGCGACCGCTTCGGCGCTGCGGCGCAGGTAGTAGAGCGGAATGCGCGGCTCTGGCGCGATGGCGGCGAGCGGTGCGCGTTCCGGTGGCGCTGGGTTCGGGTTCTTCTCAGGCAGGATCGCGTCGTGCCGCAGAACTTGCGCCGGCTTGTCGTTGGGCTCGGGGAATTGGGCTTCGCGCGCGAGGAACGCGGGGAGTTTGGCTGGCTCGACCGGTGGCGGCGCTTCGTTCGCCGGCGGTGCAACCATCGCGCGGATGGGCGCAGCGGCGGGCTTCGGCGGTACAACCGGCGTCGCATCCAGTTGCAGGGCCACGGGAATGTCGCGCGGAGCGAGGTAGCTGTTGGGACCAAACCGCGGGATCAAATCCAAACCCGGCGGGGGCGTCATCGCCTCACGCTGGAGGAAGAACGGTACTGCCTTCGGTGCCACGGTGGGGGGCACAACGAGCGCCGCGGGCGTCGGTTCGCGCCGCGCCGGCAATGGCGGTGGCGGCGGCGCCACGACGGCTGCAACTTGGACGGGCGCCACCGGTACGGCCGGCGCCACAGGAATGGGCAGGGTCGCGGCTTCGGCCCTTAGGAAGGGGGCGACCGGTACACGGTCAATTGGCGTCGTTGCAGTTGCCGGCGCGGGCGAAGGCCGCGTCGCAGCGGCTTCGGCCTTAAGGAACGGTGCAACCGGCACTTCAATCTTAGCCGGAGCTACGGGAGCTGGCGCCATGCGAGACTGTCTTGGCGCGACCGGAAGCGGGGGTGCGATGGGTGCGGCAGCGGGTGGCGCAGGACGCGGTTCGGGGGCGCTCCCGAGAGCGGCGCGGACCGGTGCATCCTCTCGCCGCGGTTTAGCCGGCGCCTGGAGGAACGCAGGCCGGCGCAACCCGGTCGACTCCGGGGCCGACGCGGGCAGGTCGGCGATCTGCCGTTCGGCGACTTGGGCCTCGGGTCGCACCGCGAAACGTGCGGCCGGCGTCCCGGCAATGGTCGCGGGCGATGGCCGCGCGGTCAGCGCCTCGGTGAGTTTGTCCGGCGTCCGCTTAGGCTCAACCGCAGGCGGCGGTGCAGCTGCCACTTGGACCGGCGCCTCGGCGGCCGGTTGCGGAACCGGCGCAGGCGCTTGGCCGCGATTGAGAAGCCGCGTCGGCAAATAGTCCTCGGCCCGCGCGGTTTGGCTCGGCACGGCAGGTGCCGCGACACTGGGCGCAGGTCCGGCCGCCGGGGCGACCGTCTCCGAGAGGATCGACGCTAATCGGTCGCTGGCTTTGTCGTGACCACCCTCGGCCGCTTCGCTAAACCAGCGCGCGGCCTGCCGGGTATCCCGGGGCACTCCGTAGCCCTGTTCGAGCATTAGCGCGAGGTTATATTGCGAAATCGTGTGGCCCTGCTCGGCCGCCTTGGCGAACCAGGACGCGGCGCGCACGGGATCACGCTCGACCCCTTCGCCGCGCAAATACATCACACCTAAATTTGCCTGGGCGCGCGACAGACCCTGGTCGGCGGCGAGGCGGTACCAGTTGGCGGCAACCTTAAGGTCCTTGGGAACGCCGAGGCCAAGGCGATAGAGTTGACCGATGTTGCGCTGCGCCGCGGCATTGCCGGCGCGCGCTAGCGGAAGCCATTCGTTGTATGCGCGTTCGTAGTCGCCCGATTCGTACGCAATCGTTCCGTCGGCGAAGTCGGCATAGGCCGGTGCGCCAGCAACCCCTACACCCGTCGCAATCAAGAACAGCCCGGTCGTGCCGAGTAGGGCGCGGCGGCGTAAGGTTCTTCGATTTGGCGGCGGCGTATGCATCAGTTGTCGGTCAGCTTCCATGTGCCGTCGGTTTCGCGGCAGGCGGTGCCCAGCGCTTCCTCGGTTACAGTACCCGACACGAGAGTCTGGGTGAACTCCCGACAATAGGTGCCGCTGGCGGTCTGGAACGTCCGGCGCGGCGCAATCACGCCAAAACTCCCCGATTGCGGGTTGCGCCAGGTGCTTTCGTTCCCGATAGGGACGGTTTCCAGCGTCGTCTGGGTCGTCCGCTCAAGCGCCAACTGGTCGGCAGCAGTAATGGCCTTGCCGGTCTCGGTCGCGAGCAGTTTTGCCAGAATTAGCGTACTTTCGCGCACCGTTGGCTCAACGACCGGCGCGGGCGCCACCACCGGTGGGTCGGCCTCGCCGTCGCCCGAAAGCAGGCCTCCCAAGCGAGTCCGCTCGTCGCGGTCCGCGCACGCAGCCACAGCCAGCGTCAGGATCGCCAGAATACCCAAGCGGATCGGAGTCATTTCGGCCCTCGGTCGACGCGCGGTGAAACGTCGGAGTGTCGCTGAAAAACTCTACTCCGAGGTTAACCGCGCCCTCTAGCGTCTTATTATGACAAAATATTTGCCGATGTGGCAAATCGCGGGCGCTATGCCATCCCGAGCAGATCGCGGGTTTCCGCAGGCGTGGCCGGTTCCCGGCCCATCGCCCGCGCAAGGTCGACGAAAGCGCGAATCACTGCCCCGTTCGTCGGTTGACCGAGTTCGAGATAGGGATAGTCGCCTAGGCCCACGGCGAGATGGCCGCCCTGTTCGCACGACAGCGCCGCCGGCCCAAATAGGTTGCCGATCTTGTTCGAGACCGACCAAAGGATGTTGCGGTGGCGTGGCAGGAAATCGAGGTGGGCCTGGAGGCCCCGGACTGTGCCCGGATGTCCGCCGAAAATGCCGCTATCGGTGAGGGAGAACAACAAAAAGACCGGTTCATCGACCAAGCCCATGTCGAGAAACGCCTCGATCGTGCGGGTGAAGGGCACGGTCCAGGACACCAGTTCTGGCTTGACGCCAAGATCGCGCATGCGCCGGGCGAAAAACTCCAGGGTCCCGATCGTGTTGACGTAGGCGAGGCTGTCAGAGGTATAGGCGCGGCGGCCCGCGTCGTAGCGATCAACATTGGTGGAGCCCATATCGATCGGCGCGAAATCGGGCTTGAGGATCGGGTCATTCTGCGTCTCGACAATATGGCGGAGCCGCGCTTCATCGCCCTTGATCGTCACCTGACCCAGAGTCGGGTGTACCAAGATATCGCAGGCGGCGCGGATACGACGCAGGGCATCGTTGTAGACCTGCGGATCGTGGCACGGCGACCCGTCGGGGTTACGCACATGGTAGTGGACGATCGAGGCGCCTTCGGCACGACAGTCCGCGGCGGCCTGGGCGATCTCCTCGGGCGTCCAAGGGACGTGAGGGTTTGCGTCGCGCATCATGTATTCGTTGATTCGCGCCTCGACGATGATTTTTTTGGCCATGTCACCTCTCGCCTTCGTGAAGCCATCATAGCCATCCGGGAGGATTCGGTCTTGCAGGCCTCCTTACCATGGCTGCGGTCCCCTCGAGAGGAGCAATTGCCATGGCATTCCCGACTTGGAAGACACTTGCGGTGGGCGGCGCGCTCGGTGTGGTTATTGGCTTCGCGGCGCTATCGTTCGTTGAGCCGGTCCCGGCGCGCGCCGAAGCCAGCGGCCAGCCGGTGGTCGTCGAATTGTTCACGTCGCAGAGTTGCTACTCCTGCCCGCCCGCCGAGGCCTATCTCAATGAGCTTGCGGACGAACGCGACGAGGTGATCGCGCTGGAATGGCATGTCGATTACTGGGACCGCCTCGTCTACCGCGGCAGCGCTTGGAAGGACGTGTTCTCGGACCCCGCTTTTACCGAACGACAGCGGCTCTACGCCGGTCAGGTGAAAGGCCGCGGCTACAGTTACACGCCGCAGATCATCATCGACGGTACGCGCGAAGCTGTCGGAAGCGACCGCACCGCCGTGACAGCGGCGATCCGAGCGGCGGCCACCGAACCCCGCCTGTCGGTGCGCGCGACGCATCGGAACAACGGCGCGCTCGACATTGCGGTAGACGGCAGCATGGTCGGCAACGCCGCGATCTGGGTGGTCACCTATCTCAAGTCGCGTACGACGGATGTGGTCGGCGGAGAGAACAAAGGCAAGACGCTCGCCAACAACTTCGTCGTCCGCAGCATCGAACAGGTCGGTGCCTGGGAGGGGTCGCCCACGGCGGTGTCGGTCCCCTTGGTGCTCGAACCGGAACACGGCTGCGTCGTCCTCGTGCAAAGCGATACGCTCGGCCCGGTAATAGGCGCGGCACGGTGCACCGACGAAGGCGCCGGCCAAAGCTGACCAATCGCGTGGGCACGGGCCCTTGCGGTTTCGGCCTGAGACTTAGTCGTCAGTCGTACGACAGCCCGCTATGATCGCGTACCCGGTGGCGGTGGCCTACACCGGGCCGGACGAAGAGCGGGCGATACCGACATGACAGCGGCAGTGATCTTCGACCTCGATGGTGTGCTCGTCGACAGCGAGCGACTGATCGGGCACGCGGTTTGCGCGGCGCTGGCGGTTCACGGCTATGCGCTAGACCCAGACCGCTACCACGAACGGTTTCATTATGTGCGCTTGGAACACATGGCCGAGCAGGTCATGGAGGAGTCCGGCATTGCGCTGCCCGCCGATTTCATCGCACGGCTCCGTGCGCGTCTTCAGGACGCATACGAAACCGACTTGAATGCCGTCGCCGGCGCCGCCGAGATGTTGCGGGCCTTGGGCCTACCGGTGGCCGTCGCGTCGGGCAGCGTACCGGAGGGAATCGATCTCAAATTAAAACGCACCGGGCTGTACGATTTTTTTGCGCCGCACGTCTACAGCGTGTTCGAGGTCGGCAACCGCAAACCCGCACCGGATGTCTTTCTCTTTGCCGCCGAACGGCTCGGGGTTGCGCCCGAGGATTGCGTCGTCGTCGAAGACGCCGCACCGGGCGTTGTCGCGGGGAGGGCCGCCGGGATGCGAGTACTCGGTTTTACTGGCGGCGGCCACGACTATCGCGGACTGAGCGACAAGTTGCGCGCCGCCGGCGCGGAAACGGTCTTTGCCGACCTGCGCGCACTCCCCGGCCTGCTCTGACGTCGTCGAACCGGCGCGAGCCCACCACAGTTCAACCCTCGAAGTTCAGACCTTTTTCGGCAAGCAACGCGAACAACGCCGGATCGACATTTTTTTCGTGCGCATCCTTGAGTTGGATGAGCGAAGCGAGCGGCGCTTCGATGTGATGGAAGAGCCGCCACCCATCGGGTTTACGCCGCAGCAGCGTTGTCGCGCGGACCGTGCCGCCGATCGGTCGCGGGTAGAGCCGGTTGTTGCAGATGAATACATTCCAACTGAGGGTGTAGAACGCATGTGCGACCTCCGGTGCGATCGCGCGAACCCGCAGGTCGGATAATCGAATGAAATGTTCGGACCGGCGCGGTTCCGATACCTGCCAGTAGCGCGCCAGAGCGTCCCACCCGACCAGCGCCGCTGACTCCTCGGCGACATAGATCGGTTCGGCTTCGTCCGGATCCCAGAGTCCGCGCACGGCATCCATCTCCCACGCATTCCAGTGGGCGACGTAGCGATCCAACAGGGCACCGATCTCATCCTTCAAGTCGCTCATCGTCTCTCTCCTACGGGTGGGGGGCGTCTATAGTTGCGCCAACCTCGGCGAAATGAAACCATGCCGCATTGCAGCGGTTTGAGATTCCCGTGTACGCCTATTTCTTGCGCCCATTCCTGTCCGCGATCGTGGCCGTTCTTATAGTGAGCGGCGCGGCGCCCGCGAAAGCGCAGCCAAGCGCGTCGCAGTTTATCGCCGAGCTCGGGCAGCAGGCGATCGTCATCTTGCAGTCGACCTCCGGCAGTTTGGAGCAGCGCGAGCAGCAGTTCCGACAGGTTCTGGCCCAGAACTTCGACGTGCCGTTCATCGGCCGCTTCGTCCTTGGCCAAAGTTGGCGCCGCGCCACGCCGGACCAACAAGCCGACTATCTCGCGCTGTTTGAAGATTTCCTCGTTCTCACCTACTCCCGCCGTTTGGGCGGCTACGCCGGCGAACGCTTGGCGGTCGTCGGTGAGCGCGCCGCCGGCGAGCGCGACACCGTCGTCCGCACCCTGATCGACCGCGCGGGCGGCCCACCGATCGACGCCGACTGGCGCGTCCGCGCGACCGAGGCGGGGTTCAAAATCATTGACGTCGAGGTCGCCGGGGTCAGCATGGCCCTGACGCAACGCTCGGAATTTGCCTCGGTCGTCACCCGCAACGGGGTGAACGGCCTGATCGAAGTCCTCCGCGCGCGCGCCTCGAAACTGTCCGCAACCGCGACACGCAGTTAGGGGAGCGACGATGTACGGGGTCAAACGGCTAGTTTCCTTGATCGTGACGACCGTGGGCGCGGCAACTCTCTACGCCGGTGCCGCGGCAGCCGACGTCGGGCCGGGTTGGGAGGCATTCCAGCGGGGCGACTTCGCGCGGGCGATCACGCTTTGGCAGCCGCTCGCGGACGCGGGCGACGTCCAAGCCCAATACAACCTCGGCATCATGTACGACCAGGGCCGTGGGGTCGCCCGAGACCCTGTAGCCGCCGTACGGTGGTGGCGGGTCGCCGCCGAACGCGGCTACGCGCCGGCGATCCACAACCTCGCCAATAGTCTGATCGCTGGCGACGGCATTGCCCAGGACTACGCCGAGGCAGTCCGTTGGTTGGAGCGCGCGGCGGATCAAAAGTTCGCGCGATCGGTCTATACGTTGGGCAAGATGTACAGCTACGGACTCGGCGTAGCGCCCGACGGCGAGCGGGCCGTCGGGCTATTCGAACGTGCCGCCGGCCTTGGTAATGCCCGCGCCCAATACAACCTGGCACGCGCCTTCCGCGACGGCGACGGCGTCACTCAGAACCTCACACGGGCCGCGCACTGGTATCGCCGCGCCGCGCTCCAGGGCGATGCGCCCGCGCAAGCGGCGTTGGGTCAACGCTATGCTCGCGGCGAAGGGGTGCCGTCGGATTCCCAGAAGGCGTTGTATTGGACCTCGCTCGCCGCCCGCAGCGGACTGGCGCGCGCCGTCGAAGCGCGCGCTGCGATGATCCAGACGCTCGACCCCGACACCGTCCGGCGCGTCGACATGTTCGTCGCGCAGTTTCGTCCCCTCGCCGGCGACCGATAGGGCCTGCATACCATGCGTCGATTTGCATTAGCGCTTGGCGTTGTTGTCGGTGTCGTTGCAGCGACCGGGAGCGGCTGGGCCCAGAGTACGACTGCCCAGCAAGTGACCACGCAGATTGCGACGATCCTGCAACAAGCGGCGGCATCCGGGGCGCAAAGCAGCGCGCTGTCGCGCGATCTGCGCGACAGCCAAGGCAGCGTACAGGTCGTGCGCAAAGCCGACCAAGCCGCTAAGCTGTCGATTATTTCGACCGTCGTCGGGGCGATCGCCGCCGACCCAGCCCATGCCGGCGAGATCGTCGTGGCCTCGATCGGTGCCGCGCCCGGTTTGCGTGATGATATCCTCAGCGCCGCCGCGACCAGCTATCCGGCCTTCGCACCGGCGATCCTCGCCGCCGCAGGTGGCGCCCAACCAGCCTCCGCGCCGACCCGACCGGCACCGGTCCTCATTGCAGCAACATCGGTGCCGGCCCCCCTATCCCAAACCGAACCGGCCGACGCGGCTGAAATCCCGGCGCCGTCCGGAGTCGCCGCGATCAACGATCCGTTCGAGAGTTTCAATCGCGGGGTGTTTGCCTTTAACGATGTCCTGGACCGCTTTCTCATCCGGCCCATCGCATTCGGGTATGGATATGTAACGCCCGACCCGGTCAAACAATCCGTGCGCAACTTTTTCAGCAACCTGCGGGGACCGGTTCGATTCGCCAACGACGTTCTTCAACTCGACGACCGCGGGGCGGTGACGACCGGCGGCCGTTTTGTCATCAACTCGACGGTCGGCATCCTAGGATTTTTCGATGTCGCCGACCGGCTCGGGATGCCGCATCACCCGGCCGACTTCGGCCAGACCCTCAACCGCTACAGCGTCGGCAGCGGTCCCTATATTGTGCTCCCGGTGTTTGGCCCGAGTACGGTCCGCCATAGCGTCGGCCTCGTTGTCGACAACTTCCTCGATCCGCTGACGTACCTTGTGGACACCTATCCGCGCATTGCGATTCGCAGCACCGAAGCCATCGTTCGGCGCGAAGCATTAATTGAGCCACTGGACGAACTGCGCGCTGGATCGCTCGACTATTACGCGGCGTTGCGCGCGGCTTATTATCAAGAGCGGGCGGTTGCGTTAGCGAAGGGGGAGGCGCGGACCACCAGTGCCGCCGACGACGCATTCGGTGCGTTCGAGTGATGCTCCGGCTTCGGTTTCGTTCGCCGCTTGCGGCCGGATTGTTGTTCCTGGGAGCCTGCACGGCGTTGCACGAACCGTTGGAGGAAACCAAACCACACGAGTCGATTCGCTTAAGCGGCGACTTCGAAGCAGTTGGCCATTGCGTTGAACACGGGCTGCGCACCCGCGATCCAAACGGGCGCTACGAATTTGTTGCTGGCGCCGTAGAAGGCCGAATCGAAGGCAACGGCGAATGGGAAGTTGTGTTGCGCCAAGAAACGCCGACGAGTTTCCGGGCCGCGATTAAGACTGAGCTGACAAATATCGGGATCCCGAAACGGCCCGCCGGTCTCACCCTGATGATCGCGCAATGCGCCGAGGGCTAGACCGCTAAAGGCCCGCGAGAAAGTCGTCGATCGCCGCGACCGCTTCGGGCTCACTCAGACTGGGACAATGGCCGCGGCCCGGCACAATGGCTTTGCGCATATCCGGTTTACGGCGCGCCATTTCTGCAAGCACCTCCTCATCGAGGATGTCCGAGACGGCGCCGCGCACCACGAGAACGGGCGTGTCCTTCATCGCGGTCCAGCTATCCCACCAATCGGGCGGCCGTTTACGCGACCGGAACACCTTGCCGTAAACCGGATCCATATCGGGAACGATCTTGCCATCGCGTTCGCGGAAGGTCTGCTTGGTACGGGCGAGCCATTCGGCATCGCTCAAGGTGAAGCCGCGCTCGGCGCGCTCCTTTTGCGCCGCCGCCGCCTCTTCGTAGCTGGAAAAGACCATGGGCTTGCCCATGTTGTCGTGGAGCCGTTGGCGCCCGCCCGCGCCAATCACTGGCCCGACATCGTTCATGACAACGCCCGCGATCACTTCCGGTCGTTCGAGCGCAATGTGCATGGTCACAATCCCGCCCAGCGACGTCCCGACAATGAGCACGCGGTCGAGTTCTTCGTGAGCCAGCAAATCGAGCACGTCGTCGCGGTCGACGAAAAACGAATAATGCTCCCAGTCGGGATCGTAGTCCGAGCGCCCGTGCCCGCGCCAATCCATGCACAGGACGCGGCGTTGCGCGCGCAACCGTAGCGCAATGTCTTCGTACTGCTTCGAATTACCGGTCGTGCCCGACAAACACAGGACCGGTGTCTTGCCTGGCGGTCCCGGGAAGTCGCGGTAGTAGAGGCTGAGGCCGTCGCGCGCGGTAAATCGCTTTTCAACAAAGTCGGGCATCAGGGTCTCCGTATTAGGAAGGATGTCGGATAGCGGCCACCGACACGGTCATCGGGACAGACGCGGGAGCAACTCGCGGCGGGCGTATTGTTCGTAGGTCGTCGGCGACCGGCCAAGCAGCCACCGCAGGACATTGGGGTTTCCCGGCAACCCTTGGGTGTCGTAGTGCGCGAACATTTGCGCGCGGGTGTCGATCACATGCTGCGGCATGCCAGCGGCGGCGGCTTTGCGGCGAAATGTCTCTTCGGAATCCTGTGCGGCACGAATAGGCCTTCCCAGCACCGTCGACAGAATCGCGGCCTTGTCCTCGCACGACAGCATCGCCGGACCTGCGAGTTCGTAGATGGCACCAAAATGATCGGACTGGCCAACGACTTGTGCCGCCACAGCTGCCACGTCATCGAGGTCCACTAGGCTGAGCTTGGCGGTTGCGGAGAATGCCAGCGTATGGACGCCGCGCTCGACAATCCCCGCCCAATCGCCCGCGGTATTCTGCATATACGACGAGGGTTGCAAAATGGTGTAGGGCAGACCCGATTCGATCAACGCCTCTTCGACAAATAACTTGTTCCAATGGTGGGTCAGGGCCTGCACCTGCGGATGCAGTACAGAATGATAAACGACGTGCGCGACGCCCGCCGACTTGGCGGCCGCGACAACCCGTTTGCCGAAATCGATTTCGTTGGGATGCATGTTGGGCGGGATATGGTAGACCGCTTCGGCGTCGACCATCGCACGGGCAATTTCGGCGTCGCTACCGAGATCGGCGACCACCGGATCGGCTCCTTGTAGATCAGACAGTGGACCCCCGTAGCGGGTTTGGCGGGTAAGAAATCGGACAGTGTGCCCAGCCGCGGTGAGTGCGGGCACAATCGATAGACCGGTGCGGCCACCGGCGCCGCTGACAAATACAATCACGCGATACTCCTCCCAAAAGACATCGAACCACAGGCCAAGGCCGACGCACAATGCACGAGGTGTTCCTGCCCGCCCCTCGTGCTAAGGAATTGGGTATGGCTTTCGATTCGCTTCGACCGCAACCGCCACGAACACCCCAAAACACACGGGTTCCCGAGACCGCCCAACGCTACGCGGCGACCGCGTTGGAACGCTCGCGGGCCGCTGCGGCGCTGCTTGCACCGACGATGGACGTACCCTTTGGGAAAGACGAGGACCAGAAGCTCGATATCTATGGGTTACCGGCAACCAAAGAGGCGCCGGTATTGATGTTCTTCCACGGTGGGGCATGGGCGCACGGATACAAGGAATGGAACGGCTTCATGGCCCCCGCATTGGTCGACCTGCCGGCCGTATTCGTTTCGGTTTCCTATCGCTTGGTTCCCGATCACAGATGGCCCGCACCATTGGACGACGCCTTTGCTGCGCTCCGGTGGGTATGGACTAACATTGCCGCGCACGGCGGCGACCCGGCGCGCATTCACGTCGCCGGGTGGTCGGCGGGCGGCACCCTGGCGGCGCTGCTGGCGCTTCGAAGGGACAAGTACCCGACGTACGGCCTGCCGGAGGACATCGTTAAAGGGTGTCTGCCGACCAGCGCGTCCTTCGAGCTGCGCAACACCGATCTGGCACCGGGCAACCGCGGCATCACCTATCGCGATTTCCTTTTTTCCCGGGACACCGACGCGCAAGAAGCAAGTGCGCTCAACAATGTTGGCGGCGCCCCGCCTCCGTTTCTTATCGCTTATGGGGAACAGGACTTTCCGCCGGTCTTGGCAACCGGGCCGCGCATGGTCGCCGCCCTCGAAGCCGCCGGAGCCGACGTCGTGCACGCGGTCTACCCCGGCCTCGATCACTACGCGATGAACCTCGCCCAAGGCGATCGCGACCACGGGTGGGTGACATCCGCCCGCGCGATGCTTAAGGACGGTTAGTCAGGTCTTGGGACGTTCGGTGCCGATCACACCGAGATCGGCGGGACGCAGCTGCAACGACGGACGCTCGATCACACGATCAAACCAAGCGTTCAGCTTGGGCCGACCGGTGCGCCAATCGAACGTCGCGTCGGCAGGGTCGATCAAAAGTTTTTGCAACGGGCTGCGCAGATCGAGAAATGACAACCCGCCCGCAAAACATATGTGCCCGATATGAAAGACATCGTCGGTGAACGCGGCGGCATCGCCTTCCATTTTATCCAGCGTGGCAAAGATGCGGCGGCGATTGCGTTGCATGCCGGCCACCGCCCGTTCCGGCGCAGGCTTGAGCGCATCGATCGACAGGGCTGAGACCGCGTCGAACAATCCATCGCCGAGCACCATCTGGGTGAGCGCCCGCCAGCGGGTTTCATCTTGCGGAAAAAGGCGTGGGCCCGGGCCGAGAGAGTCGAGGTATTCACATACCAACAAGCCGCTATACAGCGTCAGCCCGTCTTCCACCACCAGCACGGGATGTTTACCGAGCGGCGTGTAGCCCCAAATGATGTCGTCGGGACCGACTGGATTGTTGACGACATATTCGAGACGATCGAGCACGCCTGCTTCGTGGGCGACGACTAGTACCTTGTGGATGTAGTCATTGCCGCTGAACAGCAGCTTCATCGTCACGCGATCGTCTCGCCCTCGACAAGCGCGATCACGTCGATCTCGATCATCGCTTCTTTGCTGCCGAGTCGACTGATTTCGACGAACGTGCCGGCCGGATAAGGAAAGGAGAAATACTGCTTCTTCAGATCGAGCCAGTCCTTACGCGCGGTTTCGATATCCGTGACGTAGGTCGTGGTATGGACGATCTTGTCCAAGCTAGACCCGGCGGCTTCGAGAATGCGTTTGATATTGGCGAAGGTTTGGTGCACCTGCGCCCTGAAATCGCCGACGCCGACGATAGTGCGTTCCTCGTTCACGGCAACTTGGCCCGAAATATAAATCATGTTGCCGACCCGAAAACCCGCCGACAATAGCGAGCGCTCGTGGATCTGGTCGTTCTCGAAACTGATCCGATAGGCGTTGCAATCGGCCATGCATCCCTCCCGTTCGATACGCCCCATGGTACAGCCGATCCGTCGAGACCGGCGAAAAACCCGTTAGCGGTTGGCGAGCAGGGATTGCCGCGTGTGGTAGAAGCGATGACCGCCGATGGACAACGTGTGGGTCATGTCCCGGGCCCAAACCGGATCGACGCTGTGGGCGTGATAGTGCGTGGCCCGACCGGTGGGATCGGGTCGTAGCCCCGCGAGAACCTGCCCAGCCAATCGCAGCGCCCGGCGCCAGTCGCGATCGAGTGCTGGCCGGTCCGGGCGCCCGTCGCAGGCAAAGGAAAATTGGCAGGCATTTCGGCGCGCGGCGCCCTGGAAGACCACGGCGCATACCGCGTCGGGATAATTCGGATCGTCAACGCGGTTCAAAACGACCGAGGCCACCGCATACTGTCCCCTGAGCGGTTCGCCGCGAGCTTCATAGTAGATCGCCTGGGCCAAGCAGGTCTGTGCGGCGGATATTGCAGGGTCGGGCGATTCGGTGGCCAGCGCGGCGATGCCGCCCGCCATGAGGAGGCCGACGACGGCCACAATACTCAAGCGAATCCGGAGCGGCAGATTGTCCATGGCGTCATTATTGGGCCGAATGTGGCCATTTTCGGGTCGGCACGCGGGTGACCGTGCAGGGGCACGTCGAACGAACGCCCTTGCCGGTGTACGCTGAGGAACCATGAAAGAGCCCGCCGACGACGCCTGCCAACAGCCGCGAGGAACCTTCGTGCCGCAGATCGACACGGCGCTTTGCGAGGGCAAGGCCGTGTGCGCGGCGGTTTGTCCTTACGACGTGTTCGACATCCGCAAACTGACCGGGCCGGAGCGGCGCGCCCTATCTTTTGTCACCCGCCTCAAGTTGGTCGCGCACGGCGGCAAACAGGCCTTTGCAACGCGAGCCCACGACTGTCGGGCCTGTGGCCATTGCGTCGACTCCTGCCCGGAAGACGCGATTACGCTAATCCGCGCCGGGTAATTCACCGTCGATGACGATGACGTGTGCCTCGCCGGCGCCTTCGCGCAGTTTCTTGATCTCCGCATATTCCGGCGATGCCCAAAGCTCCTTGACCTTTTCGACCGATGGATATTCGGCGATCAGCGTCCCCTCGGCGGTATCGAAGGTCCCCTCGAGGACGGCGGCGACTTTACCGCGCGCTAAGTACCTGCCGCCAAACTTCGGCACGAGCTGCGCCACCGCTTTGCCGTATTCGGCAAACCGTTTGGGATCGGTAACTTTGACGCGGACAAACATATAGGCGGGCATCGAGGAACTCCGTTCTCGTTTTGGCAAAGGTCTAATACAAGCATCTCGGTTGAAGCGGCGGTATCGGTCAGCCGCGCAACTGGGCACGCAGGGTTTTATCGCGCTTAAGGTACCACTCGCGGCTCATCGCCTCGCCGCGTTGGGTAAATCGTTCCACGTAGATCAACTCCCAAGAGCGACCGCGCGTCGCGCGCGCGCCCAATCCCTCGTTGTGCGCTCGCAACCGCTTATCCAGGTCGTTGGTCCAGCCGACATAGGTCTTGGGACTGTTACCGGTGCTGCGCAGGACGTAGACGAAGCAACTCACGCGTTCGGATAGACGCACACAAAACGCTCGACCACGACAGGCATGTCGGCGGCGACGTTCTTGCCGTGCGGTTCGAGCAGGCCGTTCCAATGTTTCGTATGCACGCCGCGCCATACCTCGAGATCGCGTACGCCCGGCCCGTCCAGCGCGGTATAGGACGCATCGATATCCTTGAAGGTCACGAGTTCCAAGGCGACCGTTTGCAGCAGCGCCTTTGGGACCCCGTCGTAGGTCGTTTGGATAATGAACTCGCCGATCTCCGGCTTTTGATCGGGGTGGGCGGCATGCAGCCACGGTAGGGAAAACGTTCCGACCTTCTCGCCGTCGACCACCAGTTGGGCGATCGTCTCGGAGGTCGTCTGGTCCCAACCGATACAACGGATGCGCTGCGACGTCCCGGCATCGAGTCCGGGCACCGCCTTCGCCGCGGCGGCGAGGAAGGATTGACGTTGGGCATCGGTTGGTTGGGCGGCGGGCATGGCATCGTCCTCTTGGTTGCGGCACCCACCAGTATGGCGGATGCCACATCGCCTGCGCCACCCCGCGGTGCAGCCGAGGCCGCCCCTACGGAACTGTGCGGACCACACCCATCGGTCGCGGCGCACTGAAACGGGCGGAGGCGCGAACGTTCACTGAGTCGACCCTATGGACGCACGACTGCCCACGGTCGCCACCTGCTGACGAGCAGCGCTAGGGGAAATCGCACACAAAGGAGATGGTGCCGCTGAGGTGACTCGAACACCTGACCCACGCATTACGAATGCGTTGCTCTACCAACTGAGCTACAGCGGCACGGGACCGTCCAAACTGTCCGCAAACTACGCCGGAGCGACAGGAGGCGTCAACGTCACCCGGCGGCCCGCATCGGCGGATCGTCATCGGTGTCGCCGGTACGCGGCGGGGGTGTGCGCAACGCTGCCGGCCCCGGACTTTCAACCTGAGCCACTGAGTCGTCGACAACCGGCAAATGCCCGACGAAATCGGGTTTAACCAGTTCGACCCCGTCTTGAACGCCCCAGCGCAGCGAATCGAAGGTCTCGCAATGGTCGCAGTGCGCCGCCCAGGCGTCGTGGCGATGGGCGCAGACGTTGCAAGTCCAGCCGGGCTCCGGTGCATCGGCGACGCGTGTGAGCCAAGGCCGGGCAGCGGTCGGGCCATGGGCGCGTTCTTCGATCTCGGCCTTGAGCCGCACCAGGGGGGCGGCCGCATCCGGTGAGTCCGCGAGGGCGCCCAAGACCTTGGCAGCGCGCTCGGTTTGCCGGGCCGCGAGTGCAGCCTCGGCGAGCGCGCGCCGCGCCTCGTCCTGTTGTGGGTCTGCACCGACGAGATGTTCGAGCCGCTGGAGGTAGGCCTGGGAATCGTCGTCGGCGAACAGGCGCCGGTGGGCCGCGGCGAGTTCGGGGTGGGGCGCCATCTCCCAGGCTTGCTCGATCAGGTGTAGGGCGCGGCGGCGTTTGCAGGCGGCGCCCAGCAACTCGACCGCAAGTAAAGTCGCGGGGAGTAGCCCAGGTTCGAGCGCCTGCGCCTTGAGTGCGGCCTTGCGAGCACCCGTGAGGTCGCCGTCATCGCGCAGCGTGCGGGCGATGTGCAGGCCGGCAATCGCCTGACGGCGGCGGCCTTCGGCTTCGCCCAGCGCACGGGCCGCGACGGCACGGGTCGCGATGCGCTCTGCCTCGCGCCAATTGCCGGCGCGCGCTTCGAGGTCGAACAGCGCCGACAGTACCCACGGTGCCTGCGGATTGAGGGCGTAAGCCCGGCGCGCCAGGGTCAACGCGTTGGCGCGATCGCCGCTGCGATGGGCTTGCCCGACCAAACCGCGCAACCCAAGGAACTCCAGCTCGGGCTGCTTGAGCATCTCCGAGAAGTAGCGCCGCGCCGCTTTGTCGTCGCCGCCAAGCTGAGCCGCCTGCGCCGCGAGCAGCATCGTCAGCGGGGTTTCCGCGAGGTAGCGCTCGGCCTCGCGCGAAAACCGCAATGCCGCGTTGCGATCGCCAGCGGCCACGGCCACCATCCCACGGGTCAACGCGAGCTGGCCTCGGTTCTGGCGCCGGCGCGTGCGGGCCGCGGCAAGATCGGTTGGACCCCGGCGGACCCAGCGCCAGACCTGGTAGGCAACCGCCGCGGCCAGCATCAGCGCGACGGCGACGCCCAGACCCAAGCCCACCGGCATTTCGACCCGGTACCCCTGCCAGTCCAGTCCGAGCTGCCCGGGTCGATCGGCGATCCACGCGGCGAGAACGGCGAGCGCGATGAGGAAAACAAACGCGAGGATGGCCCGCGACATGGGCTATCCCGCCCCGCCGATTGCAACGAGTCCGGCGTTGAGGGCGTCCAGTGCCCGCTCGGCGGCGAGACGGAGCCGCGCCCGGGCCAACCAGGCGTCGTTTTCTGGCAACTGCCCTTCCAACGTCGTCATTTCGGCGACAGCGCCAGCAAGGTCGCCCTCCTGCAGCCGAACCTCCGCCCGCGCCACGACCGCCTCGGGAGATTGCCCGGAGATTTCCCCGGTACGCCGCACGGTGACCAACGACCCGACCCGGTTCAGCGTTTGTCCGATCCAACCGACGTCGCCCGTTGACGCCGAGCGCGCGGCGCGGCCGGCCAGCACCGCGAACGATCGCTGCAAGCCGACCAAACTCGGCAGACCGGTGCCCGCACTCCGGGCGAGCGTCTCGATCGGGCCGTCCAATTGTTGCAGCGACCGGTGTTCAGTCGTCAGGGCGCGTACGGTTTGCAGTTCAGCTTCGAAGGGACGGCCGCGTTCCGCCGCGCCCCGCAAGGCGCCGATTGCCGCAGCCAGCGCCATACGGCCTTCGGAACGATCGACAGCACCCTCCAACACGCTGGTCCGCGCCTGCAGGTCATCGACCGTTTCCGCCAGCGCCCGGTCCACACCGCGCGACTGGTCCACCGCCGCCAAGCGACTATCGACCAAGGCAAGCGCGCTCTTAACGTCCTCCGCAAGCTTTAGCTGGAGCGCATCGACGGTTGCCGCGAGCCGTTCGCTTTCGCCGCGGACGGCTTCAAGTGCTGTATCGACATCGGCCAAACGCGCATTTACGCCTGCGATGTCGTCACCGGCGGTATCCAGCGGCCGCGCCTCCAGCCCGGCGAGACGGGAGTCGAGCGCCGCAAGCGACGCGGCGCTCGTCTCGAGAGCGGCGGTGCGTTCGGTCAATTCGGTCAGCGACGCAAGATCTTGCCGCAACAGCCCAAGTTCGTTTTCCAGGGCGCCGATCCGAGCCCCGCTGCCGTCGTCCGCCGTTTGCCCGATCGACTGGAGTTCGCGGCCAAGTTCGTCGGTACGCGCCTCGACCGCGCGCAGCCGGTTGAAATCGGCAACATCGGATCCGCCGGCAGCCAACTCGGCAATTCCAGATAACTCGGCTAGGCGCGGTCCGAGGTAATATTGGGCAAAGGGTGCGGCGAACAATCCGGCCACGAAAACCACGATCATCGCGGCAAATAACGCTGCTCGCGAAGGTCCGCGGCGCAGCCCGCCAGTGGGCCCTCGTCCCCGAGGCTTTCGTGCGGCATCTGTATCGGCCGGCCTCTCGCCTGCATGCTTGCGCATCTGCCGCGGCGTCTGCGTCATGGAGCGGGTCCACCGGCGAGATCGAGCAAGGCGTCCCGGTCGGTCCGCCCGGCGATTTCAATCCTCTGCCAGGGCAGGCTTGCAAGCGCAGCGGCGACCGCAGGGCTGAGGCAGAACGCCGTTACCGATTTTACAGTGGGTTCAAGGCTGGCCATGGCCAGAATCCTCACAAACGTTTGCGCCGTGCGCGGCGAGAAAAACAACGCGCCATCGATCTCGTGCGCCTGCAATGCGGCGGCACAGGACGGCGGCAGCGCCGAGACGGTTTGGGCATCGTAAAGGATGTGCCGGGCGACGTCATATCCGGCGGCCCGCAGGTCGGCCCGTAGGTCGCCGCGTATATGCTTACCGGTTATCCACAGGAGCGGCCCCGCCCCCGGTTTGAGAGCAGCGCGCACCAGGGAGCCGAGCGCGGCGACATCACCCGCCCCGGCCTCGACCGAAAATCCTTCATCCGCGGCCGCCGCAGCGGTACCGGGCCCTACCGCGAGAACCGGGATGTCGCGGCGCGGGGTTGCAGCTGCGAGCGCACGGACGCCGTTGCGGCTGGTCAACAGCAACGCCTGGACGCCGCTAAGCGGGAGATCGACAGCGTGGGTCACGACGGTCATCAGCGGGGCAATCACGCATCGATGACCCCGCCGCTCGAGTTCAGTCGCTATTTCGCCGGCGTCCGGTTGCGGCCGGGTAATGAGAAGCCTCATCGCAACGCCAGCAAGACATGGCCGGCCCGCGCGCGCAATTCCTGGCCAAGATCGCGTCCGAGCCGGTCTGCGTCGTGGGCCGACCCGCGGCGGGTGCCGGAAAAGACAGCCGAGCCGTCGGGCGCAAGGACCAAGCCGCGCAGCCATAGGTCGCCGTGGTCATAGACAGCATAGCCGGCGATCGGCGTTCGGCACGACCCGTCGAGTTCGAACAGCACCGCGCGTTCGGCATCCGCACACCGTTGTGTCGCCGGATCGACGAGTGTGGCCACGATCGGCCCCAGGTCCTCTCGGTCTTCGCGCCATTCGACGGCGACGATCCCCTGCGCCACTGCCGGAAGGAAATCCTCCGGCTCAAGCGTTGCTGCAACGACGTCGGCACGGCCCAGGCGATTCAGGCCGGCCCGTGCCAGCACCGTTGCGTCGGCCACACCGTCCCGTAGTTTGCCGATCCGAGTTTCGACGTTACCGCGAAAATCGATCACCTGAAGGTCGGGCCTAAGATGAAGCGCCTGCGCCCGGCGCCGCAGCGACGATGTCCCCAGTACCGCGCCGCGCGGCAGGTCCATCAACGCCCGGCCATCGCTCGACAACAGGACATCACGCGGATCTTCGCGCGGCATCGCCGCCGCCAGCACCAAGCCCGGCGGCAAAACCGTCGGCATATCCTTGAGCGAGTGGACCGCGAGATCGACACCGCCGCCCAGGAGAGCGTCTTCGATTTCTTTGGTGAACAGCCCTTTTCCGCCGATGTCGGCAAGGTTGCGGTCTTGAACCCGGTCGCCGGTAGTCTTGATGACCTCGATCGCGACGCCTCGCTCGGCGAGCACCGGGAACACCGCGATCAGGCGATCGCGCACGGCGTTCGCCTGGACCAAGGCCAACGGCGATCCGCGTGTTCCAATACGAAAAGGTGAGGCTACTTGCCGCGTCACGAACACGGGTGTAGTCCACTTAAGGGCTACTTTGTAGGGAAATCGACAAATCCGGTGCTGGTTCTAGGAATTGAGACAAGCTGCGACGAAACCGCCGCCGCGATCGTCGATGGGACCGGGACGATTCTAGGCGACGTCGTGTTGTCGCAGCTCGACGATCATGCGCCCTACGGCGGCGTCGTGCCGGAAATTGCCGCCCGCGCGCACGTCGATCATCTCGATGGCATCATTGACCGTGCGATGGCGGAAGCCGGTCTCGGCTACCGCGATCTTGATGGGATCGCCGCAACGGCGGGACCGGGTTTGATAGGCGGCGTCATGGTTGGCCTGATGACCGGCCAAGCCATTGCAGCGGCGACCGGTCGACCGTTCATTGCCGTCAATCATTTGGAAGGTCACGCCTTGACCGCGCGGCTGACGGATCGCGCCGAGTTTCCCTACCTGCTGTTGTTGATTTCGGGCGGGCATTGCCAGCTCCTCGAAGTACGCGGCGTCGGCGCCTACCGCCGGCTGGGCACGACCATCGACGATGCGATCGGCGAGGCCTTCGACAAGACGGCAAAACTTCTGGGGCTAGGCTACCCTGGCGGCCCGGCGCTCGAGGCAGCGGCCACGGCGGGAGACGCAAAGGCCGTTGCCCTACCGCGGCCCTTGGCGGGCACGGATACCTGCGACTTTTCGTTCTCCGGCCTGAAGACCGCCGTGGTGCATGCCGTGAACAAGGCCAAACCGCTCGACGCGGCACGGCGCGCCGATATCGCCGCATCGTTCCAAGCAGCGGTTGCCGATGTCTTGGCCGACCGCGTGGCGCGGGCGATGCAGCGCTACGCAGCTCGGCATCCGGACGCGCGACGATTGGTCGTGGCGGGCGGCGTCGCGGCGAATCGTACGCTTCGGACCCGCTTGGCCGAGGTCGCGGCAACGCACGATTTCACCTTAATGGTGCCGCCCGCGCGCCTGTGTACCGACAATGGCGTGATGATCGCCTGGGCTGGGGTCGAACGGCTGCGTCTAGGATTGATCGACGGCTTGAACACGGCGCCGCGGGCGCGATGGCCCCTCGACATGGAAGCTGCGGCAGCCGGCGCCAAGGCTTAGTCTCGGACCGACCCGCTGGACAAAACGGAGGAACCGCAAAAATGCTCAAGGAAGACCAAATGCCCGAGCGGGTCGAGGTCCGCAACGCGTTCCCCACGCCGATCGCGATGGCGATGCTTCCCGACACCGACAAGCTCAACAAACAGCTAAAAAAAGCCATTCTGGCGCGCGAGAAGAAAGAAGCGCCGCGCGACACCTATGACAGCAACATCGGCGGCTGGCACTCGGAACGGAATTTTCCGGACTGGGGCGGTGCTGCGGGAACTCAGATCATCGAGACCGCGCGCGTCCTGGCGGACAAGATGACCGCAAGCCGCTCCGGCCGGCCCGCCGAGATCGATTGGCAGGTGAACGCTTGGGCCAACATCAATCGAACCGGCCATAGCAACGAGTTCCATGTCCACCCCGGCTGCTTCTGGTCCGGTGTGTACTACGTCGACGATGGCGGTTGCGCGGCAGATAAGTCGCTGGGCGGCGAGTTCGTGATTATGGATCCGCGCGGCCCCGGTCCGTCGATGTATGCCCCCTCGCTGTGTTTCCAAGGTCCGGGTGGCAATTCGGTCGGCGCGACCGAATTATTGAGCCCGCGCACGGGCGTCATGCTGATGTTCCCGTCGTGGCTGTCGCACGGCGTGCGGCCCTACCACGGCACCGGCGAACGTATCTCGATCGCATTCAATCTCGCCGTGGCGCCGTAGATGGGATTGCGCAAGTTTGGCGTGATCGGTGCGGGCGCGTGGGGCACGGCGCTGGCCAATGTCGCCGCCGCCAATGGCGCCGCAACCGTGATCTGGGCGCGCGAGGAAAATGTCGTGGACTCGATCAACCACGCCCACCGCAACCCGACCTTCTTGCCCGATATCACGATCAACCCGCATGTCCGCGCGACCGGCGATATCGCCAATGCGTGCAATGCCGAAGCGCTTTTGTTCGTCGTCCCGACCCAACACGTACGCGCGGTGGCCGAACTGGCAGCGCCCCACATCCGCGAGGGACTCCCGGTGGTGCTCTGCGCCAAGGGCATCGAGTTAGGGACCAACGCGCTTCTCAGCGACGTCCTGCGCGAGGCCGTGCCCCAAGCGTTGCCCGCCGTGCTGTCGGGCCCGACATTCGCCGACGAAGTCGCCCGCGGCCTGCCGACGGCGGTGACATTGGCCTGCGCCGACCGCGCGATCGGGGAAGCGTTGGTCGAAAGTTTGGGTAGCGCCACGTTCCGGCCCTACCTCTCAACCGATGTTGTTGGCGCCCAGATCGGCGGGGCGTTGAAGAACGTGCTGGCCATTGCCGCCGGTATCGTCTCGGGCCGCGGTCTCGGGGAAAATGCCCGGGCGGCGATCATCACACGCGGCCTTGCCGAGATGCTGCGCTTTGGCGAATCGTTGGGCGGCAAGGGCGTGACGTTGATGGGCCTGAGCGGCCTGGGCGACCTCGTCCTTACCTGTGGATCAGCGAAGTCGCGCAATCACACCCTCGGCTTGGCACTGGCACGTGGCGAAGACGCCGCCGACTTTCTGGGCGCGCGCCGATCGGTCGCGGAAGGCGCCTATACCGCCGCGGCGGTTGTGGCAATCGCCGCCAAACGAAAGATCGACGTCCCGATTTGTCGAGCCATCGACGCGATCCTCAACCACGGTGTGGGTATCGAGGAGGCGATTGAAGCGCTGCTCAACCGCCCGTTCCGCGCCGAGACCGGCTAGCCGCCAGCCTAAACTTGACCAGTAGCGGCTGGCCGGACGCCGCCGTCATCCGTTACAGTGCCTCCTTCAAAATTGGGAGGACACCACAATGGCCTATTTCGCGATCTACTGCGCCGACAGCGCCGACGGCACCCGGCTGCGCAAGGAAAACCATGAAGCTCACATGAAACACATTGGTAAGCACATCGGCCAACTGATGCTGGCCGGCCCCTGCCCACCGATGGACGGGAGTCCGCGCGAGGCGAGCTTCCTGGTGGTTGAGGCCGCCGATGCCGCCGCCGCAAAGGCGATGGTGGAGAACGATCCGTTCAACGCCGCGGGCGTGTGGGACGAGGTCGTCGTGCGCGAATTCAAACCGCTGGTCGGTGCCTGGGCGCCGAAAGCCTAGCCGGCGGTGCTGTTCGCCATCTTCTGTCTGGATCGACCGGACCGAGGGCATCTGCGGCAGTCGCTGCTGGATGCCCACCGGGCCCATTTCCGCCAAGCCGGCGATGCCGTGCGGGCCGCGGGGCCGATGCAGGACGACACCGGCGCGGCGCAGTGCGGCAGCCTGATCGTCTTTGAAGCCGAGACGATCGACGACGCCCGCGCTTTCATCGATTCCGACCCCTATGCCAAGGCCGGTCTATTTGAACAGGTTACCGTACGGCAGTGGCAGTGGATGTCAGGTGCGGACAAGCCGGAGGATTAGATGGCCTATTGGTTGATCAAATCGGAACCCGAGACTTGGTCGTGGGACGATCAAGTGAAGAAGAAGGTCGAGCACTGGGACGGCGTACGGAATTTTACCGCCCGCGCCAACCTCAACGCGATGAAGAAGGGAGATCGGTGCTTTTTCTACCATTCGGGTGGTGAGCGCCAGATTGTCGGGACGGTGAGCGTCGTCAAAGAAGCCTATCCGGACCCGAGCGACGAGAGCGGCCGCTTCGTGATGGTCGACGTCAAAACCGGAGAAGCCCTTAAGACTCCGGTGACGCTGAAGCAGGTCAAGGAAGACGCGCGTCTCGCCGACATGGAGTTGGTGCGCCTATCGCGGTTATCGGTCCAGAAGGTCGACGCAAAGGCGTGGACGTTGATCTGCAAGATGGGCGGCGTGAAGCCCTGAGTCCGGCGCCCGACTACCGCGACTTTCCCGGAGCGCCCGAGGGGATCGTCGATCTATGCGCCGCCGCCGAGATTGCCGAGGGCACCTCTCGGGTTTTTACTTTTGGCACTGGCGCAGCGTTGTTCGAAATGTTCGTTCTGCGTCCGCCGGCTGGCGCGCCACGCGGTCCAACCGATGTCGACGGCCTCGTCGCCTACCTTAACGTCTGTCCCCACGCCTTTGCGCCGATGGACTGGAAGCCGGGCGAGTTTCTCGACTTTGAACGGCGTTACATCCACTGCACCGCCCATGGCGCCAAGTTCAGGATCGACGACGGCATGTGCATTGACGGCCCGTGCCTCGGTCAACCGCTGACGCCGGTGCCGATCGCCGTCGTCAACGGCCGGGTGCGCATCGTCCCGCCGCACGGGCAATCCTAGCGGGCGAAGTCGCGGTAGTGTTCGGCGATATCGGCGACGGCCGTGGCAATCAGCGCGCGGCCTGCTTCGGGCGACGCCAAGGCCGGGTCCGACTCCATCCGTCCGTCGGGAAATTTGTTTCGGTAGTCGTCGGCCGTCGTAAAGCGCTGCGCCGGGGCTGCGGGATCGAGCCGGCGCACCGGGCCCATCGCACCGGGATGCACGAATTGGGTGACAGCGATTTCGCTTGGCGTGGCGTGGCTGCCCTCGCGGTTGCCATACCATGATTCTCGCAGCGCCTTGGTGCGCGGCCCCGCCCACCAATTGACGAAGGCACAGGCCGCGGCATCGACGCTTCCCGCGTTGAAACGCTTCACTGTTTCCGCGAGAACGGCGATGTTTCCACCGTGTCCGTTGATGAAATAGAACTTCCGGAACCCGTGGCGATAGAGGGACGACGTATAGTCTTCCATCACAGCAACCAACGTTTCCTTGCGCAGCGTCATCGATCCCGCGAATGCCATATGGTGTTCAGCGAGACCGACCGGGATTGGCGGTGCGACCATGACATCGAGTTCCGCGCCGGCCGCCGCCGCGACCGTCCGGGCGCAAATATCGTCGGTCCCAATCAACCCCGTCGGCCCGTGCTGCTCGGTCGATCCGATCGGAATAAGGACGCCGGTCTCCCGTTCGAGGTATCGTTCAACTTGCGGCCAAGTGCACTGTTCAAGAAGCATAGCGGCCAACATACAGACCGCCATGGGCAGCGCCTACCCGGGCTTAAGACCTTGCCCGTTCTTGTGCTGGCGCAATGACATCCCGATAATTCTGCCGCAACATTTTCGCTAACGCAGCGTATTAGGAGAGCGCCATGACCGAGGTTCACCTCCATCCCGTGCCGGAAGCATGGAAAGAACGCGCGTGGTGCGATGCAGCGCAGTACGAGGCGATGTACCGCCGCTCGATCGACGATCCGGAAGGTTTCTGGGGCGACGAGGCCAAACGGCTCGATTGGATCGCGCCGTGGACGCGTGTCAAAAACGCCACGTTCGGTCCGCCGGTGTCGATCAAATGGTACGAGGGCGGCAAGCTCAACGTTTCCGCCAATTGTATCGACCGGCACCTCGAGACGCGCGGCGATCAAGTCGCGATCATTTGGGAGGGCGACGATCCTTCGGTGTCGAAGTCGATCACCTACCGCGACCTCCATGAAGAAGTCTGTCGCTTCGCCAATGTTCTTAAATCGCGCGGCGTGAAAAAAGGCGACCGGGTCACGATCTACATGCCGATGATACCCGAAGCCGCCTATGCGATGCTCGCCTGCACACGGATCGGCGCCATTCACTCCGTGGTGTTTGGGGGCTTTTCGCCGGACTCGCTCGCGAACCGAATCCACGACTGCGAATCGACCTGCGTCGTTACCGCCGACGAAGGGTTGCGCGGTGGAAAGACCGTTCCGCTTAAGGCCAATACCGACCGAGCTTTGGAGAAGTGCCCGGCTGTCGATACCGTCATCGTTGTCGAGCGCACCGGCGCCGACGTGCCCTACGTCGACGGCCGCGATGTGCGCTACGCGGCCGCGCGGGCCGCTGCCGAACCGACGTGCCCGGCGGAGGTTATGGACGCCGAAGACCCGCTGTTCATTCTCTATACGTCAGGCTCGACGGGAAAACCCAAAGGTGTCCTACACACCACCGGCGGCTATCTCGTATTTGCCGCGATGACCCACCAGTACGTGTTCGACTACCACGACGGCGATGTCTATTGGTGCACCGCCGATGTCGGCTGGGTGACAGGGCACAGCTACATCGTTTACGGCCCACTCGCCAACGGCGCGACGACCCTGATGTTCGAGGGCGTCCCGAACTACCCGGACTCGTCGCGCTTCTGGCAAGTCTGCGACAAGCACAAGGTGAATATTTTCTACACCGCGCCAACCGCGATCCGCGCCCTAATGCGCGAAGGCGACGGGCCGGTCAAAAAAACCAGCCGCGCGTCGTTGCGTCTCTTGGGATCAGTGGGCGAGCCGATCAACCCGGAGGCGTGGGAATGGTACTACCGCGTGGTCGGTGACAGCCGCTGCCCGATCGTCGATACGTGGTGGCAAACCGAAACCGGCGGCATCCTCATTTCACCATTACCCGGCGCGACCGACCTGAAACCGGGATCCGGCACCAAGCCGTTCTTCGGCGTGGTACCGGCGTTGGTCAATCACGAAGGGAAGATCATCGAAGGCGAAGGCGTCGGCAACCTGTGCATGCTCGAATCGTGGCCGGGTCAAATGCGCAGCGTGTACGGCGATCACACGCGGTTCGAGGAGACGTATTTTTCGCAATTTCCCGGTAAGTATTTTTCCGGCGACGGGTGCCGGCGCGACAGCGACGGCTACTATTGGATTACCGGCCGGGTCGACGACGTCATCAACGTGTCGGGCCATCGCCTTGGCACCGCCGAAGTCGAAAGCTCGCTCGTCGCCCATCCGTCCGTCGCCGAAGCGGCGGTTGTCGGCTACCCGCACGACATCAAGGGGCAAGGAATCTATGCCTATGTCACGCTGACGGTGGGAACCGAGCCTACGGAGGCATTACGCAAGGAACTGCTGCAATGGGTGCGCAAGGATATCGGTGCGATTGCCACGCCGGATCTGTTGCAGTGGGCGCCCAGTTTGCCCAAGACCCGGTCCGGTAAAATCATGCGGCGAATCCTGCGAAAGATCGCGGCCAACGAACACGATCAACTTGGCGATACCTCGACGCTGGCCGAGCCTGCCGTGGTTGACGATCTCGTCGCCAACCGGATGAACCGTTGATCCGTTAGAAGTCGACGGCGATTCCTTTGCGCTCCCAATCGCCGTAGCGCGTTGGTTCCAATCCTTTGGGCCCCCCCGTTTCGCGTGGCTTCGCGGCGTTCTCGTTTGGGTCCGGTGCGGCGGGCGCGGCCCGATTTGGTGCGTCCGGTTTTTTCAACGGTGGGTGCTTTTTGGTCACGGCAGTCGCCTCCTGTCGGCTTGGCCTATAGTATCCGCGTTTGTCGCCGTCCCGACACCCCGGAATCAACGCCCGTATTGAGACACATGAGCTACCCTCGGACCGCGACCCTCCTCTCGGCCACCATCGCCATGATGCTGATCCTGGCCGGGATTGGCCTCGACACGCGCTGGGCGCTACCGACGATCGCCACAGTCTTAGGTTTCCTGGCCGCGGTCCATTGGTTCGGTCTGCGGGTGGTCGGCAGCAAAGCGCGGCGTCCTTTGACCCAGTGGCCGGGCCTACCCGTCGCGGCCATCGCGGAGGACCTGAGCGCCGATGCCGGCATTCCGCGACCAAACCTTTTCCTGGTTCACAGCGACGTGCCCAATGCCTTCGCCTCCGGACGTCCATCACCGAACGCGTCGATCGCCGTTACCGCCGGGTTGCTCGCCTCCCTCAGCGAACGGGAAATCCGCGGGGTACTGGCCCATGAGATAGCCCATATTGTGCGCCACGACGCCCGTTTCCTGACCCTCGCCGCCATTGGATGCGGCCTGGTTTTCGGTAGTGTCGGCGGCCTGGCCGCAGCGGTCCTCGACCCAACCCAGGGGTTGGCGGTGTTGGGTGCTGGCACGCTCGCGGCAGCGCTTTGCCAAATGTCGATCAGCCGCGCCCGGGAACACGCCGCCGACCGCTTGGGCGCGGCGATCTGTGGCAACCCGCTGTGGATTGCCGCGGCGTTAGAGCGGATCGAGACCATGGCCCTTCCCACGGGGGCCAGGACTCCGCGCGGTTGGGCGCTCGAGACCTATCAATTCGGACCGCGGCGCGACCGGGTCCTAAGTCTGCTATCGACCCACCCGCCGACCGGCGAACGGATATTCCGCCTGCGCCGCTTGGCGGGTTTGACCGACCCCTGGGTCTAGGTGGCCGAACCAACCGATCCAAGCGACGCGACCCGCGCCGCCGGCATGCCCAGTCGCGAGATTGCCCTTAACCTGATCTCCAGCGTGCTCGACGACCGCCGCTCGCTCACCGACGTCTTGGACCGTGGCGTTCGCGGTGCCGAAAAGGCCAGCCCCGCCGACCGCGCCTTCGGCCGTTTAATCGCGGTCACCGTCCTGCGCCGTCTCGGCGAGATCGACGCGATCATCGCGGAGCGCGTCAAACGCCCGTTGCCGCGCGACGCCCAACGGGTCCAGCATGTGTTGCGGATCGTCACGGCCCAAATTTCCTTTCTCGGTACAGCGCCCCACGCAGCGGTGAACTGCGCGGTCGAACAGGCCAAGCGGTGTCCCGGTCGCTATGCGTCTTTGGTCAATGCGGTTGCCCGCCGCTTCGCCCCGATCCCACCGGACCGACCGGTCGAGGGCAAAGTGAATCTCCCCGGTTGGCTTTGGGAAAGTTGGAGCCAGGCCTACGGCACCGACGCCGCAGGCCGGATCGCCGCGGTGCAGCGAACCGAACCGCCCCTCGATGTCAGTATCGCGGTACCGGCCGATACCGCGCGGTGGGCCACCGCGCTGGACGGGGAGGCCTTGATTCCAGGCACGGTGCGTTTGCCGCGCGCGCGCGACGTTCCCACGCTGCCCGGCTTCGCCGATGGCGCCTGGTGGGTTCAAGATGTGGCGGCGTCGCTACCGGCGCGGCTCTTGCTGGCGGCGCTTGACGACGCCCCGTCTGCAAGGATCGCCGACCTTTGCGCCGCCCCCGGCGGCAAAACGGCGCAGCTTGCCGCCGCCGGCGCGACGGTTACAGCGGTGGACGCGGACCCCGCCCGCCTCGTCCGCCTGCGGCAAAATCTAGCGCGGTTGAACTTGACGGTCGCGGTCGTGGCTGCCGACGCGCGGACCTGGGCAGGCGAGGAAACCTTTGACGCGGTCCTGCTGGATGCCCCGTGCACGGCCACCGGCAATATTCGGCGCCACCCCGACATCCCCTGGCTGAAGCGACCTGCCGACGTGACGCAGGCAGCCGCGCTGCAGCGAGACCTGCTGCACAACGCGTGGCGGTTGGTGCGCCCGGGCGGTCATCTGGTCTACGCCGTCTGCTCGCTCCAACCCGAGGAGGGTAAACGCCAAATCGCGGCTTTCCTCGGCGAGACGGGCCGACGGGTGCCGATCGCGGCAGGCGAGGTATCGGGGCTCGCAACCCCCGATCCCGACGGCGACCTCCAGACGCTGCCCTGCGACCAAAGCGACCGCGGCGGTATGGACGGATTCTTCATCGCTCGGCTGCGCAAGGAGTCATAGGTTCGTTGCGGGCGACTCCTGAAGTTGTTACAGAGAGTCATGTCCCAAACCGTTCGGATCGCGCCGTCGATCCTCGCCGCCGACTTCGCGCGGCTTGGCGAAGAAATTCGCGCCGCGGAAGCTGCCGGCGCGGACCTCATCCATATCGATGTGATGGACGGCCACTTTGTCCCGAACCTCACCATCGGTCCCGACGTGGTTGCGGCATTGCGCCCCCACACGGCGCTTCCCTTCGACGTTCACTTGATGATTTCGCCGGTGGACACCTACGTCCCGGCATTCGCCGCAGCCGGCGCAGATATCATCACAGTTCACCCCGAAGCGGGCCCGCACTTGCATCGCACGGTGCAATTGATCAAATCGCTTGGCAAGAAAGCCGGCGTCGCCCTCAATCCCGCGACCGGCGCCGAAGCTATTGAAAACGTCCTCGACGAGGTCGATCTGGTTCTCGTTATGTCGGTCAACCCAGGATTCGGCGGACAAAAATTTATCCCCGCCCAGCGCACGAAGATCGCCCGGCTCCGCGACATGATCGCCGCCAGCGGCCGCCACATCGATCTGGAGGTCGACGGCGGCATCACCGTCGCAACCGCACCGGGCGCGATCGCCGCCGGCGCGACGATCCTGGTCGCCGGTACCGCTGTGTTTACGGGCGGACCCGAAGCCTACGAGTCGAACATTCGGGCCCTGAGGTGCGCCACCACGTGACGGGGGATGTCCCGACCGATCCCGCCGCGCCTCACCACCAAACCTCTACGGCGCAACTGCCGGTCCCGCGCTGGCGCCGCCAACTCGCGACGACCCTCTTTCGGACCAACCTGTACCAAGCGGCCTTGCGGCGCGGCACCCACCTGACCATCGGGTGGACGCCGCCGCTGGTAGTGCCGGGGTCGACAAACAACGCCAATGCCATGTTCCAAGGCCGTTACACCTTTGCCGGCCACACCGTCCTGAGCGCCACCGAGGCGCCCTGGCGGATGCCCGATGTACCGCCGGCTTGGCTGCGCCGATGCCATGAGTTCTCGTGGCTTGCCGATTTCAGCGCCGCCGACGGCCCTACCGCGCGGCGGCAGACCCGGGCCTTGGTGCGACGGTGGATTGTAGACTTCGGCCGTTGGTCGCCCCTTGCCTGGCGGCCCGATATTCTGGGTATTCGGCTGGTCGCATGGCTGGCCCATGCCGATTTTCTGCTGGTCGACGCCGAGCCGGATTTCAGCGCCACGTTCCTGGGTCAAATCGGGGAACAAGTCCGACACCTGAGTCGGGCGCAGGCCGTCGCCGACACCACGGCGCAACGCACCATTGCCCGTGCGAGCTATTTGACCGCCAGCCTTGCTTTGGGGCGGCGGGTCGCCCAATTCGACCGTCAGGTCGACCGGGTGACCGCGACGGCCCAAGCGGTCGCTAACGGCGTCGCGACCCGTACACCGTCCGATATACTGCGCACGCTGCCCCCGTTACTGACCTTGCGCGAGGCGCTGCGCGGCGCCGAGAAACCGGTCGATCCCGCGCTGGATACCGCAATCGACCGCTTGGGTAGCGCCCTGCGGTTGCTGACCCACGGCGACGGCGGCCTCGCGATCTTCCATGGCGGCATTGAGAACGACCCCGAGACAGTGGCGACCGTCGTCGCCCGCACCAAGCGAACGCCTCTGCCCGCGACGTTCGGATTCGCCCGGCTGGAACAAGGACGCTTGCGAGTTCTCGCCGAGGCGTCCGGACCGCCGCCGATTGACGATGCCGGGTTTGCGGCCGCCCTGGCGATCGAGGTGTCGATCGGCAAGGAACGATTGTTCGTCAACTGCGGTAGCCCCGAGGGCAGGGACGACGCCTGGCAAGCCGCGGCCCGCGCTACGGCGGCCCACACCGCGTTGACCATCGACGATCGCAACCAAGACCGGAGCGACCTTGCCGCCGGGTCGCCCGACATCCTGCGCGGCGAGGAAGGCGATAATGTATGGTTGGAAATCGCCTCGAACGGCTACGCCGCCGCCTTCGGCGTACGCATGACCCGACGCTTCCACATGGCCAAGGACGGCCACGAACTGGTCTGCGAGGAAAGAATTGGACCCTACGGTGCCGGGGCAACAACGCCCAATCCCCAGGCGTTATGCGCGCGCTACCATCTGCATCCCGATGTGACCGCATCGCTTCTGGGCGATGGACGGCAGGTTCTCCTGCGCCTCGGTAACGGTACCGGATGGGTGTTCGAGGTCGCCGACGGCACGGTTCGTATCGAAGACAGCGTCTATTTCGGTCAATCGGGAAAACTGCGCCGTATCAAACAAATCGTGGTGTCGCGTCCCGTCACTGCCCGCTCGGGCGGGTTCATTTGGCACCTGATGCGCATGGACGGTCGCGCCTGACCTAAAGCTGCCAGCGCCGCAATCCGGCGATGGTGCGATCGCGCCAGATCCCCTTGATGTCGGCCAGGACGCCGCCGGACTTGAGAAGCCCGACCAACTGATCGTCGCCCAGCGCTACATACTCGTCGTGGGCGACAGCACCGATCACGGCATCGAACCCGCCCGCCAGATCGCCCGCCAGGGCGATGCCATAGAACTGCTCGGCCTCGGCCGGATCGGCGATCGGGTCGTGAACCGTTACCGTATGACCAAGGTCGCTCAACCGGCGTACGATATCGACGACCCGCGTATTGCGTAAGTCGGGGACGTTTTCCTTGAACGTTAGGCCCATCACGAGAACCCGTGCGTTCGGAGGCAGGTCCGCCGCAACCGAATCGGCGATGAAGGCGCCCATGCCGTCGTTGGTGCTGCGGCCTGCAAGGATCACTTTCGGATCGTGGCCAAGCGCGACGGCCTTCGCTGCCAGATAGTACGGGTCGACACCGATACAATGGCCGCCCACCAACCCCGGGCGAAAATCGAGAAAATTCCACTTGGTCCGCGCCGCATCCAAGACGTCGTGGATCGACAGATCCATTTTGTGGAAGATCGTGGTGATTTCGTTGACGAAGGCAATATTGATGTCGCGCTGCGCGTTTTCGATCACCTTCGCCGCCTCGGCGGTGCGGATATCGCGGGCGCGAAAAACGCCGCCCGTCGTGACCGCGCCATAGACCGCCGCCAGCGTCTCGGTGACCCCAGGCGTTTGTCCCGCGATCACTTTAGTGATGCGCTCGACGGTGTGTTCGCGGTCGCCCGGGTTGATCCGCTCCGGCGAGTAGCCGAGGAAAAAATCGACGCCACAGGCAAGGCCGGACTCCGCGGCGAGAATAGGCCCACAGATTTCCTCGGTAACACCGGGGTACACCGTGCTTTCGTAGACAACGATCGCGCCTTTCTTGAGGTGCCGGCCTACCGTGCGCGAGGCCGCCTCGACGGCGCCGAGATCCGGTTGGTTGGCCGCATCGACGGGGGTTGGGACGGTGACGATCAGAACATCCGCGTCCGCGAGGGCCTTGGGATCCGTAAAAAACGCGGCACCGCTTTGCAGCAAGGCCTCGGACGAAACCTCGCCGGTCCGATCCTTGCCTGCGGCGATCTCCGCAATCCGCGGCGCGTTGATGTCGAACCCGACGACTTCGTGGTGACGCGCCAAGGCAACCGCCAACGGCAACCCCACATAACCCAAACCGACAACGGCTATTTTCATGCGCCTATCCGACCCCAGGGAAAAGGTACTCTGCGAGGGCGCATCGCTCAGATGTCGATTCGTTGTGGAAACGATATTCGTGCGCCCGCCTATTCGACGTTGCCGTTCAATGCGCGATTCTGTGGAACCGGTCAAGCCGGGTGACGCCACGCACCCTGGGGATCAGGCGTTCACTTGGTACGCAATTGAGACGTCTATCGGTGCGCCGCCGCGAATGATGTATTCTCTCGGAGGTCGATGTGACGTTCAACTCTCCAAACCCCTATCCCGTTAGGCGCCGCCGGGAGCGACCTGAATTTCCGCAGAGACGTGAAGCGGCGCTCATGTTCTTGAATCGCCCCCAACCTCCGGCCATAAGGTTGTCATGACAATTGCAACCACGATCCCCGTCCGATGTGCGGCGTAGCTGGTTTTCTCCAGCTCTCCTCCGAGACCGCCGCGCCGCTTGAGGCGGTGGCGCAGGCCATGGCCGACACATTGCGGCACCGAGGGCCGGACGATTCGGGCGCATGGACCGACGCAGAGGCCGGCATCGCCTTGGGTCACCGCAGATTGTCGATCATCGATCTGTCGGCGGCTGGGCATCAGCCCATGGCCTCGGCAAACGGCCGCTTCGTCGTCAGTTACAACGGCGAAATCTACAACCACGGCGAACTCCGCGCCGAATTGGAAGCGATGGGCGCCGTATTTCGCGGCCATTCCGACACCGAAGTCGTCGTCGAAGGCTTTGCACGCTGGGGCATCGATGCGACGCTGCGCCGATTGATCGGCATGTTCGCCTTTGCGGTGTGGGATCGCGAGACGCGGACGCTGTCGTTGATCCGCGACCGGCTCGGCATCAAACCGCTGTACTGGGGCCGTTTCGGCAACACCTTTGCGTTCGGCTCAGAGTTGCGCGCCATTCGCGCCCATCCACGCACAGCGACCACGATCAATCGGGACGCCGTCGCCGACCTCGTACGCTTCGGATACGTATCCGGCACCAAGTCGATTTACAACGAAGTCCACAAAGTTGCGCCTGCCGGCATTGTCACGATCAAGACAGACGGGGCGGTCGGTCACGACACCTTCTGGCACGTCGGCTCGACAAGCACCGATGCAGCGGAGGCTCCCGAGGAGACACGGGCCCGCATCGAAGCGCTATTGAGCGATGCGGTGAAGCGGCGGATGGTTGCGGACGTCCCGCTCGGCGCATTTCTGTCGGGCGGAATCGATTCGTCGGCCGTGACGGCACTGATGCAGCGCCACAGCAGCCGACCGATCAAAACCTTCACCGTCGGGTTCGGGCAGCATGACTACGACGAAGCGGACCACGCACGCCTCGTCAGCACCCACCTCGGCACCGATCACACTGAGATTCGATTCGATGCGGACGAAGGCGCTGCACTCATCCCGCGCCTGCCGGAGATGTACGACGAACCCTTCGCCGACTCCTCACAGATCCCGACGTTCCTAGTTTCGCAAGTCGCGAGGCGCGACGTGATCGTGGCGCTGTCGGGCGACGGCGGCGACGAAGTCTTCGCCGGTTACACCCGGCATCAGTTCGCGGCCCGCTGGCCGGGGTTGCAGCGAAAGCCCTTGGCACTGCGCCGCGCCCTCGGTGCGGCCCTCCGCGCAACGCCCCCCGCGACGCTCGATCGGCTTGTCGGCTTGCTGCCACGCAATCGCCGGCCACCACAGGCCGGGATGCGGCTGCACAAACTCGGTGGCGTTCTGGGCGCGGTATCGATCGACGCGGTCTACGACGCCCTGGTCGCCTACGGCGATCACTTCGTCCTAGGTGCCCAGCCCGCGCCGCATCCCAAAGGTGAGACCGATCCCGCCGATCCGATTCTATGGATGCAGACCCGCGACCTCGGCGGCTACTTGCCCGACGATGTCCTGACCAAGGTCGACCGCGCCAGCATGGCGGTTGGCCTTGAAGTGCGGGTACCGATCCTCGACCACCGTGTGGTCGAGGCAATGTGGGCATTGCCGACCGAAATGAAGATCCGGGCAGGTACATCGAAATGGCTGCTGCGAGAAATTCTCTACCGCCATGTGCCACGCTCTCTGTTCGATCGCCCTAAGCAGGGGTTTGCCGTTCCCGTCTCCCGGTGGCTGCGTGGCCCGCTGCGCGACTGGGCAGAAACGTTGTTGGCGGAGCCGCGCCTGGCGGCGGAAGGATATTTTCACCCGCCGACGGTACGCCGTCTTTGGCAGGATCATTTGTCCGGTCGTTTCGACCGCGCGGGCGCGTTATGGGCCGTTCTCATGTTCCAAGCCTGGCACGAACACACGTCCGGCGCCGTACGGTGAATAAACCCAAGCTCCTCATGGTGCTCAACGACGCCCCGTTCTTTATTTCCCACCGATTACCGATCGCCCTCGCCGCGCGCAATGCGGGGTTCGATGTCCACATCGCCGTGCCGCACGACGCCGGGCCCGTTGCGGTCATGCAGCGTGCGGGCTTTCATCATCACGATATCCCGCTGAAACGCGGGGCACGGCGCATCGGCGGCGAACTCGCCTTGATCGCGTCGTTGTGGCGCATCGTCGGGGCGGTACGGCCCGACATCCTCCATGCCGTCACGATGAAGCCGGTTCTGTATGCCGGATTGGTGGCACGCCTTCGGCGCGTCCCGGCGGTTGCGCACGCCATTACCGGATTGGGATATTTGTTTTTGATCGATGGACTCGCAGCGCGCGTCCAGCGCAGCCTCGTCAAACGGCTCTACCGTTTTGCGCTCGGCCACCGCAACGCCGTGGCGATTTTTCAAAATCCGGACGACCTTGGGCTGTTCCTCAACAACCGCTTAGTCGACCCGGCCATCACGGCGATGATCCGCGGCTGCGGTGTCGACATGGACCGCTTTGCCCGACAGCCGGAGCCCACCGGCACACCCGCAGTGGTCTTTCCGGCCCGAATTCTGGGCGACAAGGGTGTCCACGAATTCATCGCGGCTGCCCGCAGCCTGCGGGACCGCGCCCGGTTCATCCTGGTCGGCCGCACCGACCCGGACAACCCGACCGATGTCGGGGAAGACGGGATCCGCGCCTGGGAGCGCGAAGGCATCGTCACGTGGGACGGGTTTTCCACCGACATGCCGCGTGCCCTGGCCCAAGCCAACGTCGTGTGCATGCCTTCCTACCGCGAGGGCCTTCCCCGGGTGCTGATCGAGGCCGCGGCGATCGGCCGTGCCATCGTGACCACCGATGTACCCGGATGCCGCGAAATTGTCCGCGACGGCGACAACGGCTTGCTGGTTCCTGCCCGCGACGGAACGGCTACGGCAGACGCGATCGCTCGCCTCCTCGACGATCCGGCGTTGCGCGCCCGCATGGCTGCCCGCGGCCGCACGATTGCCGAAAACGAATTCTCCGTCGACATCTTTGTCCGCCAGTCGCTCGCGGCCTATCGGCGCATCCTGCCATCGGCGTTCCCCGCGGAGCCTGGCAGCAACCCCTCCGGCACCCCGCCGGCGATCTGATATAAGCGGCTATGGTCTTGACGATGATCGTTGCCGCCGCGACGGCTTTTCTCGCAACGCTTTTCGGCACCGGTGCGCTGATCCGTGCGCTACGTGCACGTGCTATTCTGGACTATCCCAACGATCGGTCGAGCCACGCGGTACCGACACCCGTCGGCGGCGGTCTGGTGGTCATTACCGTCGTCGCAGTCGCGTGGACGATTGTCTGGGCGCTGTCGGCGCTGCACCACGGCGCATCCTTCACCTATCCCGTTCCGTTGGTGGTCGGGCTTTCCTTGGTCCTTGCCGTTGTATCGTGGCACGACGATCGTCGACCGTTGTCCCCGGTGCTGCGTCTGTCGATACAGGCGATTGCGGTTCTGATTGGCATTGCCGCGCTTGCGGCGCACGGGCGGATATTCCAGGGCGTTGTGCCCTACGGTCTCGATGTCGCGCTTACCGCATGGATTTGGCTATGGATGGTCAATCTGACCAATTTCATGGACGGGATCGACGGCATCACCGGCGTTGAAGGGGCTAGCATCGGGATCGGCGTCACCCTGTTGGCGCCGATGGCAGCGGCGGCCGGCCTTGCACTCGGGACCCTACCACCTGGCAATTTCGCCCTTTACGGCTTGATCGTCGCCGCCGCACTTGCCGGCTTCACCTGGTGGAACTGGCAACCGGCGCGCATCTTTCTCGGCGACGTCGGCGCCGTTCCCCTCGGGTTCTTGCTCGGCTGGATGCTGTTGGAAGTGGCCGGTGCCGGCCTGTGGGCAGCGGCACTGCTGCTTCCGATGTATTACCTGATGGATGCCACGCTGACGTTGCTCCGGCGGTTGGTTCGGCGCGAGGCGTTGATGCGAGCCCATCGCAGTCATTTCTATCAGCGCGCGGCGCGACGGCTGGGCGCGCATGCGCCGGTTTCGCGCATCGTTCTGATACTCAACGTCGTTCTGATCGGCCTTGCGTATACGAGCGCGCACCAACCGGACATCCAGGGTGTTCTGCTGGCCGTCGGGGTGATACTGACTGCGGCGGTGCTGTGGTACTTTGCCCGCAACACCGCCCCATCCGATCGCCCCGCCACGCCATGAATGCCTCCGATTGCCTGGTATGACCGACAGTCCGTCACCGCGCCGCTTCGTCAGTTTGTCGCGCGTCAGCGTGGTCGCGCTCCACGACTTGATACAGGCGACGATTGCGTTCGAACTGGCGGTATGGCTGCGCCATCAGATGTTGGGCAACGACGTGCTGCTGTTCGCGACGTGGCCGAACACCCTGACGTTTGTCGTGATCTGCGCCCTCGTTTTTTGGCGGGTCGGACTCTACCGCGGCATCTGGCATTACGCGTCGGTCACGGATCTTGTCACGATCCTCAAAGGGGTAACACTCGGGCTCCTCATCTTCTTACCGGCGCTCTTCCTGGTCACGCGCTTGCAAGACTTTCCCCGGACATCGCTGCTGCTGGTCTGGCCGCTGTTGGTGGCCCAGCTCAGTTTGCCGCGCCTCGCCTATCGCCTGCTCAAAGACGGCGACCTCAGCGCGGTATTCGAGCGCAGCCACGACGACCGGGTACCGGTACTCTTGGTGGGCGCTGGCAGTAGCGCCGAGGTTTTCATCCGCGAAATGGGCCGCCCCGGGACGCCCTACAGCGTGGTCGGCATCGTCGACGACAAACCGGGGCGGATCGGCCGCGACATCCGCGGCGTCCGCGTGATGGATACCGTCGAGCATATTCCGGACGTGGTCGCGCGGCTGGATGCCCGGGGTCAGCGCCCGCAACGTCTGTTGCTGGCCACCGAAAAGATCGACGCCGACGGTTTGCGCGCCCTACTGGCCCGCGCCGACGGTCTCGGCATGACGATGGCCCGCCTCCCCCGGCTGACGGACTTCCAAGCCGGTCAGGACGGCGCGGCGCGCACTGCCATCCGCCCACTGGCCATGGAGGATTTGCTGGGCCGCCCGCAAAAGGTGCTGGACCGCGAGTCGATGCGGCGGTTGATCGCCGGACGTCGCGTGCTGGTTACTGGAAGCGGCGGCACGATCGGCGGCGAACTCGTGCGACAGATCGCCCTGTTGGCCCCCGCGCATATCACCTTGCTCGATAACGGAGAGCATGCGCTCTACCAAATCGATATGGAGGTGGCGACGTTACATCCGGCAGTAAGCCGCCGCGCCGTGCTGGCCGATGTGCGCGACGCGGCGCGCATTGCCCATGTGTTTGCCGACGAGCGGCCTGAGCTGGTGTTCCATGCTGCTGCGTTCAAACACGTACCGTTGTCGGAGCAGAACCCCCACGAGGCCCTTCTCACCAATGTCATCGGTTCGCGCACCGTGGCGCGCGCCTGTCTGGACCACGGCGTCGCGACGATGGTCTTGATCTCGACCGATAAGGCGGTCAACCCGACCAGTGTGATGGGCGTGACCAAACGATTGGCGGAGATGTATTGCCAAGCGTTGGGGCGCGAGAGTGCCGCTGCCACGCGTTTTGTCGCCGTGCGGTTCGGCAACGTTCTAGGTTCGACCGGATCGGTGGTCCCGCTGTTTCAAAGGCAAATTGCCGCGGGGGGGCCGGTGACCGTGACCGACCCGGCGACCACACGCTTTTTTATGACCACCCGCGAGGCAGTGGAACTCATCCTCCAAGCCTCGGCGCTTGATGCAACGCAACAGGTTCCGGGAACTGTCTTCGTCCTCGACATGGGTGAGCCAGTGAAAATCGAAGATCTTGCACGGCAGATGATTCGTCTCGTCGGCCTGCAACCTGACAAAGACATCGAAATTCGCTTCACCGGTCTACGGCCGGGCGAGAAGTTGCACGAAGAACTGTCCCATGAAGCCGAAGATCTGAGCCCGACCGCGCAAACCGGCATTCTGCGCGCGGCGCCGCGGACCATGCCGCTGGCAGCGCTCGACCAGACCTTCGACGATCTGCGCGACGCCGCGCGACGCGAAGACCTCGGCGCGGTCATCGGTTTGATCCGTCAGGCCGTCCCGGAATTCACCCCCCATGATGCCGCTCGTCCGAGCGGCAATCTTTAGACTTCTAAGGAGAGCCCGACCGCATGAGTACTCCCCAGCCCGTAAAACGCGCCCTGTTGTCGGTCTCCGATAAGACAGGCTTGGTCGACTTCGCCCGGTTCCTTGCCGACCAAGGTATCGAGATTCTATCGACTGGCGGATCGGCCAAGGCCATTGCCGATGCGGGTGTCGCCGTTACCGAAGTATCCCGCCACACCGGTTTTCCGGAGATCATGGACGGCCGGGTGAAGACGTTGCACCCCAAAATCCACGGCGGTCTGTTGGCTGTGCGCGACGATGCCGCGCATGCCAAAGCTATGGCGGATCACGACATCGCCGGGATCGATCTCGTCGCGATCAACCTCTACCCTTTCGAAGAGACGGTCGCGGCGGGCGCCGACTTCGATACCACGATTGAGAACATCGATATCGGCGGGCCCGCGATGATTCGGTCAGCCGCGAAGAACCACGCCTATGTCGCGGTGGTTACCGACCCCGCGGACTATGGCGTCGTCATGGAGGAAATGCGGCGAAACGCCAATGTCGTCGGCAAGGAAACGCGGGGACGGCTCGCGGCGAAGGCTTTTGCGCGGACAGCGTCCTACGACGCGGCGATCGCCGCATGGTTCGCGGCCGAACGCAAAGAACAGTTCCCGGATCGCCTGATCCTCGGCGCCCGGTTGGCCCAGGGCTTGCGCTACGGCGAGAATCCCCATCAGAACGCCGCGTTCTATCACGACGGATCGGGCCGCGCGGGCGTCGCGACCGCGCATCAAGTCCAGGGCAAGGAGTTAAGCTACAACAACATTAACGATACCGACGCGGCGGTCGAACTGGTGGCCGAACTCAGCGACCGTGGCCGGCGTCCGGCGGTCGCCATCATCAAACACGCTAACCCGTGCGGGGCCGCACTCGGTGAAAACTTGATCGACGCCTACGAAAAAGCTTTGCGATGCGATCCCGTCAGCGCCTTCGGCGGCATCGTCGCCCTCGGCGGCCCAATCGACGAGGCAACCGCCAAACGCATCACGGAGATTTTCACCGAAGTCGTGATCGCACCCAGCGCCGACGATGCGGCCAAGGCGATCTTCGCCAAGAAGAAGAACCTGCGCCTCCTGCTGACCGACGGGTTGCCGGACCCGCGCGCACCGGGCATGACGATCCGCAGCGTCGCGGGCGGCTACTTGCTGCAGGACCGCGATTCGGGCGTCTTGAGCGACTCCGACCTAAAGGTCGTGACCAAACGTCAGCCGAGCGATCGCGAGACGGCCGACCTGTTGTTTGCTTTTTCGGTCGCCAAACATGTCAAATCCAACGCCATCGTTTACGTGCGCGACTTGGCAACGGTGGGCATCGGCGCGGGCCAGATGAGCCGAATCGACTCGGCCCGAATCGCCGCACGAAAATCCGAGGACGCGGCAACGGCGGCCGGCCTTTCCGACCCGCTAGTCAAGGGTTCGGTGGTCGCGTCCGACGCGTTTTTTCCCTTTGCCGACGGCCTGTTGGCGGCGGCAGAGGCGGGTGCCACCGCGGTCATTCAACCGGGCGGCTCGATGCGCGACGACGAGGTAATCGCCGCCGCCGACGCGGCCGGCCTAGCCATGATCGTGACGGGGCGGCGCCACTTCCGCCATTAAGGCAAGATTCCCCGCGACCTTGCGGGCCGCTCCTGTATCATGGCGCCCACTTTGCGGCGAAAGCCGCCTTTGAAAACAGAGAGCCGGGAGTACCCAAATGGCCGTATCAGACCACGTCGATGTCAATCAATTCATGGACGGCGTGAAGCGACGCAATCCCGGCGAAACCGAGTTTCACCAAGCGGTCTATGAGGTCGCGCAGTACGTCTTTGATTACATCAAAGACAAAGAGAAGTACCACGAGTATCAAATTCTGCGTCGCATCGCCGAGCCCGATCGGGTGGTCAGCTTCCGGGTCTGCTGGGAAGACGACAAAGGCAACATCCGCGTTCAGCGCGGCTACCGGGTGCAGAACAATAACGCGATCGGGCCCTACAAGGGCGGCATCCGGTTCCATCCGAGCGTCAACCAAAGCATTCTGAAATTTCTCGCCTTTGAGCAAACGTTCAAGAACAGCCTCACCGGCCTACCGATGGGCGGCGGCAAGGGCGGCTCCGACTTCAACCCCAAGGGCAAATCGGTGCACGAGATCATGCGTTTTTGCCAGTCCTTCATGACCGAGCTGTACCGTCATGTCGGCGCGGACGTCGATATCCCGGCAGGCGACATCGGCGTGGGCGGCCGCGAAATCGGCTTCATGTTCGGCCAGTACAAACGCATTACCAATCAGTACACCGGCGTCCTCACCGGTAAGGGCCTGGAGTATGGCGGCAGCCTAGTGCGGACCGAGGCGACCGGTTACGGCACCGTGTATTTCCTCGAGGACATGCTCAACAAAGCAGGGAGTGCGATCGAAGGCCGGACCGCGATCATTTCCGGTTCGGGCAACGTCGCCACCCATGCGGCCGAGAAGATTCTCCACCGCGGCGGCACCCCTCTTACCCTGTCGGATTCTGGCGGCTTCATCCACGACCCCGCGGGACTGACGCAGGAAAAAATCGATTGGGTTAAGGAACACAAGACGCACCGCCGCGGGCGGATCGAAGACTATGTGAAGGAGTTCAAGGGCGCGACGTTCCACGCCGGTAAACGGCCGTGGATTGTCAAGGCCGACTTGGCGTTACCCTGCGCGACCCAAAACGAAGTCAGCACGGATGAAGCCAAAACGATGATCAAGAACGGCGTCATTGCCGTTTCCGAGGGTGCCAACATGCCCACCGATCAAGAGGGCATTCACGCCTTCCTCGCCGCGAAGGTGTTGTTTGGGCCGTCCAAGGCCGCCAATGCCGGTGGCGTCGCGGTGTCCGGGTTGGAAATCACCCAGAACCAGCAACGCATGTCGTGGGGCGCGGACGATCTGCAAAAGCAACTCCGCACGATCATGCAAAACATCCACGAGAAGTGCGTTCGCTATGGCGACACCGACGATCCCAAATACATCGACTACGTGAAAGGTGCGAACATCGCGGGCTTCACCAAAGTCGCCGATGCAATGCTGGCCTACGGCGTGGTTTGATCGCCGCTTCGGTCCCGGAAAAGGGCGCCCCGCGGCGCCCTTTTTTGTTTGTCCGGACTTTTCTTGACCTAGGGTCAGCGTGACGCCACTGTAACCTCAGCGCCAGCATGGGCGCATCGGGGAGGACACCATGAACGTGACGCGCGCGCTTTTTACGGGAATCGTTTTGTCGATGTCGATCGCGTTTACCGCAACGGCGAAACAGGCCCTTATTCTCACCGCCGATATCCCGCCGGGCCTGGACTATGACGGTCCGACGGCGGCATCCCCGGCAACGCAAACCGGGCTCGCCAATCTGCTGGAGCCGCTGGTCTACTATCCGTTCAAGGAAACCAACGACGAGGGCGTTCGAATCCTTGATTTCCAGAAATTTGAAGGGCGCCTAGCCGAGTCATGGTCCTACGACGCACCGTCGCTGACCTGGACCTTCAATCTACGGCGCGGCGTTAAAGGGTGCAGCGGCGCCGAATTCACTGCCGACGATGTCCTCTATACGTTTGCCCGCGCGAAGTCGGTCAGCGGCAGCGCACCGATCGGCTGGTTTTTGTCGAACGTTGCATCGATTGCGGGATTCACGCCGGCGGTGTTCGGCGACGCCGAAGCTAAAAAGCTCGGCGACGAAGTAACCAAGGTCGACGACTACACCGTAAAAATCAAACAAAGCGCGCCAAACAAACTGATGCTGCCGGTCCTGACGATCTTCGGCATCCAGATGCTCGACAAAGAGATCATGGAGGCCAATGCGACCGCCGACGATCCCTGGTCGCATAAGTATAACAACGAGGTAAACGCGCCGGGTTTCGGCGCCTATTGCCTGGAAAGTTGGAAGAAGGGCGAGGAACTCACGGCCACCGCCAACCCCGACTACTACCGGGGTAAAGCGGACATCGAGCGCATTATTCTGCGGCGCACGCCGCAAAGTTCGACCCGCACGATCGTGATTCGAAGCGGGCAAGCCGATGTCGCCGAGCTCCTGACCCCGAAGGAATACACCAACCTGAAGTCGGTACCCGGCGTCAAAATTCCCGGCGCCTGGGGCAACCGCAATATCGCCGTCGCCATGAACTTCAAAGCGGCGCCGTGGGACAATCCCAAACTGCGTCAAGTAATCGCCCACGCCATTCCCTACGAGGATGTCGTGCGCAATGCGTTCTTCGGTGAGGCCCGCCGGTGGGAAAGCATCGTGCCGACGACCTATCCCGGTTACGCGAAGACCACGACCCAGTATTCGTTCGACCTCACCCGCGCCAAGCAATTGTTGAGCGAAGCGGGATTTGCCGACGGCAAGGGACTCGACGCGTTTCCAGCCGAATCGTTCTTGCTGACCTACCCGCAGGAACGCGATGCCTGGTTGCAGCCGATCGGGACCGCCATTCAGTCGTCGCTGCGGCAGATCGGGTTGAATATTCAGCTCAACCCGATTCCTGAGTCCCAGTACGTCGACCGTCAGCTCGTCAAGAAGGACCTGCAGTTCACCCTGATCGACAGCATCACCCCGTTTGGCGTGGACGCCGGATACGCGTTGCAACTCTTCTTCGTCTCGCCGGACAAGGGCGGCATCAACAACATCATCAACTATTCCAGCGAAGCCGTGGACGGCCTTTATTACGGGCGAATTTTCAACGAGTCCGACGATACCAAACGGAACGAGGCCTTGGCCGAGGCGCAGGAGCAGGTCATGGCCGATGTCGCCTGGGCGCCGGTCGTCGAATACAAATCGTTCGTTGCCACCCGGGACACCATTTCCGGTGTGACCTATCACCCCGACAACCAGCTGCGCTGGTTCGAGTTGAAGAAAGCGCCGTAGGCGATCAAGTAGGGTACGTGTCCGCCGGGCGCGATTGGCCCGGCGGCGCGTCACAATAATGGCCGTCACGACGATCCTTTTTCATTCGACCGACGGCCATACCCGGGTCGTGGCGGACTGTATCTCCGAAGGGCTCGGTAGCGTGCCGTCGAGCGATGTTCGTGCCGTGTCGGTCCTCGATGTCGATGACGCGTGGGACCGGCTCCATGCCTCCGACCTTATCGTCTTCGGGACGCCCACCCATATCGGCGGGGTCTCGACGGAAATGCAGACGTTCATCGAAAAGACCTCCGGGCCAGTGTGGCTGGACCGTATGTGGACGGGCAAGTTGGCGGCAGGCTTCACGTCGTCGGCCGGGCGGAGCGGCGACAAGCTGCACACCTTGCAGCGCCTCGTCATCTTCGCCGCACAAATGGGGATGACCTGGGTCCCCCTCCACCTGCTCGGCGGGCACTATTCGTCCGCCGGCAGCGAAAACGACCTCAATCGCCTCGCGGGCTATCTCGGCCTGATGACCCAGGCGAACATTGATGAACCGCCCGGTCGCACACCGCCGGACGCCGACCGCGAAACCGCCCGCTTATTTGGCCATTATCTTGGTGCAGTCGCGGCGCGTTGGACGGCGGGCTGTGCGGCGCTGGGCCCGGTACCCGTGCCCGGGCATGGGGTGCGCCGTCCGGCGCTGTGAACCGACGGCGGTTACGCCGGTTTGAGGAATTGCATTAGCGCACCGGAGCCGGGGTTGCGCACCAACATCGACATGGTGCGGCCCAAGCCCGGCAAATCGATTTCGTCCGGCGGCGAATAAATTTCGGCACCGGCGTCGCGGCAAAAGGACAGGGCACCGTCCATATCCACCACCTCGAACGCCTGGGCGAGATAACCGATATTCGGCGCCACCGCGAAGGGCGTCAGATCATCGGACTCGTAATTGAGAGCCTGACCGAGGGCAATCTTTCCATAGTGATGATTGCCTTGGAGAAACGTCCAGTGGGTGCGCTCGTCATGGGGGCCGAGCGGCTCGTCGATCACAACGTCGAGCCCCAGCAGGTCCCGGTAGATCGGGATCGCGCGGGCGCGCTCGCGCACGCCGTGCGCGGAGGTCACCACCGGCGAGAAACCGGTTCGCGTCGCCCCCTCTTCGAGAAAAAATTTGCGCATTGCGCCGATCCGTTTGGTTTCGTCGGTCGTGTCGAGCTGAATCAGATTCACGATCACGCCGTCCGGTCCCTCCAGAAGCGCGCCGGTTTCTTCGCCGACCCCAGCGCTCAACCGGTGCTGTTTAGGCGGCCACCAGAACTCGTACCCCTTGGCCGACAGGTCGCGGTAGGCCGCTTTGATATCCGCTACGTAAAAATTGAGGTTCATCAGGCCGATCATGCGGCGCTCGCGCCGTGCGCGTATCCGCTCGCGCCGGGGATCGACGAAACTCAACAGCATGATCCGGCCCACCGGAAGGCCGCGGGCTTCGAGGAGAACCGCGTGGGTCCGCGATTCGGGCGGCATACGCCAATGTCCGGCGAAGCGCAGGTCCCGGAGCGTCGCTTCGCCGATCACGTCCATGCCGACGATTCCTCGGTAAAAACCGAGGGATTCGGCCATGTTCTCGACGCCGATCACGGCAATACTTAGAGGACTGCCACCCGCACCAGGTGTCACCATATTTCGATCCGAAATTGATTCCGCACAGACGCGGACGGTTGCCCGACCCGCACCGCTACTTTGGATCGAATGCGCCCAGCGATGCAACCTTTGCGTGAGTACCGCGGCGCCATCGGCGCTAGATCATTGGTCGAAGAACGGGAGGAAAGCGGCCGACCAATCGCCCATGTCAGGCGGCAAGTCGAGCCAGGCAGTTTGCGGATAGGCGGCGTGCGCCGCTTGGCCGTGCGGATAGTTCGGATCCCACGTCGGCGAGCCCAACAGCGTCGGTTGTTTGACCTTGGCCAAGGCCTCGCCGGTCGGGTAGGAGAAGTGCGCGCGGTAGGCGTGCCGCCACATGTTGCCGGCCTTCAACATCGATAGGACGCGGCTATGGACCATCGCGGTGTCGACATAGGGCTCTTGGCGGATGATTCCGGCGCGGGTGCGCTCGAACCACGGCCAGAACAGCCCCTGATCGCGCATCGCGATCCAGCACTTGAGCAGATGCCCGCCGAACCAATCGATCTCGATCGGGAAGGTATAGTTGTCGTAGTAGTTCTTCGCGTCTTCGGGGGTAAAGAACATCACGTTCGACATCGCGAGCCGGTTGATCCGGTTCGGCTT